>WOUR01000001.1 GCA_009772935.1 Rhodospirillaceae bacterium
GATCTCTCGATCCTGACCGCCTCCTCTCTGAGGCCGTCTCGGCGCCGCCGTCGTCGTCGGGAGCCGGGCTTATATGGGTACCCCCAAAGACCGTCAACGGGAAATTTACGAATCCGTAACGATGACTCGGAGTCGTCAAAAATCCCGTCGTACCTATTGTATTGTTGTGCGCCAGAAGCGTTTCCGGCATCAATATGTAGAGAGCGGCCGGCGAGCACAGATTTTCCGGTCGGGCACTATCCCTAACCCGAAGCCTGGACCCACCGGGCCTACAATAGGTCAGCGGTCATGACGGATCTCCCCTCTCCGTCGGACCGGCCGGAAAGCCCCAGAAAAATGACTTTCGGGCTGTTTCGGCCTGTCCTTTTTGCAATCGGCGTCATCGGCCTGGCGATGGGAGGGCTCGTCCTCAGTCACCGATCGAACCCGGACATCGCCTCGCTACCGCCGAGGGTTCCGACGATCCCGCCAGTTCCGGTGCCAGCCGCGCCGCCCCCCGCAGGACCGGCCCAGGCTGCCCCCGCGCCTCTGGTCCTGGCCGATTC
This sequence comes from Rhodospirillaceae bacterium, assembly GCA_009772935.1. Lineage (GTDB taxonomy): Bacteria > Pseudomonadota > Alphaproteobacteria > Reyranellales > Reyranellaceae > Reyranella. The sequence continues at coordinate 546 of WOUR01000001.1, forward strand.
GCAGCCGGCTCCGCCCGTGACGGCGGCCGACTTCGGCAAACCGGCCCCGCTCGATCTCCGCGGCTTCCAGTTGAAGCCGCCGGAAGCGCCCACCGCCGACGCCGAGCCGCCGGCCAGCGACATCTACGAACTCACCCTGCGCCTCGAGAAGGGCGACACGGTCGAGAAGATGCTGGCCGACATCGACGTGGCCGAGGCCGAGCGCAAGCAGGTCGCGGAGAAGCTCCAGTCGCTTCTGAAGAAGCGGCGGCTTGCGGTCGGCGAGACGATCGAGCTCACGATGCAGACGATTGCGGAGCAGCCCGACACGCCACGCGTGCTGGCATTGTCTGTCCGGCCTCAACCCGAACGGGAGTACATCGTCAGCCGCAAGGACGACGGCAGCTACGATGCCGAGGAGAAGATCTACAAGGTCAGCCCGCGCATCGTGCGCGTCGAAGGCGAGCGCGAGGGCTCGCTGCAGCAGAGCGGCGTCAAGGCCGGCGCGCCTTCCGCCGCGATGGTCGAGTTCGTACGCGCGCTCTCCTACGACGTCGATTTCCAGCGCGAGCTGAAGCAGGGGCAGAAGTTCACCGTGCTGCTGGAGCAGCTGGTGACGAGCGATGGAAAGGTCACCCATCCCGGCCGCCTCGTGGCGGGCGAGCTCCGGCTGATGAAGCGCACGGTCGTCGTCATGCGCTATCGCCCCCAGGGTGGGGCCGACGGCTTCTACAATCCCCAGGGAGAAAGCGTGGTGCGCTCCTTCCTGCGCACGCCGATGGATGCCTCACGCATCACCTCGCGCTTCGGCATGCGCGAGCATCCCATCCTGGGCTTCAGTGCGTTGCATGCCGGCGTGGATTTCGCGGCGCCCCCGGGCACGCCGATCCTCGCGGCCGGCAACGGGAGGGTGGTCGCGGCCGGGCCGAACGGCGGTTACGGCCTCTACGTGAAGTTGCAGCACACGCACGATGTGGCGACCGCCTACGCCCACATGTCCCGCGTCGGACCGGGCATCAAGCCGGGCGTCCAGGTGCGCCAGGGCCAGGTGATCGGCTTCGTGGGATCGACCGGCATGTCGACCGGTCCGCACCTTCACTACGAGTTCCTGAAGGGCGGCAAACACGTCAATCCGCTCACCCAGAAGTTCGCCATGCGCGGCACCGTCAGCGGCAAAGACGCGGCGCGTTTCCACGCCCTGGCGAAGCAGTATCTCGCCCAGTTGCGAAATGCCCCGGTGGCCGTCGAGCCCGCAAAACCCAAGCCCGCGCCAAAGAAAACGGCGCAGGCTCCCAAGGAACCTGCGCCGCCGCTGGTCGCGAGAAGCAACTAGCGTTCTTCAGTCGGCAGCGTCGCTCATCACACGCTCGCCGCCGACCGTCAGCTCTCCATTCTCGACCCCGACCTCGACGGTGTCGCCGTCGTGGATCCGGCCTTCGAGAAGCTGCGTCGCCAGCGGATTCTGCAGGCTGCGCTGGATCACCCGCTTCAGCGGCCGCGCCCCGTAGACCGGGTCGTAGCCGCGGTTGGCCAGCCACTGCAGCGCCTTGCCGTCGATCTTCAACTCGATCTTGCGCTCGGCCAGCAGCTTCAGCAGCTTCTGCATCTGCACTTCGACGATGTCCGTCATGTGAGCCCGGCTGAGCCGGTTGAACAGCAGGATCTCGTCGAGACGGTTCAGGAACTCCGGACGGAACGCCCGGCGCACCTCCTCCATGACCTGCTCGCGCACCGACTCGGCGGACTCGCCGTCCTTCAGGGCCGCCAGATGCGAGCTGCCGAGATTGGACGTCAGGATGATCAGCGTGTTCTTGAAGTCGACCGTGCGGCCCTGCCCGTCGGTCAGGCGACCGTCGTCGAGCACCTGCAACAGGACGTTGAACACGTCCGGATGCGCCTTCTCGACCTCGTCGAACAGCACCACCTGGTAGGGCCGCCGGCGCACCGCCTCGGTGAGGACACCGCCCTCATCGTAGCCGACATACCCCGGGGGGGCGCCGATCAGGCGGCTGACGGCATGCTTCTCCATGAACTCGCTCATGTCGATGCGCACCATCGCGTTGTCGTCGTCGAACAGGAACGCCGCGATCGCCTTGGTGAGCTCGGTCTTGCCGACGCCCGTCGGACCCAGGAACAGGAACGAACCGATCGGACGGTTCGGGTCCTGCAGGCCCGCGCGGGCGCGACGCACCGCATTCGCCACCGCGACGACGGCCTCGTCCTGGCCGATCACCCGCTTGTGGATCTCCTCTTCCATGCGCAGGAGCTTGGAGCGCTCGCCTTCCAGCATCTTGTCGACGGGCACGCCGGTCCACCGCGACACGACGGCCGCGATGTCCTCGGGCATGACCTCTTCCTTGACGCCCTTGCCGCCCGCGACCTCCTGGGTCTCGGCTTCCTTGAGCTTCTTCTCGAGGTCGGGAATCACGCCGTAGGCCAGCTCACCCGCCTTGGCGAGTTCGCCGCGGCGCTGGGCCACTTCCAGCTCGGAGCGCGCCTTGTCGAGCTGCTCCTTCACCTTCTGCGAGTCGGCGAGCTTGTCCTTGGCGGACGTCCACTGCGCAGTCAGCGCGGCAGACTTCTCCTCGAGTTCCGACAACTCCTTCTCGAGACGCTCGAGCCGGTCACGCGACGCGGAGTCGCTTTCCTTCTTGAGCGCTTCCTTCTCGATCTTGAGCTGCATGATGCGCCGGTCGAGCTCGTCCAGCGCCTCCGGCTTGCTGTCGACCTGCATGCGGATGCGGCTCGCCGCCTCGTCCATCAGGTCGATCGCCTTGTCCGGCAGGAACCGGTCGGTGATGTAGCGGTTCGACAGGGTCGCCGCGGCCACGATCGAGGAGTCCGCGATCCGGACGCCGTGATGCAGCTCGTACTTCTCCTTGATGCCGCGCAGGATCGAGATCGTGTCCTCGACCGTCGGCTCGGCCACGAAGACGGGCTGGAAGCGCCGCGCGAGGGCGGCATCCTTCTCGATATGCTTGCGATACTCGTCGAGCGTCGTCGCGCCCACGCAATGCAGCTCGCCGCGCGCGAGCGCGGGCTTCAGCATGTTGGAGGCGTCCATCGCGCCGTCGGCCTTGCCGGCGCCGATCAGCGTATGCAGCTCGTCGATGAAGACGATGATCTCGCCCTCGGCCGACGAGATTTCCGACAGCACGCCCTTGAGACGCTCCTCGAACTCGCCGCGGAACTTGGCGCCCGCGACCATCGCGCCGAGGTCGAGCGCCATCAGCTTCTTGTTCTTGAGCGATTCCGGCACGTCGTCGTTGACGATGCGCAACGCGAGACCCTCGGCGATGGCGGTCTTGCCGACGCCGGGCTCGCCGATCAGCACCGGGTTGTTCTTGGTCCGGCGGCTCAGCACCTGGATGGCGCGACGAATCTCCTCGTCGCGGCCGATCACCGGGTCGAGCTTGCCGTCACGGGCGGCCTGCGTGAGGTCACGGGCGTACTTCTTCAGCGCGTCGTAGCTGTCCTCGGCCGAGGCCGAGTCGGCCGTACGGCCCTTGCGCAGCTCCTGCACGGCCTTCTCGAGGGCCTGAGGCTTCACGCCACCCGTGGCCAGCGCCTCGGCCGCCGGTGTGCCCTTGGCGAGTACCAGCGCGATCAACATCCGCTCGACCGTGACGAACGAATCGCCGGCCTTCTCGGCGATCGCCTCGGCCTGTTCGAACAGGCGCGCGGTCTCCGGCGCCATGTAGATCTGGCCGGCACCCTGACCTTCGACCTTGGGCTGCTTGGCGAGGTTGGCTTCCACGGCGCGGTAGACCGCGCGCGAATCGCCGCCCGCCGAGCCGATCAGGTTGGCCGCGAGGCCTTCCGGGTCGTCGAGCAGGACCTTCAGAATGTGGTCTGGGATCAGTCGCTGATGGCCCTCACGGAGCGCCAGCATCTGCGCGCTCTGCAGGAAGCCCCGCATGCGCTCGGTATATTTTTCCTGATTCATTACTCAACCCTTTCCTTTACGCCCCCGTCGAGCGGCGGGCGGAAGAGCGGACCCCCCGAAGAAGCATCCTGCAGGCGATATGGTATCGGATCGGCGGGCTGCAAGGCCCTACGTGGCGTGCGACTTTCACCTGTATCGGACGTCGGTTAAGACTGCCCGGCAGTTGGGACACGGAGCACTGAATGTCAGGCGGACACGGACACATCGACAGCTCGAACAAGAGGATCGCCCTGCTGGTGGCCATCCTCGCCGCCTTGCTGGCGGTGTCGGAGATGGGCGGCAAGAGCTCACAGACGAATGCCCTGTCGAGCCATATCGACGCCTCCAACCTGTGGTCGTTCTTCCAGTCCAAGACCGTCCGGCAGACGACCCTGCGCACCGCCGCCGAAGAAGCCGAAGCCACCTACAAGGATGGTCCGGCGCCCATGCCGCCCGCGCTCAAGGCCCAGGCCGACCGGTGGCGCCAGACGGCGCAGCGCTACGATACCGAGCCCGAGACCGGCGAGGGCCGCAAGGAGTTGGCGGCCCGGGCCAAGGCCAAGGAGCAACATCGCGACCGGTCGATGGCCGCCTATCACATGTTCGAATATGGCTCGGCCTGCTTCCAACTCGCCATCGTGCTGGCGGGCGCCGCCGCCCTCACCTCGGTGATCTGGCTGACGTTCCTGTCCGTCGGCCTGGGCGTGATGGGGTTCGGGTTCACGGTCCTGGCCTTCGTCGCGCCGACGCTGGTCCACCTTTAGCCCAAAAGAAGAAACGCCCGCCGGCGGCCGCCGGCGGGCGGCTTTTCAGGAGATGGATCGGCGATGGCCGGTCAGCCGCGCCGGCCGCCACTGGCCGGAACGAACTCCGGCACTTCGGGCTGCTCCTCGGCTGCCGGGTCGTTATTGCCCGAGACCGTGCGGCCCTTCTGAAGGAAGGCGACCCCGTTCAGGCCGGGCTCCTCTTCAACGGGCTCCGCCTGGCGTCGCTCAGACGAGCGGCGTTCGGACTGACGATCGGACTGGCGGCCCTCCGACTGACGAGTGTCGGACTGGCGATCGGATTGACGATGTTCGGCCTGACGATGTTCGGCCTGACGATGTTCGGATTGGCTCGGATCGGAGGGGCCGTCATCGCCCCGTCCCTGATCGGGCTGTTCGCCACGACCGCCGCGCTCGTTGGACGGCGCATGATCGTTGCCGTTCTGCTGCGGCTGTCCACCGGGCTGGGCTTGCTGCTGCCCCGGCTGGCCGGGTTGCTGGCCTTCCTCGCCGCCTTCACCCCAACCGAGGTTGTTGCGTTGGACGAAGCCGCCCTGGGCCTGGATCATCCGGTAATAGTGATCGGCATATTGCCAATAGGATTCAGCCAGGATGCGATCGCCGGAGGACGCTGCCTCACGGGCGAGCGACTGGTACTTGTCGAAAACCTGATGCGCATTGCCCCGAACCCGGACGTCGGGGCCGCTGCTATCGAAAATCTGGTTTCGATTGGGCGGGCGATTGGGGTTGTGATGCTGAGGCTTGTGATGGTGGCTGTTGCCACCGCCGCCACCGCCGCCACCACTGCGACCGCCGCGCGACCGCTGACGATTGTTTGGTCTCATTAACCTAGGGCCAGTTACACGCCGGACGGATGTTGTTGTTAATTCCCCCCCTGCCCTGCCCGGGCGCCGTCACGGCTGAATTCAGGGGGTTTGGTGTCCGCCGCCATAGACCGGTCGGACCAGTTCCCCCCCAAGGGGTGAAAGGAACCTAGTCCCATTCCTCCCGATTGCCAACCTATTAATGCTGGGCCGGCACAACCCGTTCGATCCCGCCGAGATCCCTGCGAGACGGGCGGGGTGCAAGGCCCGCGGCGGTGAAAAGGGATGCGATTGCAGGGGCTTGCCCCTCTCCAACCTCGACGATGGCCCAACCGCCCGGAACAACCAGCGCCGGCGACGCCGCCACGATGATGCGATAGGCCGCAAGTCCATCGGCACCGCCGTCGAGGGCCAGCCTCGGCTCGTGGGCCGCCACCTCGGGCATCAACCCGTCCACCTCGGCGCTCTCGATATAGGGTGGATTGGAGACCAGCAGGTCGAAAGGCCCCTCCGCTTGGTCGACCAGTCGGTCCGTCCAGCCGGTCTGCCGCCAGTCCCCCGCCGCGAGGCGCGCGCGCGACGCCACACCGAGTGCCTCGGCGTTGGCCCGGGCGATGGCGAGCGCCGCCTCCGAGGCATCTATCCCGACCCCAGTCGCCTGCGGGTACTCCCGCAGCAGGGTGAGCAGCAGGCAGCCCGATCCCAGGCCGAGGTCGAGGATCCGCAGCTTCCGGCTGCGGTCGGGCAGCAGGTCGAGCACTGTCTCGATCACCGTCTCGCTGTCGGGACGTGGAACGAGGACCGCCGGCGAGACCTTGAACGGCAGTCCCCAGAATTCCCGCTCGCCCAGGATGTAGGCCATCGGTTCGCGCCGCACCCGCCGCGCCGTGAGTTCGCGCAGCGTCGCGGCCGCGGCGGCGGGCGCCGCATCGGGGCCTCGGGAAATCAGCTGCTCGATCGTCAGACCGGTCGCGTGGCTCAGCAGCAGGCGGGCCTCGAAGCGTACATTGTCGATCCCGGCCGCCGTCAGGGCGACGGCGGTATCGCGCAGGAGCGCAGCGTAGGAGGCGCCCTCCGCCACCTCTAGGCCGCGAGTTCCGCCAGCCGCGAGGCCTCGTCGTCGGCGGTGAGCGCATCGATAATGGCGTCCAGCCCGCGCCCGTCCAGCACCTCGGCGAGGTTGTAGAGGGTGAGGTTGATGCGGTGGTCGGTCACCCGGCTCTGCGGGAAGTTGTAGGTGCGGATACGTTCGCTGCGGTCGCCGCTGCCGACTTGGCCCTTGCGATCGGCAGAACGCAGGTCGTCGAGACGCTGGCGCTCGGCGTCGTAGAGGCGAGCGCGCAGGATCTTCATCGCCTTGGCGCGGTTCTTGTGCTGGCTCTTCTCGTCCTGCTGGCTGACCACCACCCCGGTCGGGATGTGGGTGATGCGGACCGCGGAATCGGTCGTGTTCACCGACTGGCCACCGGGTCCGGAGGCGCGGAACACGTCGATGCGCAGGTCCTTCTCGTCGATCTTGATGTCGACCTCCTCGGCCTCCGGCAGCACCGCCACCGTCGCCGCCGACGTATGGATGCGGCCCTGGGCCTCCGTCGCCGGCACGCGCTGCACGCGATGGACGCCGGATTCGAATTTAAGGCGCGCGAAGACGTTGCGCCCCGTCACCGTGGCGATCGCCTCGCGATAGCCGCCGATCCCGGTATCGGACAGTTCCATGACCTCGAACTTCCAGCCCTTCTCGGCCGCATAGCGTTGGTACATGCGGAACAGGTCGGCCGCGAACAGCGCCGCCTCGTCGCCGCCGGTGCCGGCGCGGATTTCGAGGATGGCGTTCTTCTCGTCGGCTGCGTCCTTCGGCAGGAGCATGCGCTTCACGGTGCGTTCCAGCTCCGGCAGGCGCTTGCGCAGTTCCTCCGCCTCTTCCTCGGCCATCGCCTTCATGTCGGGATCGGCGGCCATCGCCTCCGCATCCTTCAATTCGCGCTCGGCCTTGTGCCATTCGTTTACCGCCTCGACCAGCGGGCCGAGGTCGGCATATTCCTTCGAGGCCGCGACGAACTTCTGCGAATCGAGCGTGCCGGCGGACAACGCCGCCTGCAGCTCGGCATGACGAGTCACGATCTGGTTGAGTTTCAGCAACAGCGACATCTCAGACCTTCAGGGCTTCCGCGAGAGTCTCGAACGGCACTTCGCGCTGGGCACCGCTGTCGAGGTCCTTGAGCTGGGCGACGCCCTTGGCCAGTTCGTCGTCGCCGATGATCAGCGCGGCGCGGGCATTGAGCTTGTTGGCCCGCTGCATGCGCCGCTTCATGTTGCCGCGATAGTCCTGTTCGACGGCGATGCCCTGCTTGCGCAGGCTCCTTGCGATGCCGAGCGCCTTGGCCTCGGCCGCCGCGCCGAGCGGCGCGATGACCACGGGCCGCGGCAGGGGCCGGGGCTCGTCGGCCAGCATCATCAGCCGCTCGATGCCGCCCGCCCAGCCGATGCCGGCGGTCGGCGGGCCGCCCAGCTCGGCGATCAGCCCGTCATAGCGGCCGCCGCCCAGCACGGTGCCCTGGGCACCGAGATGGGTCGTCACGAACTCGAAGGCGGTGTGGGTGTAGTAGTCGAGGCCGCGCACCAGCGCCGGATCGACCTCGAATTCGATGCCGGCGGCCCTGAGCCCGTCCTGCACCGACTTGAAGAAGTCGCGGCTCACCTGGTTCAGGTGATCGCTGAAGCTCGGCGCGTTCGCGTTGAGCGCCTTGTCGCCCTCGTCCTTGCTGTCGAGGATGCGCAACGGATTGCGCGCCAGGCGATTGCGCGAATCCTCGGAGAGCTTGTCCACGTGACCGGAATAGTAGTCGGTCAGGACCTTGCGATAGCCCGCCCGGCTTTCCGGGTCGCCGAGCGAATTGATCTTGAGCACGCAGCGGTCGAGGATCGTGAGCCGGTCGAGGATGTCGGCGGCGACCGAGATCACCTCGATGTCGGCCCCCGGCTCGGGCGCGCCCAGCACCTCCAGATCGATCTGGTGGAACTGGCGCTGCCGTCCCTTCTGCGGCCGCTCATAGCGGAACATCGGCCCCGCCGCGAAGACCTTCAGCGGCAGCTGCTGCGCCAGCTCGCCGTTCGACACGAAGGCGCGGCAGATGCCGGCCGTATATTCCGGCCGCAGGGTGAGCGATTCGTTGCCGCGATCGGCGAAGGTGTACATCTCCTTCGACACGACGTCGGTCGTCTCGCCGATGCCGCGGGCGAACAGCTCGGTGAACTCGAAGATCGGCGTCGCCATCTCGCGGTAGCCGTAGAGGCGCGCCACGTCGCGCGCCGTGTCGACGACATGCGCGAAGCGCCGGTAGTCGTCGGGGAGGAGGTCGTGCGTGCCACGCACGGGTTGCATCTTGCTCACGGGAAATCGCCTTGAAGGAACGTCGGGAAAGGAAGGCCTGGGTCGCTACTCGGCAGCGGCGCGATGTCGCTCGGCTTCTTCCACCCGGGTCGCCTCGATCTCGGCCGCCTTCTTCTCGATCAGCTCGACCAGATGGTCGACGACGTTGGCGTCCTTCAGCCGATGATGCGGAACGCCGGCAATGTAGACCTGATGGGTGTTCGAGCCGCCGCCGGTGAAGCCGATGTCGGTTTCGCGCGCCTCGCCCGGCCCGTTCACCACGCAGCCGATCACCGACACCGTCATCGGCGTGGTGATGTGGGCGACGCGATTCTCCAGCGCCTCGACCGTGCGGATGACGTCGTACTGCTGGCGCGCACAGGACGGGCAGGAGATGATGTTGACCCCGCGATGCCGCAGGTTCAGCGCCTTCAGCATCTCGAAGCCGACGCGGACCTCTTCCTCGGGTTCGGCCGAGAGCGAGACACGGATCGTGTCGCCGATGCCCGCCCACAGGAGCGAGCCCATGCCGATCGACGACTTCACCGTGCCGGCGCGCGTGCCGCCCGCCTCGGTGACGCCGACATGCAGCGGGTAGTCGCAGGCGTCGGCGAGCTGCTGGTAGGCGGCGACCGCCAGGAAGACGTCGGACGCCTTCACGCTGATCTTGAACTCGTGGAAGTCGTGGTCCTGCAGGATGCGGGCATGGTCGAGCGCACTCTCCACCATCGCCTCCGGGCAGGGCTCGCCGTACTTCTCGAGCAGGTCCTTCTCCAGCGAGCCGGCGTTGACGCCGATGCGCATGGAACAGCCGTGGTCCTTGGCGGCCTTGACGACCTCGCGCACGCGCTCGGCGCTGCCGATGTTGCCCGGGTTGATGCGCAGGCAGGCGGCGCCCGCCTCTGCCGCCTCGATGGCGCGCCTGTAGTGGAAGTGGATGTCGGCCACGATCGGGACCTTGGCAGCCCGCACGATCTTCGGCAGCGCCGCAGTCGAGTCCTCATCGGGACAGGATACGCGGATAATGTCCACACCCACCTCTTCGCAGCGGCGGATCTGGGCGATGGTCGCGTCGGCGTCCGCGGTCAGCGTGTTGGTCATGGTCTGGACGGTAATCGGCGAATCGCCGCCCACCGGCACGGACCCGACCATCACGCGCCGCGACTTGCGGCGCTGGATGTCGCGGTACGGTCTGATGCTCATGGACGCAATGTAGCGGCGAGGCCGCGCCTCCGCCAGCCGCCGGGCCTTACAAAGGCGCGGTGCTGCTACCGGGCCTCGGTGATGCGGTAGGCGATTCCGGCGGGCACGACATAGCTTTCGCCGGCGCGCACATAGGTCTGCGTCAGCACGTCGCCGTTCGGCGCCCGCAGTTCGACCCAGCTGTTGGTCCTCACGCTGATCGGCGTGTTGACGCGGACGGGAATGGGCGGTGGCGCTGCCTCGGGCTGCCGGGCAACGGCCTCCTCGACCGGTTTCGTCGGCTCGAGGCGCGGCGGCTCGACCGGCGCCGGCGGCTGGGCGGCCTGCGCCTGGCCGATCGATGGAACATTCATCACCACCGGCGGCGGCGGTGCGGGGACGGCGACGACGACCGGCGGCGGCGCCAGTGGTACGGCCGGAGCCGCGGTGCTGCTTTCGACGCGCTGAGCGGGCAGCACCTGGGCGGGCCACACCTGGGCGGGCAGCGAGCCGTTGAGGGTGCGTGTTTCCGCAGCCGGGGCGGGCGGCATCCGGGCAATGAACGGATTGGCCGCGGGCGCCGGCGCGCTGGGACGCTCGGACAGAAGACGATCCGGCACGGGCGGCACCTTCTGCGCCACGACGGCCTGATCGCGGGGCATGTAGTGCCACACGCCGTAACCGGCGCCGACGACGAGCAGGACGGTGAGGACCGCGAGGCCGATTGGCGCACGCCTGTCGGCGACCGGGAAATTCGCCGGCAGCGCGACCGGACGCTTGATGGGAACGGCGCCCGACAGATGATAGGCGGTCATGACCTTTTCGGGGTCGAGACCGACATGGGCCGCATAGGCCCGCAGGAAGGCGGGAATGTACGCGGCGCCGGGAAGCTGATCGTAGCGACCTTCCTCGATCGCTTCGAGGTGGGCGCGCCGGATGCGGATGCTCTTCTCGACTTGAGTCAGGTCCAGACCGCGCGCCTCGCGTTGATCGCGTAGGAGTCGACCGACCGCTTGGCCCGGTCCGGCCTCGCGCTCAATCGCCCGCCAGTCAACCTGATCCGGCATTGAAATTCCCTGCTTGTCCCCTCGTCGCGACTCTTAGCAGAGGCCCCATGGCAGGGCAAAAGCGATTCGACTTTTCGTCGTTAAATTTCGATCGCATGATCGGCTGCGAAGAGACGCAACGTCTCACGCATCGGACGATCGGGTTGCGCAAGCGCAGAGGTCATGAAACCAACCGCATCGTTGAGATCGAGCGAACGGATCATTGCCTTCACGGGACCGATAGCGCCTGGCGACATCGACAGCGAACGTACGCCGATCGCAAGCAACGCCAGGGCCTCGACCGGACGTCCCGCCATCTCGCCACACACCGCGATGTCCACACCGGCGGGACGCACTTTGTTCACTACAAAATGTAGCAGCCGAAGGAGGGCTGGGGACAAACTGTCGTAGCGTCCGGCCACGCGGCTGTTGCCGCGATCGGCCGCGTAGAGGAACTGCAGGAGATCGTTCGTGCCCACGGAGATGAAATCGACGCGCGGCAGGAGGCTGTCGAGCTGCCATGCCAGGGCCGGCACTTCGAACATGACGCCAACCCGCAATTGCTCCGGCACCACCTGGCCGCGACGCCTCGCACGATCCATTTCGAGATCGAGCAAGTGACGAGCCCGTATCAATTCGGTGACCTCCGCAATCATGGGGAACATGATCGACAGCGGGCGACCGTTGGCCGCAAGGATCAACGCACGCAGCTGGCGGCGCAGCATTGCCGGACGATCGAGCCCGATGCGGATCGCGCGCCATCCCATCGCGGGATTCTCGTCGCCGAACGAGTCGATATAGGGAAGGACCTTGTCACCTCCTACATCGAGCGTGCGGAAAGTCACGGGACGGCCGTCCGCGAGGTCGAGCACGCGACCGTAGAGCCAGGCCTGTGCATCGACATCGGGGAATTCCGAACGCACCATGAACGGAATCTCGGTCCGGTAGAGGCCGACTCCATCAGCGCCGGTGTCGTCGAGATGCTGCATGTCGATCAGCAGGCCGGCATTCATGTTGAGTGAGATGCGCCGCTGGTCGCGCGTTGCCGACGGCAGGTCGCGCAGGGCCGCATACTTGCGGCGCCGCTCGGCGCGGGCGTCGAGCGCGAGATAGACCGTCTGGAGAATGTCCTCGGCCGGCCGCACCAACACCTGCGCATTGTCGCCGTCGACCACGATCGGATCGCCGGCCTCGACACGGGCGAGCACGTTGGGCGCGCGGCCGACCACGGGAATGTCGAGCGCGCGCGCCACGATCGCCACATGGCTGAGCGCCGAGCCTTCCTCCAGCACGACACCGCGCAGGCGGTTGCGGTCGTAGTCGAGCAGTTCGGCCGGCCCCATGTCGCGGGCGACCACGATCATGTCGTCGGGCAAGGTGCTGGGATCCGTCGCGACACGGCCGGTGAGGCGCAGCAGCAGCCGGTTGCTGAGATCCTGCAGGTCGCTCAGCCGCTCGCGGATGTAGGGATCGGTCGACTGGCCGAGGCGCGTGCGGACATCGTCGAAGGCCCGCTGGACGCCGGCCTCGGCTGTGAGGCCCGAATCGATGGCTTCGCGCACCCGTTCGGCCCAGCCGCGGTCGTCGACGAACATGCGGAAGGTCTCGAGGATCTCACGCTGCTCGCCCGACTGCATGTCGTGCGCCTCGAGCATGCGGTCGACATCCTCGCGGACGCCGCGCAGCGCCTCGAGGAAGCGGACCTGCTCCTGCCCGACATCCTCGGCCACCACGCGCTGGATGACGATGCGGGGCTCGTGCAACACGGCGCGGCCGATCGCGACACCGGGCGTGAGCTGCACACCGTCGACACGCAGCGGCAGAAGCCCGATGCCATCGACCTGCTGGACCTCGTTGGGACTGACGACGTGACTGGCCGAGACCAGTTCCGCCAGCACCATGGCGATGGTCTGCAGCGTCTCGACCTCTTCCTCGTCGTACTGGCGGCGGGTGCGGTTCTGCACCACCAGAACGCCCAGAACCCGACCGGCGCGCACGATCGGCACGCCCGCCAGCGAGTGGTAGATTTCCTCGCCGGTCTCGGGGCGGTAGGCGAATTGCGGATGGTGCTGGGCGTCGTCGAGCGCGAGTGGCCTTCCGTGGGCGGCGATGTCGCCGACCAGACCTTCGCCGACCCGCAGCCGCGTGGTGTGGACGGCCGAGGGGTTGAGGCCCTGGGTTGCGAACAGCTCCAGCACTTCGCCGGCGCGCAGCAGGTAGATCGAACAGACCTCGGCCACCATCTCGTTGGCGACCAGGCGCACGACCTCGCTCAGCGTGACTTCGACGGACTCGGCACGCGCCATCGTGTCCCGGAGCCGCTTGAGGAGCATTCGCGGTCCGGCCAGGGGAGTTGATCTCTCCATGGTCAGACCGCGGGATGCTTGAGTCGGATGACGACGAAGCTGCGGTCGATGATACAGGCGCAAACTCGCCAGGCCGCGGCCGCCGACGGGGTCGGTCGGGCGTTCAGGCAGGCCATGTGGGCGAGTGCGGCGTCCATGCGCCGCTTATAGCAAGACCCGCGCCGGACTGCCTACCGACGAATTTGCAGAGCCCCGCTGGACTTCAGGGCTGTTGTTCCGGGCCGATCAGGCGGCATCCAGTTCATAGGCAGTGTGAAGGGCGCGCACGGCGAGCTCGGTGTATTCGGCCGCCACCAGAACGCTGATCTTTATCTCCGACGTGGAGATGACCTGGATGTTGATCCCCTTGGCGGCCAGCGTCTCGAACATCTTGAGCGCCACGCCGGCATGGGAGCGCATGCCGACACCGATCACGGAGACCTTGGACACGTTGAGGTCGGACTTCACCTCGGCGAACTTCAGCTCGGCCTTGGCGCGCTCGAGCTGCTGCACCGCACGCGCGAGGTCGGGCTTGGGGACCGTGAACGTCATGTCGGTCGAACTGCCGTCGACCGAGACGTTCTGCACGATCATGTCGACGTTGATGTTCGCCGCCGCGAGCGGGCCGAAGATGGCCGCCGCGACGCCGGGCCGGTCGGGCACCTGGGTCACGGTGATCTTCGCCTCGTCCTTGGCGAAGGCGATGCCGCTCACGACGGACTTCTCGAGGCCCTGGGCCATGATCTCTTCCTCGTCCACAACCAGAGTTCCGGGCAGGTCGCTGCCAAGCGCCTCGTCGAAGGACGACAGCACCTGCACGCGCACATGATGGTTCATCGCCAGCTCGACGGAGCGCGTCTGCAGCACCTTCGAGCCCAGCGACGCCATTTCGAGCATCTCCTCGTAGGTCACGCGGTCGATCTTCTGCGCCTTCTCGACGATCCGCGGATCGGTCGTGTAGACACCGTCGACGTCGGTGTAGATGTCGCAGCGGTCGGCTTGGAGGGCGGCGGCCAGCGCCACCGCCGACGTATCGGAGCCGCCACGGCCCAGCGTGGTGATGCGACCTTCGGGCGAAATACCCTGGAAGCCCGGCACCACGGGAACCTCGCCCGCCGCCATGGTCCTCGCCATCTCGACCGTGTCGATCTCGACGATCCGTGCCTTTGCGTAGGCGTCGTCGGTCTTGATCGGCAGCTGCCAGCCGACCCAGGACCGCGACTTCACTCCTTCCTGCTGCAGCGCCATCGCCAGCAGGCCGATCGTGACCTGCTCGCCCGTCGCCACGACCACATCGTATTCGCGCGGATCGTGCAGCGGAGAGATCTCGTTCACCCACTTCACGAGCTGGTTGGTCGCGCCCGACATGGCCGAAACCACGACCGCGACCTCGTTGCCACGCGCGACTTCGGCCTTCACCTTGCGCGCGACGTTCTTGATTCGATCCGTGTCGCCGACCGATGTACCGCCAAATTTCAGAACGATGCGCGCCATGAATTCACTCGAAGGGCAAGATCCTGCCCGGAAAGCGGGCTATAGACACCGGCGGCGCCATATGGGTCAAGGGTAGCCATGGTCGAAACCACGCATATCCCCACTGACGGAACGGTCGATCCCGCCGAGATCGAGCGCTTCTCCCGCATCGCAGACGAATGGTGGGATCCCACCGGCAAGTTCGCGCCCCTGCACCGGCTGAACCCGGTGCGGATCGGATACATCCGCGACCGGGTCGCGGCCCACTGGCAGCGGGACGCCCTGAACGGCGAGCCGCTCAAGGGCCTGTCGCTGCTCGACATCGGCTGCGGTGGCGGCCTGCTCAGCGAGCCGATGACCCGGCTCGGCGCGTCGGTCACCGGCGTCGACGCGTCGGCCCGCAACATCGCGACGGCTTCCGTCCACGCCGCGCGCCAGGACCTCGCCATCGACTATCGCGAGGGCACGGCCGAGGCCCTGGCCGAAAGCGGCGCGCAGTTCGACGTCGTGCTGGCGCTCGAGATCGTGGAGCACGTCGCCGACGTCGATCTCTTCCTGCGGTCCTGTGGCCGCCTGGTGAAGCCCGGCGGGCTCCTCTTCCTGTCGACGCTCAACCGCACGGCAAAAGCCTGGGCGCTGGCCATCGCCGGTGCGGAATACGTGCTGGGCTGGCTGCCGCGCGGCACCCATGACTGGAAGAAGTTCCTCAAGCCTTCCGAGGTCGCCCGCGGCCTGCGCGCCGGCGGCATCGAACCCCAGGAGATCGTGGGCGTCGTCTACGCCCCTCTCAGCCGCAAATGGTCGCTGAACCGGAACGACCTCGACGTGAACTACATGCTGTACGGTGTGGCCGACGGCGCGTCGGAGCCCCCTATCCCGTCGTCCTGAGCGAAGCTACCTGAGGGGCGGCGCAGTCGAAGGACCTCTTTTCCGGCGCACGGTGTGCCGAAACAGAAAAAAGATTCTTCGACTGCGCGCCGTTGGCGCTTCGCTCAGGATGACGGAATCAGAGGCGGCTCAATTGCCGCGCGGGATCCAGGGAAGGCGGCCGAACTCGATACCCTCTTCCGCCAGGGCCTCGGC
This sequence comes from Rhodospirillaceae bacterium, assembly GCA_009772935.1. Taxonomy (GTDB): domain Bacteria; phylum Pseudomonadota; class Alphaproteobacteria; order Reyranellales; family Reyranellaceae; genus Reyranella. The sequence continues at coordinate 16,537 of WOUR01000001.1, forward strand.
CTCATCTTCGCTGGTCTGGCCGTAGATTCCACGCTTGTCGCTCTCGCCATAGTGAATCTTGCGGGCTTCCTCGGCGAACTTGTCGCCGACATGCTCGCAGTTCTTCTCGACCTCGGCGCGCACCGCGAGAAGGGCCTCCCGCAGTTCCTTCGGCATGTGGCGGGCGAGCGCCGCGATCTGCTGCTGCTCCGGGGAGGGCGCGGCGGGCGTTTCCGCGGCAGGCGCCTCGACGACGGCCGGCAACGCGGCGTCCTTGCCCTTCTTGCCGATGCGGGGCGCCATCAGGGCACGCTCGACCTTCGCCGATCCGCAGACGGCGCAGCCGATCAGGGATTTCTTCTCCTGACGTTCATAGGTCTTGCTGTCCTTGAACCAGCTGTCGAACTCGTGGCCATCGGCGCAGCGCAAGCGATACAAAATCATGACAGACGGAAAAATGGTGGCTTGTCGGGCCGGACGCAAGAGCCGATTGTCGCGCCCCGCCACGTGAAAAACAGCCCTTCACACCCGCCAATGGACAAGCCGCAGCCCTCGAACCTCAAGGCCGCCTTCTGGATGGCAGGCTGGCTGACGGCCATGCTCGTCATGGCGATCGCCGGCCGCGAGACGACGCGCGAGCTCGACGTCTTCCAGATCATGGAGATGCGCTCGGTCATCGGCATCGCCATGCTCTATCCGCTGATCCACGCCGCCGGTGGCTTCGGCAAGCTCAAGACCAAGCGCCCCTGGCAGCAGGTCGGCCGCAACATCGCCCACTACGGCGCACAGTTCGCCTGGTTCAAGGCGCTGACCCTGATCCCGCTCGCCCAGGTCATCTCGATCGAGTTCACCATGCCGATCTGGACCGCGATCCTGGCGGTCGCCTTCCTGGGCGAGCGCATGGGATTGTGGAAGAACCTCGCGGTGGCGCTGGGCGTGGTCGGAGTCGTCATCATCGTGCGGCCCGGCACCAACGAGATCGTGCCCGGCCAGATCATCGCGCTGGCCGCGGCGGTCGGCTTCGCCATCTCGGTGACCATGGTGAAGTCGCTCACCCGCGCCGACAGCGTGGTCACCATCCTGTTCTGGATGCTGCTCATCCAGTCGATCATCGGCCTGGTGCCGGCGCTCGAGGTGTGGCGCTGGCCCTCGGCCTATGCCTGGGCCTGGATCATCGTCATCGCCTTCTGCGGCACCTTCTCCCACTACTGCCTGACGCGCGCGATGCTCCACGCCGATGCCACCGTCGTCGTGCCGATGGATTTCCTGCGCGTGCCGCTGGCCGCCCTCGCCGGCTGGCTGCTCTACGGCGAGCGGCTGGATACGCTCACGATCCTCGGCGCCGCGCTGATCCTGTCGGGCAATCTGCTGAACCTGAAGGGAACGGGAGCGCGCAAGACATGACTCCTTCTTCGTGGGTCACCGCCTGGGCCGGCCTCGTGCCACCAGGGGCCACCGTGCTCGATCTCGCCGCGGGGAACGGCCGCCACACCGAGTTCTTCGCCGGCCGCGGCCATCCCGTGACCGCGGTCGATCGCGACGTGAGCGGGCTGGCCCCGTCGGACACGGTCGAGGTGCTTGCCGCCGATCTCGAAGAGGGCTCGCCCTGGCCGCTGGCCGACCGCCGCTTCGGCGCGATCGTCGTCACCAACTACCTGCACCGGCCGCTGTTCCCCGCCCTGTTCGCGGCGCTGCAGCCGGGCGGCATCCTGCTCTACGAGACCTTCATGGAGGGCAACGAGCGCTTCGGAAAGCCGAGCCGGCCGGAGTTCCTGCTGAAGGACGGCGAGCTGCTCGACCTCGTGCGCGGGCGCTTCTCGGTGACGGCCTACGAGGCGCGGCTGATCAGCCAACCGAAGATGGCGATGGTGCAGAGGATCGCCGCCCGCCTCCTCTAGCTCGTGCTCAGGCGCCCCGCGCGCCGCGCACCAGGCGGCCCGGCAGCGCGCCGGTCGCCTCGCCGTACCGATAGACGACGGCGCCCGACACGATGGTCGCGTCGAAGCCGTCGGTCCGCTGGATGAGACGTTTGCCGCCCGCCGGCAGGTCGTAGACGATTTCGGGCCGCCGCAGCTTCATCCTGTCGTAGTCGATCACGTTGATGTCGGCCTTCAGTCCGACCTTCAGCAAGCCGCGGTCCCGCAACCCGACCTCCACGGCATTGTCGGCAGTGAGACGCCTGATGGCCCATGACACCGGAAACAACGAGCCGCGCCGGCGATCCCGCGTCCAGTGCGTCAGCGTATAGCTGGTGGCCGTCGCATCGCACATGATGCCGACATGGGCGCCACCGTCGCCCAGCCCCAGCAGCGTGTTGGGCCGGTCGATCATCTCGCGCACCACGTCGAGATTGCCGGCGGCGAAGTTGGTGACCGGCAGATAGACGATCTGCTTGCCGTCTCTTTCGAGCATCAGGTCGTAGGCGACCTCGGCGGGCGGGCGGCCCTGCCGTGCCGCGATGGCGGCGATGCTGCGCTCCGGCGCCGGTTCATAGTCCGGCGGATCGTCGAGCGGGTACATGCGATCCCAGCGATCCACCATGCGCCTTTGCGAATTGCCGGGGTCGCGTTCGGCGAGCACCCGCGCTCGAAACGCGGAGTCGCGCCACAGCGCCACCCGTTCGGCGAACGACAGGCGCGCAAGCCGGTCGGCGCTTGGTCGGCCGGTGAACGGGGTCTGCGACAGTTCCAGCCCCAGCAGCACGCTGGTCGGCCGCGTGCGGACCTGGGCGGTGATCCGCAATCCCTCTGCATTGGCTTCGTCGATCTCCGCCATCGTCTCGCGCCAGCCTTCGGGGCGGACATTGGACTGCAACAGCGTGATCGTCACCGGCCTCGCGGACTCCTTCGCCAGCCGCCGGAACAGACCGATCTCGCCCTCCTGGAAGTCCGACACGATCTGCAGCCAGCCGGCATCGGCCGTACGCATCGCGCGGGCGATCGCCGTGAGCTCCGCCTCCTCGGCGCGGAGCGTCGGGATGTGCTTGCCGTCGGCCGAACGGTGATTGAGCGTCCGCGACGTCGAGAAGCCCAGCGCGCCGGCGCGCAGGCCTTCGACCGTGAGTTCGGCCATGCGCTGGCGATCCTGCTCGGTCGCGGGCTCCCGGTCGGCGCCGCGCTGGCCCATCACATAGACGCGCAGCGCCGCGTGCGGCACCTGCGTCGCCACGTCGGCGTCGTAGGAACGGGCCGCGATGGCATCGAGGAAATCCGGAAAGGAGTGCCAGTTCCACGGCAGGCCCTCCGACAGCACGACCTCGGGAATGTCCTCCACGCCCTCCATCAGGTTGATCAGCATGGCATGCTGGTCCTCGTGGCAGGGCGCGAAGCCGACGCCGCAATTGCCCAGCACGAGCGTGGTGGCGCCGTTCCACGACGACGGCGACAGCCGCTCGCTCCATGTCACCTGCGCATCGTAATGGGTGTGCACGTCGACGAAGCCCGGCGTCACGAGCCTGCCGCGCGCGTCGATCTCCTCCTCGCCCCTGGGGAGGTTCTTCCCGATGGCTGCGATCCGGTCGCCCTCGATGGAAAGGTCGGCCTCGTAGGGATCGCCGCCCGAGCCATCGACGATGGTACCATTGCGAATCACCAGGCTGGGGGAGGACATCGGGTGCTCCTCGAAGGGTGAGCGAGAGTGGCGGGATTCGGGAGGGCGGTCGAGTCGGGCGTGCCGCAATTCTCCCATGATGCGCGGCGAGAGTTTCGCATGCAGAACGATCGGATCCTGCGGCGGTGGCGCCGTGTCGACGAGCCTGGCCTCGAGCTCATGACGCTGTCGCGCAGTCGGGCCGGCATCGACGTGCGCTCGACGGTGATCCATGCCGGCGCGGAGGGCTTCGGTCTTCGCTATCGCTGGGAGCTCGATGCTTCTTGGCGTACCCGAAGGCTGCGCATCGACCGAACGGATGGAATCGAAATGTCGCTCCTCATCGAACGTAGCGGCGACACGCATTGGCGGATTGATGGCGAGGCGCGGCCCGATCTCGCGGGCTGCCACGAGGTCGACGTGTCGGCGACGCCGTTCTGCAACAGCCTGGCGATCCAACAACTCGGCAGTGCGGGTGGCGAACTGCTGGCGCTGTTCATCGACGCACCGTGCCTCACCTGCCAGCCGTCACGCCAGCGCTACGAGCCTCTCGGCCCGCGCGCCTGGCGCTACGTCGACAAAGGCGTGTCTGATGGTTTTATCGCGCGGCTCGATCTGGACACCGAAGGCCTCGTCGCGACGTATGAGCACCTGTTCGAGGCGTTTTAGCTGTCATCCTGAGGCAGCGAAGACTCTCACGCCCGCAACGGAGTCCTTCGGTCGCTATGTCAGGTCCTTCGGTTCGCTCAGGACGACAGAGGATTATTCTGCCGCCTTCGCGACCTCGGCCTTGTGGAGCACGGGCGCCGCGTACTTGCGGTCGTGGGTCAGCGACGGGACCATCTTCCGCGCTTCCTCGATCTTCGCCATGTCGACCTCGGCGATGACGAAGCCCGCCTTCTCGCCGCCGGCATCCGCCAGTACCTCGCCCCACGGGGCGACGGCGATCGAGTGGCCGTAGGTCTTGCGGTTCGAGCCCTTGTGCGTGCCGACCTGGGCCGGCGCGAAGACGAAGCAGCCGGTCTCGATGGCGCGGGCGCGCATCAGCGTGTGCCAGTGCGCCTGCCCGGTCGGCACGGTGAACGAGGACGGGATCGACAGCAGCGTGGCGCCGGCATGCGCCAGCTCGCGATAGAGATAGGGGAAGCGCAGGTCGTAGCAGATCGTCATGCCCAGCACGCCCCACGGCGTCTCGGCCAACACCGCTCTGTCGCCCGGTCTGAAGGTCGAGGACTCGCGATAGCTCTCGCCGCCCGCGAGCTGGACGTCGAACATGTGGATCTTGTCGTAGCTCGCCACGATGCCACCCGACGAATCGATCAGGTAGGAGCGGTTGCGGATCTGCTCCTCACCCGGCACGCGCACATGGATCGAGCCCAGCAGGAACCACGCGCCGGTGTCGCGCGCCGCGGCACGGCAGGCCGCCAGCATCGCGTGTTCGTCCTCGGTCTGCGCCTTGGCCAGCGTCTCGGTGCGATTGGCGCCGATCAGGCCGGTATTCTCCGGCGTCATGATGAAGTCGGCGCCGGCGTCGCGCGCGAGCTTCGCCTGCTCGCGCAGGGAAGCCACGTTCTCGGCCATGTCGTTGCTGACGTTGGTCTGGATCAGGCCGGCCTTGAACGCGGTCATGATGGAAATCCTCAGCCCGGCTGCGCGAGCAGCGCGTCGAGCCTGCCCGCCTGTTCGAGGGCGGCGAGGTCGTCGGAGCCGCCGATATGCTGCCCGTTGATGAAGATCTGCGGCACCGTCGTGCGATTGGCGCGGGCGCGCATCTCGGTGCGCTTCTTGTCGTCCATCATCACGTCGGTCTCTTCGTACTCGGCGCCCTTGCTGTCGAGCAGGCTCTTGGCCCGCGCGCAGTAGCCGCAGAACGGCGTGGTGTAGATCTCGATCTTGGCCATGGGTGAACCTCTTTGTGGAAACTATAACGCTGGCCGGACGACCCGCGCCAGTGTCAGGACATCAACCCTCGGGACGCCGGCGCGTTGCAGGGCGCGGGCGCAGGCCTCGACCGTTGCCCCGGTCGTCAGCACGTCGTCGACCAGAAGGACGGTCCTGCCGGCCACGAGCGGCTGCCATTTCGGGCGGACGTCGAAGGCCTCGCGCACGTTGCGCCGCCGTTCCTTCGCCCTGAGGCCGGCTTGCGACCCGGTCCAGCGGTGTCGGCGCAACAGGTCGGGCGCCAGCTGCAGATCCCGGCCGCGCGCCGCCGTCCGCACGACGGTACGAGCCAGAAGCTGCGCCTGATTGTAGCGCCGCATGAACAACCGCCGCCAATGAAGCGGCACCGGCGCCACGAGGTCGGCGGACGCGAGAAGATCGGCGCCCGCCCGCGCCATCCAGCCACCGCAGGCCTGTGCGATGTCCGTGCGGTCCCCGTGCTTGAACGGCAGGACGAGCCGGCGGCTCTGGTCGTCGTAGACCAGGGCGGCCCGGGCGCGATGGTAGCGCGGGCGACGGACGAGGCAGCCGGCGCAGAGCGCCTCGGGTCCCAGATCCTCCGCGAACGGCGTGCCGCAACAGGCGCAATGCGGGGCGGAAATGAAGGAAAACCCCTGCCAGCAGCTCGCGCACAGCGATCCCGGCGCGCTGACGATCTCGTTGCAGCCGAGGCAGAGCGGCGGCAATACGGCATCGAGCACGGCCCGACCCAGCCCTGAAACGGCTCCGCTCATGCCCCCCGGCGACATGGGACGGATTGGGGCGGGCAAATGCGCCCACAGGATGGCGTTCCCCTACCCGCCGCCGTGCTTTTTCCCTACATAGCCACTGTGACGAGGTACTCTCCGTGAATGGCCCCGATCCCCTGCTGGTGTTCGACCGCGCCATCCTGCGCCAGCGCCGCGAGCGTGCGGCCCGCGACTGGGAGCGTCACGATTTCCTGAAGCGCGAGATCGCCGAACGGCTGGTCGACCGTCTGGCCGATGTGCGCCGCACCTTTCCCCTCGCCCTCGATCTCGGCTGTCATGGCGACGAGGTAGCGAACGCATTGGGCGGGCACCCGATCGTCGGACAGCTGGTGCGCGCCGATCTGGGCCGCGGCTTCGCGGCGCGGGCGCGCGGACCGGCCGTCGTCGCCGACGAGGAATTCCTGCCCTTCGCGGCCGGGCGCTTCGACCTGGTGCTGAGCGCGATGGACCTGCACTGGGTGAACGACCTGCCCGGCAGCCTGATCCAGGTCGCGCGCATCCTGAAGCCCGATGGGCTGTTCCTCGGCGCCCTGCTGGGCGGCGCAACCCTGTGGCAGCTTCGTCAGGCCCTGGCCGCCGCGGAAAGCGAGATCGACGGCGGATTGAGCCCGCGCGTCTCGCCCTTCGCCGACCTGCGGGATGCCGCCGGCCTGCTGCAGCGGGCAGGCTTTGCCCTGCCGGTGGCCGACAGCGAGACGATCGAGGTCGATTACGAGAGCGCCCTGGCGCTGATGCGCGACCTCCGCGCCATGGGCGAGAGCAACCTCGTGGTCGGCCGGCGTCGCGGCATGAGCGGGCGCGCCGTGCTGCTGCGCGCCGCCGAACTCTACGCCGAACGGTTCGCCCGGCCGGGCGGCCGGGTGACCGCGAGCTTCGAGGTCCTGTTCCTGCATGGCTGGTCGCCGCATGCCTCGCAACCCAAGGCGCTGAAGCCCGGCAGCGCCGCGCGGCGGCTGGCCGACGCCCTGGGGACTTGGGAACTGAGTGCCGGCGAAAAAGTGGAACGGAGCTAGACAGTGCCAGCGGTGAAACTCTCGTTTGGTGGCCTGGCGGCCCAGAGCTTCGGATTCGTCTTTGCCAATTTCGGCCTGTTCTTCCATCTCGTGACCATTCCGTGGATCGCCTCGCTCATGATCCGGCTGCTGGGATCGACGATGAGCCGCGACTCGCTGATGCCGATGCTGATCGAGAAGGCCGCCGACATGATTCCGACGGTGATGTTCATGGTGGCCTGGCAGCGGGTCGTGCTGCTCGGGCCCAGCCGTGTCGGCCGACTGCCAGGGCTCGGCTGGTCGCCGCGCGAGACCGCCTTCCTGCTCTACCTGATCAAGATCGGCGGCTTCACCTTCGTCCTGCTCGCCGCCTTCGTATTGGCCCTGGGCTCGATCGATCCGGAGATGCTGGCCGCGGGCGCCGCCGTCGATCCCGAGGTCGCGCGCCGGCAGGCGCTGGCCGCACCGATCGGTGCGGGGTTCACCGTATCGATCATACTGGCGCTGCGCGTCAGCTATGGGCTCGCCGCGACCTCCGTCGACGAGCCCTTTACGCCGCGGCTTTCATGGGCCCATAGCCGCGGCAATGCCTGGACGATCATCGGCGTGCTGTTCCTGATCTTTTTTTCAAGCGCGCTCGCCACCACGATGGCAACCTTGGTCGTGCTCAGCCTGGCGCGGGGCGTGCTGGGCGCCGGCGAATCGGCGGCCGTGATCACCTGGACCGCGGCCATCCTGGTTTCCTATGCCGGCACCGCGGTGGCCGCGACCGCGCAGGCGCTGATCTTCCGTGACCTGCTGGGCTGGCGCGAGGGCACGCCGCTGCGGGCGCTCGAGCAGCGCTGACCTTCACACTCCTCTCCCCGGCGCTCCGGTCGAGACGACGGATAAATTCATATGCGATAGGCCTGCCCTGGCGGGGTAGAGCAACACGAAAGCTCAGAGCAGATCCCGCAGCAGGCCGACCAGCGGCAGGTCGGCGGGCGGCATCGGATATTTCGTGAGTTCCATGGGCGCGACCCATTTCAGGGCCTGACCCTCGCGCGCCTGCGGCGTGCCGTTCCACTTGCGGCAGGCGAAGACGGGCATCAGCAGGTGGAACTTCTCGTAGCCATGGCTGGCGAAGGCGATGGGCGCCAGGCAACTCGTCGCCGTCTCGATACCCAGCTCCTCGTGCAGTTCACGCACCAGCGCCTGCTCCGGCGTCTCGCCGGGCTCGACCTTGCCGCCGGGAAATTCCCAGAGCCCGGCCATCGACTTGCCGGCCGGGCGCTGGGCAATGAGGACGCGGCTGTCGACATCGACCAGGGCGACGGCCGCCACCAGAACGAGCGGCCGCTCGCCGAGCGGCGGCGGCCCGCCCGGACACTCGTCGTCGAAGCCCGCCATCAGGAGCGGTAACTGCCGTTGATGTCGATGTAGCCGTGCGTGAGATCGCAGGTCCAGACGGTGGCCCGGCCGCGGCCGATGCCGAGGTCGATATCGATCACCACGTCGGAGCCCTTGATGTGCTGGGCGACCGGCGCCTCGTCGTAGTTCGGCACGACCTGGCCCTGGTCGGTGATGCGCACGCCACCGATCGAGATGCGCAGCTTGTCGCGGTCCGCTCGCTCGCCCGACTTGCCGACCGCCATGACGATGCGGCCCCAGTTGGCGTCCTCGCCGGCGATCGCCGTCTTGACCAGCGGCGAGTTGGCGACCGCCAGGCCGATCTTGCGCGCGGCGCCGTTCGACGAAGCGCCGCCCACGTTGATGGTCACGAACTTGGTGGCGCCCTCGCCGTCGCGCGCGAGCAGCTGCGCCAGCTCGATCATCACCTCGTCGAGGGCGCGCTTGAAGTCGACCAGAACGGGGTCGTCGGCCTCCTCGATCGGCGCGTGGCGCGCCGCTCCGGTGGCGACCATCAGGAACGTGTCGCTGGTCGAGGTGTCGCCGTCGACGGTGACGCAGTTGAGGGACTTGTCGGCTGCATCCGACAGAAGCTTCTGCAGGACCGGGCCCGGAATCTTGGCGTCGGTGAAGGCGAACCCCAGCATGGTGGCCATATCCGGCGCGATCATGCCCGAGCCCTTGAGGAAGGCATTCACGGTCACCGTGCGCTCGCCGATCTTGGCCTGACGCGTGGCGAGCTTGGGGAAAGTGTCGGTAGTCATGATGGCGGCCGCGGCGGCCGACCAGGCGTCTTCCTTGCCCGACTTGATCAGGGTCGGCACGACGGCCGCGATCTTCTCCCACTCGAGCGGCTGGCCGATCACGCCGGTCGAGGCCATGAAGACCTCGTTGCGCGGGCAGCCCAGCGCCTGGGCGATGGCGCGGGTCGATTCCTCGACCGCCTTGTCGCCGAGCTTGCCGGTAAAGGCATTGGCGTTGCCGGCATTGACCACGATCGCGCGGACCTTGCCGCGGGCCAGGTTCTTGCGGCACCAGTCGACGGGCGCCGAGCAGGTCTTGGACTTGGTCAGGACGCCCGCGATGGTCGCCCCGGCCGGCACCACGGCCAGCAGGACGTCGTCGCGATCCGTGTAGCGCACGCCGGAACGCGCGACACCGAGCTTTACGCCTGCGATGCGGGGCAGCGTCGGCGTCGTCTTGGGCGCGAGCGGCGATGTGGCGTGCTTAGCGGACATGTGTCTCCCCTCGGGCGCGACCGCGGAAAGCGGCCGGCCAGCGGCGGAGACTACACCAGAAAGACCCTAAAACGTGAGTTTTAGTTGAGCCCTGGTTCTACTTCGGCGGCTGAGCCGGGGTCGCGGGCTTTGCCGGCGTCGCGGCGGGAGCTGCCGGCGCCGCCGGGGCCGCCTCCACCTTGGTGCCGTCCATGTTGAACTTCTCGATCTTGGATCCGGCACGGATCTTGTCGAGCTGGGCCGTCACGGCCTCGCGCGCCAGTTCCTCGCGGATCTGGTCGGAGAGCTCCTCCAGCGCCGGCGGCGGCGCCGTGCGGCGATCGTCGATCTTGATGACATGGTAGCCGAACTGGGTCTTGGTCGGCGTCTCCGAGGTCTGTCCCTTCTTGAGGTCGAAGGCGGCGTCGGCGAATTCCTTCACCATGTCGGACTTCTTGAACCAGCCGAGATCGCCGCCCTCGGCGCCGGACGCCTTGTCGGTCGACTTCTCCTTAGCGATCTTGTCGAAGGCCGCGCCTTTCTTCAGCTCGGCGATGATGGCCTTCGCCTCGTCCTCGGTGGCGACCAGGATGTGGCGCGCATGCACCTCTTCTTCCGGCGGCATCGACTTCAGGCGCTCCTGATACTTCGCCTGGATCTTCTCAAGGGTGACCAGGCGGGAGATCTCGCGCTGGATCCAGAAGTCCTGCAGCACCTGCTCCTCGACGAAGGCCATGCGCTTCTTGAAGGCGGGATCCTCGTTGGTCTTGGTCTTCTTGCCTTCCTGAACGACCAGCTTGCTGTCGATGATGCGCTCGAGCAACGCCGGGAACACCGCCTGCAGCGGCATGGAACGGTACTGCTGCGGCAGCGACTGCTGGGCGATCTCGAGTTCGGACAGGCGGACCTGCTGGCCGTTCACGATGGCGACGACCGGGTCCTTGACCGTGGCCGGCGCGGCGGCGGCCGGCGGCTTGGCAGCCGGGGCGGCCGGGGGCTTGGCCGGCTGGGTCTGGGCCTGGACGGGACCCGCGATGAGGGCGACCGCGCCACTCAGGAGGGCGAGGCGCAGGGAACGCAGGTCAAGACTCATGGCGGACTCCAGCAGATTCATTCATTGCGAAAGGCGCAAACCGTTTACACAGGCCCCATTGGACCAAGCAAGCGCCGCCTCCCCGATGAAGGGCCTGATGGCCTTGAATTGCGGCACTTTTTCGTGAGTACCGCGTCCATGTCGGGGCGATGAGGTTTGGGTGCCCGTCTTTCAGCGCGCCTGCGATGGTCCGCTGCGTTGACACTCCACCGGCCGCTCTCTATCTCTGATGGCAAGGGCGGGCCGCTGAGCCCGCCTAAGTCATTAGAATATCGAGGTTTTCCATGCTTGGCGCGCTTGCCCGGACGCTCTTCGGGACGGCCAACGACCGGATCGTCAAAGGCTTCGACAAGCCGGTGGCGAAAATCAATGCCCTTGAGCCGGAGATGGTCAAGCTGTCGGACGAGCAGCTGAGGGGCAAGACCGTCGAGTTCCGCGAACGCCTCGCCAAGGGCGAAACGCTCGACGACCTGCTGCCCGAAGCCTTTGCCACGGTCCGCGAGGCGGCCAAGCGGACCCTGGGTCAGCGCCACTTCGACGTCCAGCTCAAGGGCGGCATGGTCCTGCACCAGGGCAAGATCGCCGAAATGAAGACCGGCGAAGGCAAGACGCTGGTCGCCACCCTCGCCGTCTATCTCAACGCGTTGCCCGGCAAGGGCGTGCACGTCGTCACCGTGAACGACTATCTCGCCCGCCGCGACGCGGAGTGGATGGGCCGCGTCTACACCTTCCTCGGACTCACCGTCGGCATCATCGTCCACGACCTCGACGACGAGCAGCGCAAGGCAGCCTATGCCTGCGACGTCACCTACGGCACCAACAACGAGATCGGCTTCGACTACCTGCGCGACAACATGAAGTATCGCCTGGATGCGATGGTCCAGCGGCCCTTCAACCATGCCATCGTCGACGAAGTCGATTCGATCCTGATCGACGAGGCGCGCACGCCGCTCATCATCTCCGGCCCGGCCGAGGATTCCTCCGAGCTCTACCGCCGCGCCGACACGGTGATCCCGCAGCTGAAACCCGAGCACTACGAGAAGGACGAGAAGAACCGCACGGTCGTCCTGACCGACGCCGGCATCGAGGCGATTGAGGACATCCTGCGGGCCGACGGGCTGCTGGCCGAGGGGATCAGCCTGTACGCGCCGACCATGGTGTCGGTGCTGCACCACATCACCCAGGCGCTGCGCGCCCACAAGCTGTTCAGCCGCGACGTCGACTACATCGTGAAGGACGGCCAGGTCGTCATCATCGACGAGTTCACCGGCCGCATGATGCAGGGCCGGCGCTACTCGGAGGGCCTGCACCAGGCGCTCGAGGCCAAGGAACATGTCGAGATCCAGCGCGAGAACCAGACGCTGGCGTCGATCACCTTCCAGAACCTGTTCCGCATGTACCCGAAGCTCTCGGGCATGACCGGCACGGCGCTGACCGAGGCGGCCGAGTTCTCCGAGATCTACAAGCTGGAGGTCGTCGAGATCCCGACCAACGTGCCGGTCGCCCGCAAGGACGCCGACGACGAGATTTACAGGACGCTCGCCGACAAGACGCGCGCCATCGTCAAGCTGATCGGCGAATGCCGGGCGCGCCAGCAGCCCATGCTGGTCGGCACCGTGTCGATCGAGAAGTCGGAGGAACTGTCGGAGGCGCTGAAGAAGGCCGGCATCCCGCACCACGTGCTGAACGCCCGCTTCCACGACCAGGAAGCCCAGATCGTCGCGCAGGCCGGCCGGCCGGGCGCCGTCACCATCGCCACCAACATGGCGGGCCGCGGCACCGACATCCAGCTCGGCGGCAACGTCGAGATGCTGGTGCAGCAGAGCGTCCCGGAGATTACCGCCAGGTTCCCCGACGAGGCGGCGCGCAACGCGGAGATCGCGCGGGTCGAGGCGGAAATCCGCGCCGGCGTCGAGCGCGACCGGGCGATCGTGCGCGAGGCGGGCGGCCTGTTCGTGGTCGGCACCGAGCGCCATGAGTCGCGCCGCATCGACAACCAGCTGCGCGGCCGTTCGGGCCGCCAGGGCGATCCCGGCGCGTCGAGGTTCTTCCTGTCGCTGGAAGACGACCTGATGCGCATCTTCGGCAACAACAAGGTTCTCGACTGGGTCCAGAAGAAGGGCATGGCCGACGACGAGGCGCTGACCCATCGCTGGCTCAACAAGGCGCTGGAAACGGCTCAGGGCAAGGTCGAGGCGCGCAACTTCGAGATCCGCAAGAACCTGCTGCGCTTCGACGACGTGATGAACGCCCAGCGCCAGGAGATCTACAAGGAGCGCATCGAGCTGATGGGCACCGAGGACGTGTCCGATACGGTCGCCGGCATGCGCCGCGACGTGGTCGACACGCTCGTCAAGCGGACCATCCCCGAGGGCGTCTACGCCGAGCAGTGGAAGATCGGCGAACTCAAGGACGAGGTGCAGCGCATCTTCGGCCTCGACCTGCCGGTCGACGAGTGGGCCAAGGAAGAAGGCATCGCCGACGAGGAGATCAAGAGCCGCCTGGACGACGCCGTCGAGCGCGTGTTCGCGCAGAAGGCCGCGCAGTATGGACCCGACGTCTGGCGCCAGGTCGAGAAGAGCGTGCTGATGCAGATATTCGACCAGAACTGGAAGGACCATCTGCTGCACCTCGACCATCTGCGCCAGGGCATCGGCCTGCGCGCCTATGGCCAGAAGGATCCGCTGAACGAGTACAAGCGCGAGGCCTTCAACCTGTTCAGCGACCTGCTGACCAACCTGCGCGAGCAGGTCGTGACCTTGCTGGCGACCCTGCAGATCCGCATGGAGCCGCCGCCCATGCCCGACATGCCGTCCAACGTGCACGAAGTGCACGAGGACCCGGCCCTCGCCGCGGCGATGAGCGACGACCCGGCCTACGATCCGGCCGACCCGGACGGCGGCGGCGTGGCGACGCTCCATCGCCCGCGTCCCGTGGCCAAGGGCCCGGTCGAGCCCAACGATCCCTCGACCTGGGGGAAGGTCTCACGCAACGCGCTCTGCCCCTGCGGCTCGGGGAAGAAGTTCAAGCATTGCCACGGGCGGGTGTGAGGCCAGGCGGCCTCATATCCCCGCAGCTTCCTGGGGTGATTGGAATTTTCCGAAGCGAACGCGGACCTGAAGGCAGCCGCTAGAAGCTTCCGCGCGATTCCGCGCGGGCGCTCGGCCACTCCGAATGCCAGGGCCTGAAGGCCATCCTGCCGAGACCTGCTGCAATCTCTTCGCGGTCCAACAGCGGCGGCATGAGAAGCGTCGGGTTCCGCAGGTCCTTGACGTTGCCAGCAACGATCAACGCATTGCGTCCGACGACACCCTGAGCATCGAGCAGGCGCACGTCGCCGAAGGCCGACTTCGCGAACGCCGCATACCGGTCAGGCGCGCCGTCAAGATCGTGCAAGGCATGGACGTTCGCGATCAGACACCCATGGGGCTGATCCAGGCGAGATCGAACCAGCCGGAAGAATTCCCGAGTCCGCAGGTGCAGCGGGATGCTGTCGCCATCGTAGGCATCCAGAACAATTGCATCGTAGGAATGTGTCGTGCCGAGGAGGAATTCCTTGCCGTCCGCGACGTGGCAGTCGATGGAATCAGGAAGCCGAAAATAGCTGCGGGCTATCTCGAACGAAGCCCGGTTCTTGTCGACGATCGTCACCTGGACGCCGGCCTTGGCGAGCATCGTGCCGAGGCTGCCGCCGCCGCATCCGATCATCAGGACGTCCCGCGCTCCCGCCTGCCTGAGCAGGCTGTAGATGGCGTGGATGTAGGGAGCCAGGCTTATGCCGTCGCGATCCGTCTCGGTTTGAAAACAGCCTCCCTGGACATAGAAGAACAGTTCCCTGGCACGGTATTCCAGAACTTCGATGTCGCCGAATTCACTTTCGAGTTTTGCGATAGCGATCATGCGAGTCTCTTTGACGGCTTTGCGGCCTTGACCGCTACGTCGGAGAACGTGCTGCGGCGCTGATCTCGTTCCGGCCGGCAATGCCGCCCTGCGCCCGGAAGGCACAAGGCCGAAAGCGGCGGGTGATCCTGCACCAGCCGGAAGGCGACGCGCGCCCCGTCTTCCTCGAATCAGGGTCAACAGCACTCCATACCGACACCATCCATGGTGAGACAATGACATGCAATATCAAATCTGGAACATGCTTGTTTGTATTTTAAATATGAGTATTACCCTATTGAGACGCGTCGTGGATTTCGAATGGAATGGAGCTGCGCATGATCTCCGCGGGCCAATTGCGCGCCGCCCGGGCGCTGATCGGCATGGACCAGAAGACCCTGGCGGAAGCGGCGGGGGTTTCGGTGCAGACCATCCAGCGCATGGAAGCGAGCGAGAACCTCGTCCGCGGTGTCGTCGAGAGCCTCGTCAAAGTCATCGATGCGCTCGAACGGCACGGGATCGAACTCATCAACGACGCCGCCACGAGTGCGATCGGCGGACGGGGCGTTCGATTGAAGGCTCCGGGCGCAGGAACCTACAAGTCGCGAGACAGTGTCGCGAATGCGCCCCCCAAGAAGAGGTCCATGGACACGCGGGGAAACGGAAGGCCTCGCAATGCCTGAGAACGGTCGACCAGCCCGCGCCCCGCTTTGGCACCTGTTCGTTCCGAAGCTGGTTACCGTATTGCGCGAAGGATACGGGATCTCCGATCTGCGCAGCGATGCGATCGCGGGCCTCACCGTTGCCATCGTGGCGTTGCCGCTCGCCATGGCCCTCGCCATTGCCTCCGGGACGACGCCGGACAAGGGACTGCTGACAGCCGTGATCGCGGGGTTCCTGATCTCGGCGCTGGGCGGCAGTCGCTTCCAGATCGGAGGCCCGACCGGAGCGTTCGTCGTGGTCGTCTTCAACGTCATCCAGCAGCACGGCTACGACGGGCTCGTTCTGGCGACATTGATGGCCGGATTGATCCTGATGGTCAGCGGCTTCGCCCGGCTGGGAACCTGGATCAAATACATCCCCGAGCCGGTGGTCACGGGTTTCACCGCCGGCATCGCGGTGATCATCTTCTCCAGCCAGGTGAAGGATCTGCTGGGCCTTTCCATCGAGAAGGTCCCCGCGGAGTTCATCGAGAAATGGGCGGCGTTCTGGTCCGCCCGCGACACGCTGAATCTCTCAGCCGTTGCCGTGGCGGGGGTCGCCCTGGCGGTCATCATCGGCCTGAGGCGCTTCGCTCCCAGGCTCCCCGGGTTCCTGATCGCCGTCGTCGGGGCGTCGATCGCCGTCTATCTGCTCCATTTGCCGATCGAGACCATCGGATCGAAGTTCGGCGGCATTCCAGACACGCTGCCGTCTCCGGTCATACCGTCGATTACGCTTGCGAGGTTGGCCGAGCTCGCCCCGTCGGCCTTCACGATTGCCTTCCTCGCCGGTGTCGAAAGCCTGCTGTCCGCGGTCGTCGCCGACGGCATGACAGGCCGGCGGCATCGGTCGAACTGCGAGCTGGTCGCGCAGGGAATCGCCAACGCCGCTTCGGCGATGTTCGGGGGAATGCCCGCGACCGGCGCGATCGCGCGGACGGCAACCAATATCAGGTCAGGCGCGCGGTCGCCCGTGGCAGGCATGCTGCACGCCGCCTTTGTGCTCCTGTTCATGCTCGTGCTCGCGCCTCTCGCCGTGTTCGTGCCGCTGGCCAGTCTCGGCGCCGTGCTGGTGATCGTGGCCTGGAACATGAGCGAGGTGCACAAGTTCCGCCACCTGATGCGCGCCCCGCTGGGCGACCGCGTGGTTCTGATCCTCACCTTCGGCCTGACCGTGATGGTTGACCTGACGGTTGCCATCGAGGTCGGCGTCGTCCTCGCCGCGATCCTGTTCATGCATCGCATGGCCGAAGTCGTTTCGGTTCAGCAGGGCGTCCAGATCATCGAGGAGGACGTCGACGACTTCGCCCGGCCCCGCACGAGCTACACGCAACGGGCCGATCTCCCGAAGGGCGTGGAGGTGTTTCAACTCCGCGGACCGCTGTTCTTCGGTTCTGCGGGTCGGCTGGCCGACGTGCTCGACAGCATCGGGACGCCGCCACGGGTGTTCATCCTTCGCATGCGCGAGGTTCCCATGATCGATGCGACCGGCGTGGCCGCGCTTGGGGACTTCGTCAAGAGATGCCAGGCGCACGGCACCGTGGTCATCGCCGCGGGTGTTCAGCCATCGTTGCGCACCGTGCTGACTTCCATGGGGTTCGACGGCAGTCAGCCTTCCCTGCGGTTTGCCGAGAACTTCGAGGCGGCCCTCGCGTCGGTGCAACAGGTCCCCTGAAGGCCTTGCGAGGAGAGGCGGCAATGACAGAAGCGCCGAGCTTCACGCGCGAGGCTCTCGTCGAGACCCTGACCGAACTGGCGGGGTTGGTGGGCGTGCAGGACACGACGGTGGATCTGGCGCTGTATGGTCCTGCCTGTCTCCTGCTGGCGACGGATCTCTACGCCACGGTGACGACGATCGATGCCGTGGCGGTGGAGGGACAGCTGCAGGTCGATCATGCGGTGGCGCAGCTGGCCGGCAAGCACGGTTGGCCGTCTACCTGGATGACGGATCGCGTGCGAAAGCATCTCAACCGCCGGGTGGAATCGCCTTCGCACCACCTTCTGATACTGCGGGTTCCGGCGGCGCCATTTCAAAGGCTGCGCGTGTTCGTGCCGGAATGGGACTACCTCCTGACGCTCAAGGTATCGAAGCTCAGCTTGAAGGAACCCCTGGACCGTCGAAAGCGGCGGGAGCTTCGGTACCTGATGAATGTCTCGGGGATTCGTGCGGCAGGAGATCTCGACGACCTTCTCACGCGCTACAATTCCGGCCCGTGCGAGAAGCGGCGGATGACCGCACTGGCGCAGGCAGTCTGGTGGCAATGCGCCGCTGATTCCTGACTCCGGCCTACTTCAGAAGCTTGAGGCATTCCCCGGCCGCTTCGGCGGCCGTGCGTGCGGCGTCGCGGGACAGCGTGCCGTTCATGACCAGCGGACGGGCCTGCGCGGTAAGCGCGTCCTTGATGTCGCTCTTCGGCGTGATCGTCGGGGCGGTCTTGTTGTAGAGCATCTGGCCGGTCGGCGACAGGTTGGCCGCGCAGGCGCTCCCCGCAGCCTGGTCCGCATGGGCCGCGACGGGAAGAACGACGAGCAGCGCCGCCGTGAAGATCGAGCTTTTCATTGTAAGCAACCCTTCCAAGAACACCGTCCAAGGATAGCGGCGAGCGAAGTGGCACCGCAACCGATCTGTGCGACGGCGACCGCGCCGATCGTTTCGGACGTCTGGGACATGTCAGGCGCCGGCTTGCGTCGCGAGCCAGGCGCGGGCCTTCTTCTCCGTCCTGAACAAGGCTGCCGGTCGCTTCGACGGCGAAATGTTGACGAAGCGCTTGAACGCCAGGACGACCGACTCGTCGTGGCCGACGACGGCCAACGGACCGCTCGGGAAGTGGGACGTATAGGCGCTCAACCGCGCGCCCATCGCCATCACGTCGGCGTCGTCGTAGACCGGCTTGAGACGGGTCGCATCGAACAGCTTCGAATAGGCGAGCGCATTGGCCACGACGAGGGCGTCGAAATGCTCCTCCATCTCCTTCAGCGTGACCTCGCCCTCGGCGACGACATGGATGAGTTTCTCGGAATGAAAGATTTCCCAGCGCAGCGGCATCGTTCGCGTCTCCAGCAAGCCTTCGTCCCCGTGGACCGAGCCTATCACGGGCAACGTGCAACCGGCCAAAGCCTGTTCGCAGGCCTGCGTTGCGCGCTATCATCCCAAGGAAACGGAAGAGATGGACGGATGAAGCGGGCTCGTCACTTGGCTGTCACATTGACCCTCGCCCTCGCCGCCCCCCTGATTTCTCCCGGGGCGCGAGCGCAGCAGGACACGAACTCGGCCAACTACATCATGCTGGGCTGCGAGGCGTTCCTCCTCGACCCGATCCCGACCTCGAAGCTGCTGGTCGCAGGGGTCTGCGCCGGCATCATCGACACGCTGCAGGCGACCAAGCCGAACATCTGCCTGCCCGCCATCTCGACACGGAGGCTGCTGGTGCGCGGGGTCGTCACCTACATCAACAACAATCCGGCGCGCCTGCACGAGAACTTCATCGATCTGGCCGGCGAGGCCCTGGAACAGACCTGGCCCTGCAAGCCCTAGCGAGGCTGCGCGCCCGCGTCAGTCGACGACGGAGAAGCAGACGAAGTCGCCGAGCGGCGTCTCCTTCCATTCGGACGGCTTGTAGTCGACGAACTGATCCATCATGGCCTGCGCCTTGCCCTGGGCGACCAGCCTCTTCTGGACGATGACATAGAGCCGCGGCACCCGGCCGCGGAACTTGAGGTTGCGCATGTCCTCGATCGCCCAGAAGTCGGCATGGTTGGCCATGACGCGGACCTGGCGGACCTCGAGGCCGATCTCCGGAGACGGCACGAAGATCAGCGTCGAGGCGCGGTCGGGCGACGGCACGTCGATGGTGCGGATGAACTTCACCACGGCCTCGTCGGCCGTCGAGTGCCTGAAGTCACGCACGCCCAGCGGATGGCCGAGATTGACGACGATGTGCCGGGCCTGGCCCGCGAGCCCGTAGATCGTACCGACCAGCGCAAGGAGGATGCCGGCCAGCCGCAGGAGCCGGCTCGGCACCGTCAGGAAGGCCTGGACCGCTCCGACCAGCAGCAGCAGCGACACTGGCCTGAAATAGCGCTCTTCCTGGCCGATCGTCGCACCGTGAACCCACAGACCGAGAAAGACCGTCCCGTAGGCCAGCGTCGTGAGACCCGCGAAGACCAGATATTGCGGATGGCTACGGTGGAGCTGCCGCCACACCAGGTACAGCGTGACCGCGGCGGGAAGCGCCAGAAGGTAGCCCACCTCCAGCTGCGATCCGACGATGGCACGACCGGGATGCAGGAAGACGAAGTTCCCCAGTTCGCCGAACGAGAGGGCGGCGCCCCACACGCAGCTCAGGATGAAGATCGCGTGGGGGATCAGGGAAGACCACTTGATCGCCGCCATCGTCGACGCCGCCGTCCAGCCGCGCGAATGCCAGCCGTAATAGAGGACGACGCCGATGAGGGCGATCGTGATGCCGGCGACCAGCCCCCGCCGCACCGTGTCCATCCTGTTTCGCCACGGAACCGGGCCCGACAGCACGGCCGCCGAGATCGCGGCACAGGCCAGGATGACGGCCGAGATCTTGGCGAAGAACATCAGCGCCGTGCCGACCACGAGCGCCGGCACCGAGAACCAGCGCAGCTCTCGCAGCCTCCAGACGAGCCACAGGAACCACGGCGCGATGCCGAACAGGAGGACCTCGCCGCCGATGAAGATCACGAACGGAAAGGCGAAGCCGCGGCTGCAGGCGATCAGCGCGAGCGCGATGGCGGCGACATGCGGCGGGAAGCCGAAGGCGCGGTAGAGCACGAACCATCCGACGAGGCCGATCACCGAGAAGATCGCATCGGTGGCGATCACGGCGTGTCCCAGGCTCAGGCCCAGCCCTTCCAGGACTCCCGGAACGACATGCTGGCCCGGCGACCAGGTCGACATGAAGGTGGAGATGTCCCGCCCGATGTCCTGCGGATCGGGCGACGCCCAGTGGTTCCACGGCAGGCCGTGGCGCAGGTCCCAGCTGAGGAGGCCCCAACCGCTGTCGGACCAGATGACCGGCCTGACCACGGCATTGACGGCCGTGTAGGCCAGCACGATCGAAACGACCAGCGCGCAGCAAAGGACGACAACGGATTGAGACGACGGGCTCCGCCGGCCGGTGCGCACTTCAGGACTCATGCGACCTGAATACACCGCCTCCCCGCCGAACCATATCGATTGACGCACAAAAACGTTATACTGTAACAAGCAATAATATAACGTTTTTTGTGGCGTAATCAGATGGAGACCCGGATGCAGCGGATCGGCGTATCGGCATTGGCCCTCGCAGCGGGTCTTTCCGCGGCCCACCCGGTCCTGGCGCAGACGGCGCCCGAGGCCCAGCCTCAGCAGGCGCCCTCGGATGGGCTGGCGATCGAAGTGGTCGGCAAGCGGCTCGACCGGGAGCGCAGCGAAATCCAGCCGAGCCTCGGCGCCACGCGCTACGATTTCAGCAAGACGGCGATCAGCAACACGCCGCTGGGCGAGAACGCCACCCTCAACCAGGTCCTGCTGCGCGCCCCCGGCGTCGTGCAGGACGGCTTCGGCCAGATCCACGTGCGCGGCGACCATGGCAGCCTGCAGTATCGCCTGGACGGGGTGCAGCTGCCCGAGGGCTTGGCGCTGTTCAGCAGCATCCTCTCGCCGCGCTTCGCCGACCAGCTCTCGCTGATCACCGGCGCCCTGCCGGCCCAGTACGGCCTGCGCACCGCCGGTGTGGTCGACATCACGGTGAAGTCCGGCACGACCAATCCGGGCGGCGAGGCCTCGGCGATGGTCGGATCCTACAACTGGGTGCAGCCGGCGCTGGAATATGGCGGCCGTTCCGGCAACTTCGACTATTTCGCCGTCGGCCAGTATGTCAGCAACAACATCGGCATCGAAAATCCGACGCCCAGCACCGCCCCGCTGCACGACTCCACCGCGCAATGGTACGCGCTGACCAAACTGAGCGCCCTGGCCGACGAGAATACGCGCCTCAGCTTCATCGCCGGCGGTGCCAGCGCGCGCTATCAGATCCCCAACGTGCCGGGCGAGACCCCCGCCTTCCCGGTCAACGGCATCACCGACTGGAACAGCGCGGTGCTCGACCAGCGCCAGTGGGAGGATACGTATTTCGGCATCGCCTCGCTGCAGAAGAGCTACCAGAACTTCAACATGCAGCTCTCGGGCTTCGCCCGCTATTCCAAGCTCTCCTACCAGCCCGACGCGCTCGGCGACCTGCTCTACAACGGCGTCGCGCCCTGGTCGCAGCGCTCGAGCTTCGCGTTCGGCGTCCAGGCCGACGCGAGCTGGAAGGTCGCGTCCAGCCACACACTGCGCGGCGGCTTCCTCGTCCAGCGCGAGCAGGTCTCGAGCTTCAGCCAGAACAACGCGCTGGGACTCGTCCCCGACCCCCTCAATCCCGGCGAGCTGATTCCCGGCGATCGTCCGGTCGGGTTCAGCGACGGCTCCAGTCTCATCGGCTGGACCTACAGCGTCTACCTGCAGGATGAATGGAGGATCACCCCGACCGTCACGGTGAACTTCGGTGCGCGCTTCGACGCCATCTCGGGACAGATTTCGGAGAACCAGGTCAGCCCGCGCATCAACGTCGTCTGGGAGCCGACACCGCAGATCAGCCTGCGGGCCGGCTACTCGCGCTACTTCGTTCCGGCGCCGCTCAACCAGGTCGGCTTCGCCTCACTCGCCGTCCGGACGGGCACGACGGCCGAGCCCGAGAATTTCATCAACGATCCGGTCAGGGCCGAACGATCCGACTACTTCGACGTCGGCCTGACGGTGAAGCCGGTCGAGGGCCTGACCCTCGGCTTCGCCGGCTACTACAAATTCGCGGAGAACTATCTCGACAAGGGCCAGTTCGGCGCGCCGATCCAACTCGCATCCTTCAACTATGCGAACGCGCAGGTGAAGGGTTTCGAGCTCTACGCCAACTACGACCAGGGTCCGTGGTCCGTCTACGGCAATCTCGCCTGGTCCAAGGTCAGCGCCACGCGAATCAACTCGGCCCAGTACAATTTCTCGCCCGAGGATCTGTCCTATATCGGCAGCTATTGGATCGCCGCCGACCACGACCAGGGCTGGACCGGCTCGGCCGGTGCCGCCTACGTCTTCAACCAGGGAAGCGACCATGCCACCCGCGTGTCGGCGGATGTGCTGTTCGGCAGCGGCCTGCGCACCAGCGTCGTGACGCCCAACGATACCTCGCTGCCGGCCTATGCCACGCTCAACCTGTCGGTGACGCAGAAGGTTCCGATCAATGGCAGCAAGGGCACCCAGATCCGCCTCGACGCGATCAACGTCACCGACAACGTCTATGAACTGCGCACCGGCGAGGGCGTGGGCGTCGGCGCCCCGCAGTACGGAATGCGCCGGGCCTTCTTCGTGACGCTCGCGCAAAAATTCTGACGCGCAAACGACATGATGCGTGGAGGCCGGGCGTGGTAGAAAAGGACCATGCCTGACACCAGCCTCCCCTTCGTCCTGACCCTTCAGGGCGGCTCCAACTTCCGCGACCTCGGTGGCTACAGGACCGAGGACGGCCGCACCGTGCGGCGCAACGCAGTGTTCCGCTCGGCCCATCTCGGCGGCCTGACCGAAGAGGACCGCGGCGCCCTCGGGCGCCTCGGCGTCCGAACCATCGTCGACCTGCGCGGCGTCAGCGAAGCGGCCGAGACGCCGCACCTGATCGAGGGCCTCGCCTGCCGCATCGTCGGCGCGCACATCGAACCCGGCGTCGGCGACAAGATCCGCGGCGCCGTGGCCGACGGAACGGCCAACCCGCACATCATGATGGGGTTCCTCACGGATCATTACCGTGACTACCCGCGCCGCTGTGCCCCGGGCTTCCGGACGCTGTTCTCGACCCTGAGCGACGGCGAACATCGCCCGCTGGTGTTCCACTGCACCGCCGGCAAGGACCGCACCGGCTTCGCCTCGGCCCTGCTTCTCTCCCTGCTCGGGGTGCCCTGGGAAACCGTGCTGGAGGACTATCTCCGCACCAACGAACTGTGGACCGGCCATATCGGCCGCTATCCCGAACTCGACATCGACACCCGCGCCGCCATCATCGAAGCGCGCACGCCCTACCTCGAAGCCGCCTTCGAGGTCGTCCGTGGCGACTTCGGCTCCCCCGAAGTCTTTGCCGAGAAGGCGCTCGGGATCGATGCCGCGGCCCGCGAACGGCTGAAGGCGGATTTGCTGGAAGGGTGAGTTCCGCGCTACGCGTGTCGCCATGGCCGAGACGCGCTACGACACTCCCGAACCCTTCAAGGTCGACATTCCCGAGCGGGCGCTGATCGATCTCGACGAGCGCCTGCGCCGCTGGCGCCCGCCGGTGGCGATTGCCGACGCCGGCTCCTGGGCGTCCGGCACCGACCCCGCCTTCCTGGGCGAGCTGGTAGACTACTGGCGCCACGGCTACGACTGGCAGCGCTGCCAGGAGGCCATCAACCAGTGGCCCAACTATCTGGTCGATATCGGCCCACAGCGCCTCCATTTCATCCGCGAGCCCGGCACCGAGGTCGAGGACGCGCCGCGGCCGCTGCCTCTGGTGCTGACGCATGGCTGGCCGGGATCGATCGTCGAGTTCCTCGACCTCATCGACGTGCTCGCCCATCCCGAGGAGCATGGCGGTGATCCGCTCGATGCGTTCGACGTGATCGTGCCGTCGCTGCCGGGCTATGGCTTCTCCGGCCCGCCGATCCGCGAGGACGACACGATGGGCCCGATCGGCCCGCGCGCCATCGCCGGCCTTTGGCACAGGCTCGTTACCGAAAAGCTGAAC
Organism: Rhodospirillaceae bacterium; assembly: GCA_009772935.1. Classification (GTDB taxonomy): domain Bacteria; phylum Pseudomonadota; class Alphaproteobacteria; order Reyranellales; family Reyranellaceae; genus Reyranella. Next base: position 40,878 of record WOUR01000001.1, read on the forward strand.
TACCAACGCCCCTACGGCGTGCAGGGCGGCGACTGGGGTGCCGTCGTCTCGTCCTGGCTCGCTTTCGATCATCCGCTGAAGGACGAGCAGGGCGTGCTCGGCCTGCATCTCAACATGATGGGACTGCGACCGGGCATCGATCTCGCGACGGCCACCCTGAGCGCCGACGAGCGGGCCTGGCTTGCGCAGATGGGCAGCGCGCTCGACGACAAGACCGCCTACCAGCGCATCCAGGCGACCCGGCCGCAGACGCTGGGCGTGGCGCTGGCCGATTCTCCCGTCGGGCTCGCGTCGTGGATCGTCGAGAAGTTCCAGGCGTGGAGCGACTGCGGCGGCGATCCGCTCAGGCGCTTCTCGATGGACACGCTGCTCGACAACATCATGGTCTACTGGCTGACCGGCACGGCGGGCACCGCGACCTGGCTCTATCGCGGCGCCGCCGAGCAAAAGCCCCGCGCACTGCCCGCCGGCGCGAAGGTCGAAACGCCGACCGGCTTCGCCGCCTTCCCCGCCGACCTCGCGCCGGCCCCGCCCAAGGAATGGATCGAGCGCGCTTTCAATCTCCGCCGTCATACGGTCATGCCGAGCGGCGGCCACTTCGCGGCGCTCGAGGAGCCGGACCTGCTGGTCGAAGACATCCGCGCCTTCTTCCGCCCCCTGCGCTACGGCGCGGCGAACGATTAGACGCTTCGCTTGGAGTTCACTCGCCCTACCTCATCCTGAGGAGGTGCGCGCAGCGCGCCGTCTCGAAGGATGGGCAACGACGGGGGTGCTCGTGCCCACCCTTCGAGACGCTCACTGCGTTCGCCCTCAGGGTGAGGTCATTGTTGGGTGCGGCCTTCGCGCCGCCAGCGCCGCGACCACCGCGAGCGTCGCCAGCGTGCCGAACAGCAGCAGCGAGTCGGTGTAGGTGCCGCTCCAGTCGCGCAGCATGCCGGAGGCCAGCGGCCCGGCGGCCTGTGCCGTGACCTGCAGCGACAGCGCCACGCCGCGAATGGCGCCATAGCTCTCGCGACCGAAATAGTCGGCCCAGGCCACGGGCAGCAGCAGCATGATGCCGCCGATGCCGATGCCGAACAGGCCGGCCGCGGCCATCGCGGTCTCGACCCCGGAGACGAAGATCAGCCCGTAGCTGCCGAGCGCCATGCACGCCGCGCACAGCGCCATCAGGTAGCGCACCGGCCAGCGGCGCGGCAGCAAGCCGATGCCAAAGCTCGACGCGCCGGAGAGCATCGCGACGAAGGCGATGACGGAGGCCGCCGCCACGGGCGACAGGCCGCGCTCGATCAGGTGCGGCGCGTTGTGCAGGCTGACGCCGGCCTGCACGGGAAACAGCAGGACCGTGTAGAGCGAGAGCAGCCAGAAGGCGGGGGTCCGCATGGCCTGCGCCCGGCTCCAGCGCGGCTCGACCAGCGGCGGCGCCTTGCCGTCGGCCAGCCGGTCGGGCTGCAGGCCGACATCCTCGGGCCGCCGCACCAGCAGCAGCCAGCACGGGACGAAGCCGACGAGGAGCACGGTGGCACCGACCGCGATCCAGCCGGCCCGCCAGTCGGCACCGCCGATGGCGAACTGCGCGATCAGCGGCAGCCCGACCAGCCCCGCCATCTGGGCGAGCGTCGCGAACGACGCCGCGATGCCACGGCGCGCCACGAACCAGTTGTTGAGCGCGCCGTAGAGGCCGAGATCGAACGGCCCGGCCCAGATCATGCGCGCGAAGCAGAACAAGAGATAGAAGAGCAGCAGCGACTGGATGAGCGACAGCGCCATGCAGGCGATGCCGGTGCCGGCGACCGCGAGGCAGAGCACGAGGCGGGCGCCGCGGCGATCGACGAACGGTCCGATCACCGGCGAGAGGATGGCCGCCAGCACGCCGCCCAACGACACCGCGCCGGACATTTCCGTGCGCGACCAGCCGAACGCCTCGGTCATCGGCACGACGAAGATCGAGAGCACGGCAACCGCCGGCCCCTGCCGCGCGAAGCCCGCGAGGCAGATGCAGCCCAGCACCACCCAGCCGTAGAAGAACGGCAGCCGCGGAATCAGGAACCGCGGCAGGGGCGGTGCCTGCACCGGCAACCCGGAGTCTTTCTGACTCAAGGTCCGCCCCCACAGACCTCATCCTGAGGAGCGCGCGTAGCGCGCGTCTCGAAGGATGGGCAACGAGCGTGATATCCGTAGCCCATGCTTCGAGGCGGCTGCTCCGCAGCCTCCTCAGCATGAGGTGGTAGTTGGATCACAATTCCGTTCAGACAGCCTCTAGGCGAAGGTCGCCGTGGCCTGCGCCGCGATCGTGCCTTTGGGCGTCACTGTCCAGAGTTCGGCGCCTTTCCCGTCCGCGGTCGGCCGGCCGATCGCGTCGAACGGCGCGGTGTCGAACAGCGGCGCGCGGGCGCGGATGGCGAAGGTCTTGATCGGCCGGCTCGGGTTGGAATCGCGCAGCAGGTCGAACAGGCACTGCTGGGCAAAGGGCCCGTGCACGACCAGGCCGGGATAGCCCTCGGTCTCGATGCAGTAGGTCCGGTCGTAATGGATGCGGTGCGGATTGAAGGTGATGGCGGAGTAGCGGAACAGCATCACCGGATCGACCGTGATGGTGCGTCGCCACGGCACGTCGGAGGGGGCCGCCTCGCGCACCGGCACGCCGCTCTTCTCACCGGCCTTGACCTCTTCACGGAACACCGTGTTCGCGACCTCGGTGACGGCGAGGCCGCGCGGCGTGTAGATGCGCCGCGTCTGACTCGTGACGATCAGGCTGCCGGTGGCGCCGCCGCGCAGTTGCACATCGGAGAACTCGGTCTCGCGGCGGAGTTTGTCGCCGACGCGGATCTCGCCGTCGAAGGTGAAGGTCGAGCCGGCATACATGCGGCGCGGCAGCGGGATCTTCGGCAGCACGCCGCCTTCGGTCGGCAGCCCGTCCTCGGCCAGCACGTTGCGGCGGGCATAGGAATGCAGGAAGCAGAGATGCCAGCCCGGCGCGATCGCCTCGCCCTCCGCCGGAACCTTGTCGTCGCGATCGAAGGTGGCGATCATCGCCTTGAGCGGCGCCTGGGTGACGACGTCCTCGTCCTCGATCCTGCGGCCGAGTTCCTTCTTGAGCGGTTCGATGTCGATGGTCATGGGTGCTTCCTCCGGTCTCCGCTACAGCCTACCCAATCGGGCATCATGATTCGCCGTCCGTATCCACACGAAATCAAGCTGCTGCCGCAGATCGAAAACGAGGCCGACCTTCGCTATCGCCGCGCCGGCCTCGGCCGCGTCGTCGACATGCCGCCCGCCAGCCTCGCCTCGCTGGAGACCGGCCGGCGCGAGGAGAGGCTGTGGGTTGCGGTCTCACCGCTCAACCAGCCCGTCGGCTTCGCGCTGATGAAGTTTCCGGGCGGTACCGCGTGGCTCGACCAGCTCTCGGTGCTCCAACGCTGGCAGGGGTACGGCTTCGGCACTGCATTGATCGAACAAACCGCGACAGCCGCCCGCGGCCTGTGCCATCGCACGCTTTATCTGTCGACCTATCGCGATGTCCCGTGGAACGCCCCGTACTATGCGCGACGCGGCTTCGCGGAGATGCCCCGCGCAGACTGGCCACACATCTTCCGCATGCAGTCGATGCAGGAGAACCGCCATGGCCACCCGCCGTGGCGGCGGACGATCATGCAGCGCTTGCTTGATTGACCGAGCGTGCGCAGCCCCCTCACCCAGCCTCTCCCCCTAACGGTGGAGAGGAGTCTGAGATTCATGTTCCTCTCCCCGATCGGGGGAGAGGTTAGGTGAGGGGGTGACTCACCTACTCCGCGGCGACGGAAAGGCCCATCTGCTCGCAGGTCGGGGCCACGTCGGAGACGGTGGCGCGGCGCATGTCGCGCTTGTAGCGCTGGTCGTCGAACGCCATGCCGCGATGCATGGTGCAGCGATTGTCCCAGATCACGAGGTCCTTCTCGCGCCAGCGATGGGCGTGGACGAACTGGCGCTGCGTCGCATGCGCGGTGAGCTCGTCGATGAGCTGGCGCGCCTCGTCGTCCGGCATGCCGCGGATCGCGCCGGCGTGGCTGGCGATGTAGAGGCTCATGCGGCCGGAGTCCGGCAGGCGCCGGACCAGCACCTGCGGCACCGGCGCGAAGGCCTGGCGCTCGCTCTCGTCGAAATCCTTGAAGCCCAGCTTCGCACGCGAGGTCATGATCGAATGTTCGGCGACCAGACCCGCGATGCGCTGCTTCGTCGCCTCGGGAAGCGCGTCGTAGGCCGCGCGCATGTCGGCGAATTCGGTGTGGCCGCCGATCGGCGGGATCGAGCGCGCATGCAGCATCGAGCAGTAGGCCGGCAGCCGCTTGAATGACGAGTCGGTGTGCCAGAGCCGGTTGCCGAGATTGTAGAGACGCTGGCGGTTGTCGGTCTCGAGGATGCGGTTCTCGGCATCGAGATTGCCGACGTCGGCCATGTTCTCGTGCAGCCGCAGCTTGTGATCCTTTCGCGCCTTGAACACCGTCGTCTCGAGCGGGCCGAAATGGCGCGCGAAGGCGAGCTGGCTCTCGTCGTCGAATTCCTGGTCGGGAAAGACCAGAACCGCATACTTTGTGAAAGCCTCGCGGATCGCGGCGAGGTCCTCGGGCGAGACCTTGTTCAGGGCGACATCGCCGACTTCGGCCACGAAGTCGGGCGTCACGGCATGGATCGACACAGCCACCGGGCTTCCTCCTCGCTTTGCTTATGCGGCGGATTGGACCACCTAAAGGACAATCGGGCAATCGCGGGATATACTTTCAGTCATGATCGAGAAGCAGGAAGTGCAGGAGATATTCCCGACCCCGTTGTGGATCGTGGACCTCCAGCCGGCCGCAGCGGCCAGCCTCAATGCGAAACTCAAGGCCGAGATCGAACGGTTGATCGCCCCGCGGTCGAAGGTGCCGGCCGGCAGCAACTGGCAGACGCCGCAGGATCTGCACACGCGGCCGGCCTTCGCCGAGTTCGTGAAACTGGTCGAGACGGCGGGCCGCGGCGTCGCCCGCTTCCTGCAGGTCGATCAGTATCCGATGGGGATCACCGGCTGCTGGGCGAACATCAATCCGCCCGGCGCCTACCATCCGATGCATCACCACCCCAACAACTACCTGAGCGGCGTCTACTATGTCTCGATCCCGTCCGGCGGTTCGCAGATCCTGTTCCAGGATCCCCGCGGCCAGGCCTCGATGATCATGCCCAGGCCGCGCCAGTACACACGCCTCACCGCCAACGGCGCCAATGCGCCGAGCAAGGAAGGCCGCATGGTGATCTTCCCGTCCTGGCTGAAGCACACGGTGCCGGCCAACGACGGGGAGAGTGACCGCATCAGCATCTCGTTCAACCTGATGTTCAAGAATTTCAGTGAGACCATGGCCGCGCCGATGTGGGATCCCACGGCGGGCAAGGAGAAGTGATGCGCCTGCAGGATCGCTACGGCAACGAACTCGGCACGCAGTCGACGGCGGCGCGCGACGCCTATCTGGCGGGCGTCGACAGCCTGATGGCCGCGACGCCAGGCATGGACACGGCCTTCCAGAAGTCCGTCGAGGCCGACGGGAATTTTGCCCTCGGCCACATCTCACTGGCCCGCGCCAAGCAGCTGCTGGGCCGCGCGCACGAGGCCAAGGAGCCGCTGGCGCGCGCAAAGGAACTGGCCGCCAGCGCCTCCCCGCGAGAGCAGAGCCAGATCGCCATCTTCGAGAAGATCCTGACCGGGCAGGGCGCCGCCGCCCTCGAGGCGATCCGCGAACACATGAAGGAATGGCCGCGCGACGCCATGGCGCTCGCGCCCGCGACCAGCGTGTTCGGCCTGATCGGCTTCTCCGGCAGGACCGGCCGCGAGGTCGACCAGCTGGCGCTGCTCGAACCGTTCGAGAAGCACTATGGCAACGACTGGTGGTACCGCACGCAGCTCGCCTTCGCGCAGATCGAGCTGCACAAGCTCGACGAAGGCCAGCGCAACATCGATGCGGCCCTCGACGCCTACCCCCGGAGCGCCCACGCCGCGCACATCCGCGGCCACCTGTTCTACGAGCTGGGCGAGCGCGAGGCCGGGCTCGCCTTTCTGAAGGAATGGATGAAGGACTATTCGCGCGACGGGCTGATGCACGTCCACAACAACTGGCACCTTGCGCTGTGGTCGATGGAGACCGGCCGCACGGAAGAGGCCTGGCGCATCTATGACGAGGCGCTCAGCCCCGCCGTCGCCTGGGGACCGCAGATCAACGTCGCGACCGACTGCCCGGCGTTCCTCCTGCGCGCGGAGATGGCGGGCGAACCGCGGCAGGTCGGGCGATGGCGCGAACTCGCCGACTACGCCACCAAGTGGTTCGGCCGGCCGGGCCTCGGCTTCGTCGACATGCACACGGTGCTGGCCTACGCGATGGCCGGCGACGGCGCCGCACTCGCGAAGTTCATGGAGAGCCCGCGTGGCGCCACGGCCGACATGCTGCCGCCGCTGGCGCGCGGCTTCGAGGCCTATGCCCAGGGCGACTGGACGCGCGCCATCGGCGAGATCGAGCCCCTGCTCGCCACGCACGAGCGCCTGGGCGGCAGCCGCGCGCAACGCGACCTGCTCGAGTATCTGGTGACGTCGGCGATGGTGAAAGCCGGCCGCGCCGCCGAGGCTCGCACCATGATCGAGAAGCGCCGCCCGCAGAACGGCAAGGGCAAGGGATTCCCGCTGGCGGGGCTTTAAAGAAAAGATCCAGCGCGGCCACCCGACAACCTCATGCTGAGGAGGCGGCACAGCAGCCGTCTCGAAGCATGGGCACGCGCACCCCGTTCGTTGCCCATCCTTCGAGACGCGGCCTGCGGCCGCTCCTCTGGATGAGGTGGTGCGGGTTGCGCCCCTCTCAGCTCAACCCGAACTCTTCCGCCAGCAGCTCGTACGAGCGCTTCCGCTTCTCGAAGTCGTAGCAGATCGTCACGGCCATGATCTCGTCGACCTCGTAGGCCGCGGCATGGCGTTCGAGGCCGGCCCTCACCGTCTTGGGCGAGCCGACCACCGAGCGGCGGCGCAGCGCCGGCAGCCAGCGCTCCGCGCCCGGTTGCTTCGCCGCTTCCAGCGCCTCCTCGACCGACGGCACCGGACCGGGATTGCCCAGCGTCCTGAGGCGCATCGCCCAGACCTCGCGGCTGCGCGACAGCAGATCGGCCTCCTCGTCGGTCTCGGCGCAGAGCACCGAGATCGCCATCATCGGCATCGGCCTGGGATGCAGCGACGACGGCTTGAAGTGGGCGCGGTAGGCGCGCGTGACGCCATCGCCGCCATCGGGATTGATGAAGTGCGCAAAGCAGAACGGCAGCCCGAAATGCGCCGCCAGCGCCGCGCTGTCGTCGCTCGATCCCAGCAGCCAGACGTCGGGCGCCGTGTCGCCGGTCGGCTGGGCCACGACGCCGGTGCCTTCGTGGTTCAGCGGCAGCGCATCGTGCAGCCAGGCGACGAGGTCGCGCACCTGGTAGGGATACTTCTCGGCATTGCTCCAGTTGGGCTTGCCGTCGGCCAGGATGCGCATCGTGTGCTGGTCGCTGCCCGGCGCGCGGCCGATGCCGACGTCGATGCGGCCGGGAAACAGCGTCTCCAGCATGCGGAAGTTCTCCGCCACCTTGTAGGCGCTGTAGTGCGGCAGCATCACGCCACCCGATCCGACCCGGATGCGCTCGGTGAGGCCCGCCACCCGCGTGATCAGCACCTCGGGCGTCGAGCCGGCCAGTGCCTCGCTGCTATGGTGCTCGGCCAGCCAGTAGCGCGTGTAGCCCAGCCGGTCGCAGAGCTGTGCGAGTTCGAGCGTGTCGCGCACGGCTTCCGCCGGCGTGCCGCCTTTCCGGATCGGCGACTGGTCGAGAACGCTGAGGCGGAGCGACAAGGACGTCAGAGACCCTTCTTGCCCATCGCCAGGAACTTCTCCTGGCGGCCCGCGCGCAACGTGTCGGCGTCGAGCTTGGAGAGGTCGGCGATCGCCTCGGCGACGACCTTGCCCACGACATCGATCGTCTCGGCGGGCGCGCGATGGGCCCCGCCCATCGGCTCGGGGATCACGTCGTCGATCACCTCGAGCTTCTTGAGATCGGCAGCCGTGACCTTCATCGCCTCGGCGGCGTCCTGGGCGTTGGCGTTGTTGCGCCACAGGATCGAGGCGCAGCCTTCCGGCGTGATCACCGAATAGACCGAGTTCTCCAGCATGTAGACGCGATCCGACGAGGCGATGGCCAGCGCGCCGCCCGAACCGCCCTCGCCGATCACCACGCTGACCAGCGGCACGCCGAGCCCGAGGCAGGTCTCGATCGAGCTGGCGATCGCTTCCGCCTGGCCGCGCGCCTCGGCCTCGATGCCGGGATAGGCGCCGGGCGTGTCGACCAGGGTCAGCACCGGCAGCTTGAAGCGGTCGGCCAGCCGCATCAGCCGCTGCGCCTTGCGATAACCCTCGGGCCGCGCCATGCCGAAATTGTGCTTGATGCGCGAATCGGTGTCGTCGCCCTTCTGCTGGCCCAGCACGACGATGCTGCGGCCCTGCAGGCGCCCCATGCCGCCGACGATGGCAGCGTCTTCGCCGAAGGCGCGGTCACCCGCGAGCGGGGTGTAGTCGGTGATCAGCCGGTCGATATAGGCCTGCGCATGCGGCCGCTCGGCATGGCGGGCGACCTGCACCCGCTGCCACGGCGTCAGCTTGGCGTAGGTCGCGCGGATCTGCTTATGCGCCTTCTCCTGAAGACGCATGACTTCTTCGGCGATGTCGACATCGCCGGAGTTGGGCAGATGCCGAAGCTCGGCGATCTTGCCCTCCAGGTCCGCGATCGGCTTCTCGAAGTCGAGGTAAATCGTCATTGAGGGCAGGTGTCGCCCGGTCGCGGAATCCTGTCAACCGGCCGGCCGGCCCTTCCGGCGGGCCAGCGGATGATGCTCCTGCACCAGCGAGCGCAGCTTCTCGTCGAGCACGTGCGTGTAGATCTGGGTGGTGGCGATATCTGCATGACCCAGCATCAGCTGGACGGAGCGCAGATCGGCGCCGCCCGCGAGCAGATGGCTGGCGAAGGCGTGTCGCAGGACGTGCGGCGACACCCGTGCCGGATCGATGCCCGCGCCCAGCGCCGCTTCCTTCAGGAGCTGTGCAAACCGCTGGCGCGTCAGGTGGCCGGTCCGGCCGCGCGAGGGGAACAGGAACCGCGATGTCTCGCCCTCGGCGAGCTGTCTGCTGCGCATGTGCAGCCAGGCGACGATCGCCGTCCGCGCCGGATCCGACAGCGGCACCAGCCGCTCCTTGTCGCCCTTGCCGCGGACCAGCAGCATCGAGGGGTCGCGTTCGACGGCGGACAGAGGAAGGCTCACCAGCTCCGACACGCGCAGGCCGGCGGCGTAGAGGATTTCCAGCAGCGTCGCCATGCGACCGCCATCGACCGCATCCTTGGTGCGCGCCGCCTCGATCAGGCGATCGACCTCCTCGCGCGACAGGACCTTGGGCAAGGGCCGCCCGAGCCGCGGCGAATCGAGCGTGCTCGCCGGATCGTCGTCGCGCAGCCGCTCGGCGAGCAGAAAACGGAAGAACTGCCGCATCACCGAGAGGCGCCGGGCCACCGTGCGCGGGGTCATCCCGACATAGTCGAGCGCCTTCAGATAGGCGCGCAAGGCCGTTGCGTCGGCCGATACGGTGCTCTGCTTGCGACGTGCCAGGAACCCCTGGAGGTCGGCCAGGTCGGCCGCGTAGGCGAGCAGCGTGTTCTTCGACGCGCCGCGCTCGGCCTGCAGCATCTCGAGAAAGGCCTCGACCTCGCGCACATGCTTGAAGGCCGGCTTGCGCTTCATGGCCCGTGACCGCGGCTAGCGCGCAAAACGCTCACTGGGAACGGGAACCTCGAAGTGCCTGAGCGGCGGGCGCGGCTCCACGACCGCGAGAGCCACCAGCCCGGTGATTACCAGGGCGAGGACGGCGACGATGATCACAGGCCCGAGGCGCAGGGTGGGCATGCTGAATCGGTTTCTGGAACGGAATACAGCCACGGGGCTCAAGGTACCTGCCTGCCGCGAAGGCGGCAATTGCCGAGAGCGAAGACGGTCGGGAACGGGGCAGTTCGCTTGAAACCGGCGACATTATGGGCGACATCCTTGGGCTGCAGCTCGACATGGACGCCTCTTCCCCCCTGTCCTTGCCGCGTACCGTCGCCCTCGTCGGGTTGATGGGCGCGGGCAAGAGCGCCATCGGCAAGCGACTGGCGGCAAGACTCGGCCTCCCGTTCGTCGATGCAGACGACGAGATCGAGCGCGCGGCCGGCTGCACGATCGCTGAATTCTTCGAAAGATATGGCGAGCAGGAATTCCGCGCCGGCGAGCGCCGCGTGATCGGCCGCCTGCTGGAGGAGACACCGCACGTCCTGTCGACCGGGGGCGGCGCCTACATGGATCCCGAGACCCGGGCGCTGATGAAGACCCGCGCCCTCACGGTCTGGCTGCGTGCCGAACTCGACGTGCTGTTCGACCGGGTTAAGAAGCGGACGCACCGTCCGCTGCTCCGCCAGGGCGATCCCAAGGAAATTCTCGCGCGCCTGATGCAGCAGCGCTATCCGATCTACGCCGAAGCCGACATCGTGGTCGATTCCACCGCGCAGCCGGCCGAACGCACCACGGAGCAGGTGCTCGACGCGATCCGCGCCTATCTGCAGGCCCCGACACCAGGACAAACGACATGAGTTCGCCCCGCACCATCCGCGTCGACCTGGCCGGCCGCGCCTACGACATCGCCATCGGTCCCGGCCTGATCGACCGCGTCGGCGAGCTCGCGCGCCCGCTGCTGGCCGCGCCGCGGGTCACCATCGTGAGCGACGACACGGTGGCCCCGCTCTACGGCGCCCGCCTCGCCGCTTCGTTCGGCAGGGCCGGCGTCGAGACCCGGACGGTGACCGTGCCCGCCGGCGAAAGCAGCAAGGATTTCGCGAGCTTCGGCCACCTGATGAACGCTCTGCTCGACCTGCGCCCCGATCGCAAGACGACCCTGGTGGCGCTGGGCGGCGGCGTCGTGGGCGATCTCACGGGCTTTGCGGCCGCGGTGCTGCTGCGCGGCGTCGACTTCATCCAGGTGCCGACGACCCTGCTGGCCCAGGTCGATTCCTCGGTCGGGGGCAAGACCGGCATCAACACCCGCCACGGCAAGAACCTGGTCGGCGCCTTCTACCAGCCGCGCCTCGTTCTGGCCGACACCACGGTGCTCGACACGTTGCCGCGTCGCGAATTGCTGGCCGGCTACGCCGAGGTCGCGAAATACGGGCTGATCGACGATCCGGATTTCTTCGCCTGGTGCGAGGCCAATGGCGACAAGGTGCTGGCGGGCGATGCCGCGGCGCGCACCTACGCGATCGAGCAGAGCTGCCTGTCGAAGGCGCGCATCGTGGCGGCCGACGAGCGCGAGACCACCGACCTGCGGGCCCTGCTCAACCTCGGCCACACGTTCGGCCACGCCCTCGAGGCCGAGACCGGTTTCGGCGGGGCGTTGCTGCACGGCGAGGCGGTCGGCGCGGGCATGGCGATGGCCTTCGACCTGTCGGCGCGTCTCGGCCTCTGTCCGCCCGAGGATGCCGAGCGCGTACGGCGTCATCTCGGTGCCGTCGGCCTGCCGGTGCGGCTGCGCACGATCGGCGGCGACAACAGCCGCACCTGGGATGCGGCGAAGCTGATCGAGCACATGCGCGGCGACAAGAAGGCCGAGGGCGGCAAGCTCACCTTCGTGCTGGCCCGCGGCATCGGAAAATCCTTCGTCACGCGCGACGTCAACGAGGCCGGGCTGCGCGGCCTGCTCGACGACGCCATCGCGGCCTAGGCCGGGCATGGACGCCGAACTCCATTTCGACATCCCGCTCTCCTTCGCGATCCCGCTCGTGGTGGTCTGCCTGTTCCTGGCGGCCTACCTGTCGGCCGCGGAGACGGCGATCACGGGCGCCTCGCGGCCGCGCATGCACCGGCTCGCCCTGCAGGGCAACCCGAAAGCCGTGATCGTGAACGCCCTGCTCGACCGCAAGGACGAGGCGGTGAGCGCCGTCCTGCTCGGCAACAACGTGGTCAACATCTTCTCCGCCTCGCTCTCGACGGCGGTGCTGACGGCCCTGTTCGGCGCCGCCGGCGTGGTCTACGCCACCCTGGCCATCGGCGTCCTGATCGTGATCTTCGCCGAGGTCATGCCCAAGACCTGGGCGCTGCTGCGCGCCGACCGGGTGGCGCTGGCCCTGGCGCCGTCGATCATGGTCACCTTGACCATCCTCGGCCCGATGGCGCGCGGCGTGGCGGCCACCTCGCGCTTCTTCCTGAGGCTGCTGAACGTGCGCACCGACCGCACGCCCGATGCCGAGGAGCAGAGCGACGCGCTGCGCGGGGCGATTGAACTGCACGGCGAGGGCCAGACCGGCGACAGCGCGCCCGCCGAGAAGGCGATGCTGCGCTCGGTGCTCGACCTCGGCGACCGCACCGTGAGCGACGTCATGACCCATCGCGGCAATGTCGTGCTGATCGACGCCGACCAGCCGACCGAAGCCATCGTCACGCAGATGCTGGCGGCGCCCTATACGCGCATCCCGCTCTATCGCGGCGAGGCCGACAACGTGGTGGGCATCATGCACGCCAAGGATCTTTTCCGCGCCGTCGAGGCGGCCGGCGGGCCGAAATCCGTGCAGATCGATTCGATCCTGACCCCGCCGTGGTTCATCCCGGAATCGACGATCCTGTTCGACCAGCTCGAGGCTTTCCGCGCCCGGCATGAGCATTTCGCCCTGGTGGTCGACGAATACGGCGCGCTGCGCGGCATCGTGACGCTCGAAGACATCCTCGAGGAGATCGTCGGTGACATCGAGGACGAGCATGACGCGATCCGCCGCGGCGTGGTCCGGCGCGACGACGGCAGCGTGGTCTGCCGCGGCGACGTGCCGATCCGCGACCTCAACCGCGAGTTCGGCTGGGGCCTGCCCGAGAGCATCGCCACGACCATCGCGGGGCTGGTGCTCCACGAGGCGCGGCGCATCCCCGAAGTCGGCCAGGTCTATGCATTTTACGGATTTCGCTTCGAGATTTTGAAGCGCGAGGGCACGCGCGTCGCCGAGTTGCGGATCGTGCCGCCCGCCGCCATACAGGCGGGCAACTGACTTCCACCTGACACCACGAGGAACGACCATGCCGCTTTCGCCGCCGGTCGGGCGACAGCACCTTCATACGCGCCGTGTCGTCTGCCAGGGATTCTTCCGCGACGACGGGCTGTGGGACATCGAGGGCCGCATCACCGACGAAAAGACCTACGAACACGCCAACGAATGGCGCGGGCCGCTGCAGCCGGGCGACTTCGTCCATGACATGTCGATCCGCCTGACGATCGACCACAAGTTCACGATCGTCGATGCCGAGGCGGTGACCGACAAGTCCCCCTACCGGATGTGCGGCGACATCGCGCCGGCCTTCCGGAAGCTGATCGGCCTGCGCATCGGCGGCGGCTTCCATCGCGCGGTGCGCGAGCGGCTGGGCGGCGTCCACGGCTGCACGCACATCGTCGAACTGCTGGGGCCGGTGGCCACCACCGCCTTCCAGACCGTGTCGTCGAAGAAGGCGCGCGATCTCAACAACGCGCATCGGGAGAAGACCGGCACGCTGCCGCCGAAGGATCCGGACGCCCCGCCCAGGCCGCGGCGCAAGCCCTACATGCTCGACACCTGCCACACCTGGGCGTCGGACAGCGAGATCACGAAGCGCTGGGTGCCGCACTTCTACACCGGTCCCGACGCCGAAGCCGTCCGCGCCGCCGTCGAGGGCAAGGACGTGGAGATGGAAGGCTGACGGCGGCCTTCGTGCGCCGCCCCCTCACCTACTTCTTGTCTTCCGCCGGCGTCAGGGTCTCCATGGCCAGGGCGTGCAGACCGGCGTCGAGTTCGTCCTTGAGGGCGGCATAGACGAGGCGCTGGCGGGCAACCCGGGTTTTTCCGTCGAAGGCCTGCGACACGATTTCCACCCGGAAATGCGTCTCGCCGCCCTCGCGCCAGCCGGCATGTCCATGGTGTTTCGAGGACTCGTCTTCGATGGCCAGACGCACCGGTTCGAAGGCCGCCCGAAGCTTGCTGTCAATCGCCGTCGCCACCTTGCCCATGACCATCTTGCCTCATCTTGCCGGTTCTGCTGGTTGCACACATATTAGCCCGATGGCCCGACGGAGAGCGAACCCACTGGCGGCACTGGATGGTGCGAAGCCCCATCAGCGCGTCTGCGAAGCTCCCGGCTGCAAGCTCCAGGGGGAATATCGTGCGCCGCGCGCCCGCGACAAGCTCGACGAGTATCGCTGGTTCTGCCTCGACCACGTCCGCGACTACAACAAGAAATGGGACTATTTCGCCGGCCTGGATACCGACCAGATCGAGGCCCACATCCGCGCCGACACGACCTGGCGGCGCCCGGTCTGGCCGCTCGGCGCCCGCCGCAACGGCAATCCGTACGCCCATATCAAGGATCCGTTCGGCCTGGCCGACGATGCCGGCCTCGGGGAGAAGCCCCCGCCCAAGTACGATGGCAGCGAGCAACTGACCCCGGCGGAGCGCAATGCCCTCGATGTCCTTGAACTTTCATGGCCCCTTACCCGGAAAGTCGTGAAATCCCGGTACAAGGAGCTGGTGAAGCTGCATCACCCCGACGCCAACGGCGGGGCGCGCGAGGCCGAGGAGAAACTGAAGGAAATCAACGCCGCGTATTCCACTCTGCGGGCTTCGGAGCACCTTCCGGTCGAATGATTAGCCCTGCTTGGGGCTGTCCGTGCATTTGGCCGCTTGCAGTGCACAATCCTGCCTGCGACTATGAATTTGCCCGCAATTGGCGGGCATTGTTTTGTAGGAATTCGTGTGATGGCCTCTACGACGACCGCGGCGCGTCAGAATGTTTCGGGCATGCCGGATATCAAGGTTTCTGCGCGTCAGGTTTTCGGCATCGATACCGACATGGAAGTGCCGGCGTTCAGCACGCCGACCGAGCATGTCCCGCAGGTCGACGATGCCTACCTGTTCGATCACGACACGACGATGGCGATCCTCGCCGGCTTCGCCCACAACCGACGTGTCATGGTCCAGGGCTATCACGGCACCGGCAAGTCGACGCACATCGAGCAGGTCGCCTCGCGCCTCAACTGGCCCTGCCTGCGCGTCAACCTCGACAGCCACATCTCGCGCATCGACCTGATCGGCAAGGACGCGATCGTACTGCGCGACGGCAAGCAGGTGACCGAGTTCCGTGAAGGCATCCTGCCGTGGGCGCTGCAGAACCCGACGGCCCTGGTGTTCGACGAATACGACGCCGGCCGCGCCGATGTCATGTTCGTGATCCAGCGCGTGCTCGAAGTCGACGGCAAGCTGACCCTGCTCGACCAGAACAAGGTCATCCATCCGCATCCGGCGTTCCGCCTGTTCTCGACCGCCAACACGGTCGGACTGGGCGACACGACCGGCCTCTATCACGGCACGCAGCAGATCAATCAGGGCCAGATGGACCGCTGGTCGATCGTCACGACGCTGAACTACCTGCCGCACGAGCAGGAAGTGAACATCGTCGCCGCCAAGACGCCGCACTACGACAACGAAGCCGGTCGCAAGACCATCGCCGCCATGGTGGCGCTGGCCGAGCTTACCCGCGCCGGGTTCATCGCCGGCGACATCTCGACCGTCATGTCGCCGCGCACGGTGATCACCTGGGCCGAGAATGCGCGCATCTTCGGGGGCGACGTGGGCTTTGCCTTCCGTCTCACCTTCCTGAACAAGTGCGACGAGGTCGAGCGCAGCACGCTCGCCGAGTACTACCAGCGCTGCTTCGGCAAGGAATTGCCGGCGACCAGCGGCAAGGGCGGCAAGCTGCACTAAGTTAGTAAAGAGGGCCGCATGGCCAAGGACTCCACTCCCCTCGAGGAGTTTCGCCGCGTCACCGCCACCACAATGCGGGCGGTGTCGCGCAAGGAAGTGAACGTAGCCTTCGTCCCCGATGGCGGTTCACTGCTGGGCCAGGAGGCCCGCATCACCGTGCCGGCGCGCGACCTGCCGGTCGAGGATGTGAGCCGCGTCCGCGGCGAGGCCGACTCGATGGCGCTGAAGCTGCGCCATCACGACCGCAAGACCCATCTGCGCCGCGTCCCCCGCGGCGAGGCGGCGCGCGCGATCTTCGAGGCGGTCGAGCAGGTCCGTGTCGAGGCGCTGGGCGCCCGCAAGATGGTGGGCGTCGCCGACAACCTCTCCGCCCTGTGGCGCCAGCGCTCCGACCAGCGCGGCCATGCCCGCATCAAGAACAAGGAAGACGCCCCGATCGCCGACGTGATCGGCCTGATCGCCCGCGAGCAGCTCCTGGGCGCCGCGCCGCCGGACTCGGCCAAGGCGATGGTCGACATGTGGCGCGCCGACGTCGAAAGCGCCGCCGGCCGCGATTTCCAGAAGCTGCGCGATTCCCTGACCAATCAGGAAGCCTTCGCCCGCGCCGCGCGCCAGCTCATCCGCGACCTCAAGCTCGGCGACGAGACGGCCGATCTCCAGGACGACGATAACGAAGACTCGCAGGACCAGGAGAACGCCGACGGTCAGTCGAACGAGACCGGCGACGACCAGAGCGATTCGAGCGAGACCCAGGGCTACGGCGCCCAGGGCGAGGAGAGCGAGGACGCGTCCGAGCAGGACGACGCCTCCGAGACCGCCGCCGACCAGGCCCAGACCGAGATGCAGATGGGCTCGGGCGACGAGGAGGAGCCGGGCCGCGCCGAGCGTCCGTGGCTGCCGCCGGGTGCGCTCAGCAACGAGCCCGCCGGCCAGCCGTACCACGCCTATTCCAACAAGTTCGACGAGATCGTCGAGGCCGACGCGCTGTGCGACGCTGAGGAACTGGGCCGCCTGCGCAATCATCTCGACCAGCAGCTGGCGCATCTCCAGGGCGTCATCGGCAAGCTCGCCAACCGTCTGCAGCGCCGCCTGATGGCGCAGCAGAACCGCGCCTGGGAGTTCGACCTCGACGAGGGCATCCTCGACGCCGCGCGCCTCACCCGCGTCGTCACCAATCCGATGCACGCGCTGTCGTTCAAGACCGAGCGCGACACCAACTTCCGCGACACCGTCGTGTCGCTGCTGATCGACAATTCGGGCTCGATGCGTGGCCGTCCGATCACCGTGGCGGCGATGAGCGCCGACATCCTGGCCCGCACGCTCGAGCGCTGCGGCGTGAAGGTCGAGATCCTGGGCTTCACGACGCGCGCCTGGAAGGGCGGCCAGAGCCGCGAGCAGTGGCTCGCCGCCGGCAAGCCGGCCAACCCGGGTCGCCTCAACGACCTGCGCCACATCATCTACAAACCGGCCGATGCGCCGTGGCGTCGCGCCCGCAAGAACCTGGGCCTGATGCTGCGCGAGGGCATCCTCAAGGAGAACATCGACGGCGAGGCGCTGCTGTGGGCGCACAACCGGCTCCTGCCGCGGCCCGAGGAGCGCAAGATCCTCATGGTCATCTCGGACGGCGCGCCGGTCGACGATTCGACCCTGTCCGTCAACCCCGGCAACTATCTCGAGCGGCACCTGCGCGACGTCATCGACTGGATCGAGACGCGCTCGCCGGTCGAGCTGGTCGCCATCGGCATCGGCCATGACGTCACGCGTTACTATCGCCGCGCCGTCACCATCGTCGACGCCGACCAGCTGGGCGGCACGATGATGGAGCAGCTCGCCTCGCTGTTCGACGACGACGAGAAGAAGGACACCCGCGCCGCCCGTGGATCAGGCAAGAATCCCGGCAAGGGCGCCAAGTCCGGCAAGCGCGCGGCCTAGCGCGCTTGACGTTATTCCGTCGTCTCGACCGGAGAGCCCCTCGAGTGCCTCGGGGCAGGCTCCGCCGCGGAGGGGAGAGACCTTTTCTCCACCAAATGCCGACGAATCGTGGAGAGACGGTCTCTCCACTCCGCCTCGCTTCGCTCGGCTCCGGTCGAGACGACGGATTTGCTTTCAGGCCAGTGATGAACCGCCTTCTTCTCACGCTCTGCCTGCTCGTCGCGGCCTGCGCCGGCGTCTCGCCGCCCCCGGCCGTGGCGCAAGAGCAGGCCGTCACGATCGAGAGCTCGGCACTCACGCTCAAGATCGACGACCCGAAGGCGACGAAGGTCGGCCGCCTCGTCTGGCGCGGTGGTATCGAGATGCGGGGCAGCCTGCGCAACTTCGGCGGCCTGTCGGATCTCCATGTCACGCCCGACAACGGCACCCTCACCTCGATCTCCGACGAGGGCGCCTGGCTCATCGCCTCGCCCCGCTTCGACGCCAACGGCACGCTGGTGGGCCTGGGCGACGCGCGGATGGGCCAGTTGCGCGGCCTCGACGGCAAGACGATCCAGAGCAAGCCGGAAGCCGATGCGGAGGCCTTCACACGCCTGCCCGACGGCTCGTGGCTGGTCGCCTTCGAGCGTCGCCACCGCCTATGGCGCTATCCGTCGCTCACCGCGACACCGCTCCCGGTCGAGGGGCCCGCCGACATCGGCCGCCAGCCGGCCAATGGCGGGATCGAGGCGTTGGCTGCGCTCGCCGATGGCACGGTAGTCGCGATCAGCGAGGAATACAGCCGGCAGCCGGACACGGTCGTGGGCTGGATCGGCAAGCCCGACAGCGGCGGCCGATACGCCTGGAGTTCGTTCAGCTACGCGACCCTTCCGGACTACAGGCCGACCGCGCTGGCGGTGCTGCCGGACGGCTCCTTCGCCACCCTGGAACGGGCCTTCGACATGGTGCGCGGGGTGCGGATCCGCGTGATGCGGTTCGACGCGGCCGGGCTCCAACCCGGAGCGACCGTGAGGCCCGAGGAGCTGGCGCGCCTCGCCTCACCCTATGCGGTCGACAATCTCGAAGGGTTGGCCGCGACGCGCGGCACAAAGGGCGAGACGTTGCTCTGGCTGATCTCGGACGACAACTTCAATCCGCTTCAGCGCAACATTCTGATGCTGTTCGAGTTGGCGCGTTAGAGTCTCTCTGACTTCACTTGAATCAAGACAGAGTTCCAACAACGGCCTCACCCTGAGGAGCGAACGCAGTGAGCATCTCGAAGGGTGGGCACGAGCACCACGTCCTTTGCCCATCCTTCGAGACGCACGCCTACGGCGTGCTCCTCAGGATGAGGTGATGTACGTGAGCTTGAAGCGGAAAGAGACGAGAGCCGTCCCAATGACGAAGCGCCATTGCCCCCCTTACACGGGGAGGTGTCGGCGTCCTACGCCGACGGAGGGGTCATGAAGGGTCGTTCGTCCTTCGGCGCTCTCGGACATTGCTAGGCAATGTCCTGTCGCCCATGGGGCTGAGCTTCGCTCAGCCCTAGGCAGCCTTCTTCGCGTCCTTCTTGCCCTTGGCCGAGACGACACGGCGCTTCAGCACCTTCATCTCGGGCGAGAGCTTGCTGTCGTTGGTGTCGAGCAGGTAGGCGTCGATGCCGCCGTTGTGCTCGATCGTCTTGATGCCGCGGGGGGTGAGGCGCAGGCGCACCGCATGGCCCAGCGCATCCGACAGCACCGAAGCGACCTGGAGGTTCGACATGAACCGGCGCTTCGACTTGTTGTTGGCGTGGCTCACATTGTTGCCGTACTGGACGGCCTTGCCCGAGAGGGCGCAACGACGAGGCATGGCGATATCCGCTAAAAAAACGATCCCGCCGGAGGGCGGGAAGGCCGGCTTTTTACGGGCCCAAGCGGTGCCCGTCAAGCGAACCAGTCCACCACTCTTTCGCTGATATCCTCGACCTGGTCCTCGGGGATCACCCGCCCCCGGGCCGAGATTCCCGCCTCGTGCACGGTGTTCGGGTCGCCCGAGACCAGGGGATGCCACCAGTAGAGGTCCTGCTTCAAGTGGACCAGCCGGTAGCCACACGTCCTGGGGAGCCAATCCATCTTCGCCACTACCTTTGGGGTGAGCTGGATGCATTCCGGGACGATCTTCTTGCGGTTCTTGTAGTCCTTGCAGAGCGCCGTTTTGGGATCCAGCAGCCTGCAGCAGGTGTCGGTCTGCGCAAGCTCGCCCGTGCCCTCGTATTCCAGCTTGTTGACGCAGCACATGCCGCAGCCGTCGCAGAGCGATTCCCACTCCTGCTGGGTCATCTCGGCAAGGGTCTTGCGCTTCCAGAAGGGCTCCTTCTGGGCATCGGCGGCGCGGCGCGCGCGTTTCAGGAAGGATTTAGCGGCCATGGAAGGCTTGTAGCATGGACCGGGCCGCCGCGGCGGGCGTGAGCCGCCCGGCCTCGACCTCGCGCTCCAGGCCGCCGACCAGCCGTCGCACGTCGGGGTGCGCCTTCAGCTCGGCCAGCAGGGTCTCGCCGACCTCGTTCCACATCCAGGCGCGCGCCTGCTCGGCGCGGCGCTTCTGGATGCCCTTCTCGCCCACCGCCTGGTTGAAGCGCTCGACGACGTCCCAGATCTCGAGGATGCCGTCGCCCGTCTGGGCCGAGCTTGTAGTGACCTCGGGCGTCCAGCCGGGGGTCGGCGAACGCAGCATGCGCAGCGCATGCTGGTAGTCGGCGGCCGAGCGCCTCGCGGTCGCCTTCAGATCGCCGTCGGCCTTGTTGACCACGATCAGGTCGGCGAGCTCGATCACGCCGCGCTTGATGCCCTGAAGGTCGTCCCCGCCGGCCGGCAGCAGCAGCACGATGAACATGTCGACCATGTCGGAGACAGCCGTCTCGGACTGGCCGACGCCGACCGTCTCGACGATCACGGTGTCGAACCCGGCGGCTTCCACCAGCAGCATCGTCTCGCGCGTGCGCCGGGCGACACCGCCCAGGGTGATTCCGGCCGGCGACGGCCGGATGAAGGCTTCCCGGCGCCGCGACAGCTCTTCCATGCGCGTCTTGTCGCCCAGGATCGAGCCGCCGCCGCGCTTGGACGAGGGGTCGATTGCCAGCACGGCGAGCGACCGGCCGCGCTCCAGCAGCGACAGGCCGAAGCGCTCGATCAGGGTGGACTTGCCGACTCCGGGCACGCCGGTGATGCCGAGCCGCACCGACTTGCCGGTATGCGGCAGCACTGCGGCCAGTAGCGCATCGGCGCGCGCGCGATGGTCGCTGCGGGTCGATTCGATCAGGGTAATGGCCTGTGCCAGCGCCCGCCGGTCCCCCTTCAGCAGGGGCTCGAGAAGCGGATCGGGCGGCACGCCGGAAATCGCTGCGGACGCACTCATCGGCGGCCAGACTTATCAGCCGCGGCGGCGCATTGCCAGCAAGGCGCCGACCGTGGCGATCGCGTAGAAGAAGGCCAGCGTCCAACCCAGGCCGGGTTCGCCCACCGCATCCATTGCCGCGCCCGTGAGCGGCCGGCCGACCAGGCCGCCCATGACGTAGATCAGGCTGAAGGCGGTATTGGCGCGGGCGATGTCGCCGCCGTTGAAGCGCTGGCCGAGCAGCGCGAGCCCCACCGGATAGATCGCGAACGAGATGCCGCCCCACAGCATGATGACGCCCACGATGGCGAACGACTGGGCCGGCACGAAGGTGAGGCCGATCACCAGCGCGGCACTGACGATTGCGAGGCCTGCCAGCACGCCCCGCCGGTCGACATGGTCGGCCAGCCAGCCGATCGGCCATTGCAGGGCGACGTTGCCGACCACGAAGGCCGACAGCCACAGCGCACCGATCTCCGGCGCGACGCCGGCGCTGACCGCATAGACCGGCAGGAAGCTGAAGGCGACCTGTTCGCCGAGACCGCCGGCAAAGCCCGCGAGCATGGCGAGCGGCGCCGCCAGGAAGATCTTGCCGTAGCCGCTGTCGGCGTGATGCCGGATCGCCGGTGCCCTGTACCGGTAGGGCAGCAGCGGAAGCGCGACCAGCAGGGCGAGCCCGGCGCAGGTCAGGAACGGCACCGGCCCGTAGACTCCCACGACCTGCAGCACGAAGGGGCCCAGCGCCATGCCGCCCGCGAACATCGCGGCATAGATCGCCATGACCCGGCCGCGCCGCTTCTCCTCGACGACGAGATTCATCCAGATCTCGCTCACCACCCACGGCACGCCACCGACCGCGCCATGCAGGAAGGTGAGCGCGAACCACGCGACCGGATTCATGGCCAGCGTATAGCCGACGGTGCACAGGGAACCGGCCAGGACGGCGGCCAGGATGAGCGGCACGGCGCCGAAGCGGGCGGCCAGCCGGGGAATGTACGGCCCGGTCGTGAGCATCCCGATCGCCCAGGCGGCGGCGATGATACCGATGGTGAGCTTGTTCTCGCCCTGCCGCTCCAGGGCGAGCGGCACCAGCGGCATCGCCGCGCCCGACTGCAGGCCGATGGCGGCGCAGGCGGCGAAGACCGGAACGAGGGCGCGCCAGGGGCTTGTGGCGGGGTTGCTAGTCGCCGACACGCAGATGCCCCTCGGCGCGGAAGGAGGCCGGCTCCTCCACGCGCCGTTCGGCTTCGGCCGCGGCCTCCTGCTGGCGGCGCCACATGTCGGCGTACAGGCCGTTGCGGGCCAGCAGTTCGCCATGGCGGCCCCGCTCGGCCACGCGGCCGCGGTCGAGAACGATGATCTCGTCGGCGTTGATGATGGTCGACAGGCGATGGGCGATGATCACCGTGGTGCGGCCCCGGCTGACCTCTTCCAGCGAGCGCTGGATTTCCTGCTCGGTGCGGGTATCGAGCGCGCTGGTCGCTTCGTCGAACAACAGGATGTGCGGATTCTTGAGGATGGTCCGCGCGATCGCCACGCGCTGCTTCTCGCCGCCGGAGAGCTTCAGCCCGCGCTCGCCCACCGTGGCTTCGTAGCCCTGCGGCAGGGCCACGATGAAATCGTGGATGCGCGCCAGGCGCGCGGCCTCCTCGACCTCTTCGCGGCTGGCGCCAGGCCTTCCGTAGGCGATGTTGTAGTAGATCGTGTCGTTGAACAGCACGGTGTCCTGCGGCACGACGCCGATCGCGGCCCGCAGGCTCGCCTGCTGGACGTCGCGGATGTCCTGCCCGTCGATGCGCACGTGGCCCGCCGACACGTCGTAGAAGCGGAACAGGATGCGCGAGATGGTCGACTTGCCGGCGCCGCTCGAGCCGACGATGGCCACCGTGTGTCCGGGCGCCACGCGAAAGCTGACATCGTGCAGGATCGGCCGCGACGGCTCGTAGCAGAAGTCGACATGGTCGAACACGATCTCGCCGCCGCCGACGGCGAGCGGCGGCGCGCCGGGCCTGTCGGCGATCTCGGCCGGCACGTCGAGCAGGCCGAACATCTTCTCCATGTTGACGAGCGCGTTGCGGATCTCGCGATAGGCAAAGCCCAGCATGTTGAGCGGCATGTAGAGCTGGATCAGGAAGGCATTGACCGCGACGAAGTCGCCGATCGTCATCGTGCCGGCGATCACGCCCTGCCCCGCCATCGTCATCACCGCG
Organism: Rhodospirillaceae bacterium; assembly: GCA_009772935.1. Classification (GTDB taxonomy): domain Bacteria; phylum Pseudomonadota; class Alphaproteobacteria; order Reyranellales; family Reyranellaceae; genus Reyranella. The sequence goes on from WOUR01000001.1 coordinate 64,226, forward strand.
ACGAGGCCGACGGAGATGATGGCGCCCTGCCCGATGTTGAGCAGCGACAGCGTGCGGCTGGAGCGGATGGCGGCATCCTCGTAGCGCCGGCGGCCGACGTCGTAGCGCCTTGCCTCGTGCGGCTCGTTGCCGAAATACTTCACGGTCTCGAAGTTCAGCAGGCTGTCGATCGCCTTGGCATTCGCCTCGGTGTCGGCCTCGTTCATCGAGCGAACGAACTTGATGCGCCATTCCGAGAAGACGATCGAGAAGACGATGTAGACGCCGACCACGACCAGGGTCACGACGGAGAAGCGCCAGTCGTAGAGGCTCCACAGGATGGCCCCGACCAGGGCGATCTCGAACAGGGTCGGCAGGATGTTGAAGGTCGTGAAGCGGATCAGGAAGTCCATGCCCTGCGTGCCGCGCTCGATGACGCGGCTGATGCCGCCCGTCTGCCGCGCGAGATGGAATCGCAGAGAGAGTGCATGGAGATGCCCGAACACTTCGAGCGCCAGGTTGCGGATCGCCCGCTGGGCCACCGGGGCGAAAATGGCGTCGCGGAGCTCGCCGAAGGCCTGCGCGGCCACGCGGGCGACGCCGTAGGCAACGATCAGGGCGATCGGCACCGCGACGGCCTGGGCGGCAGGCGTTCCCAGCGCATCCACCGCGTCCTTGTAGAGGATCGGGACGTAGACGTTCGTGACCTTGGCCACCACCAGCAGCGCCAGGGCGATCACCACCCGCGTGCGCAGCGCCATCTCATTTTTCGGCCACAAATGGCGGCCGAGAATCTTGATCACCCCCCAGGCGCGGGGTCCGTCCACCTTGGGGATACCGTCAGGGCCGGGGTTCGACATGAACGAAAAATGCCTTATTGGGCCACCATGTTGGATGGCGAAGGGAGCCGCGGCCTTCTATCCTGCCGAGCGAGCCGACGTAAGCCCTTCCGGGAAAGGGAGTCTCATGAGATTTCGTAGGGCCCTGGCAGCGATTGTGTTGAGCACGGCCGTGCCGGGAGTGGCGGCGGCCCAGAGCGCCTCGTCGAGCGCCTCGTCGAGCGCGCGGCAGGTCGATATTGCCTACGAGATCACCTTCGCCGGCCTCTCCGGCTTCCGCATCGACCTCACGGCCAAGTTCAACGGCTCCAGCTACGACATCGAAAGCCGGACCTTCAAGGAAGGCATCCTGCGCGCGGTCACCATGCACTATGACGGCCGCAACCGCGCCTGGGGCGGTTTCTCCCCCGAGGGCGCCCGTCCGGCCGCCGGTTCGCTGTCGATCGTCGTCGGCGACAAGCCGCGCACCTGGGTGGCGCAGTATGCCGGCGGCACGATGCAGGAGCAGCACAACCCCGCCTACAAACCCTCGCCGCAGAACGCCATTTCCGAGGAGCAGCGGCGCGGTTCGCTCGACCCGCTCTCGGCGGCGCTCAGCGTCGGCATGGCCGGCGACGCGGCCTGCGACCGCACGGTACAGACCAACGACGGCAAGCGCCGCATCGACGTGATCATCAAGAAGGTCGGCACCGAGTCCGCGGCCAAGTCGGGCGTCCCCGGTGCGCAGGGCGACGTCCTGATCTGCGAGATCTTCACCCGGCGCGTGGCCGGCGAGTTCGACAGCGCCCCGAAGGAAGCCGAGACCGAGCGCGAGCGGCCGATGCGCGTGTGGCTGGCCCGCCTCGACCAGAGCCAGGTCCGCTATCCCGCGAAGCTCGAGGCCCAGACCGGCTTCGGCACGATCCGCGGCCGCATCCTCTCCTTCCGCGAACGTCCGATGACGCCGGACGAAAGCCAGGCGATGCGGAAGTAGCGCCGCACGACCTCATCCTGAGGAGCAGCCGCAGGCTGCGTCTCGAAGGATGGGCAATCGGCGGGGTGCGTGTGCCCATGCCTCGAGACGGCTGCTCCGCAGCCTCCTCAGCATGAGGTTTGTTCGTTGATCGCGAGAAGGCCTCAGGCGGCGCGCTTCTGGTCACGCTGGCGCAGGATCGACAGGATTTCGGCGGCGGCGGCCGGGATGTTGGTGCCCGGGCCGTAGATCGCCGCGACGCCCGCCTTCTTCAGGAAATCGTAGTCCTGGGCGGGAATGACGCCGCCCACCACGACCATGATCTCCGACGCGTTCTGCTTGGCCAGCTCCTCGATCAGCTGCGGCACCAGCGTCTTGTGGCCGGCGGCCTGGCTCGAGATGCCGATCACGTGCACGTCGTTCTCGATGGCGGCGCGCGCGGCCTCCTCGGGCGTCTGGAACAGCGGGCCGACATCGACGTCGAAGCCCAGATCGGCGAAGGCCGTCGCGATCACCTTGGCGCCGCGATCGTGGCCGTCCTGGCCCATCTTCACGACCATGAGGCGCGGCCGGCGGCCCTCCTCCTCGGCGAAGGCGGCGATGTCGGTGCGGATCCGGTCGAGGCCGGCATCGCCCTCCCACTCGCCGGCATAGACGCCGGAGATCGAGCGGATGGTCGCCTGGTAGCGGCCGTAGACACCTTCCAGCGCCGACGAGATCTCGCCCACCGTGGCGCGGGCGCGCGTGGCCTCGATCGACAGGCCCAGGAGATTGCCGGTGCCGGTGCGCGCGGCCTCGCCCAGCGCCTTGAGCGCGGCGACGCACTTGGCCTCGTCGCGGGTCGTGCGGATGGTGTGCAGGCGCTTCAGCTGGGCCTCGCGCACGACCACGTTGTCGACGTCGAGGATGTCGATCGGCGGCTCTTCCTTGAGCTGGAACCTGTTCACGCCGACCACGATCTCCTCGCCGCGGTCGATGCGGGCCTGGCGGCGCGCCGAGGCCTCCTCGATGCGCAGCTTCGGCATGCCGGCCTCGACGGCCTTGGTCATGCCGCCCAGCGCCTCGACTTCCTGGATCAGCTTGCGCGCCTCGGCGACCAGGCTCGCGGTCAGCGATTCGACGTAGTAGCTGCCGGCCAGCGGATCGACGACCTTGGTGACGCCGGTCTCGTGCTGCAGGATCAGCTGGGTGTTGCGCGCGATGCGGGCCGAGGTCGGCGTCGGCAGCGCGATCGCCTCGTCGAACGAGTTGGTGTGCAGCGACTGGGTGCCGCCCAGCACCGCCGCCATCGCCTCGTAGGCGGTGCGGATCACGTTGTTGTACGGGTCCTTCTCGGTGAGCGAGACACCCGAGGTCTGGCAATGGGTGCGCAGCGACAGCGAATCGACCTTCTTGGGCTCGAACGGCTTGATCAGCTCGGCCCACAGGAAGCGCGCGGCGCGCAGCTTGGCCGCCTCCATGAAGAAGTTCATGCCGATGCAGAAGAAGAACGACAGGCGCGGCGCGAAGGCATCGATGTCGAGCCCCTTGGCCTTGGCGGCGCGCACGTATTCGAGCCCGTCCGCCAGCGTGAACGCCAGCTCCTGGACCAGCGTCGAGCCCGCCTCCTGCATGTGGTAGCCGGAGATCGAGATCGAGTTGAACTTGGGCATGTAGAGCGCCGTGTGCTCGATGATGTCGGCCACGATGCGCATCGAGGGTCCGGGCGGATAGATGTAGGTGTTCCGGACCATGAACTCCTTGAGGATGTCGTTCTGGATCGTGCCCGCGAGCTTGTCCTGCGGCACGCCCTGCTCCTCGGCCGCCACGATGTAGCCGGCCAGCACCGGCAGCACGGCGCCGTTCATCGTCATCGACACGCTCATCTTGTCGAGCGGGATGCCGTCGAACAGGATCTTCATGTCCTCGACGGAGTCGATCGCGACGCCCGCCTTGCCGACGTCGCCCACGACCCGCGGATGATCGGAATCGTAGCCGCGATGGGTCGCGAGATCGAAGGCCACCGACAGGCCCATCTGGCCGGCCGCGAGATTGGCGCGATAGAACTTGTTGCTCTCTTCGGCGGTCGAGAAGCCGGCATACTGGCGGACCGTCCAGGGACGCCCGGCGTACATCGTGGCCTTGGGCCCGCGGGTGAAGGGCGGGAAGCCGGGCAGCGAGCCCACCGTCTCGATCTGCTCGAGGTCGGCCGCCGTGTAGAGCGGCTTCACGGGGATGCCCTCGGGGGTCATCCAGGTCAGGTCATCGAGCGGGCGGTCGCGCAGCTCCTTCGCTGCGAGTTTTTCCCAGTCGGCGAGGGTCTTCTTCGGAAAATCGGCCATGCCCGCAATGTACTGCGGATTTCCGGCCCCCAAAAGACCCGCTTATTCGTTGGCCAAAATCGTGTTTCGCACCAGGGGGTAGATCTGGTTCGCCCAGCGGCGGCCGCTGAACACGCCGTAATGGCCGACGCCGGCCTGCATGTAGTGCTTCTTGCGATAGGGTCGCAGGCTGGAACAGAGATCGTGGGCGGCCACGGTCTGGCCGAGTGCGCAGATATCGTCGCGCTCGCCCTCGATGGTGAAGAGCGCGGTGCGGCGGATCGCCTTGGGATTGACCCGCCTTCCCTTCCAGTCGAGCTCGCCCCTGGGCAGCCGGTGCTCCTGGAACACCCACTGGACGGTCTCCAGGTAGAACTCCGCCGTCAGGTCGAGCACGGCGAAATACTCGTCGTAGAAGTCCTTGATGGTCTTGGCCTGCTCGGTCTCGCCCTTGGCCAGGTGCTTGTAGAGGTCGGCCTGCGCCTTGATGTGGCGCTCGGCGTTCATGCTCATGAAGGCGGTGAGCTGGATGAAGCCGGGGTAGACCCGCCGCGTCGCGCCGGGATAGCGCAGCGGCACGCGATGGATCAGGTTCTGCTCGAACCACTCGATCGGCTTGCCCATCGCCAGCTCGTTGACCTTGGTCGGGCTGATCCGCGTGTCAATCGGGCCGGCCATCAGGGTCATGCTGGCCGGCTGCGCCGGATTGTCGTCCTCGGCCATGATCGCCACCGCCGCCAGCGCCTGGACGCAGGGCTGGCAGACCGCGATGACATGGGCGCCGGGGCCCATCACCTCGAGGAACCGGATCAGGTGCTCGACATATTCGTCGAAGCCGAAGCGGCCGTTCCAGATGCCGACGTCGCGGGCATTGGCCCAGTCGGTGATGTGGACGTCATGATCCGGGAGCAGAACGCGCACGGTATCGCGCAGAAGCGTCGCAAAATGCCCTGAAAGAGGCGCGACCAGCAGCACCTTGGGCTGCGGCGGCACGCCCACCTTGGCGAACCGCAGCAGGGTGCCGAACGGCGTGGCGAAGACCTCTTCCTCGCGCACCGCCACCGTCTGGTTGCCGTAGGGCACCTCGGTGATGCCGAAGGACGGCCGGCGATGGGTCAGGGTGGCCCGCGTCGTCATCTCGCACAGCGCGCTGGCCGCCCGCCAGCTGTCGGGCGTCGGACTTCCCCCGCTGGAAAGCGTATGCCCTGCCGCCGTCGCCCAGAGGCGGACCGGGAGCATCATGTCGGCGGCGGTCTGATACATCGCATAAAGCATTGGGGGGCGACCGGCTCGGAATTTGCATTTGTGCGGGCACCTAAGATACAGACAACCACCAACCGGGAGGGGTGGAGTCCATGGCCAAGGCCTCGCTCACCATCAGTAGCAAGAACTATTCCTCTTGGTCACTCAGAGGTTTTCTCCTGTGCCGGATGGCCGGCCTGGATTTCGAGGAGCGGGTCGCGCCGTGGGACGATCCGTCGACCCGCGCCGAGCTGCTGCTGCTCTCGCCCTCGTTCCTGGTGCCCTCGCTGGAACACGGCAAGGTCAAGGTCTGGGACACGCTGGCCATCGGCGAGTATCTGCACGAGATCAAGCCGGAGGCCGGCCTCCTGCCGGCCGATCAGGCGGCGCGCGCCCATTGCCGGGCGGTCTGCGGCGAAATGCACTCGGGCTTCGCCAACCTGCGCTCGGCCCTGCCGATGAACCTCAAGGTCCGTCACGAGACCTTCAAGGTGTGGGGCGGCGCCCAGGCCGACATCGAGCGGGTGACGACGATCTGGCGCGACTGCCTGCAGAAATATGGCGGGCCCTATCTCTTCGGAAAGACCCCGACCATGGCCGACGCCATGTACGCCCCGGTCTGCACCCGCTTCCTGACATACAATGTGAAGCTCGACGAAGCGTCGGCCGGCTATCGCGACCTGATGCTGCGCTTCCCGGCGATGCTGGAATGGACGGCGGCGGCGAAGTCCGAGCCCGAGGAAGTCGAGGAGCTCGACGTCGAGTTTTAGGCGCCATTTAAATAGCCCGTCGTCTCGACCGGAGCGCGCAGCGCGGAGCGGAGAGACCTTCTCTCCACCAATAGCCGGCAAATCGTCGAGAGAAGGTCTCTCCGCTCCGCCTCGCTGCGCGAGGCTCCGGTCGAGACGACGGGCTTTTTCAGCTCCCCGGCGCGCGGCGCAGTTCGAGCACGACCCGGCCGACGCGGAGGCCCCATTTGCCGACGGTGGCCTTGTTGATCAGGGAGCCGTCGGGGTTCAGCGCCAGCACGTCGGAGAAGTCGACGGTCCAGCCGCCGAGGCTCACCGCATATTCCAGCCGCACCGCCTTGCCCTCGGTCCAGGCCCGCGCCTGGCCGACCACGTCCTCGCGCATGCCGGTGTAGGTGCCGGGCGCGGTGCGCTCCAGGCGCCAGGTCTTGCGGTCCTTCTCGCCGTCGGCATAGGCGAAATCCTCGACCAGGGTCAGCACCCTGCCGTCCCAGGTGCCGTCGATCACCACGTCGAAGCGGCGCTGCGAGCCGGTCCAGCTGTTGGTGAACACGCCCTGCCCGACCGTGCGGCCGGGAAAGAACTGTTCCAGCACCAGCGGCGGCGCCGAGGCGGCGACGGTCGCCTCCGGGGGCGAGGCGCAGGCGCCCAGCAGCGCGAGCAGGCCGAGGAAGGAGAAGCGGGACGGCGGCGGGAAGGTCGAGGACATGCCGGTTGTACGCCGGAGCACGCCTCGCCGGATCACCCCCCGGGTCACCCCCTTGTCGCCCCGCGCCGGGCCGCGCACTCTCCGCGCCGACGAACCGGAGGAAACCGATGCTCGACGCCGAAGCCCGCATGCTGCTCGACCTGATGGAGGAGGCCACCAAGGCCGGCCGGCCGAAGCTGGAATCCCTGCCGCACGCGATCGGCCGCGCGGCGGTCGACAAGATGTCGGAGGACAGCGAGGCCGATCCGCCCGAGGTCGCGGAAACCATCGACGGCGCCTTCGCCGGGCCCGGCGGCGCGATCAAGTACCGCCGCTACCTCCCGCTCGGCGTCACGCCCGGCAGCCTGCCGACGCTGATCTACTATCACGGCGGCGGCTTCGTGATCGGCACCATCGAGACGCATGACTCCACCTGCCGGCGGGTGGCCAACCGCAGCCGCTGCCAGGTGATCTCGATCGACTACCGCCTGTCGCCCGAGCATCCCTTCCCCGCCCCGATCGACGACGGCATCGCCGCGTTCCGCCATGTCCGCGACAATGCCGCCGCGCTGGGCGCCGACCCGGCCCGCCTCGCGGTCGGCGGCGATTCGGCGGGCGGCGCGGTGGCCGCCGTCGTCTGCCAGGCGATGCGCGACGCCAAGGAAGCCGGCCCCGCATTCCAGATGCTGATCTATCCCGCGACCGATTCCAGCCAGGAGAGCGGCTCGCGCAAGTCCTTCGCCGAGGGCTATTTCCTGAGCAAGGGCCTGATGGACTGGTTCTGGAAGGCCTATGTGCCGGCAGCCACCGACCTTTCGGACCTGCGCCTGTCGCCGCTGCTCGCGAAGGACTTCAGCGGCCTGCCGCCCGCCTTCGTGCTCACGGCGGGCTACGACCCGCTGCGCGACGAGGGCCGCGCCTATGCCAACCGCCTGATCGACGCCGGCGTGAAGACGACCTACGTCAACTACCCCGGCACCATCCACGGCTTCTTCTCGCTGACGCGCTTCCTGAAGCAGGGGCTGAAGGCGAACGACGAGGCGGCGGCCGTGATGGGCGCGTTCTTCGGGACGTGAAAGTCCCATCGTCTCTACAAACACTCCGTCGTCTCGACCGAAGCCGAGCGCAGCGAGGCGGAGTGGAGAGACCTTCTATCCACGATTAGCCGGCTTTTGGTAGAGCGAAGGTCTCTCCACTCCGCGCGGAGCCTGCCCCGAGGCATTCGAGGGGCGCTCCGGTCGAGACGACGGAAAATTTCACATGCGATAGCCCTGCCCTTGGGCGGGGGAGAGGAGTCCGAAGACTCATGTTCCTCGCCCCCGCTAGGGGGAGAGGTTAGGTGAGGGGGTTACAGGTGGTGCGTCGCCCCCTCACCCAGCCTCTCCCCCTGGCGGGGGAGAGGAGCTTGAAGGAGACGCACGAAGCTTACGGGACGATCGAAGCCTTTAAGGCTCACCTCTTCCTCGCGTTTCGGGACGTCGTCGATGACGCCCTGGACGGCCGGATCGTCGGCCACCGCTCGCGACAGCACCACGTCGCCGCCGTCGCTCTGGCCCTGCAGGCGGGCGGCCATGTTCACGGTGGAGCCGAAATAGTCGAGCCGGTCGTTCAGGGTCACCACCACGCTGGGGCCCATGTGGACGCCGAGCTTCAGCGACAGATCCTGGTCGGCGATGCGGGCCTGCATGGAAAGCGCCGCGCGCACCGCGTCGGCGGGATCGCCGAACGAGGCCATGACGGCGTCGCCGATGGTCTTCACCACCGCGCCGTCATGGTCGCGCACGACGGACGCCAGCAGCGCGAAATGCTCGCGCACGACGTTGTAGGCGGCGCCGTCGCCCAGCCGCTCGTAGAGCGCGGTCGAGCCGCGCAGGTCGGAGAAGAGCAGCGCCACCTGGCTCACCCCCGCCTCGTCGCCCGGCCGCAGGGTCGCGGCTGCGAACAGGTCGCGGAAGGCCTGCAGCGAGATCACCTCCGGCACGGTCAGCGCCTCGCGCGTCCAGGTCCGGTCCTCGATCAGCGCCGCCAGCTCGAAGCCCGCCTCGTTCATGAACGCGATGGTTCCCGCCTCGCCCGAACCCGGCGGCAAAGCCTCGACGCCCGTCGCCGTCACCCGGAGGCCGGGGAACGGCCCGCCCTCATGCTCGACATCGACCGTCCCGCCGGGATGCAGCGTGCGCAGCCGGTAGCGGCCGGGCGGCAGATCGACCGAAACGCGCCGCCGCTCGCCCGGCGCCAGGAGCTGCTGCACCACGACATGCGGCGTCACCATCGGCCCGGAGAGGCAGAAGCCGCCCTCCAGCAGCGGCCGCACCGAGGGCGCGGGCGCGAAGGAGAGCTCGACGTTCTTCTCGAAATCGCGGTCGTAATCGATGTTGCAGGAGGGACAGTGCGCGCCGCGCGGCAGCTCCGACAGGGCCGAGGCCGAGAGCTTGGGCCCGCGGCAGTTGGTGCAGAGCAGGTCCCAGCTCATGGTCAGAAGCCCCGCCCGCACCGCGGCCAGGCAGGCCTCGATGGCGGCGCGCGGCGGCACCTCGAGCTGGCGCGCCAGCCGCTTGGGCTTGATGTGGGCGAGGTCGCTCGCCATGCCGCCCGACACCGTCCCGGCCAGCGGCCGGCCGAGCCCGTTGCCGTAGGGGCTGCGGTCGATCTCGGCGGCGGCCGCCAGCGCCCGCTCGCGCGCGCCCGGCGGCAGCTCGGGCGGCGGCAGCACGAACGGCGTCTCGCGCTCGCCCTTGAGATGGGCGACCGCCTCCAGGATGCGCCTGGCCACGGCGCCGCCGGCCTGCTCGGCCAGCCGCCGGCCGAACAGGCGGCCCATCAGGGTGAGCGGCTCCCATTCGAGCGCGTAGCGCACCACCGAGCCGCCCTTGCCGTCGGGCTCGAGATCGAACACCGGCCCGAAGCGGCGGAACGGCCCCCTGGAGAAGACCCGCGACACGTTGAAATGCCGGCCCAGCACCCACTCGTAGGGCTTCTCGACCCATTCGAGCGTGAACCCCGCCGCCTTGCCCCGGCCGCGGCGCAGCACCGTGCCGTTGGGCTGCGGCGTCTCCTCCAGCAGGTAGGGCGGCAGGCCCATCGCCTCGTTGAAGCGGTTGGTGTCGGCCAGCACCGGCCACAACACGGACGGCGGCAGATCGAAGGTCCAGCTCCAGGTGCGGCGCGAAAGAGGCGGCATGGGGCTGGTACTGTAGCACGCGGGTCAGCAGGTTAGGTCTTTGGATAGACACAAGTTAGCAAGAAGAACAGCAGCGATGAGCGACAAAATTTTTCACTGGAACAGCATATCTAAGAGCAAAAAGATTAGGTAAATCTAAGCAGTCCATCCACTTGCGTTGGCTAGAATGGCGTGATTCGCTCAACAAGAGCGTTCACGACGGGAAAAATCCGCGGCGCTTCGTTTTGTTGGGGAGCCGCAACCGCCATGGCGGAGTTTCGAAACAGGAATTCTGTGACCACCACAGCTGACCAAGCCTCCTTCTCCGAATGGATCGGCGGAAGAACTGTTGCTTCGCTTGGAACAAATGCCGGGTCCGAAAGCCTACCATTCCAAAAATGGCGCAAATTTAAGGAAGCATTTGCTCCAGAGTTTGTTGAGCAGGCGATTGCAGCGAGTCCCATAGAGGAGCATTGAGACCAAATGCCCCCTCTAGGGGCGCATGCAACCACTGGTTCATGCTTAGCGAGCAAGTATCCGTTAACGGGCCGCTCGCATTGCAGGTCCCAATCCTACGGCAACGTCACCTTCACCAACCGCCCGCCGCGCACGTCCACCCGCTTCATCATCGAGCCGCCCTCGGGGCGGTCGCCCGGGCCGTCCCACTTCACGGCGGTCGTGACGTACCAGACGCCGTCGGGGACGCGCGGGAATGAGAAGCTGCCGGAGGCATCGCAGGTGGTGCGGCGCAGGGTCGAGACGTAGAGCGGGTCGTCGCGGTCGAACTTCACCGGCGCCAGGCTGGCGGCGCGGGTGCCGCGCGTGTCGTTGCCGAAGATCGCCGTCATGCGGGCGCGGGCATAGGCGCTGTCGGGGATGAGGTTGGCGGCCTGGCCGCCGCAGGTGTGGGTGGTGTCGCCCGCCTTCATGGTCGCGATGCCGCTCAACGTGTTGGCGCCGCTCTTCCTCGACCAGTCGATCTCGGCGGCCTGGATCGGCTGCGACAACGCGCTGGGCGGCGGCGGGGCGAAGGCCTGGTCGAACTGGGCGCAGCCGGCGAGGGCCAGGGCAAGACCGAGGATCGGGGCGAGAGGCTTCATGGGAGGGGCTGTCTCCGGGTCGTTGAGGGGGTGGGGCCGCCAAAAAGGTAGACGACAACGCCGGTTGCGGGCCCGTGTTCCTTTGGTGGTTCGGCGGGAGGGTCGGGGTTCGACGCGGTCGCGTCGCTGGCGTATGATGCGCTCGTGCAGGCTTGCGGCGGCCGCGACGGCCGCGTAAACGAAATAAACGCAATAAACGAAACATTCGAAGGCGGAGTCGCACCCTTCGCGCCGGATGCGACACCACATGTTGTGTGCGATGTCGGTGACCCACTACCTGTTGTGCCGGTGCCCCGGCCCGCACCGCGGATCACCGGCTCACCCGACCGATGCCCTCACCCTGAGGAGCGGTCCGCAGGACCGCGTCTCGAAGGGTGGGAACGCGCACCGTGCCTGTTGCCCATCCTTCGAGACGCATCGCTACGCGATGCTCCTCAGGATGAGGTCACGTGGTCGGTTAAGGGCTTGAATCGATTGTGTTGATTCCGTTCCGCCTCTCAGGGTGGGGGCCACGTCTGCGGAACCGGTTGATTCTCCCATGTCCGGAAAGTCACTAAGCTGGGTCCATGACCCCAGACACCTCCTTCGCACGCTTTCCCCTCCCCGCCGGCAGCGCCGACTGCCACGTCCATGTCTACGGTCCCTACGACCGCTTCCCCGCCGTCTCCGGCGGCAAGTTCTCGCCGCTGCAGGCGACGCCGGTCGAGGCGCTGCTGGCGCTGTGGGACCGGATGGGCATCGCGCGCGGGGTGATCGTCCATGCGCTGGCGGCCGGCGGCGACAACGAGGTGACGCTCGACGCGCTGCGGCGCCATCGCGACCGGCTGCGCGGCGTGGCGCTGCTGAAGCCCGAGGTGAGCGAGCGCCGGCTCGACGAGCTGAGCGAGGCGGGCTTCCGGGGCGTGCGCATCAACCTGCTGCGCCAGGACGGCAAGCCGGTCTCCTCGGGCGGCATGAGCCTCGACGACCTTCTGGCGCTGGCGCCGCGCCTCGGGGCGCGCGGCTGGCACGTGCAGCTCTGGGTCGAGACCGGCGACCTGATGGAGCTGGCGCCGACGCTCGAGAAGATGCCGTTCGATTTCGTGATCGACCATATGGGCCGCACCATGGCCGACAAGGGCGTCGACTATGCGGGCTTCCGCTGGTTCTGCGAGCGGCTGAAGACCGGCCGCTACTGGTGCAAGCTCTCGGGCGCCGACCGCAACACCCGCCAGGGCGCCGGGCCGGGCGCCGCCTATGACGACACCGCGCCGTTCATGCAGGCGCTGGTCGCCGCCAATCCCGACCGGCTGGTCTGGGGCAGCGACTGGCCGCATGTCGGGCACGCGGCCGAGGCGATCCCGCAGGAGGAGGATTTGCTCGGGCTGTTCTTCCGCTGCGTGCCGGACGAGGCGGTGCGCCGGAAGATCCTCGTCGACAATCCGAAGGTTCTTTACGGGTTCTAATCCCACTCCTCCGTCGTCTCGACCGGAGCCTCGCGCAGCGAGGCGTAGCGGAGAGACCTTCTCTCTACGATTTTCCGGCTTTTGGTGGAGAGAAGGTCTCTCCGCTCCGCGCCTTCGGCGCTCCGGTCGAGACGACGGGATATTCATCGCGAAAGGCAACACATGGTTCACCACGACAACTGGGGCTGGCGGGCCCGCATCGGGCTGTTCATCGTCGGCAGCGAGGCGGTACCGGAGGCCGAGTGGTGGGCGATGGCGCCGCCCGGCGTATCGATACATGCGGCGCGGGTGACGGCGCCGACGCCGTGGGCGAAGTGGCGCGCGGACCGGAGCGGCGTCGATCTCGCCGACGATCTGGCGCGTGGGGCGAAGCAGTTCTCGGCCATGAAGCTGCAGGCCGTCGTCTTCGCCCATACGTCGAGCAGCGTCGTGGGCGGCAAGGGCTGGGACGAGGCGACCGTCGCGGCGCTGTCGTCGGTGGTGCGATCGGGCATCGCGGGCGACGAGGCCAGGGTCACGACCAACGGCCTCGATACGCTGGCGGCGTTGCGTCATTCGGGCGTGAAGCGGCCGTTCCTCGTCGTGCCGCCGTGGTTCCCCGACGACACGGTGGGCGCGGCGCTGCGCTATTACGGCGATCACGGGCTCGCGCCGGTCGGCCATCTGCGGCTCGATCCCGGCCGCAAGTGGCGGGACGTGCCGCCCAAGGATCTCTATCCGCAGGGCATGGGCTTCGAGCAGGAGATCGAGCCGCTCTACGCCCAAATCCGCAAGGCCTGTCCGCCCGAGGCCGACGGCGTGCTGATCGGCGGCACCGGCTTCCGCTGCGTCGGGATAATCGAAACACTCGAAACGGATGTCGCGCGTCCGGTGATCACCGCCAACCAGGCGAGCCTGTGGCACTGCCTGCGGCTGACGGGCATCCGGACGCCGGTCGAAGGGTATGGGGCGTTGTTGCGGTCCTAGAACTACCCGCACACCTCATCCTGAGGAGGCTGCGCAGCAGCCGTCTCGAAGGATCGGCAAAAGGCGTGGTGCTCGTGCCCACCCTTCGAGACGCCGCGCTTCGCGCGTCTCCTCAGGGTGAGGTCGTTGTCAAGTCGCCAGCAGATTCAGCTTCCTCAAGAGCTCCCGCTCCTGCTCCATCGTCTTCGTACCGTTCCGGCAACCTTGATATCGCTCGACTTTTGGTTGCAAAATTAGGTCCACAGCTCTCGTCCTTCTTACCTCATCTGCAGAGGCTCCCCGTGACCGATACGCCGACATCACCACCAGACAATCCCCCTAGCGATGAAATCGCCGCACTTATTCATAAGCTTGAAGCAGCCACGACCCGCCGACTCGATAGGTTGGAGGCTATGGTTCTCGTGATGGGTGAGCGGTCGTTGAGGAGCGCCTCGGAGGCACCTCGGATTGATTGGTACAAGAGAACTTTGGAAACGATTCAGGTGTTGGCCGTAATTGCAGGATTTAGTCTAACGATACTTCAGATTGGAAAAATCCAAGAGAGCACTGATCTAGCGGCCTGGAACTCCGTATCTAGCGAATGGCTCAAGGTCGATCAGTACTTTCTTCAAAACCCGGAGATGCGAAAGTATTTCTACAGTGGGGCGTCCATCGCGCACGACCACATGGATCACGCACGAGTTGAAGGAGCGGCCAACTACGTCCTCAATTTTCTGGACTATGCGATTGCCACATCCGATCACATCGTAAAGAAGTATCCTGATTCCGTTACCTTCATCCAACCCGATGCGTGGAAGGCTTATGTTAAGGCAACATACTTCAAGAGCCCTGCCATTTGTGAGTTGTTTGGCAAGCTGTCCGCTGGTTACAGCGCAGGAACAAGGAATCTAGCGAGGGAGATGTGTCCCTAAACTCCGACGTACTGCACTAGCCTTCCAAGCGCAGTGCCGGCTAGTCACGACCCTAAGTCGCCAGCAGATTCAGCTTCTTCAAAAGCTCCCGCTCCTGCTCCATCGTCTTCGCCATCTTCGCCTGATAGGCCGGGCCGTCGAGCAACAGCAGCGGCTGGTCCATGTTGTCCAAAAACTCGAGGTGCTTGGGCTCGCCCGCGGCTTCGCGGAAGGCGTCGGCCAGGATCCTGACCACGGCGGGGTCCATGCCCTTCGGGCCGATCAGGCCGCCCGGACTGTCGACGGCGATCTCGAGGCCGAGCTCCTTGACCGTCGGCACGTCGGGGAAGCGCTTGGCGCGGTTCTCGGTGAAGACCGCGAGCAGGCGCAGCTTGCCGGACATGACCAGCGGCGCCCAGCCCGAGGACTCCGAGGCGAAGTCGATCTCGCCGCCCATCAGCGCGCGCAGCGTGTCGGCGGTGCCGCGATAGGGCGCGTGCGTCCAGCTGAGGCCTTCCTTGAGGCCGAGGCTCTCCATCGCCAGATGCTGCGTCGAGCCGGCCCCGAGCGTGCCCCAGTTCAGCTTGCCGGGATGGGCCTTCGCGTAGGCCAGGAGCTCGGGCAGCGTCTTCCACGGCGCGTCGGGGCGCACGACGACGCCCATGACGAAGCCGGTGATCTGCAGGATGTAGGTCAGGTCCCTGATCGGATCGTATTTCAGCGACGCGTTCAGCATCGGCTGGCGCAGCACGCTCATGTGCATCTGGCTGATCGTGTAGCCGTCGGGCTTCGCGTCCTGCAGCGCCAGCGCGCCCAGCACGCCGGCGGCGCCGCCCTTGTTCTCGACGACGACCGGCTGTCCCAGTTTCTTCGCCGCCGATTCGGCCAGGATGCGGAAGCCGGCATCGGCCGGACCGCCGGCGGCCCACGGGATGATCAGGCGGATCGGCTTGTCGGGAAACTTTCCTTGCGCGCGTGACGGTGATGCGGCGCCGAGCGGCAGGAGCGCGGCACCCGCGAGGGCGGCCCGTCGTGTCAGGCTGGTCATGTCGATCTTCCTTCCCTTCCCCAATCTCAGGCTATCGGAGCAAGGAGCGGGCCGCACAAAGAAAATCGGCCGGCTTTGGGGGCCGGCCGATTCTGCAGTTCAGAAGATCGCGGTGCCGATCAGGTGTGCTGGATGGCCGAGAGGATCCAGTTGCCGCCACGGCCGCGCAGGAAGGTCCAGACTTCCGTCGCCTCGGTGCGCACCTGCTCGTTGCCCTCGACGATGCGGCCGTCGGCGACGTTGCGCATCACGTCGATCATGCTGAAGCGCATGGCGACGGAGGCGTAGTCGACCGCGCCCTCGCTCCAGGCCTCGGAGAGATCGCCCTGCTCGAGCTTCACGTCCGTGACCTTGTTCTCGACGCCGCGGCTCGCATTGGCCGCCAGGTCCTGGGAGAAATAGCCCAGCATCTCCGGCGTCACGAGCGTGCGCAGCTTGGGCAAATCGCCGGCGCTGTAGGCCGCCTGCACGTTGGTCAGCAGCGCCTCGAAGGCGTCGTAGTCGGCTGCGACGATCTCCAGCGGCTGGGTCGCGGTCGCCGCCGAGGCCGCACCCGCGCCACCCAGCATGCCGCCCATCAGGCCCGTCCGGGCCATCGAATTGGCACCCTGGTCCGGCGACATCGGCGTGCCGCCCATCGGGCCACCGGCACCCGCACCCGCGCCGGCGAAGGCTGCCTGCGGGGCACCGTTGCGCGACTTCCACCAGCGCACGGCGAAGTAGACGATGCCGCCGATCAGGGCGAGCTGGAGCAGGAAGCCCAGCATCCCGGCCATGCTGCCGAGGCCGGCGCCGAAGCCGCCGCCCATCAGCATGCCGATCAGGCCGGCGCCCAGCATGCCGCCCATCAGGCCCGTCAGGAACGGGTTGCGCTGCATGAAGCCGGGCTTGGCGCCGGCGGCGGCCGCGCTGGCCGGATTGGCCGAGGGGCTCTGCTGCTGCGGCGTGGCGCTGCGCTCGACCGGCTTGGAGGTCGGCGCGGTCTGGGTCGGGGCCGGCGCCTGGCCGGACTTGCTGCCGCGGCTGCCGCCACCGCCCGCCCGCGCATCGGCGGGCGACGGGGCCAGCGAGGGCACCGCGATGATCAGAGCCGCGAGGATCGCGAGCCAACGAAACTTGGTCATTCGAACATCCCTGTTGAGCCGGGTTTCGTCCCGGCCGTTTTGCAGTGTGTATGTTAGGGGTCTTTGCCTGCGGTTCAAGGGCAACCGGCGCGCCGCGGGCGCCGTTTGGTCGGTTATGCACATCAGGATTTTGGCCGCTGCCGTCGCGTTCTGGCCGGGCCTCGCCGCGGCCGAGGGCTGCCTCGACCAGGTGCGGGAACTGGCCCGGGCCCAGAACATCCCGACCGATCCGCCGACCGCCTCGCCCGACAAGGCGCCCCCCGGCAAACCGCCCGGCGTGACTTCGCGCGACCTCGGCCGGTCGGGCGGCGTGATCGAGCCGCCGGCCACGTCCGACCGCTCGGTCATAAGCCCGCCCGGCACGACCGACAGCCGCATGCCGACCCTGCCGGACGTCACGGAAAAGCCGGGGACCTTGCCGCCGCAGCGGGCGGCGCTACAGGCGCTGCTGGTCGCGGCGCGCGCCGAAGCCGAGCGCGGCCAGGAGGCCAATTGCGTCGACACGCTGAAAAAAGCCCGGGAACTCCTCGAGCGCTCGAAATAGCGAGGCGATCCAGGCCACGTCCTCGAGGTCGATCGGGCCCACGGCGAAAAACAGGCTGATGGAGGCGATCACAAGGGAGGCGGCGATGGCCGCGCGCCTCGCCACGGGGGGCCGTCGGACGGGCTGCACGCGATAGAGCGTGCGCCCTCCGTGCAGTTCGACCCTCTGGGCGATCCTCGGGCGCCTCCGGATTTCGGGCTCGCGCGGCAACCTCACCTGGCGCACCGACAGCGCATCGGGCGAAGTCTTGCGCAGCCTCTCGTCCACATCCGCCTTCGGTGCCGCCGCCAGCGCCGCCAGCGGATCGCGCGCCTGCTCCTCGCCCTGCCACGCCTCGGGCAGCACGCGCACCAGCCGGACCAGCGTGAAGGCGAGCCAGGCGGTCGCGAGCGGCAGGCCGAGGCGGAAGGCGATGTGAGTCTCCGCCGTGTTCCAGGCCCACACGCTCATCGAGGCGCCGGCCACGGCCATGACGAGGCCCGCGGCGAGGACGGCGACCGCAGTCAGGCGGAAGAGCAGACGCGACGACATGAGGGTCACGTAAACCGGTGCCGCCTCACGGCGTCAACAGCGACAGGATCGCCGCATAGTGGATAGAAGCGGCCACGAGCACCGAGGCGTGCCACAGCGCCTGCTGGTACGGCAGCCGGCTCGACAGATGGAAGATCGTGCCCAGCGAATAGACAACGCCGCCTGCGAGAAGCAGGATCAGGCTCCCCCGCTCCACCGAGGCCAGCAGCTCGTCGATCGCGAACAGGCCGATCCAGCCCATCAGGAGGTAGAGCACGACCGAGATCTGCTCGATGCGTCGCGGCTGCAGGAACTTCGCGGCGATGCCCAGCGAAGCCGCCGCCCACATCACCGCCGTGAGGCCGCTCGACCAGGGTTCGCGCAGCTTCAGCAGGGTGAGCGGCGTGTAGGTGCCGGCGATCATGACGAAGATCGCGGCATGGTCGAGCCGTCGCAGCCACTCGCGGCGCGGACTGGCGAGGCGCAGATTGTAGGCCGCCGAACAGGAGAGCATCGCCAGCAGCCCCACGACATAAACGAGGATCGGTCCGACCTGTCCCGGCTGCGACGAACCCGCGGCGACGATCAGGATCGCGGCCGCGCCGACCACGCCGAGGACGAGGCCGAGCGCATGAACCGCCGCATCGGCGCGCAGGTGACGGTCGAAATTCGGGGCTGACATGCGGTCACGATGAGGTCACCCGCCGTGTCCCGCAACCCATGCATCGAACGTCCCGTTATGCGAGCCTGCACAAGGAGAACCCCGTGAAGCGTGTGATCGCCGGCCTTGCCATCGCCCTCGGACTATCGTCGGCCGCATTCGCGGCTCAACCCTGGGACGGAACCTACGTCTACGAACAGGCGCTGGGACCGGGCGCCGGCGGCACCCAGAACTTCGTGACCCACACGCTCACCATCACCGGCCCCGACGGCTGTCGCCTCGTGGCGCAGGGCTTCCAGACCGACGAGACCATTCGCTGCAAGGCGATGCCCGACGGCGACCGGCTGCTGGTCACCTTCGTGAGCTTCGGCAGCGGCAAGGTCGAGAACAAGTACGGCGTGAAGCTCTACAGTCCCGGCCAGCCGCTGTTCGCGATCGCCGAGGCGCCGAACGGACTCGTCACCACATGGCAGGGTTATTCCAAGGCCCTGGGCGACGGTGCGTCGAGCGCCGCGTTCAAGAAGGTGGGACGCTAGCAGGGCAGCGGATAAAGTGGCTCCAACCGAACCGGAGGAGACCCGAAACATGTCCGACATCGCCTATACGCCGATCCTGCCCGAAGGCTGGCTGCGCCCGCGCGGCTTCTCCCATGCCGTGGTCGCCACGGGTACGCGCAGCGTGCGCATCGCCGGCCAGATCGGTCGCGAGCCGGCGCAGGCGCACATCCCCGCCGACGCCGATGCCGGCACGCAGTGGCGCATCGCGCTGTCCAACCTCGTGGCCGTGCTGAAGGCCGCCGGCGGCCAGCCGGAGCACCTCGTTGCGCTGCGCGCCTACGTCACCGACATCGCCGAGTTCAACGCCGCCGGTGCGGCGGTCGGCGCCGCCTGGGGCGCCACGCTCGGCCGCCACTTCCCGGCGATGACGCTGGTGCAGGTCTCGGCCCTGATCGACCCCAACGCCAAGGTCGAGATCGAGGGCGAGGCGATCCTTCCCTAGGGAGGGTCTCAGATGATCTTGCGGGCGCGCAGGTCGGCCAGTTCGGCCGGCCCGTAGCCCAGCTCGCCCAGCACCGCGTCATTGTGTTCGCCGAGCTCGGGCGCGATGCCGGGTTTGGCCGGCGTCTCGGAGAACTTCCACGGCGTTCCGTGCACTTTAAGCTTCCGGCCGAGCTTGGGATACTCGACCTCGGTGACGTAGCCGTTGGCCACGACGTCAGGATCGTTGGAGGCTTCGAGGAGCGTGTTGATCGGCGCCGAGACGATGTCGGCGCCGCGCAGACGGGCGACCCAGTCCTCGCGCGTTCCGGTCGCGAACAGGGCGTCGAGCGTGGCGAGAAGCTCGATGCGCTTGGGGTCATTGTCGATGATCACGCCGAGATCGGCGAAGCCCGCCTTCTCCAGAGGCTCGTGGAAGCCGAGCGACGTCATCGCGTCCTTCCAGTCCTCCGGGCCGGTGATCTGGAAGACCAGCG
Organism: Rhodospirillaceae bacterium; assembly: GCA_009772935.1. Lineage (GTDB taxonomy): Bacteria > Pseudomonadota > Alphaproteobacteria > Reyranellales > Reyranellaceae > Reyranella. The sequence goes on from WOUR01000001.1 coordinate 83,897, forward strand.
GCTTGCCGTCGCGATCGTCGAAGCTCGCGCTGATGCCCGGCCGCTCGCGCGTGCCGGTGACGCGGGCCTGCCCGGTGACCGGATTGCGGTCGCGCCACATCGCCGTCTGCAGCGTCCAGCCCATCAACCGGATCTGGCCGCCGAGCAGCGAGAGGTCGATCTTCTGGCCGACTCCCGTCGTCCGCGCGTGCGTGAGCGCCGCCAGGGCGCCGCCGAAGGCCAGGATCGCGCAGGTTTCGTCCGCCACCGACACGACGCCGGTCTTCATCTTCTGGCCCGCCGTGGAATAGGCTTCGGCAATGCCGCCCAGCGCCTGCGCCATCGAATCAGTGCCCGGCAGGCCGGCATGCGGTCCGTCCGGGCCGTAGCCCGAGATCGAGACATAGACGAGCTTCGGGTTGACCTTGCGAAGCTCCTCCCAGCCGAAGCCGTTCTTCTCGGCCGCGCCGGGGCGGAAGTTCTGGCCGAAGATGTCGGCCTTCGCGACCAGCTTGCACAGGATCGCGCGCCCCTCCTCGCTCTTGAGGTTCAGCGTCACGCTCTTCACGCCGCGATTGTTTGTCTCGAAGAAGGTGCTCCCCATGCCCGACAGCACGGTCATGCGGCGCGACGGGTCGCCGCCCTGGGGCGATTCGATCTTGATCACGTCGGCGCCGAGATCGGCCATCAGCATCCAGGGCACGGTGCCCGCCTGCGCGGTGGAGCAGGAGACGACCTTGACGCCCTGCAGCGGGCCGTGGGGAACGGACATTGACGTGGGCTCCTCTGTTGGCCCCACGCTAGAGCAAGATCAAGCGGGCGTCTCCAGCCGCGCCACGTCGCAGAACCGAACGAGGCGGCTCGACGCTTCGTCCCACAATGTAAGCCGTGGCGCAGCGAGGCCGGCACGCAGGCCGAGCGGCGGAACGGCGCGCACCGTCTGGGCCGCTTCGTGAGCCTGCGGCAAACGGTAGTTCGGAATGCGCTGGTTGAGATGGTGCACGTGATGGAAGCCGATATTGCCGGTGAACCAGCGCAGGACGATCGGCAGGTCGAACCAGGACGATCCGTCCATCGCGGCATCGACGTAACGCCAGGCGCCGCGACCGGTCCACTGCGCGCCCGGAAAGCGATGCTGCAGGGTGAACAGCCACACGCCGAGGATCGACGCCACGACCATGAGCGACAAATGCACCAGCAGCACGTCGCGCCAGCCCAGCAGAAGAACAAGGGTCGCGAACAAGGCCACGAGGCTCGCATTGGTGAGCAGGACCGAGCGGCGTTCGTGCGCCCAGGCGCGCGGCGTGTCGAACGGCGTGCGGTAGAGCAGCACGAACACCAGGGGCGGCAGCAGGAAGTTGGCGATCAATGGATGGCGCACGAGGCGATGAAAGAACCTCTGCCAGGGCGACAAAGCGAGGTAGGCGCGCACTGTGAGGCACGAGGAATAGATGTCGCTGCCGCGATCGCCGCGATCGAGATTGTTCCATTCGGCATGATGTTGCGCGTGCTGGCGCCGCCAGCTGGCGAAGGGTGTGAGGGTGCACAGGCTGCACAACCGGCCGACGATCGTATTGGCGCGGCGCGACACGAAGAACGAGCCGTGTCCGCAATCGTGTTGAACGATGAACACGCGCACCATGAACGCGCCGGTCGGTATGGCGAGGGCAAGGACGAGCCATGGGGAAATGCCGCAGGCGACGTACATGGCTGCGCAACCCGCGAGGAAGGGACCGAATGACGTGGCGAGTTGCAGGAGACTCTGCCGCAGAGAGGGGCGCGCGAACGATGCGGCGGCCGCGCGCAACTCGATATCCACGATATCAGGGGTAGAATGAGGCTCCATGAGCACCTCCGTCCGTCGCCACAAAGCGAGGAGGAACATTATTTGGACCTTGATAGTGTCCGAACAAGGGACCATATGGAGCTTGTCGATATACGGACATCTGATTTGGTCCGCGCCCGCCGGCATTGTTCAGCGGCCCCGCTCCACGACACGTGATCCCGAAAGCCAGTGCAAATTCGACGGGTTCCAGCGCTCTTCCGCTTGTTCAAATGCGGAGAGCGCCCGGACTCGCATATCCAAAAGTCAAAAAGGGGTCTCCCATGACAACGACGACGGGAACCGTGAAGTGGTTCAATATTCAGAAGGGCTTCGGCTTCATTCAGCCGGACAATGGCGGCACCGACGCCTTCGTGCACATCAGCGCAGTCGAGCGCGCCGGCATGAGCATGCTGAGCGAGGGCCAGAAGGTGGAATTCGAGCTGGTCGCCGATCGCAAGAGCGGCAAGATGGCAGCGGAAAACCTCAAGGCCGCATCCTGATCACGGGCCGCCGTTGACACGGCGGCCGCCCTCCTTCCTGCGCGCCACCACGGATGTACTGGGGTGCGCGGCTGGAGTGGCAACGCGATATGGCCCCGTTCCTGGAAAGGAGCGGGGCTTTTCGTATTCTGTCAGTTCGCCTTGAAGACCTTGGCCATCGCCGACATCAGGTCCCTGGGGCCTCTGTCCATCAGCATAGCCTTGGGCAGTTCGTCGAACCGCTGACGGCCGCTGACCGTTAGGCACGGGCCGTCCTTGCCATCCTGGATCAGTCGCAGGTTGCGCAATCGGGTCAGGTCCTGGGCGCGCATTGCCCGCACGTCCGACTGGCCGAAGGCGACCCGCCGCAAGGTGACCTCCTCGTCGGGCGTGAGTATGGCGATGGGCTTAGCGGAAGTTTCGGGTTTTCGGTCAACGGCCATGTCGCACCTCGTCTTGCGCGTCGATGCATCGTCGGATGCGTCGGAATCAGGAGGCGCCGACGGAGACGTCGCCGAATACCCCCTGTAAATGGGCGCTCGGTAGTCCTGCGGCAAGCACTCATTCCCGCGCGGCAGGACGACGTTACCGCCAGAGGCGGATGTCGAAACCGACCGGGTCGAACTTGAGCATGTCGGGCGCCTGCCCCATCTGGCGTTGGCGGTCCCGATCCACTCGCCGCCTCAGTCGCCCGCCGCGATGTTTCGCTCCCTGGCGATGCCGGCGAACGTGTCGACCGTGCGATCGAAGAGCTGATCGAAAGCCTTGCCGTCCGCGCCGACCGGATCGAAGCCGAGATCGGCAAGCCGCGCGATCACGGCCTTGTCCTGGAGGACGGCCAGCACGCCGTCATGGAAGCGCTGTGTTGCGGCGACGGGCGTTCCCTTGGGTGCCAGCAGCCCCTGCCACGTCGTCTGGACGAACCCCGGCGCGATCGTCTCGGCTGCCGTGGGCACATCGGCGAACGCCTTGGATCGCCGCTCACTGGTGATGGCCAGCGCCACGAGCTGCCCACCGCGCGCCTGCGGGACGCCAGCCGCGAAGGTGACGACGCCGGCATCTATGTTGCCCGATATCAGATCCTGCAACAGCGGTCCGCCGCCACGATAGGGCACGTGCGTCACGCGAAGATCGCCCGCCGCCCGCAGCAGCAGTTCGCTCGTCAGATGCTGGCTGCTGCCCAGGCCCGGCACGCCGACATTGAGCTTGCCGGGATTGGCTTTGGCCGCCGCCGCAAAGGCCTCCGCGGTGGCCAGGCCCGAACGCGGATGGGTGAACAGCCCCTGCGGCCCCGAGATCGCGTGCGTCACCGGCTGGAAGGCCCGATAGAGCGCCGGCGTTCCCGCGACTGGCAGCGCCTCGGTCGCTGCGAACGTGTCGTTCACGAGGACGATCGTGTAGCCGTCGGGCTGGGCGCGCGAGGCGCTCAGCGTGCCGACCCGGCCGGCGCCGCCGCCGATATTCTCGACGATCACCGTCTGCCCGAGTTGGGCACTGAGCGGGGCCTGGATGACGCGCGCGAAGGCATCGACGCCGCCGCCCGGTGGCCACGGCACGACGATCCTCACGGACCGGCTGGGATAGATTCCCTGGGCGCGCGCGACGAAAGGCGCGGCAAGGCTCGTTGCGGCAAGGGCCGCCATCAGGTGACGTCGTTTGAGCATGACTTCTCCGGTCGCCGCCGCGGATGCGGGGCGTTGGCTTCGATGAAGGTTTCGGGATCAGACGGTGTCGCGCGTCAGCGTCGACACGAAGGGCTGAATGATCGGGAGAGCATGCATCGAAACTGGCCGCGCCCCCGTTTGGGGTCAATGAAACGGCTTCGTCGATCTGTGGCCTGACGGCGGACGAAACTTCTGCGCGTTCCATCGCGCGCAGCAAGCATTGCGCGATGACCGCAATGCTTCGTCAAAATGCGGCGCGGAGGCGCATCTTGGACGTCAGTCGGCGAGCTGGGTACGCCCCAGTACCACGTCCTCGTAGACGTGCAGCGACGGCAGGCCACCGGTGTGGATGAACAGCACCTTGGCACCGGGCTTGAAGTGACCCTGGCGGGCAAGACCGATCAGGCCGGCCATGATCTTTCCGGTATAGACCGGATCGAGCAGGATGCCCTCGGTGCGCGCCAGCATCTGCACCGCCTCGACCATCTTCTTGTTCGGCACCGAGTACTTGGGCTGCCAGAATCCGCCGAAGCTCTTCACCGCCGATGCCGGCACCTTGATGTCGACGCCCAGCAGGTCGAGGACCGCCTGCGCTTCCTTGAGCACCAGCGGCTCCTGGTCGGCGGGATCGCGGCTGACGCCGACACCGATCAGCGGCACCTTGATGTTGTTGCCGAGGAAGCCCGCGACCATGCCGCCGTGCGTGCCCGAGCTGCCTGAGCCCACCACCACGGCGTCGGGCGAGAAGCCCATGTCCAGCCACTGGACCTGCATCTCCTGCACGCAGGCCACATAACCCAGGCCGCCGATGGCGTTGGAGCCGCCACCGGGAATCACATAGGCCTTGCGGCCGAGCGAGGCGACTTCCTGCGCCACACGCGACATCGCCTCGCCCATGTTGGTGCCGCCGGGAACGACGGTGATGGCCTCGACACCCATCAGCTCGAACATGAAGTTGTTGCCGCCCGCCTCCTTCCTGTAGGAACCCGGCACGCGCTCCTCGATGACGAAGCGGCACTTCAGCCCTTCCTTCACCGCTGCCGAGAGCGTGATGCGGCAATGGTTGGACTGCGGCGCGCCGCAGGTGACGAGCGTGTCGCAGCCTTGCGCGATCGCATCGCCCGCCAGGAACTCGAGCTTGCGGGTCTTGTTGCCGCCGGGGAACAGACCCAGCATGTCGTCGCGCTTGATCCAGATCTCGGGGCCGGCGCCGCCCGGGCAGCTGGCGGCGAGGGCCTTGCTGAAGTGCGGCAGGCGTTCGATGGGCGTGGGCGCGTTGGTGTAGATGCGACGCGGAAAACGAGACAGGTCCATTCAATCAGCTCCAGCTAGGTATACGCGCCCTCGCCCGTCACCGCGGGCGAAGCCTTCAGGTCACTCCGTGATGACTCCGCAGACGATGCGGTCGCCGGCATTGCCGGTCGGGTCGGTCTTGTAGTCGTCGGGCCCGGCATGAATGATGATCGCCGAGCCGTCGGCATCGAACACCGAATTGGGCTGCCCCTTGGCCAGCGAGATCATGTGATTGGCGACGTCGATCCTGAGTTCGCCGTTGGCAGGGATGAACAGGTTGGGCATGTCGCCGGCATGCGCGCCTTCGGCAGCTTCCATGCCGTGCTTCTTGGAGGCGGGATTGAAGTGACCGCCGGCGCTTGTGAAGGGCGGCTCGCACTTGCCGACCGCATGGACATGGAAGGCATGCTCGCCCGGCGCCACACCCTTCAGCGACATCCTGAGCAACACGCCGTGGGGAGTCTGGACGAGCTGGACGCTGCCGACATCCTTCCCCGCCCCGTCCTTCAACGACGCCTTCGCGGTCTGGGCCTGCGCGGCAAAGGAAAAGGCGGCGACTCCGGCTGCAGCGAGCAGGCCGCACATCACTGGGACGATTCGCATCGGTTCCTCCGTCACTGGGTTGGGACCGCCACCCTACTCCAGGACCTTCGGCGGCCGGTAGAGCGGAAAGCCATTGAAGGGCTTCGAATTGTCGTGATCCGGCACCTGGTAGAAGGTCGATTTGCCGTAGTTGTGCAATCCGCCGTCGACCCGCAGCGCGGTGCCAGTGACGTAGGCCGCCGCGTCGCTCAGCAGATAGACGATGGCGGCCGCGATTTCGGATTCGGTGCCGTGGCGTTTTGCAGGAATGCGATCCTTCACCGACCGCAGCGCCGCGTGGGCGCGCTCCGGATACCGGTCGAAGCCCGACGAGGCGATGAAGCCCGGAATGACCGAGTTCACGCGGACGCCCGAATGCGCCCATTCGATCGACGCACTGTAGGTGAAGTTGGTCTGGCCCGCGCGGGCGGCACCATTGTGGGCCATGCCGGGATTGCCAAGCTCGAAGTCGGCGCCGACATTCACGATGACGCCGCCATGGGCTTCCATCGAGGCGAGATAGACCGCCTTCGAGACGAGGAAGGTGGCGGTCATGTTGTTGGCGACCACGGCATTCCAGCCGTTCAGCGAGATGTCCTTGAGCGGTGCGGGAAACTGACCACCAGCATTGTTCACCAGCCCGTCAATGCGGCCACACCAGCCCATCACGCCGTCGATTGCCGCCTTGACCTCGTCCTCGCGGCGCAGGTCGGCCGAGTGGATGAAGGTGTCGTGATCTCCGAGCTCCTCCTTCACGCGCTCGAGCTTCTCGAGCGTACGGCCGACGAGCGCCACGCGCGCGCCGAGCGACTTCAGCTCGTGGGCGGTGCAGCGACCGAGACCCGAGCCGCCGCCGGTGACGATGATGGTCTTGCCGGCGAACAGGCCGGGTCGGAACACGGAGTCGTAGCGCACGCTGGCCGTCATGAAGCTACTCGACCTTGATGTTGGCGGCCCTTACGACCTCGGCCCATTTGGTCATCTCGGCGCGCAGGAAGGCCGCGAGCTCGTCGGGGGTCGAGCCGATCGCATCGGCGCCAAGATCGGCGAACTTCGCCTTGATCTCCTCCATGCGCATGATCTTCGCGATCTCCGTATGCAGGCGCGCGATCACGGCGGGTGGCGTGCCGGCCGGCGCAATCAGGGCGTTCCATTCCGATATCTCGCAATTTGGTACGCCGGCCTCGGCCAGGGTCGGCACCTCGGGTGCAGCCGGCGAACGCGCGGCGCTGGTGACGGCGAGCGGCCGCACGCGACCGCCGCGCGCCTGCGGCAGGGCGGCACTCATGTTGCCGAAATAGAAGGGCACATGGCCTGCCGCCACGTCGGCAACCGCCAGGGCTCCGCCCTTGTAGGGCACGTGCTGGATGTCGGTGCCGGTGCGCATCTTGAAGAGCTCGGCCGCCAGATGCTGGGCGCTGCCATTACCCGACGAGGCATAGGAGAGCTTGCCGGGCTGCGCCTTGGCGAGCGCCACGAGTTCGGCCACGGTCTTGGCGGGATGCGAGGGCGTGATGACCATCAGTTCCGGCACCGTGACCAGAAGCGAAACCGGTGCGAAACCCTCGGGTGTGCGGAACGGCATCTTGGAAAACAGCGCCGGGTTCACGACATGGGCAAAAGCGCCGATCAGCAGCGTGTGGCCGTCCGGTGCGGCCTTGGCTACGGTCTCGTCACCGATCATGCCGCCCGCTCCCGGCTTGTTCTCCACGACGATCGTCTGGCCCAGCGCCTCCTGCAGCTTGGGCGCGATCAGCCGTGCCGTGGTGTCGGCCCCGCCACCGGCCGAATAGGGCACGATCAGCCGCACCGGCCTGGAGGGATAGACCTGCGCCCGCGCAAGCCCGGGCGCCAACGCCAAGGCCGTCGCTGCGCCCAGGGTTCGCCGCCGTGAAAGCTTCATCTATTTCCTCCGCACGTCTTTGTGCGGAGCCTACACCCTAGCGGGTGCGCAGCGCGAGGCGGCCGAGATGGCGTTGCAGGAGGCGCATCAGCGCAAAGCCCGCCTGCAGGGTGACCCCGAAACAGAGGATGCCGATGGCGAACAGGACCATCTTGTCGCCCAGCGTCGGCATCAGCTCGGCCTCGCGCAGGATGACCGCGATCCCCTCGGGAACGCCGATGGCGGCGCCGGCGCTGGAGGACATGACCAGCACGAAGAAGGCGCGTGTCACGTTGGGGAGGAAGAGGAGTGCCCCCAGCGGCGATCCGTCCCGCAGTTGCCGCAACGCCTCGCCGCCATTGTCGGCGACATAGGCCGCGGCATACGGCACCAGCGACAGCGCGACCGTCATGATGCCCGACGGCGCGACGTGAACGCCGAGCAGCGTCGCATCCGACGGGATGATGTTCAGCAGGAAGAACATGACCACGAAGGTCGGCGCCGCCCGCATCAGGCCGGTCAGGGTCGTGGCGACTGCACCGCGAACGCCGCCCGCGAGTTTCGCCAAGGTCAGCAGGCCACCGACGGCCAGGCCGACCAGCAGGGCGATGGCTGCGATCTCGAAGTTGACCACCATGCCGGCCAGCAGCTGCGGCACGAAGTCGGGCGATATCCGGCTCATGCCGTCACCATCTGACGGCGTTCGAGCCAGATCCTCAGCTTGTCGCACAGCCACACCACGACGATCACCACGCAGACATAGAAGACGAGCAGCAGCGAATAGGTGCTGGCCCGGCCGCTGGCGAAAGAGGTGATGTCGGTCAGCGCGCTCAGCAGTTCGGGCGCACCGATGAAGCTCGCGATCGGCGTGCCCTTCGCGGCATTGACGAGGAAGGACACGATCTGGGTCGCCGAGCGGCTGACCGCGCGTCCAAACAGTTCGAGGGTCGGCGCCGGCGGCCCTCCCCGCTCCGTCCGCAGCGTGTGCATCGCCTCGGCGATGGCCTGTCCCGCATTGGCACCGTTCATCAGGCCGAGTGCCACGATCGCCGCGCCGATCGCGACAGCCGAAGAGTAAGAAAAGAGTGCCAGCGCCACGGCCGCGGAAATGACCAGCGTCAGCACGACCGGCGAGGACTGAAGGACGATGGTGAGCGCACGGGCCGGCCAACGCAGCAGGAAAGACCGCGAACTCTGCAGCGCGCCCAATACAAGGGCGAACAGCAGGGTCGCCACGAGAGCGCCCGCCACCAGTACCAGCGAATTCACGATGCCCGCGGTGAACAGCTGCCAGGCCGGCATGGTCTTGAACATCGGGAACTGAACGCTGATGCCGGTGTGCTTCTCCAGCCAGGTCTCGAAAACGGTCACCTGCCCGGCAAAGGGCGTCGGCTGCAGCACCGCGCTCAGCGCCGGAAGGATGCAGGCCGGGTTGGTGCTTCCGGTATCGGTGTTGCAGTCAGGCCGGTTCCAGACCGCGCGCTGGAGCTCGAGAAAGCCGAGGCCGATGCGGTTCTGCTTCGCCACATCGAGAAAAATGCCGTCGCGATGGAAGATCTGGCTCATCAGGTCGAGCGCCCGGGCGAGCCGATCGCTGCCGGTCATCGCCACGGCCATGCCCCAGGGGAGCTGGGCGAAGCCGAACTTCCTGTCGTAGGCCTTCGCGAAGGCCGGATCCGTGAAGTAGTAATCGAAGAAGCTGTCGTCCTGCGCCGCCAGCACACAGGTCTCGTCGCGCAACCTGTCGGGCAGCACCCCCGCCTCGTCGAACAACATCAGGCGGGCATTGTGGGAGACGATCTGGGCGTTGGAACCATTGCCGATGGTGACGCAGATCGTGCGGCTGGCGATGTCGGGCCAATCCCGGATCGTGAGCCCCTTCGGTCCAACGATGATCGTCTCCGACCGGTAGTAGTGCGGGCGGATGAAGCGGACCTGGCCGTCGCGCTGGGTATTGTGCCCCATGGTCGCGATGGTGAGATCGATCTTGTCGTCGGCGAGCAGGGGGATGCGGCTCGCGGCATTGACTCGCGTGAAGGCCGGCTCGACGCCGAGATGCCTGGCGATCTCCCGCGCCACATCGACGTCGTAGCCCAGGCGGTTCTGGCCCTCGCGCGTGCCGAACAGCGGATAGTACTCGCGCACGCCGACGCGGATCTTGCCGTCACAGAAGATGCGCACCAGCCGGTCGAGGCCGGGCTGCTCGCAGGCGCCAGGCACTGCCGCGGCAGTACGCGCCTCGTTGAGCAACGCTGCCAGCACCGTATCCGGCGTTTCGGCGCGCGCCGGCAGGACGGCAAACGCAACGAGCCAAAAAGACACGACAGACAGAACGTGACGCAACGCCATGTCAGCCCCGCGTCCCGGCCGTGGCGATTTCGACGATATGCATGTCGGCGAAGACATGCGGCCCGTAGCGATGGATGGAACGACCCTCCTCCGCGCGCAGGATGGCTGGTGTCATGAGGGCGATCTTTTCGTTGGCGATATGGACGAGCACGGTGTTCACGATGTGCATTGCGAGCCCGTACCGCTCGAGGATCCGGCGTGACCGCCAGACATCGACGAAGGCATTGTGGGTGATGACGGCGCGGCCGTTGATCGCGAGATGATCCGACAGGCCCTCGAGGAACGGATCGAGCAACTCGCGGCCGTCGATGCCTCCCGAGCTCCAGGTGGACAGCCGCCCGGCCACTTCGAAGTGATCCATCGGGAAGTGGGGCAGGTTGGCGACGATCAGGTCGAAACGCCGTCCCGCCACCGGCTGCCACATGTCGCCCCGGTGGATTTCAGCCTCGTGGCCGAGGTCCTGCAGGAGCGCCCTGCCGGTGGCGATGGCGTCGTCCTCGATGTCAATCCCGCACAGCGCGGCGGCGCCGAGCCCGCCCAGCACGGCGAGGACCACGCCACTGCCGCATCCGATCTCGAGCGCCCGGACGCCGCACACGCGGCTGGGTTCCGCGCGAAGCGCCTGGACGAGCGCAGCCGTATATTCACTCGGCCGCAGCGCCGCGACCGCCGGAGAGGGCTTGCGGGCGTCGAACATCGGTCAGCGCGACATCTGCAGCGGCACGAGTCGCGAGGGATCGATCGTTGCCAATCGCGCCGCCATGGCGCGCGCCACCGGGTCGTCCGGATACTCCACCGTGATCTCCTGGTAGCGCGCCAGCGCCGTCGCATAGTCCTCGGCGACCAGCGCGCTGTAGGCAGTGCGCGTAAGCTTGCAGAGGCGCAGGGTCGCCGCGTCCGGTTCGAACTCCGCGCCGATTCCATAGGCCCCGACCAGCTCGTAGATCGGAACCTTCGAGCGGCGGCCCTTCACGGTGACATCGTCGATCGGCCGCACGCAAAGCCGCTCGCCGGCCTCCTTGAAGACGGCATGGCTGATGCAGATGCCTGTGCCGTACTCCTTGTTGATGCCCTCCAGACGCGCCGCGATGTTCACGCCGTCGCCCATGACGGTGTAGCTCATGCGCTCCTTGGAACCGATATTGCCCACCAGCACGGCGTCGCTGTGGATGCCGATGCGGACGTTCAGCGGCCTGCCGCCGGCCGCCTCCCACCCCGCGTTCAGTTCCTTCATGCCCTCGCGGATGCGCAGGGCCGCGAAGCAGGATCTCTGCGCATGGTCTTCGAGCAGCGCCGGCGCTCCCCAGAAGGCCATCACGCCATCGCCGATGAACTTGTCGATCGTGCCGTGCTCCATGTTGACCGCATGGGTTACCACGCCGAGATAGGCCGACACACGCAGCAGAAGTTCCTGGGACGGGACTTCCTCGGACATGGTCGAGAAGCCCTCGAGATCGGAGAAGAAGATCGTGAGGAATCGGCTATGGCCGCCCAACACCAGCCTCTGCTCGGAGTCGAGGAGCTGGCGCACAAGGCCCACCGGCACGAACGCCGCGAACGATTTTACCGCCGAATCCAGCGTGTCGATGGCACGGGAGAGGACTGCGATCTCGCGGATCGGCGATCTGAGCGGCGGCAGGTTGTGGCTTTCGAGATCCTGGATCTTCTTCACCTTGAGCGCGAGCTTCTCCAGGGGGCTCGAGACCACACTCGAGAGGTAATAGATGATGCAGATCTGCAGCACGATGGCGATCGCGCCGAACAGCGCCAGACGCTTGTTCTGCTCGTCGAACGCGCTGGTGAAATCACCGAGCGGCGTGATGACGAAGAGCTGCCACCTCTTGCCGAACTCGGGCGGCAGGGTCGCGAGTCGCGCGACGTAATCCTTGCCCTCATGTGCGAAGGAAAACATCTTCTCATCGCCGCGCGGACGGAAACTGAACGCGATCGCCGGCAGTTCATTGCCGAGCGACGTTATATGCTGCAGCTCGACCCTGCCGTTGTGGCTGGCATAGGTTTTCGCCCGTTCGGAATTGGCGATGACCCGGCCCTGATGGTCGAGGATGTAGGACAGCGTGCCGGGGCTGATCTTGCGCTCGGCAAGGTAATCGGAAAGGCCGTCGAGCGTAATGTCGGCCGCGGCGACGCCGCGCAACGTTCCGTCGATATAGAAGGGCGCGCCGACGGTGAACCCGACGAGGCCCAGGGTTGCGAACACGTCGACATCGCTGACCGAAAGGGCCCGCGTCTGCTGTGCGGTGCGATACCACAGGCGCGCACGCGGATCGTAGGACGTGGTCTGCTCGGAAATGCCGAGCTCCTTGCGATCGGCGTCGAGGAACAGATAGTGGTCGACCGGCGCGGACCCGCGCTGCGGCGTGATCCATCGATCGGCGTAACGCGTCCCGGCGGGCGGCAGCTTACCCTGAATCTCGACGGCGGGATCGATCTGCCGAGCCTGGCGGAAGGATCCGTCGTTCAGGCCGACATACATGCTGATGATGCGATCGCTGTGCTGCAAAATACTGAAAAGATACTTCAGTGAGCGATTGTCTTCGAAGAATTCCGGCTGTTCCGAACCGATCGCGGCGGCGCTGCGGACCAGCGACTTGATGGGGTCGAAGAGGTGTTGGATGTTCTGGATTGCCTCGACGCTGAACCGCCCGATCAGCTCGTCGGCATTATCGCGCGCGATCTTCTCGTTCGAAACATAGTTGACCGCCACGATCGCGAAGAAGACCGGCACCGTCAGCAGGATGAACAATGTCAGGATGCTGGGACGCAGCCGCAGATTTTTCGCGAAGAGGCTTTGCATTGCGCGGCTGGAACATCCTGTGAGGAGGCAATGAAATCACTATAAATGAAAGCAGATTCAGCGTCCACGCGGCCGCCCTGACGCGCGGCTACAGAGGCGGTCGTCTCATATGCCAGTCGGTCTCCCGCTGATAGGCGTGTCCTGCCGCAAGGATCAGGCCTTCATCGAAGGCCTTTCCGACGATCTGGAAGCCGACGGGCACCCCGTCCGCCGCCATACCGCCCGGCAATGTGAGCGTCGGATGACCGCTGAGATCGAATGGCGCCGTGTAACGCAGTCGCGCTGCGACGGTCCCAGGATCGCGCCCCGCCGCCTGCAGCGCCTCGGTCGACCAAACGGCCCTGGCCATCACCGGCATCAGCAGAAGATCGATCGACGCCAGCAGCCGATTGAGCTCGCCGGTGAGCGCGGCCCGGCGCAGTTGCATTTTCGCCAGGTCCATCGCGGAAAGACGCCGCCCCTGGTCGAGCAGTCCGGAGAGCACCGGACCATACTCCGCCGCTCGCGACGGATAAGTGCCTTCGTGCGCCACCGCTGCTTCGACCCCACACAGAGGTACCCAGTCGCGTGCCCCCTGGTCGAAACCGTCGGGCAGAGTCACGTCGACGATCATGGCGCCTGCGTTCTTCAGCGCGTCGACCGCGCCGTCGAGGGCGCGCCGCGCGTCTTCGTCGAGCCCCAGCGTGTTGGTGGCGAACCCGATGCGCCGGCCGCGCACGCCCTGGTCGATCGAGGCGGCATAATCCGGTACCGGCAGGCCAACCGCAGTCGGGTCCTCCGGATCGGCACCGGCAATCACACCGAGCACGATTGCAGCGTCGAGCGCACTGCGCGTCATCGGGCCGACATGGTCGAGCGACTCGGCCAGCGGAAAGACGCCGGCGCGGCTCACCCGCCCCCAGGTGGGCTTGAGACCGGAGAGACCGTTCATGGTCGAGGGGAAGCGGATCGAGCCGCCGGTATCGGAGCCCAGCGAGGCGAAGCAGAGCCCGGCCGCCGTGGCCGCGCCTGAGCCCGACGAGGACGAGCCCGTCCAGTAGGCGGCGTTCCAGGGATTGAGCGGCGCGGGAATGTTCGGATGGTGGGCGCCGTAAGCACCTTCGGTCATCTGCAGCTTGCCGAGGATCACCGCTCCCGCCTGCTTCAGCCGCGCGACGACCGTCGCGTCCCGCGCCGGCACGTTGCTGCGATGGATTTCCATGCCGGCCGCGGTCGCAACGCCCGCGGTGTTGCAGAGATCCTTTACGGCGATCGGCACGCCGTGCAGCGGCCCGCGCGACGTGCCGGAGGCGGTTTCGGCGTCGAGACGCGAGGCCTCGGCCAAGGCGCGGTCGGCGGTCACTGTCGCATAGCTCTTGAGCCTGGGGTCGACCTTGCCGATGCGGTCGAGCATCGATTCCGTCAACTCCACGGACGACAACTTGCGCGCCTTCAGGCGCCGCGCGACCTCGTCGAGCGACAGATAGTGCAGGTCGGATGGCATGCGGACTCCTTCACAGCGCTTTCTCCATGACCTGGATATGTTCGCCGCGATAGTCGCGCTGCTCAAGCGCTCTCCAGCCCAAGCCTGCGTACAGAGCCGGGGCGGTGCTTGTGAAAAGATAGAGGCGGTCGTAACCGATGCGCCGGGCGGCCTCCTCGACCGCGCGGACCAGCGCCGACGCGATGCCCTTCTTGCGATGCTCGGGCGGGACGTAGACGCTCGCGAGCCAGGGGTTTCGCGGGTCGCCCTCGAGATCGTCGAAGATCAGGGATGCCGTGCCGACGATGCCATCATCGTCGCCCAGCGCGACGAACGCGATCGGCATGCGATCGACATTCATCGCGTCCTGGATTTCGGCCCGCCGTTCGTCGAGCGTCTGGCCGGGATTGAGATGTCCCCACTCGTCGAAGCCCCAGACGGAGACCTGTTCGGCCAGGTCCGGCCGCTCGACGAGGGTGACGACTCTCATGTCGTCAGTCCATCGACTTGAGGTTGACCGCGGCCGAGCGGCCGCGTTCCGTGGCGATCTCGTAGTCGATCTTCTGGCCTTCATTGAGGCCGTTCAGGCCCGAGCGCTCGACCGCGCTGATATGGACGAACACGTCCTTGCCGCCGTCGCTCGGCTGGATGAAGCCAAATCCCTTCGTGGCGTTGAACCACTTGACGGTGCCTGTAGCCATCTCTCTCCTGGACAGTTGAACGAGCATGCAAATGCGCGCTGGCGGAGCGCTCGCTGCTACCGCCTTCGACAACCGGGAATTTGGGTATTAGCTCGGGGGGAAGTCCGCGGCCGCTGTGGGCTGGGCGGCCAAAGCATGGCCAAGCTCGTGAGTCGTAGGATCGCATATGAAGGACGTAACGCTGCCAGGTCAATTTGGCTGCGTCTCCTCTTTCACATCGTTGCGCCTATCTTCCACGGCTCGAACTCGTCGTCCCCGATTCCCAAAAGCTCCGATCTCGTTTTTTGACCCGAGGCCGTGGCAAGAATAAGGTCGAAAATCCGTCGACCATTTTCCTGGATCGTCTCCTCGCCGTCGACGATCGTTCCGCAGTTGATATCCATGTCGTCAGTCATGCGTCGATAGAGAGAGGTATTCGTCGCAAGCTTGAGCGACGGTGTCGGCTTGCAGCCGAACACGCTGCCGCGGCCCGTCGTGAAGCACAGAACATTGGCACCACCGGCAACCTGCCCCGTGGCCGACACCGGGTCGTAGCCCGGGGAATCCATGTAGACGAATCCTTTGGCGGTGATGGGCTCGGCGTACTTGTAGACATCGACGAGGTTCGTCGTGCCGCCCTTCGCAACCGCACCCAGCGATTTCTCCAGGATGGTTGTTAGACCACCCGCCTTGTTGCCGGGGGACGGGTTGTTGTTCATTTCACCGCCGGTGCGAGCACAATGATCCTCCCACCAGCGGATACGCTCGACGATCTTTTCACCGACGTCCTGGCTGACGGCGCGCCGGGTCAGCAGATGTTCCGCGCCATATATTTCCGGCGTTTCGGACAGAACCGCCGTTCCGCCGTTGCGCACCAGCAGATCGACGGCCGCGCCAAGCGCCGGATTTGCCGAGATGCCGGAATAGCCGTCCGAACCGCCGCACTGCAGCGCGAGAATCAGCTCACTGGCCGGGATCGGCTCACGCTTCACATCGTTGGCTTCGGGCAGGATTTCCTTCAGGAAATCGACGGCACGCCTGACTGTCTTCGAGACGCCGCCCTCGTCTTGGATCGCCAGGGGAATGAGCTTCGGCCCTTCCTTCAGTCCTTCGGCCGCCATCAGGCCCGAGATCTGGTTGGTCTCACAGCCAAGTCCGAGGACCACGACCGCGGCCATGTTGGGATGCCGGGTGTAACCGGCAAGCGTGCGGCGCAGCACGTCCATCTCCAGGCCCGACGCAGCCATGCCACAGCCGCCGCCATGCGTCAGAGGCACGACGCCGTCGATGTTCGGAAACTGCACCAGCAGCGGCTCGAGCCTCGACGCGATCATGCGGCTGGTCGCAGCCGAACAGTTCACGGTCGTGACGATGCCGATGTAGTTGCGCGTCGCGGCGCGGCCGTCGGCACGCCGATAGCCCTGAAAGGTGGCGGCCGGAACGATGAAGTCCGTGGGTTGGGCATCGACGCAGAACGCATAGTCGCGCTCGAAATCGCCCATGACGCAGTTGTGCGTATGGATGTGTGTACCGGGGGGCAGGTCCTCAGTCGCAAACCCGATGATCTGGTTGTACTTGCGCAGAGGCTCGCCCGCCTTGAGCGCCCTGGTGAGAATCTTGTGGCCCGGCGGCACGCGCGTCGCGGCCGCGACCTCGCCTTCGACCCTGGTGCCGGGCAGGATGTCCATGCGGGCCACGACGACGTTGTCGGCGGGATGCAGTCGAATGGTGAGTGGGGCCGTCATTGTTGTTTCCTCCGAGGTCAGCCGACCTTAGTACACCCCCAGCCCGCAGCAACCGCTTCCCGACTCGGGAGGCTGCGAGCGAATCGCATCGATCCCTCCAGCCCTGCTTTCAGGTTCCGCCCAGAAGCAGCAGGATCACCCCTGCCACACTGACCAGGATGCCGATAAAGCCGATCGCATGAAGCTGCTCCCCACGCAGGAAGATCCAGCTCATGACCACGCCCATCAGCGGGAAGAGCGCCACCAGTGGCGCGACGACGGTGATGGAGCCCAGCCCGAGCGCCGCATAGAGAAGGAAGGTGGCGCTGCCGTTGGCGAAGCCGACGGCCAGGAACCACAGCACCCCACTGCGGATCGCGGGTCCTTCCCTCAAGGCGCGGCGGCCGACGAGAGACACGATCACGACGGTGGAGAGCGCATAGCCGATCGCGGCGGCGGCCAGCGGTTCGGGCCACAACGCGAGGCCCGTCTTGATCGCGGGCTGGATCGCGCCGCGCACCAGCGCTGCGGCGAGTGGAAGTCCAAGCACCCAGACCGACCAATGGCGGCCGCCGGTGCCGCCGCGCAGCGCCAGCAGGGCCACGCCGCCGACCACCATCGCCAGGCCCGCCAGCTGCAGGAGCCCGAGATGCTCGCCGAGGAACAGTACCGCGCCCAGCACGGCGAAGATCGGCGTCACGTTGCCGACGGCGCCGGCCACCGCCGGTCCGAGCCGCTCGTTCGAGCGCACCGCGAGAATGGAGACGACGACGGGGAAGATGCAGCCGACCCCGGCGAAGATCAGCGCCGCATCGAGACTGAAGGTGCTCCAATCCACGAACAGAATCGCCGCCATCCACGCCACGACCAGGGCACCGCCGATTGAGTAGAGCGGCGAGCGCCAGGACGGCATCGTCCGCAAGCCGAACTGAGTGAGAATCAGTGCCAGTGCGAAGCAGAATGCCGCACCCAGGGCGAGGATGGCCGCACCGCTCATCGTCTGCTATGTCCGCGCCCTTCGAGGGACGACGAGGATGGAATGGACACACTCACCTACTGGAATGGCACCTGGCACGAAGGCAACCCGGCGATCCTGGGGCCGCGCGACCACGCCTTCTGGCTGGGCTCCATGGTATTCGACGGCGGACGCGCGTTCGAGGGCTGCGGCCCTGACCTCGACCTCCATGCGGAACGCGTCGTGCGTTCGGCCCGCGCCATCGGCCTGAACCCGACCCAGACGCCGGAAGAGATCCTGAAGCTGATGCACGAGAGCGTGCGCCGCTTCGGTCCCAAGGCCGAGCTCTATGTCCGGCCGATGTTCTGGGCGGGTAAGGGCGGCGCCGGCCCCATCTCGGTCGATCCGGACTCCGCTCAGTTCCTGCTGTGCACCTATGTCTCGCCGATGCGTGCCGGGACGCCGCTGACGCTCGGCCTCTGCCGGTCCATCCGCCGGCCGGCGCCCGAGACTGCGCCCACCGATGCCAAGGCGAGTTGCCTCTATCCTAATTCCTCGCGCGGTGTCGCCGAGATGCTGAAGCGCGGCTTCAATAACGGTGTCGTGCTCGACCCGCTGGGAAACGTGGCCGAGACCTGCAGCTCCAACCTCTTCATCGCCCGTAACGGCGTGGTCGCGACCCCGGTGCCGAACGGCAGCTTCCTGGCCGGCATCACGCGCCATCGCACGATCCAGCTCCTGCGCTCGGCCGGCATCACTGTCGAGGAGCGGACGATTCGTCCGGCCGAACTCGAGGAAGCCGACGAAATGTTCACCACCGGCAATGCCGGCAAGGTACAACCCGTCAGCCGTTACGAGGACCGCGACCTGCAGCCCGGCCCGATCGCCGCCCGGGCTCACGATCTCTACATGGCCTTCGCCCGCACCCAGCGAGTGATCTGAGGGCGCAACCGGGCGCGCGCGCCCGAGGGCCTGTCGTGATACTTGTAGTGGCTACCAGACCCACTTGAAGCCGACGGAGCCGCCGACGCTCTGGCCACGGTTCGAGAGTTCGGCGGTAGCATTGGCGAACAAGCTGATTCGCGTGTCGAGGGCATAGCGCCCGCCGAAGTCCAGCCGCGCGGCGTCGCTGGCGGCGGTCGCGCCGTCGACCGTGAACTGGCTGCCCGGCAGGCCGGTGAAACCCGCGGTCACCGGCCGGCCGGGCATGAACTCATGCACCCAGGCAAGCCGCAGCCAGGCGCTAGCGGCGCGTGAATCGATCTCCGTCCGACCGTCGACCTGCGCCCCCAGGAACAGGGGCAGCGAGGTCGTGGACTGGGCCTGGTAGGAGAGCGCGAACACGCCCGGCGCGCCACTCACGGTGGTGCCGGTCTCGGTGGTGGCCGGCTGCCAGAACTGCGACGGCTGCAGCGCCACGAACGGCGTGATCGAGGCCTGCGCGACGGCGAAGGGGCGGCCGACTTCCAGCCGCCCGCCGAGCTGGGTCGAGACCGAGGACGAGCGCTCCGTCTCGGCGGTGCCGATACCCGTGATCTGCCGCGTCAGGCTGCCGTCGAAGCGGCTGAAGACCATCGCGGCGTTGACGTAGAAGCTCCCCCAGTCGTGCAGACCGTAGACGCCAAAGTGAGCGCCGGTCGCCTGCCCGTTGGCAACGCTGGCCGGCATGGAAATACCCAGCGTGCTGGCGCCGACGGCGAAGCCCACCAGCGTGTCGGGCCCGACGCGATAGTCGCCGCCGAACGCCGCGCCGCCCACTTTCTGCAGCGACGCCGCGGCGCCGGTCGCGTCGTTGGCATTGAGCCACAGCGCCCCGCCGAAGCCTGCCGACCAGGCGCTCCAGTCCGGCGGAGTCTGGCAGGCCTGCGCCGCAGCCGCATGGTTGTAGCAGGCCAGTTCCTCGTTGCGCCGCGTGACGACGCGGTCGGTCATCAAGGAGGCAAACTGGTTGCCGGCGGACAGAGCCGCCGACTGCACGACGCTGGCGCTGTCGCCCGAGAGGGTCGAAAGCGCCTGCGGCAGCTGCCCGTTCGACAGGCCGTACAGCGCCGGCATGCCGTTGAGGCCGGGACCGGCGTTGAACGCCGTGTCGAAGGCCCCCGCCACGGCGCCGCGATTGCTGCCGGGACCCGCCATCGACGCCATCCCCGACTGCAGGTTGAGGCTGACGCTGCCCGGCGCATAGCCAAGGCTGGCATTGAGAAAGCCGGGCAGGCCGTTGGCCGTCAGCCCATCGAAGCGGCCGGTCACGGCGGCAGAGGTCAGGATCTGGTAGCTGCGCTGAAAGGCCGAGGTGGCGAAGCTCGCCTGCACCGTGCCGCCCGCGAGCGTCGTCGTGCCGGTGACGTTGGTGCGGTCGGCAGTGCCCTCGACCTGGACCTGGTAGGTGCTGCCCGGATTGATGGTCAGATCGCCCACGACGTTGATCGTGCCGACCGAGTTGCCCGGCGCCAGCGTACCGTTCACCACGGTCGTCGGAACGAAGCCGTTGCCGCCCAACGTCCCGTTGACGCCTACCGTCAAGCCGCTCGAACTCGTGATGTCGCCATTCACCGACATCGTGCCGCCGGTGACGGTGGTGGCGCCTGTATAACCGGAAGTGACGCCGCTATCGATCATGAGCGTGCCGATGCCAAGCTTCTCAAGGCCGCGGCCGGCGGCGGCGCCCGTACCAGCCGCAAGCTGTTCATTGGTCGGCGTCGAGTCGTTGTCGGCCGCACCAAACTTAAGCGTCGTTGCCGTCGTGAAGTAGGTCGTGACGTCATAGAGCAGCCACGCACCGCGGCCGAACGAGCTCACCGCCAGCACATCGGCCTCGGGATTGTAGCCGAGCTGATAGATGAACGTATTGGGCAGGCTGGCACCGAAGGTGCGGAACGGTGATAGCGTACCGATCGCGCTGCTGTCGGCCACGGCCAGCGGGCTCTGTGCCGCACCGGTGACGCTGCTCAGGCCACCGACAAACAGTGCGTTGACGCCGTTGTTGGAAACGAACTCGACCGCGCCCGGCTGGATCAGCTTGACGGCGCTGAGATCGATGGCCGCGAACGCGCCGTCGGCGGTGGCGGCCGATCCCGACCAAAGCTTGCTGCCGTCGGCGACGTAGAACTGTGTGTCGGAGCGGTAGTCAAACACCAGCGACTTCGCGGCGGCTCCGCCCGCAGTCGCGTAGTTCGAAAGATACCTGAGATTGCCGGTAGCGGAATTCGTATAATAGAGACTACCTGGTGCGTTGTCGGCACCCGCCACCAGGGCATCGGCATTGACGCCCGTGCCATAGGCCAGGCCAGTCACGAGGCCGATCTTGTCGGTGCGTACATCGAGCGCCAGCGTATTGCTCGCCGCGCCGGTATCGACCGTGGTGTAGACGTAGTTGGTACCGAAGGCGATCTTGGTCGGATCCTTCTTATTGAGCACGATCTTGCTGGTGAACGGCAGCACGCCCTCGTCGTCATAGTCGTCGGCCTGAAAGTTGAGAGCGCCGGGACCGGATCTCCTGGTGTTGAACACCTTCGGGGCCACCGCTAGGGTGCCGTTGGCGTTGTAGGTCCATCGCGTCAAGGCCCCCAGACCCTGCGCGGAGGTGTAGATCGCGCTTCTGCCGGCACTGGCCAGCGTTCGGTCGTTGACGACTGCATTGACGCCGTCGCCCGCCCCGATCGCGTTGTAGATCAGCCCGCCGGGATCTTGCTGGTAGGCGGTGCCGGTGTCCTGTGCGGCCGCGACCAGCCGCTTGCCGATCGCATCGTAGGCCACAGCATAGGCCTCGCGCACCGACAGGCTCGACACGTTCATGCCGTTCCAATCGCCCGTGGACGTCTGCGGACTGGTGCGCCGGTAGATGCCAGCGTCTTCGATCAGGATCATGTTGCCCGCGCTATCGAAGGCGAAGGCGCGCGAATCGGCATGCACCGCCGAGTTGTTCGCCGTCCCCGCGCGGCTCATATCCGTGGCGGACGACGAGCCGTCGGCGTTCAGCACCACCCGATAGACAGGAACGGTGTAAGGGCTGTTTTCGATCCTGTCGCCGGCCACGTAGACGATGCTGGAGTTGCCGGGGTCGATCGCCAGCGTCAGATTGGTAGAGGCCTGCTCTCCCGCATTGACGCTGGGCGCGCTCAGCGGCTTCCAGGTCGTCCCTCCGTCCTGTGACAGGTAGAGGGCCGAGAGCTTGGCGCTGCTGGAAGTGGGAGAGGTCCCGATATAGTCGTAGACGCCTGCCACCACCGAGCCGTTGGGGCCAGCTGCCAGCCGTGCCGACTGATTGGAGCCGATCGGCACCTGACTGGCGGAGATCTGGGTCCAGGTGGAGCCGTCGCTGGTGCCTTTGTAGATGCCACGCGTGGCGGGATCGGCAGAGTTCACTACGGCATAGAGTGGCGAGCCGGCCGCGCTGGCGCTCACCAGGGAAGTCACCGCGCCGGCCGGAACGCCCGACACGACCGAGAAGGTGGTGCCGCCGTTGGTGCTGATATAGAGCCCGCCGCCGCCGGTCTTGGGATTGACCGGTTCCGCCTCCGCCGCCACGATCGTGCTGCCGCGCGCCACCAGCCCGACAACACTCTTATCGAGGGTCCCGTTGCCCAGCAGCGACCATGTCGAACCGGCGTCGGCGCTGTAGAGGATGCCGACCTTCGGACCACCCATGTTGCTGTTCGAGGTGACGCCGGTGCCGGCGTAGATCTTCTGGCCCGTGGCATCGGTCGGATCCATCGTCAGGCTGGCGATCGACAGCGACAACTGCTTATCGGTCAGCGGCGTCCAGCTCGCGCCGCCGTTCTGACTCTTCCACACGCCGCCGTTGACTGCGCCGATATACATCGTGCCGGCATTGACGGGATCGACGACGATGGACTGTATGGCGCCGGAGACCGTGCCGGTATTCGACGTCACATCGGCGCTCTGAACGGTCCCCGTCTCGCCATAACTGGATGCCGGCCCCATCGAGACGAAACTCTGGGCGATGGCGGCCGGACCGCCGCCGACGGCCAATGCCGCCGCGAGTCCCCAGCGAACGAAGTGATTGTTGACGTCTGCAAGCATCAGTCGTCTGTCGCTGCCCGCGCTGTGCGGCAGCTCTCCCCGCCGGCGACCATACCAGCAGCGGCGGTCCGCCACAGAGTCCCTTGTCGCCGCAACCCAGCGCCCTCGATGTCGGCCTCGCGATCATGGCAGCACGGCGCTACCCCGACAAACCGCAAGGAACCGCCTCCTCACCCTCACCCGCTTTCATGGCCTCGAAGATGTTGCTGCTTCCGCCGTTGTGGTTCCCGCCATTGCTGTTGCTGCCGTTACCGGCTTCACGTCGCCGCCGGCCTGCAGGCGGCTGATCAATCCGGTCGAGTGTCCCGCCTCCGGTTCGCTCGATACGAGCAGGTGCATTCTGTCAGCCACTACGAGGTCCCCGACCTGCCGCCCGGCCCGATCACCGCCCGAGCCCACGACCACTACATGGCTGCGCCTGCACCCAGCGGGTGATCTGAGGGGCACCGGCGCGGCCGTACTTGCGGGCCGGGCGCGATTCGATACTGTCCGGCCATGACCTCATCCGAGCGCGACACGGGATTTCTTGCCGGGGGCGGCGAGATGGGCGCGCTCATGCGGGCGCATGACTGGAAGGCCACCCCTCTCGGCGACCCATCTGGATGGCCGCAGTCGCTGCGGACCGCGGTCCGGCTGCTACTGAACTGCGGCCATCCGATGTACATCTGGTGGGGTCCGGACCTCGTCAGCTTCTACAACGACGCCTATCGGCGTTCGATCGGCCCGGAACGCCACCCCTCCTCCCTCGGCCAGCCGGGCCGGGCGGTGTGGGAGGAAATCTGGCCGATCATCGGTCCACAGATCGAGCAGGTAATGTCGGGTCGCGGCGCTACGTGGCACGAGAACCACTTGGTTCCGATTACACGCAACGGCCGCCGCGAGGACGTCTACTGGACCTACAGCTACAGTCCGATCGACGATGCCGATGCCCCGCATGGCGTGGGCGGCGTGCTGGTGGTCTGCAGCGAAACCACCGAGAAGGTACTCACAGAGCAGAGGCTCATCGCCGAGATCGAGCGCCAGCGCCGCATGTTCCAGAAGGCTCCCGGCTTCATCGCCGTCCTGAGCGGCCCCGACCATGTCTACGAGTACGTGAACGAAGCTTACCTCGCCATCGCCGGCGAGCGCGACTTCATCGGCCGCAGCGTGCGCGAAGCGCTGCCGGAGCTCGAAGGCCAGGGCTTCTACGAGCTTCTCGACAGGGTGTACCGAACGGGCGAGCGCTTCATCGCGCGGGCCATGCCGGTTCGCCTGAGCAACGATGTCAGCACGCGCTTCATCGACTTCCTCTACGAGCCGATGCGCGACGAGGCCGGCGAGATCTACGGCATCTTCGTGGGCGGCCACGACATCACCGCGCACAAGGAGGCCGAGCGGCAGTCGTTGCTGAATGAGGAATCGCTCCGGCTGACCACCGAGGCAGCTGAGATCGGCATCTGGGACGTCGATTTCACCACCGACACGATGGCGTGGTCGCCACGCACCAAAGCCATGTTCGGCTTCTCGCCCGACGCCGCCTGCACACTCGACGACTTCTACAAGGGCCTTCATCCCGAGGATCGCGACACCACCACCCGGGCCTTCGGCGCCGCGCTCGATCCCGCCGTCCGCGCGACCTACGACGTACAGTACCGCACGATCGGCCACGACGACGGCGTGGTGCGCTGGATCGCGGCAAAGGGCAGAGGCCTATTCGACGCAGAGGGCAAATGCTACCGAGCCGTCGGCACTGCCATCGACATCAGTGCGCGCAAGCTCGCCGAAGCGCGCCACGCCTTCATGCTCGAACTGAGCGACGCGCTGCGCGGCAGCGATACCGACAGGGCACTGAACGAAGCCTGTGCCCTGATGGGTCGCTTCTTCGGCGTCAGCCGCGTGGGTTACGGACATCTCGATCCCGTCGAGGATGTGTTCGATTATTCGGTCTGCTGGACCGACGGGCGCGCCCAGCCGCTGCTCGGTCGCATCCCCGCCCGTGCCTTCGGTGTAAAGATCGTGGCCAGGCTCGGTGCCGGCGAGACCGTCGTGGTGAACGATCTGCAGACGGATTCGCTGAGCGACGAGGCGGAAACGCGTGCCACGGCCCGGGCGGTCGATACGCGCTCCATCCTCGTCGTGCCCTTCGTGCGCGCCGGGCGCCTGCGTACGATCGTCTATCTCAACGATCGGCCGGTACGTCAGTGGCAACCCGACGAGGTCGCCTTCATGGAGGAGGTCGCCGAGCGAACCCGCCAGGTGATCGAGCGCGGTGAGGCGGAAGCTGCGTTGCGCACTCTCAACGCTACCCTCGAAGCGCGAGTCGAGGCGCGGACTGCCGAACTCCGGGCGACGGAAGACGCTCTTCGCCAAGCCCAGAAAATGGAGGCGATCGGCCAGCTCACCGGCGGCATCGCGCACGACTTCAACAACCTACTGCAGGGCATCACGGGCAGCCTCGACCTGGTACAACGGCTGATCGGTCAGGGACGGCTGGGTGACCTCGGCCGCTTCATCACCGGCGCCATGGCCTCGGCCAACCGGGCCGCCGCCCTCACCCATCGGCTGCTGGCGTTCGCGCGCCGCCAGCCGCTCGACCCGCGCCCCGTACAGGTCAATCCTCTGGTGGGCTCAATGGAGGAACTGCTGCGGCGAACCCTCAGCGAGAGGATCGACCTGGAAATAAAGCTAGCCGACGGACTCTGGCTGACGCGCTGCGACGCCAACCAGCTGGAATCGGCGATCCTCAATCTCGCCATCAACGCGCGTGATGCCATGCCGGAGGGCGGCCATCTCGTCATTGCGACGGACAACAAGCGGGTCGACCAAGCCACGGCCGCCTCGCACATCGACAGGTCGGCTGGCGACTATGTTTGCATCTCGGTTGCCGACAGCGGCACCGGCATGGATGCCGAGACGATTGCCCGTGCCTTCGAACCCTTCTTTACGACCAAGCCGCTGGGCCAGGGGACCGGCCTCGGCCTGTCCATGATCTATGGGTTTGCGCGGCAGTCGGAAGGCTATGTCGAAATCGAAAGCTCTCCCGGCCGCGGCACGACGGTTCGTCTCTGCCTGCCCCGCTTCGAGGGAAAAGCCGACGGCGCAGCCGCTGCGGCCGTCGACGAGGCCGTCCCGGCCGAAACCGGGGAGACCGTGCTGGTGATCGAGGACGAGCCGGTGGTCCGCGGACTGGTCGTCGAAGTCCTGGCCGATCTAGGTTACAGCGTGGCCGAGGCAGTCGACGGACCCCAGGGGTTGAAGATCGTGCAATCGGCGCAACGCATCGATCTCCTGATCACCGATGTCGGCCTGCCCGGCCTGAACGGCCGGCAGGTCGCCGACGCCGCCCGCGTACTGCGACCAGACTTGAAGGTGCTGTTCATGACGGGCTATGCCGAGAATGCCGCGCTTGCCGCCGGCTCGCTCGACGCCCGAATGGCGGTCATCACCAAGCCGTTTGTCATGGAAATGCTGGCCACACGGGTACGCGAAATCATAGAAGCCAGGTAGCCGTAGGGCGGCCGAAGCAGGCAGTTCGCTTCCAATGAACAGAATGGATCCATCGTCGATGTCCTCCACAGAGCTTCCCCTTGCGCGATTCCTGGCGCACTGCCACGCGGACTTCTCGAAGGACGATAGCGGAGAGGTCGCCTCCTACATTCCCGAGCTGGCACTCGCCGATCCGCACCATTTCGGTATTGCGGCCACGACGGTCGACGGGTTCGTCTACGAAGTGGGCGACAGTACCGTCGAGTTCACCATCCAGTCGATTTCAAAGGCTTTCGCATTCGCTCTCGCCCTTGATGAACTCGGCGCCGAAAGGGTCGAAGCCGTCGTGGGCGTCGAGCCCAGCGGCGATGCCTTCAACTCCATCCGCCTGGGTGCGGACAACCGGCCCTTCAACCCGATGGTCAACGCGGGCGCGATCGCCTGCATCGGCTTGATCTGCGAAAGCGACGCGGACGGCGCCTTCGAGCGCGTGCGAACCACGCTCGGCCGATTTGCCGGACGCCGGCTCGAGGTGGACGAACCCACGTTCCGCTCCGAGCGCGAAAGCGGCGACCGCAACCGCGCGATCGCCTATCTGCTGCGGAATCACGGCGTCCTGCAGGGTGACGTAGACAAGGTACTCGACGTCTATTTCCGCCAATGCTCGCTTCGCGTCTCCGCGCGTGACCTGTCCGTCATGGCGGCGACGCTCGCGAACAAAGGTCGCAATCCGCTGACCGGCGAGCAGGTCGCATCGTCCTATGCGGTCGCCCGAACGCTCTCGGTCATGACCAGCTCGGGCATGTACGATTCGGCCGGCAGCTGGGTCTATCGAGTCGGCATTCCCGCCAAGAGCGGGGTGGGTGGAGGAATCGTTGCCGCCCTTCCCTCGCAGCTCGGCCTCGGCACCTACTCGCCGCGCATCGACGACCAGGGGAACAGCGTCCGTGGCCTGCGCACCTGCGAGGCGCTGTCCACGCATTTCGGCCTGCATATGCTCAACAGGGTCGGCGACGTGCAGACCTGCATCGCCGCCGGCTACGACGTCGGCAGCGTCTCGTCGCGCCGCACCCGCCCGGCGCGCGAGCAGGCCATCCTTGAGGCGCATCACGCGGAGTGCGCCATCCTCGAACTCACCGGCGCGCTGAGCTTCGCCAACATGGAGTACATATCGCGGCGGGTCAGGAACCTTCGCCGGGATCTCAAGCATCTCATCCTCGACTTCCGGCGCGTGCCCTCCGTCAGCGACGCGGCGCTGCAATTGCTTGCCGACATTTTCGACGATCTCACACACAGCCGCATCGAGATGGTATTCAGCGGAATCCCCAAAGGAACGCCCGCAGAACAGTCGCTTCGGAGCTGGCTGGCCGATCGCCCGGGCGTGCGCAGCATCGGGCTGCTGGACGAAGCCATCGAATGGGCCGAGGACCGCATAATCCAGAGCCAGGATGGAGATCTTTATCGCGGCAAGCCGGTCGATATTGCCGAGCAGGAATTGCTCGCTGGGCTCGATACGGAAGAAATGGCCGCCCTCACCGGCTCGATGGCCGCGCGCGAGTACCGAATTGGTGATCGCCTGATTTCCGCCGGAGACCCGGCATCATCCGTGATGTTCGTCTCGAGCGGCGTCGTCAGCGTCCGCCTCCACAGCGGCGTCCGGCTTGCCACCCTGTGTGCTGGCATGGCCGTGGGCGAGATGGCACTGCTCGAGACAAGCCGGTCGGCCGATGTCTGGGCGGACACCCATGTCGCCTGCCTTGAACTGTCCCTCGACGCCTTCAGGGGCTTCCGCGACCGCTATCCGCATGCCGGCGAGAAGATCATGGCCAACCTCGCCCGCCTGCTTGCGAAGCGCCTGATCGTCGCCAATCACAAGATCGAGGTGCTGGCGTCCTATTGAGGCGCGAGCGCCGCCGCTTCGGCCCGGATTCGAATCCACATGACCGCACCATTGAGCAGCGTAAAGACGAGTCCGTACCACGCCACCCCGAAGACCAGCGGCAGGACGAGGAGTTCACCGGCGACCACCCAGTAATTGGGATGGGACAGGAATCGGTAGGGGCCGCGCCGCACCAACGGCGCCGCCCGCACCACGATGATTCGCGTCGTCCAGCGGCCGCCCAGCGAGGTGATCACCCAGAGGCGGCCCAGTTGCAGGACGACGAAGGCCGCGAGCCAGAGCAGGTCGATGTCCTGCCCCGCCGGCGCGCGATACACCGCGAGATACCAGAGGCCGACCAGCCAGAAGGCATGCAGCGCCACGATCAGCGGATAGTGCGCCGCGCCCACCTCGTAGCCGCCCTGCGCCAGCAACCGACGGGTATTGCGCCGGGCCAGGACCAGTTCGCCCAGACGCTGGGCCGTCACGAGACCGAGGATCAGCGCTGCCCAGCCCATCTCGGCGATCTCAGGCGGCACGGGCCAGCGACAGCGCACTGCAGGTGAAGCCCGGCCCCAGGGCCGTCAGCACCGTGCGCTGCGGCAGTCCCGCCTCCATGAGCCTTTCGAGCACGAACAGCACCGTCGGCGCTGACATGTTTCCGTACTGGCGAAGCACTTCCCGCTCATGGTCGAGCGTGCCTTGCGCGAGACGCAGCGTCGCTTCGAGGGCGGTGATCACCTTGGCGCCACCGGGATGACAGGCGAAGCGACCAACCGAGGCGCGTGCCACGCCGATTCGTGACAGGATGTTCTCCACTGCCCTGCCAACCTCCTGCTCCGCAAAGGGCGGAATGGACCGGTCGAAGATGACACCTAGCCCCGTCGGATCGACCTTCCAGCCCATGATGTCGAGCGTGTCGGACCAGAGATGCTCGCCCGCACCTTCGATCCGGGCGAGTCCCTCCTCGCCCGGACCCGCACGCACGACACAGGCCGCCGCGCCGTCGCCGAACAGGGCCGTCGCCACCATGTTTGCGGGCGTGAGCTGGTCCATGCGGAAAGCAGCGGTACATATCTCGATGGCGACCAGCAGCACGGTTGCGCCAGGCCGCGCCGCCGCCAGCCGGCTGGCGATCGCCAGGCCCGAAACGCCGCCGGCGCAGCCCAGGCCGAACACCGGCACCCGCTCGACATCGGCTCGAAAGCCCATGCGCCCGGCGACCCGCGCTTCGAGGCTGGGCGTCGCGACGCCGGTCGAGGAGATGGTGACGATCGAGTCGACATCGGAGCCAGCACAGCCCGCGGCCGCGAGTGCGCGCGTCGCGGCATCGACGAACAGTTCCTGCGCGCCCTCCAGGTAGGCGGCATTGCGCTCGGGCCATCCCAGCGAAGCGAAGTACCAATCGAGCGGTTTCACCGTGAATCGCGACTCGATGCCGGAAGTGGTGAAGACCGGCACCATCCGTTCGAAGGCGGCATAGCGATGGGCGAAGATGCCGCGCGCCGCTTCCGCCGCCTCGGTCTGCAGGAGACGGTGCGGCGGCAGGGCATGGACAACGGACAGCAAGGCGCTCGGATAGGGCATGACGTGATCCTTCCGTCGCCATAACCAACCCTCTTCTCCGAAGGTGCAAGTCACGTTTTTCTGACGCACACAGGAAGCGGCCACCGGCCGTACCCGCAGAATTGCTGCAAATGGAGTTGCCGGACAGATCTTTCGTCGGCATAACCCGGCCGTCTGTTCGGAGGCTGACCATGCCCGCGCCGGAGCCGATCATCCTGCGCGATGAGAGGGGGAGACACTTGATGCAAGCGAACCGCCGTTCGACTCTGAAGCTGCTTGGAGGCGCTGCGCTGTCGGCCGCCACGCTGCCCGTCCTGCCGTTCTCCGCAATGGCACAGGAAGACCTCTACATCTCGTCCGCGTACCAGAACTTCAAGCGCGGCACGATCCACAGCATCGACGAGAAGACGCGCGGCTTCGTCATCGTCTGGCAGGACCTCGGCCGTGTGAAGATGAAGGCGGCCGACCTCGTCACCAACTACGGCGCACTGCGTGTCGGCCAGATCGTCGACGTGCAGTGGTACGACTATGTCGACTTCCTGATCGCTCCGACCACGCCCGCCGTGACGGCCCGCGCGAAGGCGATGATGACCCAGGGCGCCCGCATCGAGGGCATCCCCGGCGCACGGGAACGCATCCGCCTGTGGTCGATGGCCGGCATGTGCACCAAGGTCGACCTCGCGACCAACACCGTGTTCCTGATCAACGCCTCGGGCGGCGAGTCCGACAAGCCCTCGCCGGACAGCGGCGAGGTCATCCAGATGCCGCAGGTCGTCACGGAAGCAGGCAAGACCGCGCTGAAGTCGATCAAGCCGGGCACGCTGATCACCACCGTGTACAGCGTGCAGACCGCGCTGAAGGTCACCATCATTCGCTGAACATTTCTGCATATTTCGGCAACGACGCCGGGTCCGAAAGGGCCCGGCGTTTTCGTGCCGGCGTTTCCTTGCCGCGGCCGGAGTGCTAGCAATCGAGAAGCAACTCTTGCGGGAGGACGCCATGGCCACCTCATACGATCTGATCGTGCGCAATGGATCGGTGATCGACGGGACCGGGGCCGAGCCACGCGATGCGGATGTCGCAATCCAGAACGGCAGGATTGCCGCCGTGGGCCGCATCGTCGCCAGCGGCCATGAAGAGATCGATGTCAGGGGCCTCGCGGTGACACCGGGCTTCGTCGACATCCACACCCACTATGACGGCCAGGTCACGTGGGACGACCGGTTCTCACCTTCGTCGGGTCATGGCGTGACGACCGTACTGATGGGCAACTGCGGCGTCGGGTTCGCGCCTTGCCGGCCTGAGGATCGCGACACGCTGATGAACGTGATGGAGGGCGTCGAGGACATTCCCGAACTCGTGATGCGCGAAGGCGTGCCCTGGAACTGGCAGAGTTTTCCCGACTATCTCGACGCCCTGTCGAAGCGCCAGTGTGATATCGACTTCGCCACCCAGGTGCCGCATGCGCCGCTGCGCGTCTTCGTGATGGGGAAGCGCGGTGTCGATCGCGAGCCGGCAAACGCGCCCGACATGGCGGAGATGGCGACGCTCGTTCAGGAAGGTCTGGACGCCGGAGCGCTGGGCTTTTCGACCTCACGTTCACTCTTTCATCGTACGCCCGACGGCACCCTGACGCCGACCATCACCGCCGGGGAGGAAGAGCTGGCAGCGATCGCGCGCGGCATGCGCCGCGCTGGCAAGGGCGTGTTCCAGCTCCTCGACGATTTCGCGGACACCACGGCCGAGGGGGCGACCGAGTTCGCGATGCTGCGCCGGCTCGTCGAGCTTTCGGGGCGGCCGCTCTCCTTCACCCTGCTCGACCTCTCGCTCTATCCCGGACGTTGGCAGACGCTGCTGCGCGAGATCGAACGCGCTCATCGCGACGGGCTGCCGATCCGCGGCCAGGTCGCGGCACGGCCGGTCGCCGTGCTCCTACGGCCTGGAACTGTCGTATCATCCTTTTTCGACCTGCCCGAGCTATCGCAACGTCGAGGGCCTCCCGCTCGACGCGAAGCTCGCCCGGCTCCGCGATCCGGCGATGAAGGCAAAGCTGCTCGCCGAGCAGCCGACCTATCGCAATCCGCAGATGCTGGCCTTCATGCGCAGCGTCTCCAACATGTTCGTGCTGGGGGATCCGCCGGACTACACGCCGCCGGCCGACCAACGTCTCGACGCGCGCGCGGCCAAGCTCGGCATACCCGCGCTCGAACTCGCCTACGATCTGCTGGTGAGCGGCGACGGGCGCACGATCCTGTTCCATCCCGGCGCGAACTATACCGACTGCTCCGACGCCAATATGGCCAGCATGCTGCTCCACGAGCATACGGTTATGGCGCTGGGGGATGGCGGCGCGCACTACGGGCTGATCTGCGACGCGAGCTATACGACGCACGCCCTCACCTACTGGACGCGTGACCGCAAGGGCGAGCGCTGGCCCCTGCCCTGGGCGATCCGTCAGCTGACCGACGTGCCCGCCCGCACCGTGGGCCTCGGTGATCGCGGACGGCTGCAGGCAGGCTACAAGGCCGACCTCAACGTGATCGACCTCGACCGTCTCAAGGTCTCGGCGCCACGTCCGGTGAACAACCTGCCAGGCGGCGGCCGCCGGCTCGAACAGAAGGCCCAAGGCTATGTCGCCACGATCGTCAGCGGTGAGGTGACCTATCGCGAGGGCGACTTCACCGGCGCCCGCCCCGGCCGGCTCGTTCGCGGCGCGCGCTGAGGCGTCAGCGCAGCGCGAAACCCTCATACCCGTTCGCGGCGATCTCCTCGCACTTCTGGCGATACTTCGGCGCGCCGCCGGCATATGCCATGAAGGTGCGCTTGAGGCGGCCGGGAACGTTCTTGTTCACGCCGGTCATCCAGGAATCGACCTTGGTGAGCAGCAGGCGGGATCCCGTATCGTAGACGTGGGCCGTCCAGGCCGTTTCGGCCGCCGGCGTCGCCTCGATGCGGGTCAATCCCTTGTCGCGCATGTAGCCCAGCAGGTCGGACACGAACTCGACATTCTGTTCGATGCAGCGCGGCAGGTTGCAGAAGGTCGCCGCATTGTGCGGCCCGACCAAGGTCAGCATGTTGGGAAAGCCCACGACGTTGAGGCCGAGATAGGTGTGCGGTCCGTCGGCCCACTTGTCGCGCAGCTTCTCGCCGTTGCGGCCCTGGAAGTCGATGCGGTCGAAGGCGCCGGTGATGGCGTCAAAGCCGGTCGCGTAGATGATCATGTCGAACGCATAGTCGACCCCGCCGACTCTCAGGCCGGTCTCGGTGATGCGCTCGATCGGCGTGTCGCGGATGTCGACCAGCTTCACGTTCGGCTGGTTGTAGACCTCGAAATAGCCACTCTCGAGCGGAACGCGGCGGGTGCCGTAGCCGTGGTTGGTCGGGATCAGCTTGTCGGCGATCTTGGGATCCTTCACGCGGGCGCGGATCTTCTTGATCACGAACGCCGTCAGCGCGTCGTTTGCGGCCTGGTCCATCAGCACGTCCCGGAAATTGCCCTGCCAGAAGGCGAAGCCCGGCGTGTTGTAGAGCTTCTCGAAGAAGGCCTCGCGCTCCTCCGGCGTCACGTCGGTCGAATGGCGCGGGTCGGCGGTGTGGACGAAGCAGCCCCAGTTCTCGCGGCACTGGGCAAAGATCTGGTCGTAGCGCGAGCGGATATCGGCCATCGTCTCCGGCTCGATCCTGCTGTTGCGGAGCGGCGTGCACCAGTTCGGCGTGCGCTGGAACACGGTGAGCTCGCCCACCGTCTTGGCGATCTCGGTGATCGCCTGCACGCCCGAGGCGCCGGTGCCGATCACGGCGACCTTCTTGCCCTCGAAGCTGACCGGATCGTGCGGCCACAGGCCGGTGTGCCAGGATTCGCCCTTGAAATCCCCGATGCCGGGGATGGTCGGCATGGTCGGCGACGAGAGCGGTCCGATGGCGGTGATGAGGAAACGGGCGCGGGCGCGGCCGCCGGTCTCGAAGGTCACCTCCCACTCGTTGGCCGCCTCATCCCAGTGGGCGGCCTTCACCCTGGTGTTGAAGGTGATGTCGCGGCGGAGATCGAACTTGTCGGCGATGAATTCGCAGTAGCGCAGGTTCTCGGGCTGGCCGGAGAAATGCTCCTTCCAGTCCCACTCCTTCAGCACCTCGGGCGAGAAGGAGAAGCCATAGGTCCAACTCTCCGAATCGAAGCGGGCGCCGGGGTAACGGTTCCAGTACCAGGTACCGCCGACGCCGCCGCCCGCCTCGTAGACGCGGGCCTTGAAGCCCATCTGGCGCAGCTTCAGGAGCTGGTACATGCCCGAAAGGCCGGCACCGATCACGATGACGTCCCAATTCTCGACGCTGTCGGCGGTTTCGTTCGTCTGTGTCGCTTCAGCCGCGATAGCCATGGCGTTCCTCATCCGGTTTTGCCGAAGAGTATAGCGTGGATGGCGGATTTTGGACGATGCGCAGAGCGAGATTGTCGGCCGCTAACCCAGGGGCTTCGGCGAGCCGTACAGGTTGGCGAGCCGCGCGATCAGGAAGGCGACGTACATCACGCCCAGCACCTGCTCGATCACGATCAGGGATCGCGCCATTGGCGTCGCCGGCGTTATCTCGCCGAAGCCGGTGGAGGTCAGCACCGTGAACGAGAAGTACATCAGGTCCGGCCAGTTGAGCTTGCCATCCGGACCGTGGGCTATGGCGGCCGTGAAGGCGTTGGCCTGGAAGACCTGGAGGAAGCCAAACAGGCTGGCAAAGGACATGGCAATCAGGATGTAGGCGGCCACCGCGCCGAACACCTTGTCGGTCGTGATCGGCCGGCGATCGAGCACATAGCGCAGGAGCGCGATGGTGATCGACCCCACGAAGAGCGCCGTGGCGCCGAGCGCGACGGGTCGCAGCCCGCTGTAGCCCATGCGATCGGCGATCAGCGCGTCGATGGTGATGAACCCGAACAAGCCGAGCCCCCACAGTACAGGCCGCTCGAGTCGCAGGGCCCATACCGCCAGCACGAGTACGACGAACAACGCCACGCCCAGCATCGAGCCGCCGATCGCCGAGATCGCCAGCACGGGGTTGAGCAGGATGAACAAGGTGAGCGCGACCACGAGGGCGCTGCAGCGGTTGCGACGCACGTAGGCGATGCGGCGCAGCATACGATGTCGGGTCATGATTCAGGCTCAGGCCCCCGCCCCGTTATCCCCAGTCTCAGGCACGCAGACTGCAAAAACCGCAACCAAAGGCAAACGGCCGGCGTTCCTCGGGAAGATGGAGGATTTCGTCATGTTCCGCAGGGCTCTCGCTTCCCTCGGTCTGCTCGTTCTGGTTCTGACCGCTTGCGATCAGCAGGTGCTGATCGCCGGGCCGTCGCCGGATCCGGGCCACTATGAGGTCGTGGGGCTGGTGGCCGAATGACGGCGGGGATCTAGCCTCGCCACAGCGTCCCGAGGATGCCGGCCACCAGTCCCAAGATGAGAAGCGCGACGCAGAGCACCATCGCGAGTTTCGCCCGCTTGAAATGGTGATGGCTTTCCGCGGATACCGCGTGGCGCTGAAGGCGTGTCCCTAAGTGGGTGAAATGCCAGAGGGCCCCTACGGCCGCGAACATGCCGAGCAGCCAGAACGGCGCGAAGAGCATCCATATTTCGACGTCGGTACCCAAGGAATCCCCCTCCTGTCGCCTCACTCTTAGGACGGATCGGCTATCGGGCAAACCACGGATTGAAGGGGAAGCGCTGCCAGCGCCGGTCGTCGAACAGCACCATGAACAGTTGCGCGAACATCTGGCCCAGTCGCGGATCGTCGGGCCCGTCGGCCTGGGTCCAGGCCGTCGTCTGCGAGAGCGCGAGATCGTTGCGGCAATAGACCCCGAAGACGTAAACCCGCGGCGGTGTGGGTGGCTTGAGGAAGTACTGCCCGGCACAAACGCGAGCGGCGGTCAGGTCGTTGGCAGGCGAAAAGACCAGCACGAGCCGATAGTTCGGCCGCAGTTCCTCCGGCGGAGCCTGGTACGTGAAGGTGAGGGCCGGTCTCGGCTTGTTGGCCTGCATGACGGGCAGCAGCCGTTCCTTCACCTGCTCCAGCGCCCATTGCGGAAAGGGATTGCCGGCGACGATCACCTGGAAGAGCCGACCGTCCGTCGCCGCCCAGAATTCCGAGAAGTCGTACTCGGGCGCGTAATCGAACCCGCCGACCGTCTGTGCACTGAGCGGCGCCGCCAGGCCGAGCCAGGCCAATGTCACCAGGAGAACACACCGCAGAGTGGCCATTTGTGGATACTTCGCACGATCGGAAGGCGTTTTTCAGGCTCGTAACGGAGTTGACCCCATGTTGAAAGTCGTCGGCATTTTCCTCCTGGCACTGACCCTCGCCGCCTGCGGCGATACCTGGGGTCAGCGGGCCGTGACGGGCGGCGGCATCGGGGCCGGCACCGGCGCACTGGTGGGCGCCTTGACGCCGATCGGCCTGCTGCCCGGCGCCCTGGTGGGCGGCGCCGTAGGCGCCGGCGTCGGCGCGGCCACGACTCCGCGCCGATAGCGGTCGGTCATTCCGCCGCGTCAGCCCATGCGGACGCGGCGATGCTCGGCCAGATCGGTCGGCTCTTCTCCGGTCAACGCCGCCCTGGCGAGCTTGAAGATCTGTACGGCCTTGTTGGCCTTCACATCCCAGTATTCGGCTTCGGCCACGAGGATCGCGACCAGGGCCAGATCCGGATCCTCGACACCGCCGGGAAACCAGGCCTTGGCCGCCACGCTCCACAGTTCCTGCTTCTTGACCGGATCCTCGACTACCCCGGCGGCGCCGCTCACCGAGACGTACTTGTCGGAAGCCGGGTCGGCATAGGACACGTTCACGTCCGGTGACGCTGCGAGGTCGGCCAGCGGCTGCCCCGCGCGCGACATGAAGAACCAGATGACACCGCCATGATCGGCCTCGCCATTCCGGGTAGTCATCGGCCGCGAATGCAGCCGCCCGTCGGCGCCGCGCACGGTCAGCATGCCGAAGCGGATGTCCTTGATCATGTCCCAGAGCTTGCTGGTGTCGACGGTTTGCGCGGTCATGCCCGGCCCTCCTCAATCTTCGGATTTCGCGACACAACGACCGCGCCGGACGCCAGTTCCGCAGAGACCGTGAAGCATCTAGGCTGGCAGCCATGAAGATCTGCCTCTACGGCGCCGGCTCGATCGGCGGGATCATCGGCGCCCATCTCGCGCGCGTGAAGGGCGTCGAGGTGAGCCTGGTCGCACGCGGCGCCCATCTCGACGCCATCCGACGCAACGGGTTGCGCCTGATCTCGCCGCACGAGGATTTCACCGTGAAGGTGAACGCGACGGACGATCCCGCGGAACTGGGCCCGCAGGACGTCGTGTTCATCACCCTGAAGACGCACCAGTATCTCGCGGTGCTCGACAAGGTGATGCCGTTGCTCGGACCGCAGACGGCGCTGATTCCGCCGACCACCGGCGCGCCCTACTGGTTCTTTCACAAACTGGCCGGTCCGTTCGAAGGCAGCCGCCTCAAGCGCATGGATCCCGGCGGCCGGCAATGGTCACTGTTCGGCCCGGAGCGGGCACTGGGCTGCGCCTACTGGGCGGGTGGCGTCGTGCCCGAGCCCGGCGTGGCGCATCTCGAGAACGAGGTCTGCTACCTGCCGCTGGGCGAGCCCGACGGCTCGAGCTCGTCACGCGTCGCCGCGCTCAGTGCGGCCATGACCGAGGCCGGACTCTCGGCCCCGGTGAAGGCCGACATCCGCGCCGAGATCTGGAGCAAGATGATCAACAGCCTGACCTGGAACCCGATCGCGGTGCTGACGCTCGCCGACAATGGCGGCATCGGCCGCAGCGCGGGCGCCCTCGGCATCGCGCGTCGCATGATGACGGAAGCCGAGGCCGTCGCCGCCAGGTTCGGCGCAACCATGGCGACCCCCATGGAAAAGCGTATCGAGTTCACGATCGGCCTGGGCGACCACAAGATGTCGATGCTGACCGACCTTCAGGCCGGCAAGCCGCTCGAGATCGACGCGCTCGCCGATTCGATCGCCGATCTCAGCGAACTGGCGGGCGTCGAGACGCCGACCATCGACATGATGCTGGCGCTGCTGAAGCTGCGGGCGCGCTCCATGGCTACCAGCTCTCCTTCCACGGCCTGAGGTCCATCTCGAAGGTCCAGGCGCTGCGCTTCTGCCGATGGAGCTGCCAGTAGGTCTCGGCGATGTCGTCGGGATCGAGGATCGCATCGGGGCCGGCATTGTAGCGGTCGGGGAAGTTGGCCTTGATCCATTCGGTGTCGATGGCGCCATCGACGATGACATGCGCGACGTGGATGTTCTGCGGCCCCAGCTCGCGTGCCATCGACTGGGCCAGCGCCCGAACCGCGTGCTTGCCGCCCGCGAAGGCCGAGAAGCCGCGGCCGCCGCGGATCGACGCGGTGGCCCCGGTGAAGACCATTGTCCCCTTCCCGCGCGGCACCATGACCTTGGCGGCCTCGCGCGCCGTCAGGAAGCCGGCAAAGGCCGTCATCTCCCAGACCTTGCGATAGACGCGTGAGGTCGTGTCGCGAATGTCGAAGCGTACGTTGCCACCGATATTGAAGACGAAGACCTCGACCTCGCCGATCTCGGTCTCGATCTGGCGGAACAGCGCCTCGACCTGTGCCTCGTCGCGGGCATCGGAACCGAAAGGATGGACCCGGCCACCCTCTTCCACGATGCGTGCCACCAGCGACTGAAGCTTGTCGGCGCTGCGGCGCGTGACGACGGCTGTATAGCCCTCGCGGGCGAAGCGGCGGGCAATCGCGCCTCCCGTCGCATCGCCAGCACCGATCACGACGCAGACCTTATCCCTGGCCATGGCGTTTCTCCTTTGCCGCCCAATCTGTAGCCCGTGACCGGGCGGCTCAAGGGAGATTACGTCATGACTGCCTGAGCTCCTGCCCTCTCGGTCCGCAACGCGTGTGCCCTGCGCAGCTCAGCCGCCGTGAGACCCGTTCCGTCCGGGCGCCAGCCTGGCGGTCCGAACAGGTACATCCAGACTTCCCGGGCGGAGCGCGCCGAGGCGAGGTCCTTTGCGAGGCCTACCCACGGACCGAAGTTCAGCACGAACGGATTGCGCGACGAAACGGCGGGCGAGACCAAGCCATAGTCGCACGGCAGGTCGTCGCGCTCCGGCACGTAGGTGCCGAAGAGCCGGTCGAACACGATCAGCACACCGCCGAAGTTGGCGTCGAGATACTCCGGATTGCGCGCGTGATGGACGCGATGAGCGGATGGCGTGTTGAGAACGTACTCAAGCCACCCAAGCTTCGGAATCCAGTCGGCGTGGATCCAGAACTGATAGAGCAGGTTCAGGAACAGCGCCGTCAGCACCGTCTCGGGCGTGAAGCCCAGCAGTACCAGCGGCATGAAGAAGAGCGAGGTGCCGGCAAACCGGCCGATCCAGCCCAGCCGGTAGGCCATGGCGAAGTTGAACTGGTTGGGCGAGTGATGGACGGAGTGCGAACTCCAGAACCAGCGCACCGTGTGGCTGGCGCGATGAAACCAGTAGTAGAAGAATTCGAGTCCGATGAAGAGCAGCAGCACGGACCAGCCGCTGTCGAGCGACTGCGTAAAGACACGATGCTCATACATCCAGCCGAGCCAGGGAGCAGCGAGCGTATACGGAATGAACGCCAGCAGGCGACGCCCGGCGAGATCGGCCAGAGAGCAGGCCCAGGACTTCCAATCGTAGGCCTCGGCCCGCGTCCGCGCCTGCCAGATGCCTTCGACCAAGGCCGCAACGAGCACGAGCGGCAGGATGACGAGATAGAGAATGGCGAGTGACTGCAAGACGCTCTCCTTTGCCTTTGCCGTCGCCGAATATATGAGCGATGCTCATATTACATTACTCGCCTTCGCGCTTTCGGGGCCGCCATGCCTGCTCGCCGCCAACCCGTTGAAACCAAACGCAGAACGCCTCGCCAAGCCCGCGCCACCGAAACCGTGGCCTCGATCGTCGAGGCGGCGGCTCAGATTCTGGAAAAGGGCGGCCTCGCCGCCTTCACCACCAACGCGGTGGCCGAGCGCGCCGGCGTCAGCATCGGCACGCTCTATCAGTATTTTACCGACAAGAACGCTCTGCTTATCGCGCTGGCCCGCGGCGAAATGGAGGCGGCGCTGGGCGAGGTCGGAAGGGCGCTGCAGGGCGACGGAGATTCCTCAGTCGATGGACGCGTGCGGGCCATGGTGCGGGCGATCATTCACGCCTTCCGTGGCCGCCAGCGCGCCCGTAAGGCCGTCGTCCAGGCCCTGCTGGCGCAGGGAAACGGGATCGAGCTGATGGCGCCGGTCGCCGCCTTCGTCGCCCGGGCGGCCGAAACGGTCGGACGCGGCCCCAACCCGCTGATCGGTCCCCTCACCCGCGAACAGGCCTTTGTCGTCTCGCGCTCCCTCATGGGCGTCGTCCGAGCCGCGGTGCTGGAGGAGCAGCCCTTCCTCGCAAGCCGCGCCTTCGAGGAAGAGATCGTGCGGATGATCGTCGCCTATCTCGGGGCCGTCTCAGCCGCCACCGGCCGCCAACCCTGAGAAACCGCGCCCGCGAAAGCCGCGACCTCTTCTTGCCAGTCCTCGCGGTTGGAATCGGCCGAACTCGCCGTCCTGCGGCCGGAGAAATCGAGATGCACGCCGCTCTCCTGCGGGAACAGGCGTCCCGTGAGCAACCGCGCGTAGGTCGCGGCCGACCGGCGCGGCGTGCTGGCGCCATGCATCGTTCGCGCCACCACCGGCAAAATCGTCGACCAGGCCCAACGCTCGAAGGCGGAGCGGGTGCGCGCCAGCCCCGTCCCCGGCATCAGGCCGGGATCGTAGGCGAACCAGCGCGGACCATCCGCAGGCGTACGGCGCGCAAGGGCGTAGACATGCAGAATGGCCACTAGTTTGGACGTCGCATAGCGATCCATGCCCTGCTGCTTGGCCGGCACGCTGGCGTCGAGGTCGCCGCACGCCACCCGCTTGATTCCAGGATAGAGCCCGCCCCTGAAGCCGAACCGGCGAGCCCCGGGGTCATCGGGATCATGCGTTCCGCTCGCCGTAAAGACGACCGGCGCACGGAGTTCGAGGCACGGCGACAGCCGCTCGACCAGCAGCGCGTGCGCCAGCCAGTTCGCCTGCAGTGTCTCTTCGTAGCCGTCATCCGTCATGTGCCGAGTGCGCACGTTCTGGCCACCGGCATTGGCGGCGATCGACGCGAGACGGCCACCTGAAAGATGCGTCGTCACCGCGTCGGCAAACGCGACCGTCGATGCGAGCGAGGAGAGATCGAGCGGCAGGATACGCAGGCGATCTTCACCCGCGACATTGCGCAGCGCCTGCGCTTGCGCAGGCCGGCGGGCACCGGCGACGACGCGCGTCGCGGGTTCCGCGAGCAGAAGGCGCACGAGTTCGAGGCCGAGCCCCGACGTGGCTCCGGTGACAAGATGGATGGCTGTCATGTCTTTGACTCCTGCTGAGGTCCATTGAAAATGGAAACCGGGTTGCCGTCCGTCCATTCGCATCGGAGCCACGCCGTGCCGACCGCCCTGAAACCGCGCAAGAAGCCTCTCCAGGCCCGCTCGGCCGTTACCGTGGATGCCATCGTCGAGGCGACCATTCGCATTCTGCGGCGGGATGGATGGGCTGCCTGCACGACAACCCGCATCTCGACCATCGCCGGCATCTCGGTCGGCTCCCTCTACCAGTACTTTCCGAACCGGAACGCGATTGCCGTCGAGATCGTGCGCCAGCGCACCCGAACCTATCTGGCCGCCGTCATCGCGGCCGACCTGTCAGCGGCCGTTACACCCGAGGAGGTGATCGACGCCGCAATCGCCGCCTTCGTCGTCGAGAAGCGCAAGGGCCTCGACGTCTCGCTCGCCCTGCGCGACGCACTGCCCGAAGTGCAGGGGCGTCAGGCGATCATCGAGGAGGCGCGACGGTATGTTCCGGCGCTTCAGGCGAAGTTCGCGGCGGCCGGCGCAGGGACGGCCGACACGATGCAACTCGCCGTGGCGCTCGCTGCCGTGGAGGGAGCCGTCTGGGAGTTGATGGCCCACGACGAGGCCGCGATCGGGCGGCCCGAAGCCGTTGCCGCCCTGTCGAGGGTGTTCCGGGCTGCGGCGGGGTTCAGCCCTGCGGCAGTGGCACGTTGAGCAGCACGCCGAACTCGCGCGCGAGATCGCAGCTCACGCGGGCATGCACCTTGCCCTGCTTGTCGAAGAAACGGCCGGTCTCGTTCACCGGGAACACGCCCTCGTGCCAGATGCCGGGGTGGATGTAGATGCCGACGCTGCCGTCCGACCAGAAGGCCTTGAAGCTCTCCGGCTGGAGATCGTCGCCCGGCAGCGCGGCCGGCACCACGAAGGGCTTGCCGTCGAGCGGCCAGAAGAGCTGTCCGCCGTCCGGGTGATAGTTGCAGTGCCACAGGAGCACGCGGCCCTGGCTGAGTTTGACGCCGGGCCGGACCGACTCCGGCAGGTCCCGGAAGCCGATGACATAGTGGCCGCCGACCGCCTCGTTGCGACCGATCAATTCGTTGCCGCGCCATTCGCAGGTGAAGATGCCCTCGGTCGTACCGCCCTCGATGCCGGTGCCGGCATCGAGCTTGCGCGAACCGCTGAGCGGCCACGGCACGATCTCGATCTTCTGCTTCTTCGGATCGCGCACGACCTCGCCATAGCCCTTGATCGTCTCGCGGTTGGCGCGGATCAGGGGAACGTCGAGCAGGCGCAGGCCGGCCGGCACGTCGGGATTGAGATAGTCGAAGACGACGCCGTCATGCATGTCGCTGGTTCCTACGCCGCCTTGCCGAGATCCTCGCCGGCCAGCGCGCGTTCGATCAGCTTCACGACATTGTCGCGGCCGTAGAGCTTGATGAAGGCGCCCATGCGCGGTCCCTGCTCGCTGCCGAGCAGCACCTCGTAGAGCGTCTT
The DNA here is from genome assembly GCA_009772935.1 of Rhodospirillaceae bacterium. Taxonomy (GTDB): domain Bacteria; phylum Pseudomonadota; class Alphaproteobacteria; order Reyranellales; family Reyranellaceae; genus Reyranella. The sequence goes on from WOUR01000001.1 coordinate 126,448, forward strand.
GAACCACTGCCGCAGCTCTTCCTTGGCGAAGTGGCGCTTGCCTGCCTCGTAGACTTCGTCCTGGATGACTTCCGCCGTTGCATCCTCGGGCATCTTGCGCAGCGTCTCGAGCAGATCCTTCAGCGCCGGGCGTTCACGGTCGCTGGGCAGCCGGAACTTCTTCGAGGATTTCACGAAGTCCTGGTAGTAGGCGACCGCGCCAGCCAGCAGCCGGTCGAGATAGGGCGCAGTCTCCGGCGTTGCACCCGGCACGTAGCGGCGCAGATACTGCCAGAGAACTTCCTTGTCCTCGGTGTTGGCGACACCGGCCAGGTTAAGCAGCATGCCGAAGGTGACGCCGGCTGCGGAGTTGGCGGGAGCGGCGCCGTCATGGATGTGCCACGCCGGGTTCTCCAGCGCGCGGGCGGGCTCTTCCTTCGGCAGCTTCTCGACCAGCGAGAGATAGTCGTCGATGGCGCGCGGGATCACATCGAAATGCAGCCGCTTCGCGCGGCGCGGCTGCTGGTGCATGTAGAGCGCCAGCGATTCGGGTGAGGCGTAGCGCAGCCATTCCTCGACCGAGAGACCGTTACCCTTGGACTTCGAGATCTTCTTGCCTTCCTCGTCGAGGAAAAGTTCGTAGTTGAAGCCCTCCGGTGGCTTGCCGCCCAGGATGCGCACGATCTTCGCGGAGAGTTCGGCCGAGGGGATCAAATCCTTGCCATACATCTCGTAGTCGACGTCGAGCGCGAACCAGCGGCCGGCCCAGTCGGCCTTCCACTGCAGCTTGACGTTGCCGCCGGTGACCGGCGTCTCGACCATCGAGCCGTCCTCGTCGCGATAGACGATGGTGCCCGCATCGGCGTCGGTCTTGATTACCGGCGCCTGCAGCACGCGGCCCGTCTTGGGCGAGATCGGCAGGAAGATCGAATAGGTCGCGCGGCGCTCCTCGCCGAGGGTCGGCAGCATGACCGACTGCACTTCGTCGTAGTGGCGCAGCATGGTGAGCAGCATCTTGTCGAAGCGGCCGGACTTGTACCACTCGGTCGCCGACTGGAACTCGTACTCGAAGCCGAACGAATCGAGGAAGGCGCGCAGACGAGCGTTGTTCGCCGCGCCAAAGCTCTGATGCTCGTTGCTGAACGGGTCCGGCACAGAGGTCAGCGGCTTGCCGAGATGGGCCGCCAGCATCTCCTTGTTCGGCACGTTGTCCGGCACCTTGCGCAGGCCGTCCATGTCGTCAGAGAAGCAGAACAGGCGCGCCGGCACGTCGGACAGGCGACGGAAGGCCTGGCGCACCATCGTCGTGCGCACGACCTCGCCGAACGTGCCGATATGGGGCAGGCCCGACGGGCCGTAGCCGGTCTCGAACAGCACATAGCCTTTCGCCGGCGCCTTGCCCTCAATGCGGGCAACGAGCTTGCGGGCTTCTTCAAACGGCCACGCGCGCGCGGCCTCGGCAAGGGTACGATCGATCTGGGACATGGATCGGCCAAACTAGGTGCGAGGGGCATTTGCGTCAATTGCAGCAACAGCCCAAAGTGCCGCTCTCGCAATGAATAGACGCGCCCTCCTGCTCAGCCTCGGCGGCCTGTTGGCGATGGGCGCGGCCATGGGGGTCGGCCGGTTCGTCTACACGCCGATCCTGCCGCCGATGGTCGAGGCCACTGGTCTCACCAAGGCGCAGGCCGGCTTCATAGCCTCCGCGAATTTCCTGGGTTACCTCGCCGGCGCGATCCTGGCCGCGCTCCGCCTTCCAGGCACGCGCCGCTCCTGGCTGCTGACTTCGCTCGCGATCACTGCGATTTGCCTGTTCGGCATGGGCCTCTCGACGGGGATGTCCGCCTTTCTCAGCCTGCGATTCGTGGCCGGCGTGGCGAGCGCCTTTGCACTGATCTTCAGTTCCGCCCTGGTAATCGACCGGCTGGCCGCGACGGGCAATGGCGCCCTCTCGGCCATTCATTTCGCAGGTGTCGGGGTCGGGATCGCCGTTTCCGCCGCGACCGTGGCGCTGCTGCTTCAGGCCGGGGCCGCCTGGGCGATGCTGTGGTTTGCAAGCGCCGTCCTGGCCGCGGCCGCCGGCCTGGCCGTCGTGCGGCTGGTACCGGCTGACGAGAGGACTGGTCGGGCGCCGCCCGCTCCGGCGGAGCTGCGTCTGTCGGCGGACTTCGTGGCCCTGCTCCTGGCCTATGGCCTGTTCGGCTTCGGCTACGTCATCACCGCGACCTTCATCGTCGACATGGTGCGCGGGACCGCGGTGCTGGCCCATCTCGAGCCCTATGTCTGGGTCCTGTTCGGCCTGAGCGCGGTACCGTCCGTCGCCTTATGGACGGAGCTGGGTCGCCGCTGGGGTATCTTGCGGCTGTTCGCCGTCGCCTGCCTGATCGAGGCGGCCGGTGTCGCGGCAAGCGCGTTGTGGCTGCATCCCGCGGGTATCCTGATCTCGGCTGTGTTCGTCGGCGGCACATTCGTAGGCGTCACCGCGCTCGGCCTGATCGCCACCCGGTCAGGCAACGGCGATCCGCGCAGCCGAATCGCCCTGATGACGGCATCGTTCAGCTTTGGCCAGATCCTGGGTCCTGCCTTCGCGGGCTATGTCTACGACGCCACGGGGAGTCTCGCGATGCCGCTATCGGTCGCCGTCGCCGCCCTCATGCTGGCGGCCGTCCTGTCGCTGGTGGCCGACGCGAACAGGCGCGCGCTCAGCCCTTCCAGGTGAAGGGGAAGAGCTGCTGGCGCACGAAGCCGTTGGGCATGTAGTCGCCCAGCACGCCGTACTTGCCGGGAAAGCGTCGGTCGGATTTCACCGCGGTGCCAAAGATATAGTCGATGAAGGCGAAGTGGGCAGCATAGTTGCGGTCGATCGCCTCGCGCTCCGAGCCGTGATGCCAGTGGTGGAAGTCGGGCGTCACGATCAGCCACTTGAGCGGCGACTTGCCGAAGATCGCGGGCAGCCGGACGTTGGCGTGGTTGAACACCGCCTGGAAGCCCACGATCACGATGTAGACGTCGGTCACGGCCTGGCTGAAGCCCAGCACATAGAGCACGCCCAGGATCGATACGCGTGTCATCAGCAGTTCGAACAGGTGCAGCCGCGAGCCGGCCATCCAGTCCATATGCTCGGCGCTATGATGCACGGCATGGAAGCGCCACAGGAACGGGATCTCGTGATAGGCGCGGTGCGTCCAGTACTGGACCAGGTCGGCAACCAGCAGGACGAGGAAGAGCGCGGCGAAGAACGGCAGGCCGCCCACCCATTTCTGCAGGGGGTCCCAGACCATCCAGCCGAACAGGCGATGGATCGCGAAGTTCACGATCAGCAGCGCCAGTCCGACGAGAAGATGATTCACGATGAAATGTGTGAAGTCGGTCTGCCAGCCCGGCCGGAACACGGGCTGGTCGCGATGGAGCGGCATCAGCTTCTCGATCACGATGAAGATCATGCTCGAGCCCAGCAGGTCGAGGATGAACCAGTCGAGGCCGACATAGGGCGTGTTGTCGGGAAAGTCAGCGACGGGAACCCGGTGGCCGCCCATCGCCGCGGCCAGCGCAATGAGGGCCAGTGCGGTCGCATTCAGCCAGCGATTGCGGCGCTGGACCAGATTGGCGATCGCCATTCCACCCGCGATCACCATGCCCACCAGCAGCACTTGGCGCAGCAGGCCCACGTCGTACTTCTTGCGCAGGTCCGGCGTGGTCAAATACTCCGGGAAGTGAAAGGCGAGCACCGCCAGCACGGCAAGCCCACCCAGAGTGAGGGCGATGATACCGGTGATCTTACCCTTGCCCACGTGCAGGGCGCCGGACTGGTGGAAGACGGCGGTGGTCTTGCTGATGACGGGCGGTGGTTTCATGGAGCGTGATTTTAAGTGCAACTGACGGTCGCTGCATCGGGCATTTGTGCTGTGCTATTCACGGCCGGTGACAATCCCCGCGACCTCCCCCTGGCCGGCCCTGGTCGCGACCGCCCGCGGCGCGCTCTGGGGCGCGCCTGACGGCACGCTGGAGCGCCTGACCGGCACCAATGCAGGGGCCCGGGCGGCCGGCAATCCGCCACTGATCTGCCATGCCCCCGCCGTGGCGGCGCGGCTCGGGCTTGAGGAGATCCCGGCACGCGACCTACTCGAACTCTTCGCGTTCGTGCGGCCGGCGGTCTTCTGCCTGCCCACGGTGCGCGGCCTGTGCGAGACGCTCGGCCTGCAAGTCCCCGCGACACCGGAGCAGGAGGTCACGGCCCTGCCCGCGATCGCCCGCTCCCTGCTCGACGAACTCGACGACATGGCAGCGCTCGCCTCGCCCGAGCTGAGAGAAACGGCGCTCGCCATGGCGCGCGGGCACTGGAGCTGGGGCGACGCGGTTCTGGCGGCGCTGGGTATCGATCAGGGAGGCAGGAAGTCACGTCCGGGCGCGGGCCTCGATATCTGGAAGAGTCTGCCCGTGTGGGAGGAGCCTCCGCCCGCGCCGCCGCCAGGGAGCCAGCCTGTGGAACCACGCGAGGCGCGGCTGCGGCTGGCCCAACTCGTTTCGGCCGGCGCCAACCTCGCCGAGGCGCGGCCAACCCAGAGCGACTATGCCTCGGCCGCCAGCGAGGCCTTCGCGCCGCGCGAGGAGGAAGGCAAACCCCATGTCGTTCTGGTCGAGGCCGGCACCGGCGTCGGCAAGACCCTGGGCTATGTCGCGCCCGCCAGCCTGTGGGCCGAGAAGAACGGCGCACCGGTCTGGATCTCGACCTACACGCGCAACCTGCAGCGCCAGATCGACAACGAGCTCGACCGGCTGCATCGCGACTCCGCCGAGAAGCGCCGCCGCGTCGTCATCCGCAAGGGCCGCGAGAACTATCTCTGCCTGCTGAACTTCCAGGAGGCCGCGATGCGCACCGGCCTGGTGCCGGAGAACGCGGTCGGTCTCGGCCTGCTGGCGCGTTGGGCGCTGGCCAGCCGCGACGGCGACATGATCGGCGGCGACCTGCCGGCCTGGCTGCTCGACCTGGTCGGCCGCAGTCGCGTCCAGCGGCTGGCCGACCGGCGTGGCGAGTGCATCTACTCGGCCTGCGAACATTATCGGAAGTGCTACGTCGAACGCACGATCCGCCGCGCGCGGCAGGCCGATATCGTGATCGCCAATCATGCGCTGGTGATGATCCAGGCGGCGATGGGCGGGCTCGACGACGGCACGCGGCCGCTGCGCTACGTGTTCGACGAGGGCCACCACCTGTTCGACGCCGCCGACGGCGCGTTCGGTGCGCACCTGAGCGGCGTGGAGGCGTCGGACCTGCGTCGCTGGCTACTTGGTGCGGAGGGACGGCGCGGCAGTCGCGCCCGTGGGCTGGAGCGCCGCGTCACCGACCTGCTCGGCGAGGATGTCGAGGCACAGAACGCCTTGCGCCGCCTGCTCGACCTGGCGCAGCAGCTCCCATCGCCCAACTGGCAGACACGGCTGGCGGAGGGCACCGTGCTGGGCCCCGCCGAGGAGTTCCTCGCGCTGGTGCGCCAGCAGGTGCGTGCGCGGTCTGCCGGCGACGACCAGGGGTTCGGCCAGGAGTGCGACGTGCGGCCGCTCAATCCTGGCCTCGTCGATGCCGCCGACCAGCTCGCCGAGGCGCTGGAGAAGATGCTCCAACCGGTACGCCGGCTGCGCCAGGCGCTGCGCACCAAGCTCGAAGGCGAGGCCGACAAGCTCGATTCCGGCCAGCGCGCGCGCATCGAAGGCGTGGCGCGGTCGCTCACCAACCGCTGTGAGCTCACGCTCGAAGCCTGGCGCGCCATGCTCCGCGGCCTGCACAACGATCCCGACGCTGCCTTCGTCGACTGGTTCGCCGTCGAAAGGGTGCAGGGCCGCGAATACGACGTCGGCATGCATCGCCACTATCTCGATCCAGCCGAGCCGTTTGTGAATTCGGTGATCCGGCCCGCGCATGGCGCGGTGATAACCTCGGCGACCTTGCGCGATTCGCTCGGCGTACCGCAGGCCGCCAACGACGAGGACGTTGCGGCGCAGGCGGATTGGACGGTTGCCGAAGCGCGCACCGGCACGCGGCATCTTCTCGCGGCGCCAGCGATGCGCGCCGCCATGGCGTCGCCTTTCGACTATGCGAACGCGACCAGGGTCCTGGTCGTGAAGGACGTGAGACGAGACGATGCCGAGCAGGTCGCCGCGGCCTATCGCGAACTCTTTCTTGCATCGGGGGGAGGTGCGCTGGGCCTCTTCACCGCCATCGGCCGCCTGCGCGCCGTGCACCAGCGCATCGCGCCGGTGCTTGAGGAAGCGGGCCTGCCGCTCTACGCCCAGCATGTCGGCGGTATGGATGCCGCGACCCTGGTCGACATCTTCCGCGCCGAGGAGCATTCGTGCCTGCTGGGCACCGATGCCGTTCGCGACGGTGTCGACGTCCCGGGACGCTCGCTGCGACTGATCGTGTTCGATCGCGTACCCTGGCCGCGCCCCGACATTCTTCACCGCGCGCGCAAGGCGCACTGGAAGGCGGCTGGCGCGGGCGCCAACGGCTACGACGACATGCTGGCGCGACTGCGACTGAAGCAGGCCTATGGACGATTGATCCGTCGCGCCGACGATCGCGGCATCTTCGTGATGCTCGATTCGCGTTTGCCGACACGCCTGCTCAGCGCCTTTCCGCAGGGCGTGAGCGTCGAACGCATGGGGCTTGCCGATGCGGTGGCCGAAACGAGGCGGTTTCTGGATAGTTGAGATCGCCGCAACGATCGCTGGGACAAGCTGTTTCTCCTGCATCAACCAATGCACCAGGAGGAACTCATGACGACCAACAAGCTCATTGCCGTTACCGCGGCCGCCCTTCTCTTCGGTGGCTCCGCGATGGCCCAGAGCGGTGGAAGTGCAGGCAGCAGCGCCGGCACCGGCGGCGGCGCGTCGGGCGGGGGCGCTTCGGTCGGGGGAGGCGCCTCGACCACGGGTCCAAGCGGCACGACCGGCATGGGTACGACGGGCACGGGTACGACGGGCGGTACCGGTGCGATGGGCGCCGGCACCGGTACGACCGGCAGCGGCTCGGTGAACCAGGGCATGGCCCCGGCACCGTCGGGCTCCGGCGGCGTTTCCGGCGGTGCGACAGGCACAACCCGCTAGTCTGACATGGAGAATAGCACAGGGCCCGCTCCATGGGAGCGGGCCTGACGCTGTCCAGCATACGACAGGACTGCGTCCTTCTGGTACAAGCGCCCGACTTGAGACGACGCCTTCTCAGATCGAGCCCTTGCCTATGCGCCTTTCGACCAAGCTCCTCCTGACCGCCGCGGCATTCATTGCCGGCGGTGCCGGCATCTACGCCTTTGCCTACCATCTCTTTCCACCGCCTTCGGCGCGCGATCGGCAGGCGGCCACTCCAGTTCCGGCGCCCGCTCCCGTCGCCCCCCTTTCCGATCAGGCAGTGGCCCAGATCTATGACGCGTGCGTGCGGGGTGCCTGGCCTACGGTCAAGGACGCCCACGTACGGGCGGGCGCCTGCTCGCAGGCGCTGCAAACCCGTCGGCTCAAGCCTCCTGAAATCGCGCTGGCCCGGCTCACACGCGGTGTCGCCCGAACCGCCCTGGGTGACAGGGTGCTGGCCGCCGAGGACTACTCCGAGGCGCTGAAGCACTATGACGGCGCCGTCGATCCCCGGAATCCGGATTCGCTGAACCTCTACCGCCGCGCCACCTCGTTGCATGCAATGGGCGAGACCGACCGTGCCCTCTCCGACTATGGCGACGCGATTCGGGTCGACCCGGGCAACTCGCTGGCCTATCTCGGTCGCGGCGTGCTGCTGGCGACCCGCAAGCGCTCCTTCAATCGCGCCATCGAGGATTTCGACAAGGTGCTGGTGCTGCAGCCCGACAATGTCGACGCCCTGATCGCCCGCGGCAATGCCTACAGCCAAATCGGCGACAATGGCCGCGCGCTCGCCGATCTCGACCGCGCCATCCAGCTCGCGCCCGAAAACGCCCAAGCCTACGTGATTCGGGGTCTCGCCAACAACCGGCGCGGCCAGAAGCAGCTGGCGATGCAGGATTACGAGAGGGCGCTGAAAATCGCCCCCCGCTATCCCCAGGCGCTGGCCAACCGCGCCGCCCTCCTTTCCGAAGAAGGCAGGTACGATCAGGCGATCAGCGATCTCGACGAATCGATCAAGGCTGAACCCGACAATCCCGTCGCCTACTACAATCGCGGCTACGCCCACTTCGCCCGGCAAGAGTACGACAGGGCGCTGGCCGACTACGACGCGGCCATCAAGCTCGAACCCGGCATGGGTCGGGCCTACAACAACCGTTGTCTCATCCGCGCCATCACCGGCAAGGATCTGGTTGCCGGCCTGCAGGACTGCGATACGGCACAGAAGCTGATGCCGCTGAACCTCGACGTCCGCGACACGCGCGGCTTCATCTACCTGAAACTGGGCGATCCCCGCCTCGCGGTGAAGGAGTACAACGACGCACTCGACGTCGATCCCAACCGCCCCCTGGCGCTCTACGGCCGCGGCATCGCGCGCATCATGATCGGCGACACACGCGAAGGCGAGGCCGACAAGGCCGCGGCCCTGACCCTCGACCCCGAGGTCGCCCATCAGTTCGCACCCTTCGGCCTGAAATAGCGTCTGGCTCGCTCGGCGCGAGTCGGCGGCTTTGCGCAGGCCGAGCCGCGGCCATCAAACACGCACCATGCAAATAGCGCGGCCCCCGGGATCGCTGCCCCGGGGAGGCTTTTTTCCTTTCGATCGTTTCGTTTATTTCTTTGGTTTCGTTTATGCGGCGTGACGGGGGCGTCGGGACGCTCTAGCTAGTAGCCTGCAGTGCGGTCGACCACTTCCTTTAGCGGCTCCCCGTCGAGGAAGCGCTTCAGATTCTCGACGAACAGCCGCGCCACGAAGCGGTCGCGCTGCGGGTGCGGACCGCCGATGTGCGGCAGCACGATGATGCCCGGAGCCTTCCAGAACGGGTGCACCGACGGCAGGGGCTCCTGGCGGAAGACGTCGAGCAGCGCGCCGGCGATCTTCTTGTCCTTCGTGGCGGCCATGAGATCGGCATCGTTGATGATCTGCCCGCGGCCGAAGTTCAGCAGCCAGGCGGATGGCTTCATCCTGGCCAGCCGCCTCGCATCGATGAAATTCTCGGTCTCCGGCGTCGCCGGCAGTAGCAGCAGCACGAAGTCAGACTGCGACAGAACTTCGTCGGTGTGCTCGGGCGCCAGCACCTCGGCCACGTTCGGGATGCGCGTCGGGCGCCGCTTCGTGCCGATCACGCGCATGCCGAGCGCGGCGGCGATGCGCGCCACTTCCTGACCGATGACGCCCAGGCCCAGGATGCCGAGCGTCCTGCCCGTCAGGGGCTGGGCCACCGTATGGACCCACTTGCTCTGCTTCTGGTGCTCGGCGACCTGCGCGTAGGGCTTCGCGACATGGAACAGCGCGCCGATGATGTTCTCCGGCATCGACTCGGTGTGCGTGCCGCGCGCGCAGGTGAGCGTGAGACCCGACGGCAGGTCAGGCAGGGCCAGCCAGTTGTCGACGCCAGCGCTCATCGCCTGCGCCCAGCGCAGCCTGGGCATCGCCGGCAGCAGCCCCGCCGGCACCGCCCCCGCCATCATCGCCTCGGTGCGGGCGAGTTGCTCGGCCGACGGCTTCTCCTTGCGCGGCAGCGTGTCGACCGCGACCCGCTCGGCGAGGCCCGCCGCCTGGATCGCATCGAGATAGGCCGTGGGGGAATCGGTCCAGAGCAGGACGTGGGAGCGGTTCGTCGAGGACATGAGCGTTAAAGCCCCTGTCCGCCGGCAACGGCGATGGTCTGGCCGGTCACCCAGGAAGCCAACGGCGAGGCGAGGAACAGCGCGACGTTCGCGACCTCCTCGGCATGGCCCATGCGACCGAATGGGATCGAGGCCAGCGTGCCATTGTAGAGCGCGGGATTGTCGGTCTTGCGCTTGTCCCAGACGCCGCCGGGAAACTCGATCGAGCCGGGCGCGATACAGTTCACGCGGATGCGGTCCTTCGCGTACATCGCCGCCTGGGTAACCGTGTAGTGGATCACCGCCGCCTTGATGGCGCCATAGGGCGGCTGGCGGGCCGCCGGATGCAGGGCAGAGATCGAGGAGATGTTGACCACGTTGCCCTGCGACTTCTTCAGTTCCGGCAGCGCCTCCTGCGTCGCATGCACGATCGACAGCATGTCGACCGCAAGATTGCTGGTCCAGCCCTTGTCGTCGTCCGAGGAACCGAAGGCCGACGCGTTGTTGATCAGGAGATCGACACCTCCCAGCGCTGCGACCGCGTCGCGGACGTAGCCGCGCACGGCGTCGCCCTGCGCGAGGTCGGCGCTGGCGGCATGGGTCTTGTGGCCGTGCTTCGCGAGTTCCGCCCGTGTTTCTTCGAGGGTCTTGGCATCGCGCGCGCAGATCGACACGTCGCCACCGCAGGCTGCGAAGCCCATTGCGATCGCCTTGCCGATTCCCCGGCTGCCACCGCAAACGATCGCCTTCTTGCCCGTGAAATCCAGCTTCATTTCATCATCTCCTGTTGCGGCCGCCACCGTGGCGGCCAGTGCCCTGCAAATCAATCAGGAATGAAATTCACATGGAGATTGATCGCATTAGCCCTCATCATGCGGCACAGGAACCGGAACGGGTGCACCGCAGGGAGAACGGACAGGGTGCGGATGCTTGGGACGCTTCTGGCGTCGGTGGTGCTCCCTTTGCTGCCCATTGCCAGCGCGAGGGCCGGCAACGAGCCGGTCATCGGCGTCGACGTCATCATCCGAAGCAAGGCTGACGGCCGCGTCATCATCGAGACCATCACCGACGGGCGTGGCGCCTTCGTGGTGAAGGAGTTGTGGCCAGGTCTGTACACCATTGAAGCGGGGGCCAAGCTTCCCCTGGCACTGTTGAAGCGCAGCGGCGGATGGGGCATCGCGCTGATCCCCGTCTCTATCAGGCCGGTCCAGCCGCAGAAGCATCGCGCCCAACCGACGGCCAAAGGCATGCAGGTCGACATCGTCGTGCCTGAAGGGACGACGGGTTCCTATACGGTGATCGTCACGGACTGAGACCGGCCGCAGACATGTTGAACAGCGGAACGACTCCGCTAGACTGCCTCCCAATCAAAGAAAGCACAGGAGGCAACGTTCAAGATGACCAAAATCCTGATTCCACGTCGACGCGCACTGATTCTCTCAGGCGGTGCACTCGCCGCGCCGATGATCGCCGCGGGCATCGCCCGCGCGGAGGGCGACTGGCCCAATCGGCCGGTAAAGTATGTCGTGGTGTTTCCGGCTGGCGGCCCGACTGACACGCTGTCGCGCATCGTCTGCCAGGAACTCTCCGAACTCACAGGCCAGCAGTTCATCATCGAGAACCGCGCCGGCTCCGGCGGCAACATCGGCGCGGACTTCATCGCCAAGTCGGCCCCGGACGGCTACACGATCGGCCTCTACACGATCGCCGCGCACGCCATCGCGCCCACGCTCTACGCCAAGCTGCCGTTCGACGCGGGCAAGGACTTCACCGGCGTCGCCATGCTTTGGTCGGTGCCCAACATGCTGATGACGCGGCTCGATTTCCCAGCCAACACAATCCCCGAGTTGATCGCGCTGGCGAAGGCCAATCCGGGCAAGTACTCGTTCGCCTCGTCGGGCGCCGGCACCAGCCCGCACCTGACCGGCGAAATGTTCAAGCAGATGGCGGGCGTCAACCTCCTGCACGTGCCTTACAAGGGCAGCGCGCCGGCCCATCAGGACATCCTGGCGGGTCAGGTCGACATGATGTTCGACAACATCCCGGGGCCACTCGGCTTGATGAAGGGCGGCAAGGTGAAGGGCATCGCCGTGACCTCCAAGCAGCGTCATCCGGCGGTGCCCGACAAGCCGACCTTCGGGGAATTCCTGCCGGGCTTCGAGATCACCTCGTGGGGCGGCGTCTGCGCGCCGGCCGGCGTGCCCCCGGCAATGGTCGAGAAACTCTCGGCGCTGACCAAGCAGGCCCTGCAGAAGCCCAGCGTGAAAGCCGCCTTCGACAAGCAGGGCGCCACCCAGATCTGGATGACGCCGGCCGAAACCGCCGCCTACCGCGCTGCCGAGGAAAAGAAGCTCGCCCCGGTGATCAAGGCGTCGGGCGCCAAGGTGGAGTAGCTTCGTCACCCTGCAGTGCCGGGAGTGACGATGCCATCGAAGAAGATCCTGGTCGCCGGGGCCACCGGCCTCGTCGGCCATGCCGCCATGAAGCACTTCGCTGCCGTAGGGAGTTGCGAGGTGATCGCCGTGTCGCGTCGGCGGCCGGACGAAACTTACGGCGCGCGGTGGTTGCCGCTCGATCTCTTCGACCGGGCGGCCTGCGAAGCGCTGGCGGAGGAATTCGCGGGCGTGACGCACCTCGTCTATGCCGCCCTCCACGAACGGCCGGGGCTCGTCGCGGGCTGGCAGGAAGACGAGCAGATCCGCATCAACGACCTGATGCTGCGCAATCTGATGGCGCCGCTCGAACGGGCGGCGCCGGGATTGCAGCACGTGACCCTGCTGCAGGGCACCAAGGCCTACGGCGTCCATGTCCGTCCGCTTGCCGTGCCGGCGCGCGAGAACCGGTCGGAGATGCACGAGCAGCCGAATTTCTACTGGAACCAGGAGCGCTTCCTGCATGAGCGCCAGCGGGGCAAGGACTGGTGTTGGTCGATCCTGCGGCCGGTCCTGATCGTGGGCGATTCGGTCGGCAGTGCCATGAACGTCATTCCAGCGCTGGGGGTCTATGCCGCCTTCAGGCGCCGCGCCGGCAAGACGAAGCTCGACTATCCGGGTGGTGTCGGCCGCGTGGCGCAGGCGGTCGATGCCGATCTCCTAGCCCGCGCCATCGCCTGGTCGGGCGAGGCCGCGACGGCTCGCAACGAGATCTTCAATGTGACCAACGGCGACGTCTTCGTGTGGCCCAATGTCTGGCCCGCCATCGCCGATGCGCTGGGCTTCGAGCCGGGCGACCACGTGCCCCTGGCGCTCGACCGCGAGATCCGGCCGCGCGAGGGCGAATGGGCAGAGATCCGCGCGGCCCAGGGGCTGAAGTCGGGCACGCTGAAGGAGTTCGTCGGCCTATCGTTCGAATATGCCGACTATACGATGGGCTACGGCCGCACGGAGCCCGGACCGCCGGCGATCGTCTCGACCATCAAACTGATGCAGGCCGGCTTTACCGAGGTGATCGACACCGAGGCGATGTTCCGCAAATGCTTCGCGGAAATGCAGCGAAAAGGCCTGTTGCCGCGCCCCTGAGGCCGCCGCTCGCGTCGTAGCGCGACTGTCGTCAAATTGTCATATGCGCCCCTCACTTTCCCGGCCATTCTGAAAGGCGACGGAGGGCTTGGCATGCAGAGCGATGGGGACCGCAAGGCGCTGGAGGACCGCGTCCGCCGGGAGCTGGCCGACAGCATCGACGAGGACCTCGAGCTCGAACTGGGCGACGAAATGCTGGCCCGCCTGCCCGAGCATGGCGACGGCGACCTGCCGCAGACCGAAGGAATCGACCGGAAGTTCTACTTCACCGAGCTGCTGCGGCTGCAGCGCGAGCTGATCAGGCTGCAGGACTGGGTGATCGCCCGGAAGCTCAAGGTCGTCGTCCTGTTCGAGGGTCGTGACGCTGCAGGCAAGGGCGGCGTGATCAAGCGCGTCACCCAGCGGCTGAACCCGCGCGTCTGCCGCACCGTCGCCCTTTCGGCGCCGTCCGAGCGCGAGCGCACCCAGTGGTACTTCCAGCGCTACATCTCGCACCTTCCGGCGGGCGGCGAAATCGTGCTGTTCGATCGCAGCTGGTATAATCGGGCGGGCGTCGAGCGGGTCATGGGCTTCTGCACCGAAAGCGACGTCCGGGATTTCTTCGAGACGGTGCCCGAGTTCGAGCGCATGCTCGTGCGGTCCGGCATCATCCTGCTCAAGTACTGGTTCTCGATCACCGACGAGGAGCAGAACATGCGGTTCCTGATGCGCATCCACGACCCGATGAAGCAGTGGAAGCTTTCTCCCATGGACCTGGAATCCCGGCGGCGCTGGGAGGAGTACACCAAGGCCAAGGAGGAGATGCTGGCCCGGACGCACATTCCGGAGGCACGCTGGTGGGTGGTCGAGGGCAACAACAAGCGCCGCGCGCGACTCAATTGCATCCACCACTTGCTGCAGCAAGTGCCCTATAAAGACGTCGAACACCAACCGATCGTCCTGCCGAAGCGCGAACACAAGCCCGACTACGCGCGCATGCCGGTCGCTCCCGAACTCTATGTCCCGGCGGTTTACTGATGGATTTCTTCAGGCGTTTCACGTTCCTCGTCTGCGCTCCGGCCTTCGACGCCGACGATCTCGAGGGCCACAGGCTCGGCGAGATCACGGTCTCGATCGAGAAGATGGGCTTCCAGGTCGTGCGGGCTCGCCGCATCGAGGATGCCGAGATGGTCGTCCAGACCGACGCCGCCGTCGGCTGCATGGTCGTTGATTGGGGCAAGAAGGGCCTCGACGGCAAGGCCGCCGCGATGATCAACATGATGCGGCGGCGTGGCCTAGAGATGCCGATCGTCATCCTGGTACGTCGCAAGCGGCTGCAGGACATCCCCGTCGAGGTGATGGACTATATCGACGGCTACATCTTCCTCTCCGAGGAGACGCCGGAGTTCATCGCAAAGAATCTGGTGAGTCGTCTCAAGCAGTATGCGGAGACGCTGAAGACGCCATTCTTCGGCGAGCTGGTCGACTACGCCGAGGAAGGCAACCAGCTCTGGACCTGCCCCGGCCACAATGGCGGCATCTTCTACAACAGGAGCCCGATCGGCCGGATCTTCGTCGAGCATCTGGGCGAGGCGGTGTTCCGCGACGACCTCGACAACTCCGTGCTCGATCTCGGCGACCTGCTCGTCCACGAGGGCCCGGCGCTGAAGGCGCAGAAAGAGGCCGCCGCCATCTTCGGCGCGGAGAAGACCTACTTCGTGCTGAACGGCACGTCCTCGTCCAACAAGATCGTCCTGCAGGCGCTGATCGCGGAAGGCGATCTCGTGCTGTTCGACCGCAACAACCACAAGGCCGCCCATCACGGCGCGCTATTCCTCGGCAACGGCATCCCGATCTACCTGGAGACCGACCGCAACGCCCACGGGTTGATCGGGCCGATCTTCCACGAGGCGCTCGACGAGAAGGCCATCCGCGAGAAGATCCGAACCAATCCGCTGGTCGCCGACAAGGACGCATGGAAGCGCGAGCGGCCGTTCCGCGTCGCTGTCATCGAGCAGTGCACCTACGACGGCACCATCAACGACGCGCGTCTGATCGTCGAGAAGATCGGCCATCTCTGCGACTACATCCTGTTCGACGAGGCCTGGGCGGGCTTCATGAAGTTCCACCCGCTCTATGCCGGGCGCTTCGCCATGGGCCTCACCAATCTCGGCCCGGACAGTCCCGGCATCATCGCCACGCAGTCCGCTCACAAGCAGCTCGCCAGCTTCAGCCAGGCCTCGCAGATCCACGTCAAGGATCGCCACATCAAGGGCCAACGCCGGCGCATCGAGCATCGCCGCTTCAACGAATTCTTCATGCTGCACGCCTCGACCTCGCCCTTCTATCCGATCTTCGCCTCGCTCGATGTCGGCGCGCAGATGATGAAGGGACGTTCGGGCGAGGTTCTGTGGGACGACACGATTCGCCTCGGTATCGAGATCCGCAAGAAGATGCGCGCCATCCGGCGCGAGTTCGAGGACAAGGAACGCGACCCGGTGCGGCGCTGGTTCTTCGAACCCTTCATTCCCAACCGCGTCATGGTGGGCGATCGCGAGCAGCTCTGGGAGGAGGTGCCGACCGACGATCTGGCGACCCATGCGCGCTACTGGGAACTGGACCCGGAGCGTAGGTGGCACGGGTTCAAGCATGTGGCACCGGGCTACGCGATCACCGATCCCAACAAGCTGGTCGTTCTGACGCCGGGTTTCGACCGCGAGACCGGGAGCTATGCCGGCCACGGCATCCCTGCGCCCGTGGTGGCGCAATACCTGCGCGAGAACCAGATCGTCCCGGAAAAGAACGACCTCAACTCGCTGCTATTCCTGATGACTCCCGGAGTCGAATCGAGCAAGGCCGGCACCTTGCTGAGCGCGTTCGTGATCTTCAAGCGGCTGCACGACGAGAACGCACGGTTGGAAGACGTCATCGGCGAGTTCGTTCGCAAGCGGCCGGCGCGCTATGCCGGCATGCGGCTGCGCGATCTCTGCGCCGAGATGCACGCCTTCTTCCGCGAGAGCAACGTCAGCCTGATGCAGCGCGCACAGTTCATGCCCGAGCACCTGCCCGAGCCGGCGATGCCGCCGCACGTGGCAGTCCGCGAACTGGTACGAAACAATGTCGACTATGTGCCGATCGAAGAGGCGGCCGGGCGCATCGCCACCACCATGTTCGTGGTCTATCCGCCCGGCATCGCCAGCATCGTGCCCGGGGAGAGACTGGACGAGCGGGCCAAGCCGATGCTCGATTATTTACGGATGTTCGAGAAGTCGGCCAACCTGTTCCCCGGTTTCGACGTCGAGATCCAGGGCATCTATCGCGAAATCGACAAGGAAGGCCGCGTGCGCTTCTACACCTACGTCGTGCGGGAGTAGGCGATCTCGACCGGCGGCGTGCTGGCACCCGCGCCGATGGCGCGCTGCATCAGCACGCTGTCGGCCCACTTGCCGTACTTGAAACCGACGCCCTCGAGAAGGCCGACCCGGCGGAAGCCGTGGGCCTCGTGCAGGCTGAGCGACGCGACATTGTCGGCGTCGACATAGGCGAACATCTGACGATAGCCCGCCCCGGCGCAGGCCTCGATCAGCGCCGGCAGGAGCAGACGGCCGATCCCCGTGGAGACATGGTCGGGATGGACATAGATCGAATGCTTGACCGCATAGCGATAGGCCGGGCGCTTGCGGAATGGCACTGCATAGGCGTAGCCCACGATCACACCGTCGCGCTCGGCCGCGAGGTGCGGCAGCCGGCGCCGCAGCATGTTCTTGCGCCGCCGCTTGATGTCATCGGCCTGCGTCGGCTCGACATCGACGTCACCCACGCCCCGAGTGATGTGGTGCGTGTAGATCGCGATCATTGCCGGCACGTCGTTTTCGGTCGACGGCCGTACCACGACAGCGCCGCGCGGCTTGTCGAGCAGGGAGTCGCTCGTCACTGACATCACTCGATCCTCCTCCGAGACGCCCGGATCAAACACGCCTCCATGACCGTTTCATGTCGGCACAAAAAGAGGGCCCGGAGAGTTATTCACTCTCCAGGCCCCCAGACGCCCCCTCTAAACTCGCTGGCGCCGCGGCGATCTCTCGAACCGCGTCAATCCATGCGCACGAAGATACGGGTGGGCCGGCCGCCTGCACAGGGGGCGCTTGGTATCAATTGTTGAGGTTCCGTAACCGTCCGGAAAAGCTGGCCCGCACGTGATCGGCCAGGTCGCGCGCTGCAGGCCCCAGGCCCGGCGGCGCATAGAGGTTGATGCGGAACTCGGGCAGCACCGGCAGCCGAGCCTCGCGGCCCAGGATGACAAAACGCTCGGGCACCGAGGAGCGCAGCAGCGGCGCCACCGCCAGGCCCGCTTCCAGCACGGCATAGACCGGCTCCAGCCGGCTCACCTCGCACACCGTACGCCAGTCTCGCCGCGCCTTGCCCAACGCCTCGACGGCGACGGGGCGGAAAACGCAGGTCGGCGCGCCGAGCGACACCGGCAGCGGATCCTTGAGATGGGCGTCTCCGTCCGGCGCCCCCACCCAGACCAGCCGGTCGGTACGCAACGTCTCCCCATGGCGGCCGCACTCCGTCTCCGTCGTCATGGCGAGATCGACACTGCCCGATTTCAACGCCTCCCGGATGACACGCGAATCCTCGCAGACGAGGCTGACGCGCACGCGAGGCTGCGCCTTGGCAAAGCGCCGCAGGATCGCCGGGACGAAGCTGCCGATGATGTCGTAGGGCACGCCGAAGCGGACCTCGCCCTCAAATTGGGGGGCGCGCATCGACGACCAGACCTCGTCGTTCATCGCCAACAGGCGGCGCGCCTGCTCGAGCAGCCGCTCGCCCGCCGGCGCCAGCACCAGCCCGCGTCCCTGACGCGTAAAAAGACGGCAATCGAGCACCTCCTCCAGGCGCTTGATCTGCTGGCTGGCGGCGGCCTGACTCATCCCGAGCGCCGCCGCCGCACGAGTGACGCCGCCTGCTTCGACGACGGTGAGGAAGGCGCGCAGCAGCGCCATGTCGAGATCCTTGCGCATTCTTTAATATAAGCTTTTATGAACGATATTATCCAAAACATTCGTTTCTATTATTCTTTGACCAACCGTAACGTGGCGCCATGACCACCAAGATTTCTGGCCTCTGGCTGCCGCTCATCACGCCGTTCAAGGACGGCGCCGTCGATTTCGCGAGCTACGATGGGTTGGTGAACCACTACATCGCCAAAGGCGTCGACGGGCTGCTGCCGCTCGGCACCACGGGCGAATCGCCCGCCCTCGACGACGACGAGATCGCCGCCGTGATCGAGCGCACCCTGGCCATCGCCGACGGCCGCGTGCCGGTCTTCGCCGGTGTCGGCGGCAACGCCACGGCCAAGGTTGAGAAGGAGCTGAAGCGGCTGCGCCACCTGCCGATCGCCGGCATCCTGTCGGTCTGCCCCTACTACAACCGGCCGAGCCAGGACGGGCTAATCGCACACTTCCGGCGCGTCGCCGCCGCCACCGATCGCGACGTGATGATCTACAACATCCCCTATCGCACCGCGGTGAACCTCTCCAACGACTCGCTGCTCGAACTCGCTGACGTGCCGAAC
The DNA here is from genome assembly GCA_009772935.1 of Rhodospirillaceae bacterium. GTDB lineage: Bacteria > Pseudomonadota > Alphaproteobacteria > Reyranellales > Reyranellaceae > Reyranella. Next base: position 145,234 of record WOUR01000001.1, read on the forward strand.
ATCGTGGGCGTGAAGGACAGTTCCGGCAGCATCGAGCAGTCGCTCGAACTGCTGCGCCGCAAGCCGGCGGACTTCGCCGTGCTGACCGGCGAGGACGCGCTGTTCTTCACCATGCGCGCCAACGGCGCGGAAGGCGGCATCCTGGCGGCGAGCCACCTGTTGACGGAGGGCTTCGTCGAGGTCGAGCGCAGCTTCAGGACCGACGACCTCCCCGGCGCGCGCAACGCCTGGGCGCCGCTCGCCGGCTTCGTGCCGATGTTGTTCGCCGAGGCCAACCCGATGCCGATCAAGCATCTGCTGTGGCGACAGGGGCTGATCACCTCCCCAGAATGCCGGCTGCCGCTCACGAGGATTTCTGACGGTTTGGCCCGCCGGCTCGACTCGATCTTCGCCGAGAAGGCAGCCTAGCCGCGCGCCTTCAGCAGGTCGCGGATCTCGGTCAGCAGCTCCTGCTCCTTGGTCGGCGGCGCGGGTGGCGGCGGCGCGCTCTCTTCCTGCTTGATCACGCGGTTCATGCCCTTGATCACCAGGAACAGCACCCAGGCGATGATCAGGAAGTTCACCGTCACCGTCAGAAACGTGCCGTAGCCCAGCGTCGCGCCGGCCTTCTTGGCGGCGTCATAAGTTGCGGCCTGGCTGGCGGCCGGCGTGAGGCCAATGAAGTAGTTGGTGAAGTCGAGCCCGCCCGCGATGCGACCGATGATCGGCATGATGATGTCGCCGACGAGCGAGTCGATGATCTTGCTGAAGGCGGCGCCGATGATCACGCCGATGGCGAGATCCACGACGTTGCCGCGCATCGCGAACTTCTTGAATTCCTGAAGCATCGGTGTTCTCCCGTTTCGTCGTCAGGTTACGCGCAGCCAGACCAGCAAAGCAGATACAGTCACCACCGAAAAGGCGGTCGAGAGCAGGACCGATGCGGTGTTCTGCTCGACCGACACGTCGAACTGCTTGGCCAGCACGAAGGCGTTGGCGGCCGTCGGCAGCGCGGCCATCAGCAAGGCCACCTTGCCCGCAATCGAATCGATCGGCACGAAGAAAGGCAGGATCACCAGCGCCGCCAGCGGCTGCAGCAGGAGCTTGATCAGGGTGGCGAGGCCGGCCTCGGCGAGGCCGCTCTTGATCGATTTGTCCGACAGGAAGAGGCCGATGGCGAACAAGGCGCAGGGTGCGGCCGCGGCGCCCATGAGGTCGAGCCACTTCTCGACCGGTACCGGGATGGGCAGCCCGACCCAGGAGGCCACGATTCCCAGCGCGATCGAGACCGGCAACGGATTGCGCGCCACGTTGAAGGCGGCACGCAGGAAGGTGCGCACCGGCCCGTGCCCCGCCGCGACTTCGAGCTCGATCAGCATGACGCCGAAGACCATGGAGACGACGGCCGTCACGATCACCGTGAGCATGGCGGGCGGCAGGCCCTGCTCTCCGAACGCCGCCAGGCAGAGCGGCACGCCCATGTAGCCGACGTTGCCCCAGGACGCGGCTATCCCTTGCAGGCTCATCGCGGCGAGTCCGCCCCGCGAAACGAGGCGGGTGGTGACCATCCCGACGCCGAACGTTGCGACCACGGCGATGCCGAAGCCCGCCATGAGGCTGGGATCGAGCACGGCGGCGACCGGCGTGCGCGCCAGGGTGCCGAAGAACAGGACCGGCAAGGCGAAGTAGCTCACGAAGGCGTTGAGCGCCGTGGTCGCCTCCGGCCCCAGGATACGCCAGCGGCCGGCCAGGAAGCCCGCCAGAATGACACCGAAGATCGGGAGGGCGACGTTGAAGATAGCCTGCACGGCGCGTCCGATTGCAGTTGCTCTAATCTATTAAGAATTTGACATAAATGCCATAAATCACATAGCATTTTAGAGTTACAGCGAGGCCGCACCCATCCCCTCACCGCAAGCGGCCCGGGAGAATCTCATGCGTCTTTTGATCGCCAGCATGGCCGCCCTGGCTGCGGTCGCTTTTGCCGCTCCGTCCTTCGCCCAGGACGAGACGATGCCCACCCCGGCGCCCACCGCCAAGCCGAAGGCACCGACCACCGCCTCCTGCAACAAGATCAAGAGTAGCTCGCAGCGCAGCGCCTGCCTCAAGAAGGTCCAGGTCGCGAAGGCACCATCGAAGAAGACCAAGAAGACCACCACCACCCCGGCCGCACCGAAGTCGCCCGAGATGGGCCAGTTGCAGGCACCGGCCGCTCCGGCACCGTCGGCCAGCCCTTCCTCCGGCCCGGTCAGCGTTCCGCCGCTGCCGTCCAAGACGATTTAACTTAAGGCACGGTTCGGCCGAACCGCGCTAGTCTGCGCTCTCCCCAACCCCGGGAGAGCGACATGGCCCATTCGGCCAACCTGATCACGACAGACGATCTCGCGCGCCAGCTCGGTGCGCCGGCGCTTCGCGTCTTCGACTGCACCACCTACCTGAAGCCCGGACCCGACGGCCGCTACATCGCCGAAAGCGGTCGCGCCAACTACGACCAGGGTCACATCCCGGGCGCGGCCTATCTCGATCTCCAGGCCGACCTCTCCGACAAGACCTCGCCGCTCCGCTTCACCCTACCATCGCTCGGGGACCTCACCCGGGCCTTCGCGGCCAAGGGCGTGGGCCACGGCACCTTCGTGGTGCTCTACAGCCATGCCTCGCCGGTCTGGGCGACCCGCATCTGGTGGATGCTGCGCGCGGTCGGTTTCGACGAGGTCGCAATCCTGAATGGCGGTCTCGATAAATGGAAGGCCGAAGGCCGCCCGCTGTCGACCGAGCCCGTCAGCCATCCACCGGCGACGCTGTCGCTGCGCGCCCGGCCGGAGATCTTCGTCGGCAAGGACACGATCAAGGGCGCCATCGGCGACGCCTCGACGCTGACCCTCAACGCCCTGAGTCACGACCAGCACACCGGCATCGGCGGCGTGGTCTATGGCCGCGCCGGCCGTATCGCCGGCTCGTCCTGCGTGCCGGCCGCCAGCCTGTTCGGGCCGGACAAGGCGCTGAAGCCGATCGCCGATCTGCGCGCCGCCTTCGAGGGCGTCGGCGCCGCACCGGACAAGCGCGTTCTGGTCTATTGCGGCGGTGGCATAGCGGCCACGCTCGATGCTTTCGTCCTCACCGCCCTCTTGGGTCACAGGAACGTCTCGGTGTACGACAATTCCATGCAGGAATGGGCCAACGATCCCGCCCTGCCCATGGAAACCGGCTGACGAGGGAGGAAGACGTGACGGCCTATATCATCGTCGAGATCGATACCCGTGACGAAGACCTGATGGCGGAGTACCGCAAGCACACGCCGGGGCTGGTCGCCAAGTTCGGCGGCAAGTTCATCGTGCGCGGCGGCCACTGCACGAGCCTGGAAGGCGGCTGGACGCCGGCGCGCGTGGTCGTGCTGGAATTCCCCGACCGCGCCAAGGCCGAACGCTTCTATCATTCCGAGGAATACAAGCCCGTCCTGGCGATGCGGCTCAAGGCCGGCCACTCCAAGGCGATCCTGATCGACGGCCATAATGGCTAGCACGGCCGCGTACAGGGCGGTCGGTACGCTCTACAACGCGCTGATGACCGCGCTGGTCATCGGCCTCGTCTCGAGACGCGGCAGCGACACGGCACGCGAATACATCTTCCGCCACTTCCGCCGGCAGCATCTCGACAAGTTCCTGCCAGGCCTTCAGAAGCTCGGCATCGCGGGCGAGAAGAACGCGCCGGCCTGCGCCCTCTACCACTACCACTCCAACGCGCTGGGCGGCGTGAAGACCGGCTACCTTCGCGAGAGCGACACCAAGGCGTGGGTGCGCTATCCGCCGCCGCGCTGGATGTGGAAGGGCACTGCGATCGCGGCCGTCCCGCACGAAGTGTCGGCCGCATTCCTGTACGCCTGGCACGGCCACAACGGCGTGTCCCTGAAGAATCCGGGCCTCGGCTTCGTCTGCACGGGCATGACGGTCGACGGCAAGCCCGGGCTCGAAGGCTACTATTACGACTACGGTCGTCCCCTGAAGGAGGAGGAGCGCGTGCGCTTCGCCTACGACGAGGAGATGCCGCGCATCGACTGGAAGACGCAGCCGAAGCTGGAGACCGCGAACTGGCCCGAGGAGCGCCGGCTGCGGACCTTCCGCTCCTACGCGATGGGCTACGTGCAGACCATGCTGCCGGTGCTGCAGGACCTGCTGGGCCCGAAGGATGCGCAGGTCGAGATGGGCCGCGTGGCGCGTCTCGTCGGGCTGCAGTTCCACGAGGAGACGGCGCGCGACCTCGACCTGCCAACCGATGTCGAGACCGGCGACCTCGAGAGCGCCCGCCTGTTCGCCCGCTGGCTGACGGCGATCCTCGCGGCTGAAGGCGAGGAGGTTTCGTCCGCGGAGAAGGACGGCGCGGTCACCGTGCGCATGGAAGGCTGGAAGCTCGCACGGGACCTTCAGCTCGTCGACCCGCTGGCCGGCTTCGACGCCTGGAACGAACTGTGGCTCGGCGCCGCCGGCGCGCACGACCGTTTCCTGAAGATCGAGACCAGCCGAAGCTACGGCGACAGAGGCTGGCAGGCCGCCTGGCGGATTGCGCCGAGATAGCCCGGCGGGAGCGGGCGGCCCGCGATACGCTCGCCGAGCGCCGTGAGTGCGACCCAGCACGCTTCGCGATGCTCAGGACTGAGGGCAATCGTGCCCCCGGTCGCCAGCGTGCAGGCATAGGCGACGATCCGGACGAAACGCTGCGGCAGCACCTCGAAAAGATGCTCGTCGATGAGGGCGCCGACTTCGACGGCCAGCCCCGTTTCCTCGCGCACCTCGCGCACCAGCGCCGCCCGGTCCTCTTCTCCCGGGTCGGGCCGCCCGCCTGGCAAGTCCCATTCGTCGCGCTCGTTGAGCAGCAGCAGAACGCGACTATCGTGAATCAACACGCCTTTGATCGAGAGGGGATAGAGGCTCATGATCAGTAAGGTTGTCTTGTTAGCCATCGACGATACAGCAAGGCGCGATCCGCCACCTGATCTCGGCCGCATCGCGCCCGCACATCGTATTTGTCCGTTCCCTGTCCGGGCTGGATGCGGGCGAACTCGCAGTCCTTGCCCTGCTCCCAGGCTTCATGGGCCTGCCTCAAAGCCGGAACAACCGGCTCATATTCGACGCCCGTCTGCTTCTTGCCTCCCTCCGCATCCCACGCCGAATAGCGAGTGATGAGCGTCGCCAAGGCAGCGTCCATAAGCCTGGACCAGACTTCGGCTTCCGCGGACGCGCAATACATTCGCTTGTTCGATTGGTACGTATCCTCGGTGGTCTGATCGCAGTTGCGCGTTTCGATGCCAATGCACTGGCGCGTGATGTCTACGCCTGTTTGCAGTAGAGCCTTCTCGGCCGCTTCGATGCAGTTCACGATCAACTGTTCACTGGCCTTGTAGTCTTTTGCCTCGCGGGCGCTGGCGGGCAACGCAAGCAACACACCAGCAACCACCCAGAGCCATCGCATGTCTCAGCCCTCCCCGGCGGCCGGACTATACAACCTCCCAAGAGAAAAGGCCGGGGATCGCTCCCCGGCCTTTCCGCATTCTTGAGAAGAATGGACTTTAGAAGTCCATGCCGCCCATGCCGCCGTCGCCACCCGGCGGCATCATCGGGGCCTTCTTCTCCGGCTTCTCGGCGATCATGGCTTCCGTCGTGACCAGCAGGCCGGCCACCGAGGCGGCGTCCTGCAGGGCCGTACGAACGACCTTCACCGGGTCGATGATGCCGGACTTGATCATGTCGACATAGTCGCCCTTCTGGGCGTCGAAGCCGAAGTTCGTGTCCTTCTGCTCGAGCATCTTGCCCGCGACGACGGCGCCGTCGTAGCCGGCGTTCTCGGCGATCTGGCGGACCGGCGCCTGCAGCGCGCGACGCACGATCTCGATGCCGACCTTCTGGTCGTCGTTGGAGGTGCGGACCTTGTCCAGCGCGCGCAGCGCGTAGAGCAGGGCCGAACCACCGCCGGCCACGACACCCTCTTCCACCGCAGCCTTGGTGGCGTGCATGGCGTCGTCAACGCGGTCCTTCTTCTCCTTCACTTCGACTTCCGTGGCGCCGCCGACCTTGATGATCGCAACACCGCCGGCGAGCTTGGCCAGGCGCTCCTGGAGCTTCTCGCGGTCGTAGTCCGAGGTGGTCTCCTCGATCTGCGCGCGGATCTGACTGATGCGGGCCTGGAGGTCCGCCTTCTTGCCCGAGCCGTCGACGATCGTGGTGTTTTCCTTCTCGACGATGACCTTCTTGGCCTTGCCGAGCATGTCGAGCGTGACGTTCTCGAGCTTGATGCCGAGGTCCTCGGAGATCAGCTGACCGCCGGTCAGGATCGCCATGTCCTCGAGCATCGCCTTGCGACGGTCACCGAAACCCGGCGCCTTGACGGCGGCGATCTTCAGGCCACCACGCAGCTTGTTCACGACCAGGGTCGCCAGGGCCTCGCCCTCGACGTCCTCGGCGATGATCAGCAGCGGCTTGCCCGACTGCACGACCGCCTCGAGCACCGGCAGCATCGCCTGCAGGCCCGACAGCTTCTTCTCGAACAGCAGGATGTACGGCGAGTCGAGCTCGGCGATCATCTTGTCCGCGTTCGTGATGAAGTACGGCGAGAGATAGCCGCGGTCGAACTGCATGCCCTCGACGACGTCCAGCTCGGTGTCCAGGCTCTTGGCCTCTTCCACCGTGATGACGCCCTCGTTGCCGACCTTCTTCATGGCTTCGGCGATCATCTTGCCGATCGACTTGTCGCCGTTGGCCGAGATCGTGCCGACCTGGGCGACTTCGTCCGTGCCCGTGATCTTCTTGGCGCGCGCCTTGATGTCCTCGACGGCCGCCTCGACCGCGAGGTCGATGCCGCGCTTGAGGTCCATCGGGTTCATGCCGGCCGCGACCGACTTCACGCCCTCGCGCACGATCGCCTGGGCGAGAACGGTCGCCGTCGTCGTGCCGTCGCCGGCGATGTCGTTGGTCTTCGAGGCCACTTCGCGCACCATCTGGGCGCCCATGTTCTCGAACTTGTCGCCGAGCTCGATCTCCTTGGCGACGGTGACGCCGTCCTTGGTGATGCGCGGCGCGCCGAACGACTTGTCGATGACGACGTTACGGCCCTTCGGACCCAGCGTCACCTTGACGGCGTTGGCGAGAATGTCGACGCCGCGCAGCATGCGCTCGCGGGCGTCGGCACTAAAGCGGACTTCCTTGGCTGCCATTTTCTATTCCTCTCGAATGTTGTGGATGTCTTCAGTGATGCCGAGCGAAGCTCAGGCGGCCTTCTTCATCGAGGCGGAGCTCTCGATGATGCCCATGATGTCGGATTCCTTCATGATCAGGAGATCCTGGCCATCGAGCTTGATCTCGGTGCCCGACCACTTGCCGAACAGGATGCGGTCGCCCTTCTTGACGTCGAGCGGGACCAGATTGCCCTTCTCGTCGCGGGCGCCCGGACCGACCGCCACGATCTCGCCTTCCATCGGCTTTTCCTTGGCAGTGTCGGGAATGATGATCCCGCCCTTGGTCTTGCCTTCTTCCTCGACGCGCTTGACCACGACCCGGTCGTGAAGCGGACGGAACTTCATGTGACTTCCTCCAGTGAACTGTTGACCCTGCGCGACCTCGCGGCCGCAGCGAAAGGATTGCTGTCAGCACTCTCAGAGAGTGAGTGCCAATGGCGCACGGGATGTAGGGTTGTCGGATGCCGGAGTCAAGGCACGCAACAAAAGGTTCCCAAAGTAGGCTCGCACTAGCAGCAATCACCCGAGACTGCTGCTAAGTCTTTGATTTGGAACGATTTTTGCTGATTTTCCGAGAAGGGTGCGTAACTATTATCCCCGGCGCACCAAGTCAAGGAGGACTTATATGGATCGTAGTTTTGTTGCGCAGCTCAACGATTACCGCATTACGACCGCCGAAATCCTCTACTGGATGCCCGATCATAAGCACGTTCTGCAAAGTTTCGTCTGGCAGAGCCTGGATCTGGCCCCTCGTTACCCGGCCCTCACCAAATTCCTCGATTTCTGGGAGCGCAATCTCGACGGCAAGGTCCATCGCGTGCGCGTCGCCAACGCCCAGCTCGTGAAGCCGGCCGAATTCCGCTTCTCCTGCGGGCTATACGCGCTGCACTGAGCGGCACGCCGCGTCGTACTCGGCGGCGGTGCGCCGGACGAGTTCGGCGACCGTCGGGACGTCCGCCACGCCCGAGACCGAATGGCCGGCGCTCCAGATGTCTTTCCAGCGCTTGGCGTCCGGCCGTTCGCGCTCGGCCGCGTTGATGTCCTTGGAAATGTCGATCTTGCCGCGCGCCGGCAGGTTGTCCGGGTCCAGGCCGGCCGCGGCGATCGACGGGCGCAGCATGCTGGTTTCGAGCCCGGTGAAGGCCCGCGTCAGCAGCACGTCGTCGAGGCGGCTCGACACCAGCATCTGCTTATAGGCGTCCTTGGCCAGGCTCTCGCGCGTGGGGTAGTGTCCTAATTTGGTTGGCGCTTCCGGATTCCGCGAAGTCGGGCCGCGAAGGTGTCGTTGCCGGACACGTGCGCCATGCAGAATTTCGAGGCTGGATATCGACTGTAGTTGCAGCCATCCCGCTCGCAGGTCCGCTTTGACGCGTCGATGCCAGCCATCTTGGCCACCTCGCCGCTTTCCCAGAGCTTTTCCGTTTCGAGCTGAGCCATCTCCAGCGTCGCGATCAATTCGTCTTCCGTGGCGAATTTTCGCTGTCGAAGTTGGTAGAGCCGCTCAGCTAATGGATGTCGGATAGGTTGTTTTGACGCGGCCATGAAGCCTCCTGGATCAGCAGCCCTCTAATTTGATCGGTGGCCGTTGTGGCCCCATCGCCACCAAGCGAAAATCGAGATGGCGCTGAGAACCGCCAGCGCCGGCCACGAATGGGTGTCGTATCGAGCGTGAGACCAAAGATAGAAGCACCACCACATCAGGCCCAAGAGGATGAGCACATAGAGGGCATTGTAAGCGCCCCGCAGATAGGCCTTCCGTTCGGGCGTGTTCGAATTGGGTTTCATGCCCTCGCCCTCTGCTCTGCCACGATAGCCGCCCGCACCGCGTCGAGCGGCGATCTGATCCCGCCCAGGTGCAGCACGGCGTAGAATCGGCGCCGGGTGCTGCCGTCGACCGGAGACGACCATGCATAGGCCCGCGTGGCCTTCGGGTGCCCCTCTAGGTCAAAGACGTGCACGACGCCTTCCCAGGCGGTCTTGCCCTCGTAGAGCTCTTTGACGGGCACGGCTTCGACCAGCACGGATTTCCCGCCGTGTTGCCCTTCGACAGCCTGCTTCAACTGGTCGGCGCTGACTTCTGACATTTCGATCCTGTATGCTATAGGAACGCATGCGGGAGGGTGCGGCACGGGCGATTAACTCCGCGCCGCAGCCTCAACCGCTACGTTTTTTTCGCGCGCTCTTTGCGCACATTAACTCCTCCTTTCCTTCATGACCTTGGGGGTAAGGGGTGGCGGTCATCAGCCGCCAGGATCAGGCCGTGGGGTGCATTCCTGCGGCCTGATTTTTAATGGCCCTCGACCAACCGCGGACGGAAGGGAACAACCCTCTGCCCGAGATATCCGCTCGGAAGGCCACACAGGGTTTCAATGTCCGCCAAGTTGAGCGAAAGCGCGTGTTCTATGTCAGCCTTCGTCTGCACGCCTTTTTCAATCAGGAGCCTCATCGACTCTCCCAGAATGCTCGGCGGCCGAACCTGGAACTGATCGTCTAGCGGTTCGCGCTTTCGTATGTTTCTCACGTTCATCTGCCGCATGATGTAGCTGAACTGGTTGTCGTTGATAATTCCCAGATCCTTGCATCGATAAGCCATAGCCGAGATAGAGACGCCCCACTTCTCCTTGAGAAACAGGAAGTGGTTAAGCGATGTGCCGAGCACTTCTCGGCTGAATGTTTCTTGCGGCAACAAGAGGGCGCTAGCGAATCTGTTTGCCTGTTTTTCTATTGTCGCGAGATTGTTTGCGGTTACTTCGACTGTGGAATGCAAAATGATATGGGCCACTTCGTGCGCCAAATCGAAGGTCCCGCGCGGCCCGCTTTCAACGTCTGCAGACAGAAGCACATAGGGGCGCCCCTCCTGCCAACAGGAAACAGCGTCCATGTCGGGGCAAGACACAGCCTCCTTCACCAAGATGATCCCGTTCGACTCAATGAACGCGGACAAGTCGCGCACCGGCCCGCGCCCTAGCCCCCAGTGATCGCGCAGCAAATCTGCGGCCCGCTCAATGTCCGCGGCGTCACTGGACAGAACGTCGAAATCTATCTGAGGCAGGTTAATTTCAGGCAGGTGAAGAAATTGCTCAAGATATCGCGTGATATCGGCCGCCCATTCCAAGCGACGAGCTACCCGCTTTCGATGGTGCTGCTCCATCCGCTTCAGGCCGCGCCAGAAGGGTTGCACTGCAGACCGCGATCTAGACGTCACAAAAAAAGAAGGTGGCTGTGCAGTCGCCACTATCATGCGGCTCATGACTTCTCCGCTTGGAGAGGAAAGGCCGCTCTCGTAGCGAGCTACCGCTTGCTTCGTCACGCCCAGCATATCGGCAAATGCCTCAATCAGCAGACCGCGCGCCTCCCTCGCCTCACGGATGCGCTCGGGAATGGGCTTGGATAGCCCTCGGTCTGAACGCGTTAACTCATTCATCGCACTTCACTAGCTGCTAGCCTTCTTGCTGAATGTTTCGGCGACACGATCTCGCAGGCGAATCTTCTCCTTGGGGTCTGGCGTCGAATCCACGGCCGGAATCTTGCCGCCGCTGCGTTCGATTTCTTCGAGAACGTCAATGAGACCGACATACTCATTGCAGTCTGCCGCCGGGGACGCCCAACAGAGATGCGAGACTCTACCATCCTTCGCGATGCTGAAGGTGAGCCAAGCATACAAGACCGGAATTTCATCAAGCACTTCCACCATTGGCTTGCGGTCAATATGCGAGAATAAATCGGTTTGCAGCCGAATGCGGAAATCCTGTCGACTGTCGCTCTGGTCCGGAAAGCTCTGTTTATCTTCCGTCCGACAAACGTGCGCGACAGCACGAGTGCCTGTGATTTCCAACCAATGCCAGGGCCCCCATGGCATCGCCTTGAGTTCCGTGCGCCATGGCAAATCACCAAGATTGCAATATCGATCGATCTGGTGCGCGATCCCTATTCGACGGAAATGACCGCGCATGTCGTGCCCAAGCGGATTGTTCAGGAACGACTCGCCTTCAAAGAGGTGATTCGCCAGATAGCAACCCTCCTGAACCGCCCGGTAAAGGGGCACATCGCCAGACTTGGGAAATCCGAGGCGAAGTCGGTCCTGAATGGCAGGTAGGAGAGGCATGAGGCTGACCCGAGTTGTTGAGGTAAACCAGTTTCCCGAATTTGCCATTCTAGGTCAACTGGATTACCTCTTTTTCCTCTTCATTTCTTGTCGCCGGGTGCCGATCTGAGTTTCTGCGCGAGGCGCTCATAATGTACCGCCCTCTGTTGGGCTAGCTCGGCAACAGCCCGCTCCCAGCCTTTAGGGGGTGATCTTAGCGCCTGCGCCTCTGGCCCGAGGCGAGCTTGGCGCACTGTGGCCACCGACACTCCGAGGGCCTTGGCAAGGTCAGGATGGTCGACCCTCAGAAAGAGGGCGTCGGTCGCTTTTTTGAAGTCCATTGTATGCACTCGCATTGACAGAGTCACAATTCTGTATATGATACTGCATACAATTTCAAGGACAGACAAATGAACCGCCTCAACCTCGACCGCCGCACCCAGATCGTTTCCGCCCTCGTCGAGGGCAACTCGATCCGGTCGACCGAGCGGATGACCGGCGTGCACCGCGATACGATCATGCGGCTGTTGGTCGAGGTCGGCACCGGCTGCGCGGAAATCATGGACGAGAAAATGCGCGAGCTTCCCTGCAAGCGGGTGCAGGTGGATGAAATTTGGTCCTACGTCGGCAAGAAGCAGCGCCACCTCAAGCCGGAAGACGACAAGGCTCGCCTCGGCGATCAGTGGACCTTTGTCGCCATCGACGCCGATACCAAGCTCGTCCCGGCCTATCGCGTTGGCAAGCGTACCTGGAGCGATGCGACCATCTTCATGAAGGACCTTTCCTTGCGGATGGCGAACCGGGTGCAGCTTTCGACGGACGGCCTTGCGGCCTATGCCGACGCGGTCGAGCGCGCTTTCGGTGCCGATGTCGACTACGGGCAGGCGGTAAAATTCTATGAAGCCGCGCCCTTGGGCGAGGGGCGCTACAGCCCGCCCGAGGTGGTCGATATTGAGCGCTCGGTGGTCGCCGGCCGCCCGGACGAGAAGCATATCTCGACCAGCATCATTGAGCGCCAGAACCTCACCATGCGCATGAGCATGCGTCGCTTCACGCGCCTGACCAACGGCTTCTCGAAGAAGCTGGAGAACATGAAGGCTGCCGTCTCGCTGCACTTCGCGCATTACAACTTCGTGCGGCAGCACAAGACGCTGCGGATGACGCCGGCTATGGCGGCGGGCGTCGAAAAGGGCCTATGGTCGCTGCATCAACTCGTGGAGCGAACCTCAAGGTGAGGCCGCTCCGCCGGGAGGGCGCCGTGAATGACAAAAAGCCTTTGCGCGTTGAACTTGTAAATCCTCCAGCCGGAGACAATCCCTGGCGGACTCAAGGTGATTATCTTGAGGATCGCCGGCAGGATGCCAATCGCTACCGTTGGAATGTAGCCGTTGCCTTGGCGAGCATCGTAAGCACCATTGCAACAGCCGCTATCGCCATCGTGACCATTCTCGGCATCGCGAAATAGCGCCGCCCGGTCGAGAATCAGGGAGGGCTCGATGATCGAAGAAAAGACATTTGCCGCGACGAGCGCGTCTCAGGCGGAGGCCGACGCTACTGAATGGCTAAGCCGGCAGGAGGGGATACAGGTCATTAGCTTGGCCGCCCGCAAGAATTCGGAAGATTCCCTCGCGGACGAAAAGAAGGTTGGCTGGATCGCGACCGTCACTTATCGCCACTTCAATTCAAATTAGGACACTACCGCGCGTGGCGATGAATTTGGTGCCCATATAGGCGAGGTCGCAGCCCAGGGCCTGGGCAGCCGCGACGGCGTGACCGTCGGCCATCCCGCCCGCCATCACGACGATCCCGTCCCAGAACGCCCGAACCGCCCGCACGAAGGCGAAGGGATTGGCCCAGCCGGTCTGGCCGCCGGCACCGGCCGTCAGCAGCACCAGCCCGTCGACACCCGCCGCCACCGCCTTCTCGGCATGACGCACCGACGCCACGTCGGCCAGCACGAGACAGCCCGCGTCCTTCAAGGGTTTCATCACCGGCTCGGGCGAACCGACCGACGTGATCACGATCTCGGCCTTGTGGCGCAGCACGGCGGCGAGGTCCTCGGGCACGCGCGGGTTGGAGCGATGCACGATCAGGTTCGGACACCAGGGCGCGGGCACGCGTCCCTCGGCATCGGCGGAACGCTTGGCGTCGTCTTCCATGTCGGCCAGCCAGATGTCGAGTTCCTCGACCGTGCGGCAGTTGGCGGTCGGGAACGAGCCGACGACACCCGCGCGGCAGGCGGCCGTCACGAGGGCGGGACCGGAGACGAGGAACATCGGCGCCGCGATCAGCGGCAGACGGAGGCGATCACGCAGGGAGACAGGCAAGGACATGGCGCGAGCTTAGCGCAGCGCGCGACGGCACCGAAGATCGCCGTCGGAAGATCGCGGTCGGGCCGTCCCGCACGGCGGGACGGCCCGGAAGTTGCTGATATCAGGCCGCGGCCGACAGGCCTTCCTTTTCGAGCACGCGCTGCACGGCCGGGCGGGCCTTCATGCGCTCATAGTGGGCGGCGACGTTCTTGGGCAGCGGCATCTTCATACGGCCGGCCGCCCAGAAGGAGACGTAGAATAGCGCGGCATCGGCCACCGAGAACTTGCCGGCGACGTATTCCTTGCCCTCGAGCGCCTTGTCCATTACGGCGAGGCCCTTCTCCATGATCTCCTTGCCGCGCGCCTTGACCTTGTCATGGTCGGCCTCGGTCGGCGCGTAGTTGCCCGGGCGGAACATGCGGCTGAAGCCCTGCATGTGCATGGTCGAGACCGCATAATCCATCGCCTCCAGCACCCGCGCCTCGCCATCGGCGTCGGTGGGCAGCAGGCCCGCATCGGGATTCTTGCGGGCGAGCCACACGGCGATCGCGGGGAACTCGGTCAGCACGGAACCGTCGTCGCGCTGCAGGGTCGGCACCTTCGACTTCGGATTGAGCGCCACGAAGTCCGGCCCGTACTGCTCCTGCTTGGCGCCGTCGACCTTGTGCACGTCGTAGGGCTTGCCGATCTCCTCCAGCAGGACGTGGATGCCGATCGAGCAGGCCCCGGGCATGTAATAGAGCTTCATGATTCTCTCCCTAAAGCAGGTGTGTGATGGGGACGTTCACGCTAGCATCGCCCCCCCACAGGGGGAAACGACAATGGCAAACACCCGGGCAGGCAGCGGCCTGCGCGCACTCGTCGGCACCAGGCCCACGAAGATCGGGACATTCCTGTTCGAATTCACCACGCCGGGAATCGGCCAGATCCTGAAGTCGGCGGGCGCCGAATTCGCGGTGCTCGACATGGAGCATACCGGATTCGGCTTCGATACCGTGCGCCAGGTCGTGCGCTACATGCAGGCCGCGAACCTGCCCCTGGTCGTGCGCGTGCCCTCGCAATCGCGCCATCACATCTCGCGGGCGCTCGATACCGGCGCCGATGGCGTGATGGTGCCGATCGTGTCATCGGTCGAGCAGGCCAAAGCGGTGCTCGATGCCGCGAAATACTGGCCCGACGGCACGCGCGGCGTGGCGCTGGGCCTCGCGCACGAGCGCTTCGCCCTGCGTTCGGAGCCGCTGCTGCCACGCTTTGCCGAACAGAATACACGCACCGCCATCATCCTGCAGGTCGAGGATCCGCGGGGCGCCGCGGCGGCGGACGAAATCGCCTCGATGCCGGGCGTCGACATGCTGTGGCTCGGCCACAATGACCTCACCGTCGCCATGGGCGAGCCCGGCGCCTTCGACCATCCCGACTTCCTGAATGCCGAGAAGGCCACGATCGCGGCCGCGAAGAAGCACGGCAAATCCGCCGGCCGTCTCGCCGTCGATGCCAGGCAGGCCGCGCAGTTCGTGAAACTCGGCTACGACTTCGTCTCGATCGCGGGCGACGTCTGGCTGCTGCAACAGGCCTTCGCCGCCGGCGTCGAGACGATCCGCTCATCGTCCTGAGTCGAAGAGTCTCAACGGAGCGCGCCACTCCAGTGGCGCGCCCCAATGAGGCAACGCGCGCTAGTTCCTGATCCTGACGGGCAGCGAGCGGATGCCGCGGATGAAGTTGGAGTAGAGGCGCACCGGCGGCGTGACGACCTCGATCTCGAGGTCGCGCTTCAGCAGCTCCTCCCACAGAATCCTGATCTGCATCTCGGCCAGCCTGTCGCCGACGCAGCGATGGATGCCGGCGCCGAAGGATAGATGATGGCGCGCCTTCGGCCGGTCGACCCGGAAACGTTCGGGCTCGTCGATCGCCGTCTCGTCGCGATTGCCCGAGACGTACCACATCACCACCTTGTCGCCGGCGCGGATCTGCCTCCCGGCCAGTTCGCAATCCGTGCGCGCGGTGCGCCGCATGTGGATCACGGGCGTGGCCCAGCGGATCGTCTCCGACACGAGATTCGCCATCAGCGCCGGATCGCCCTTCACCTTGTCGACCTCGGCCGGATTGTCGAGCATGGCAATCAGACCGGCGCTCATCGAGTTACGGGTCGTATCGTTGCCGCCGACGATCAGCAGCCCGAAGTTCCCGATGAACTCGCGGGTCGGCATATTCTTCGTGGCGTCGCTGTGCGCCATCATCGAGATCAGGTCGAAGGTCGGCGGCCGCGCCGCGCGCTCCTGCCATAGCGCTGCCATCGTCTCGGCCATATGCGTCAACTCGGCCATCCGCTCCTCGTTGCTCTTAACGACGGCGTCCTCGGCCTCGATGTTGCAGATCGCCACATCCGACCAGTGCGTCAGCTTGCGGCGGTCCGCCTGTGGAAAGTCGAACAGCGTCGCCAGCATCATGGCGGTGAGCTCGGTGGAAACCCGGTCCGCCCAGTCGAAGGTCTCGCCACGCGGCAGGCCGTCGAGCACCTGGGCGGTGCGCTGGCGGATCAGTCCCTCCATGTTGGCGAGGTTCGACGGGGCCACGATTGGCGCTACGGTCCTGCGCTGGGCGGTGTGGCGCGGCGGGTCCATGCGGATGAAGTTGGGCAGTTCCTCGCCCTGCGGCTGGTCGGTGATCTGAATGCCGCCCAGTTCGGAGGCCGAGGAATAGGTTGCCGGGTCCAGCTCGACCTTCATGATGTCGGCGTAGCGCGTGACCGACCAGTAGGGCCCGAACGGGCTTTCGGGATGGTAGTGTACCGGGTCTTCGCGCCGCAGCCGGGCAAAGTGCGGGCCCCAGCTATCCTCGCGATACAGGCGGGGCTGGCTGACATCGACATGCATGGCGCGCTTCCTCGTTCGTTTCCCCAAGGCGACCTGCGCGCCACGTGCGAGTCAAGGTGATTAGTCGCCGTTTCCCCCGATTTGGCGCGTTGACAGTGTCGATGCGTCGGCGCAAACCCTCGCCGCGCCGCCTCCCAGGCGGCGTTCGTACATCATGGCCCCAGCCGAACCCTCCCAGACCCAGACCAGCGCCGACGCCGCGCCGGCCCCCACCGCCCCCCACCATCCGGCGGGGACGGCGCTCGTCGTCGGCGCCCTGGGCGTCGTCTTTGGCGATATCGGCACCAGCCCGCTCTACGCGCTACGCGAAACCTTCCTGCACGGCTCCGGCATGGCGCCGACGCCCGACCATGTGTTCGGCGTCCTCTCCATGCTGTTCTGGGCGGTCACGCTCACCGTCACGATCAAGTACGTCGCGCTCATCATGCGTGCCGACAACAAGGGCGAGGGTGGCGTGCTGGCGCTTGCGACCCTGGCGTCCCGGGGGCTGAACGGGAGGGCCCCGAAGGTCCGGATCGGCATCATCATCCTGGCCGTCATCGGCCTCGCGCTCTTCTATGGCGATGCCATGATAACGCCGGCAATCTCGGTAATGAGCGCCGTCGAGGGACTGTCCGCCGTAACGCCGGCGTTCACGCCGTTCGTCATTCCCCTCGCCCTCGTCATCCTCGTCGGCCTCTTCATGCTGCAGGCCCGGGGCACGGCCGATGTGGGCCGTCTGTTCGGCCCGGTCATGTTCGTCTGGTTCCTGGTCCTGGGCGTGCTGGGGGCGTGGCAGATCGCGAAGAACCCGGTGGTGCTGGAAGCGATCAACCCGATTCATGCCTACTATCTGGTCACTGACCAGGGTTTCGGCATCTTCTGGGCCTTCGGTTCGATCGTGCTGGCCGTCACGGGCGCGGAGGCGCTCTATGCCGACATGGGCCATTTCGGCCGCAGGCCGATCCGGATCGGCTGGTTCGGCATCGTCATGCCGGGCCTCCTGCTCAATTATTTCGGCCAGGGTGCGCTGATCATCGAGAACCCGGCCGTGATCCATCAGGTCTTCTTCGAACTGGTGCCGACCGACTACATCATCTTCCTGGTGGTCCTCTCCACGCTGGCGACCGTGATCGCCTCGCAGGCGGTGATCACCGGCGTGTTCTCGCTGACCCGGCAGGCGATCCAGCTGGGCTACCTGCCGCGCATGGAGATCCACCACACGTCCGAAACGGCGATCGGCCAGATTTACATCCCGAGGGTGAACTGGCTGCTGATGTCCTGCATCATCGCCCTCGTGGTCGGCTTCGGATCGTCCGGGGCGCTGGCCGGCGCGTACGGCCTCGCCGTGACCGGCGCGATGCTGGTCGATGCGGCGCTCGCCATGGCGGTCGCGATTCTGGTCTGGCGCTGGTCGTGGCCGCTGGCCGCGGCGGTGTTCGGCTTCCTCGCCATCCCCGACCTCGCCTTCTTCATCGCCAACGCGCTGAAGATTCCCGACGGCGGCTGGCTGCCCCTGATCGTGGCGTTCCTGATCTACTTCACGATCACGACCTGGCGGCGCGGCCGCAAGATGGTCGCGACGGAGCTGAGCGAGGGCTCCTTGCCGCTGAAGCAGTTCCTCGAACGCATGGAGCGCGCACCGGACCGCGTCGCGGGCACCGCCGTCTTCCTGACCGCCGATGCGAGCCACACCCCCGCCGCCTTCCTGCACAATCTCAAGCACAACAAGGTCCTGCACGAGCGCATCATCATCCTGCAGGTCGACACGATGGACGTGCCGGTCGTCTCCGACGCCAACAGGGTCGAGGTCGAGCGGCTGGGCAAGGGCTTCCACACGGTGATCGCCCATTACGGCTTCACCGAGCAGCCCGACATTCCCGAGGCGCTGCGCGCCTGCCGTCCGCACGGCATCGCCTACGACGAGATGGAGACCTCGTTCTTCCTCGGCCGCGAGACGCTGGTGCCGTCGCAGCATTCCAGGCTCGGCCGCTGGCGCCGCGACTGGTTCATCTCGCTTTCCCATTCGGCCTCGGCCACCAAGACCTTCTTCCGTATCCCGCCCAA
The DNA here is from genome assembly GCA_009772935.1 of Rhodospirillaceae bacterium. Taxonomy (GTDB): domain Bacteria; phylum Pseudomonadota; class Alphaproteobacteria; order Reyranellales; family Reyranellaceae; genus Reyranella. Next base: position 163,750 of record WOUR01000001.1, read on the forward strand.
CCGCGCTATCGAACTCGGCAACCAGATCCAGATCTGAGGCCGCCCGCCATGCCGCGTTCTCCGCTCCTGCTGCTGCCGGGCCTGCTCAACACGCACCGCGTCTTCGCCCCGCAGATCGAGGCCCTGGCGGACGTCGCCGACTTCACCATTCCCGAACTCTGGCACCACGACACGATGGCGGCGATGGCCGAAGCTGCCCTCGCCGAGGCGCCGTCGACCTTCGCCCTGTGCGGCTTCTCGATGGGCGGGTACGTCGCCTTCGAGATCTTCCGCCGCGCGCCGGAGCGGGTCGAGCGCATCGCCCTGATCGACACGCAGGCCGGTCCCGATTCGCCCGAGACGGCCGCGCGGCGGCGCGGCTTCATCGAGCAGACGCGGATCGGCCGGTTCCACGGCATTCACCCGACCCTGTTGCCGCAACTCGTCCATCCGTCGAGGGTTGCCGACGAGAGCATCACCCGGCCGCTCCTCGACATGGCGAGCGAGATCGGCGGCGACGGCTTCGTGCGCCAGCAACAGGCGATCCTCGGTCGCGCCGACAGCCGTCCGCTGCTGGTCGAGATCGAGATGCCCGCCCTCGTGATCGTGGGCCGCGAGGATTTGGTCACGCCCCTGTCGCGCGCGCAGCAGATGGCCAGCGACATTGCCAATGCCCGCCTCGAGGTCATCGACGACTCTGGACACATGACACCGCTGGAGAAACCGGCCGAGGTCTCGGCCGCCCTGAGGAGATGGCTGACGCAATGAACACGATCTACGCCCGCGAGGATCATCTCGGCGCCGACGAATACATCGACGTCGTGGCCAAGTCGGGCCTGAACCGCCCCATCGCCGACCGCCCCCGCGTCGAACAGATGCTGAAGCACGCCAACCTGATCCTGACGGCGCGCCAGGACGGCAGGCTGGTGGGTTTCGCACGCTCCCTCACCGATTTCTGCTTCTGCTGCTATCTCTCCGACCTCGCGGTCGACAAGGCGTGCCAGGGACAGGGAATCGGCCGCCGGCTGATCGAGGAGACCCGCACCGCCGCGGGCGGGGCCCAGACCACCACCCTGCTGCTCTCGGCGCCGACGGCAATGACCTTCTATGAAGGCATCAAGATGCCCAAGGCCGACAACTGCTTCCTGTATCGTCGGCAGGCTTGACCGACATCAAAGGGCGAAACGCCGAATGGTTCTAGGTCTCCACGCAGCAACAGACGCGTGGAGTACGGAATGCCCCAGTCGCCCCGCCGCTGGCCGATCCTGATCGCGCTGCTCGCCGTGGCGCTGGCCGCTGGCGGCGGCGCGTACCGTTACTGGCCGCGGGCCCAACCGACGTTCCTCACGCTGTACGGCAATGTCGATGTCCGCCAGGTCGATCTCGCCTTCAACGCCAGCGGCCGCCTGCAGGCGCTGCACAAGGAGGAAGGCGACGCGGTGAAGGCCGGCGAAACGGTGGCGATCATGGAGGCCGACACCTATCGCGACGCCGTGGCCCTGGCCCGTGCCCGGCTCGACGCGCAGCGCGCGGTGGTGGACCGCCTCGAAGCCGGCAGCCGTCCCGAGGAGATCGCCCGGGACCGCGCCCAGGTCGACGCCAACAAAGCCGCCGTCGCCGATGCCGAACTCCTGCTCAAGCGACGGACGGAGCTGGTGGCCAGCGGCAACGTCTCGCGCCAGCTCTACGACGAGGCGAAGAACGCCTACGATTCGGCGCGCGCCCGTCTCGACCTTTCCCAGCAGGTCTCGAGGCTGACCGAACTCGGCCCCCGCCGCGAGGACATCGAGCAGGCGAAAGCCCTGGTGCGGTCGGAGGACTCGATCGTCTCGCTGGCGGAGCGGCGGCTTGCCGACACGGTGCTGAAATCGCCGGCCGACGGAGTCGTGCTCAGCCGCATCGTCGAGCCTGGCGCGATGGTCAGCCCCGCCAATCCGATCTTCACCCTGTCGCTCACCGACAAGGTCTGGGTCCGTACTTACGTGTCCGAGCCTGATCTCGGTCGCATCCGGCCCGGAATGGCGGTCACGGTCTTCACCGACACGGATCCCAGCCGTCCCTACGAGGGCTGGATCGGCTTCATCTCCCCCACGGCCGAGTTCACGCCGAAGACCGTGGAGACCACCGAGCTGCGCACGCAGCTCGTCTATCGCCTGAGGGTGTTCATCAAGAATCCCGACGATCGCCTGCGCCAGGGCATGCCGGTCACGGTCCGCGTCCCGCTGGGCGCCGGCTAGGCCGGCCATGCCCGCATCGGTCACCCTCACGAACCTGGGCAAGAGCTTCGGCACCACGGCCGCCCTAACGGACGTGACGGCCGCGATCGGGGCTGGCCAGATCACCGGTCTCGTCGGCCCGGATGGCGCCGGGAAGACGACGCTTCTGCGCCTCATCGCCGGCCTGCTCACACCGGACAAGGGAACGCTGGAGGTGCTGGGCCACGCGGCTACCGACCGCGACGCGGTGCGCGGCGACATTGGCTACATGCCGCAACGCTTCGGCCTCTACGAGGATCTGACGGTCCAGGAGAACCTGAACCTGCAGGCGGACCTGCACGATCTGGACGAGGCCGCGCGCAGCGAGCGTTTCGCGACGCTGCTGCAGTTCACCGGTTTGGCGCCGTTCTCTCGCCGGCTGGCGGGCCAGCTTTCGGGTGGCATGAAGCAGAAGCTCGGCCTCGCCTGTGCCCTGCTGCCGCGGCCGAAGCTGCTGCTGCTCGACGAGCCGAGTGCCGGCGTCGATCCCGCCTCCCGTCGCGAGCTCTGGCGCATCGTGCGGACGATGGCAGGCACCGGCGTCGCCATCGTCTGGAGTACCGCCTATCTCGACGAGGCCGAGCGTTGCGACAGCTTCCTTCTGCTCGATGGCGGCCGCCTCCTCGCTTCCGGCAGTCCCTCGGACTTCACGCGCCGACTCGAGGGGCGAACCTTCCTGATCGACCTGCCCGAGCGGCAGCGTCATCGCGTCCAGCGTGAAGCGGCCGCGCTGCCGTCCATTGCCGACGCTACCATCCAGGGCCGCAGCCTGCGGCTCGTGCTGAAGGAAGGAAGCGCGTTGCCCGACCTCTCGGAACTCGTCGGCGCCCGCGCGCTCCCACGTCCGACGCGCCCGCGCTTCGAGGACGCATTCGTGAGTCTGCTTCTGGCCGATCGCCCGCCCGTGTCTGCGCCGGGGATTCAGGCGACCTCTGCCCCCTCCGCCGACGGCATCGCGATCGAGGCCCGTGACCTCACGCGCGACTTCGGCAAGTTCCGGGCGGTCGACAAAGTGAGCTTCACGGTCAGGCCTGGCGAGATCTTCGGGCTGCTGGGCCCCAACGGCGCGGGCAAGTCCACGACCTTCCGCATGCTCTGCGGCCTGCTGGCGCCGAGCGCCGGTTCGGCGCACGTCGCCGGCGTCGATCTCGGCCGCGCCCGTGCCACGGCGCGCGAGCGCATCGGTTACATGTCCCAGAAATTCTCGCTCTACGGCAACCTGTCCGTCCGCGACAATCTCGACTTCTTCAGTGGCGTCTACGGCCTCGCCGGCCGTCGTCGGTCGAGCCGTATCGCCTGGACGATCGAGAGCTTCGACCTCGGTTCCGTCGCCGACCTGGAAGCGGGGACCTTGCCCCTCGGCTTCAAGCAGCGCCTGGCGTTGGGATGCGCGCTGCTGCACGAACCGCAGGTCCTGTTCCTCGACGAACCCACCTCAGGTGTCGATCCGCTGATGCGGCGCGAATTCTGGTCGCGCATCGGCGGACTGGCAGACGGGGGCGTGACGGTGCTCGTAACCTCGCACTTCATGGAAGAGGCCGAGTATTGCGACCGGCTGGGCATCGTCTATGCCGGGCGGATGATCGCCTCTGGCAGTCCGGATGCCATGAAGCAACGCTTCGTCACGGCCGCCCTGCCGGAGCCGACGCTCGAAGACGCCTTCGTCGGCCTGATCCGCGAACATGACGCCGAACGCCAGGGCGCGGCCGCCGCATGACCTCGGCCCGGACCTTCTTCCGTCGTTTCGGCGGGCTGCTGCAAAAGGAGTTCGTTCAGATCGTGCGTGACCCCTCGTCGATCGCGATCGCTCTCGTGATGCCAGTCGTCCTGCTCCTGCTGATCGGCTTCGGCATCTCGCTGGACGCCCGCAACGTGCGCTTCGGGATCGTCGACGAGAATCGCAGCGTCGAGTCGGCGGGCCTGTTCCAGTCCTTCGCCAACACGCCCTACTTCCGGCCCTTCTCCTTCCTCACGGCGAAGGCCGCCGAAGCCGCCCTGATGCGCGGCGACATCGAAGGCTTTGTTGTGCTGCGCAGCGATTTCACCCGGCGCGTGGCCGATCCGATCCGCGCGGCCGACATCGCCATCATCGTGAACGGCGTCGATGCCAACAACGCCCGCATCGTCACCGGCTACGCCCAGGGCGTCGTGGCGACGTGGCTGCTGGGCCACCGAAGGGATCGCGCCCAGCCGGCTCTGTCCCCCATCACGGTCGAGAACCGCTACTGGTTCAATCCGGAAATCCGCAGCACCAACTTCATCGTGCCCGGCCTCATCGCGATGGTCATGACCATGATCGGCGCCCTGTTGACGGCGCTGGTGGTCGCGCGCGAATGGGAGCGCGGCACCATGGAGGCCATGCTCGCCTCGCCGGCCAGCATGACCGAGATCCTGCTGGGCAAGCTGGTCGCCTATTTCGTGCTGGGACTGGGCGGCCTCGCGGTCTCGGTGTTCATCGGGCTGTTCGTGTTCGAGGTGCCCTTCCGGGGAGCCGCCGAAGTGCTCATCGCCGTCTCCTCGGTGTTCCTCATCGTCTCGCTGGCGATGGGCCTTCTGATCTCGACGGTTGCCCGCAGCCAGTTCGTCGCGGCCCAGCTCGCCTTCCTCGTCACCTTCATGCCGGCCCTGATCCTGTCGGGCCTCATGTTCGACATCGAGAGCATGCCGCCTTGGGTGCAGGCGGTGACGACGGTCTTTCCGGCCCGCTACTTCGTGTCGAGTCTGCAGACCCTGTTCCTTGCCGGCACGGTCTGGCCCGTGCTGCTGCCCAATCTCGCCATGCTGGTGGGCTTCGCCGTCGTGTTTCTCGCACTGGCGATCGCTCGCACCCGCCGCAGTCTGGAGTAGCCGCCATGTGGCGCCGCATCGCCGCGCTGATCCTCAAGGAATTCAAGATGCTGTGGAAGGACCGCAAGAGCCGCATGGTTCTCGTGGTCCCGCCGCTGGTGCAGCTCGTCCTGTTCGGCAGCGCCGCGACCTTCGAGGTCTCGAACGCTGCACTCGGCCTCTGGATCGAGGACCGGGCACGTCCGGCGCAGGAACTGGTCAGCCGCTTCGAGGCCTCGCCCGCCTTCCACGTCGTCGCGCGATTCGACAATCCGCAGGCCGTCCGGGAGGCTCTCGACACGCAAAGGGTGAAGGCGGTGCTGCATGTCGGCCAGACTTTCTCGGCGGATGTCGCGGCCGGCCGGCATGCCCGCGTCCAGCTGCTGCTCGATGGCCGCAAGTCGAACGCCGCCCTCATCCTGCAGAGCTACGCGCTGGGTATCGTCGAGAGCTACAACCTCGCGCGGGTCGGCCAGGCCGCCGTCGAGCTCAACATGCACCCGCGCGCCTGGTTCAATCCCAACTTCGACAGCCGCTGGTTCATCCTGCCGGGTCTGACGGTGCTGCTCACCATCGTGGCGATCCTGCTGATCACCGCCCTCTCGGTCGCCCGCGAACGCGAGCTCGGCACGTTCGAGCAGCTTCTCGTCACGCCGTTGCGGCCCATGGAGATCCTCGTGGGCAAGACCGTCCCGGCGCTCTGCATCGGCTTTGTCGAGGCGAACCTGATCGCCGCGCTGGCCTGCTTCGCCTATGGCGTGCCGTTCGTCGGCAGCGTCGTGCTGTTCAACGTTGCGATCGCGGTCTTCGTCCTGTCCGCGGTGGGCATCGGCCTGGTCATCTCATCGGTGGCCAAGACCCAGCAGCAGGCGATCCTGGGCGTCTTCCTGTTCCTCTCGCCCGCGATGGTGCTGTCTGGCTTCACGACCCCGATCGCCAACATGCCCGACTGGGCGCAGGCCCTCACCCATCTCAACCCGATCCGCTACATGGTGACCCTGAGCCGCGGAATCTTCCTGCAGGATCTCTCCTGGGCGCTTGCCTGGCCCCAGCTCTGGCCGATGGCGCTGATCGGCTGCGTCACGCTGGGCTACGCGACCTGGCTCTTCTCGCGCCGCCTCGAATAGGCGACGCGCTTCGTCGATCAGCCACCGCGCTGCGCCTGGATCGCCCTCTGCAGTTCGCGTTCGAAGCCCTTGAGAGACTGCATGAACGGTCCCGCCATCGTGCCCTGCAACTGGAGCTGGACCTGGATCTGCGAACCCGTGCGCAGCTGCTGAAGCAGCTCGGCCGACTTGGCTTCGTCGAACTGGCAAATGCCCTGCCCGCAGATGCTGGTCGAGATGAACGGGTTGGAATCGACCTGGATGCTGGCCCGCACGCCCTGGCCGTCGCCGACCACGGAGATCTTCTTGTAGGCCGCCGAGTAGCGCATCACGAGGAATTGGCCGAGCAGGCTGTTGCCGTCGATCGTCGCCTGCGCGCCGCAATCCCTACCGCCGTCGGAGGAGCAGTACATGACCCACTTGTCGGGCGGCTGGTCCTGCGCCGAAGCCGGCAGCGAAAGGGTCCATGCGGCGGCAGCAAGACCGGCAGCCACGAATACGGATCGCATCATCTTTCGCCCTGCTCCCGGGTTTGCCAACATTCCAAGGGCAACCTATGTAGCCGCCCACGCACCCGCTGACAAAGGAACCCTTCGCATGTCCGAGAGCCTGAAACTCGTCGCCTTCTGCGGCAGCCTGCGCAAGGCGTCGTTCAACCGCCTGTCGCTGCAGGCCTTCGTCGACCGTCTCCCCGTCGGCGCCACGTGCGACACGATCGAGATCGGCGACTGGCCGCTCTACGACGCCGACCTCCAGGCCAAGGGCTTCCCCGACAAGGTGCAGACCGCGCAGAAGGCCATGCTGGCAGCCGACGGCATCGTGCTGGTCAGCCCGGAATACAATTACGGCATCTCGGGCGTGCTGAAGAACGCCATCGACTGGCTGTCGCGCATCAGCCCGCAGCCCTTCACCGCCAAGCCGGTCGCCCTGTTCGGCGCCTCGATGGGCGTCCTCGGCACGGCGCGCGCGCAGTACCAGCTGCGCCAGACGCTGGTGTTCCTCGACGGCCGTCCGGTCAACAAGCCCGAGGTCATGATCGCCCAGGCACAGAACAAGTTCGCCGACGGCAAGCTCACCGACGAGATGACGGGCAAGCTGCTCGGCGATCTAGGCGTGGCCCTGGCACTGGCCTGCCGCCAGGCCAAGGCGGCCGCGTCCGTCAAGTAAGGGGCATATGCCGATGACGACACGCGAACAAGCCCGCGCGCTGATCGAGCGACTGCACGAGATCTGGGGCACCGGCGAACTAGCCGCCATTCCCGAGATTTACGCGCCGGGCTTCGTCGCCCACATGCCCAAGGGCTGGGGCAAGGGCGAGAGCCGCGACGGGCACGACGGCATACGCCGCGCCATCGAACGCATCCGCACCGGCTTTCCCGACTGGCAAGAGCATATCGACGACATGGTTATCGACGGCGACCGGATCGCCGTACGCTATCACTCGACGGGAACCCATCTCGGCCTCTTCGGCAAACGCGCACCAACCGGCCGTGCGATCAATGTCGACGAACTTTCGATCTTCCGCATCGAGAACGGTCGCGTCGCCGAGCAGTGGTGCCTCAATGACGACCTCGCCTTCGACAAGCAGATCGACGGCAAGGGCCTTGAGTAGATAACTCCCGTCGTCTCAACCGAAGCGCCGCAGGCCCGAAGTGGAGAGACCTTTTTTCCGCTTCAAGCCGCCCAATCGTCGAAAAGAGGTCTCTCCACTACGCCTCGCTGCGCGAGGCTCGGTCGAGACGACGGACTTACTCGAACGACCCTTCGGTTCAGACCGAAGGAATGTTCGCCGCATCCGTGCTAGCAAGCCCGGCCATGGCGTCGAGATTGCCTCTCCTCATCCTGCTGATCGCCGTCACCTGCCTCAGCCAGTTCTATCGCGTGTCGAACAGCGTGATCGCGCCCGAGCTCGTGCGCGACCTCGATCTCAGCGCGCGCCAGCTCGGTTGGGCGGGCAGCGCCTTCTTCTTTGCCCTGTTCGCGGTCCAGATCCCCGTCGGCATGTGGTTCGACCGGTTCGGCGCGCGCCGGACGGTGGCCGCACTTTCGCTGCTGGCCATGCTGGGCTCGCTATGGATCGCCAACGCGAGCGACGCGGCCGATCTGATTGCCGGCCGCACCATCGTCGGCGTGGGCTGCGCCGCCTCGTTCATGTCGGTGGTGTTCCTGTGCTCGCGCTGGTTCGAGCCGGCCAAGCTCGCCACGCGGCTCTCCTGGGTGTTCGCGGCGTCGAACATCGGCACGCTGGCGGCCGCGACCCCGCTCGCCTGGATCGCGGCCACCGTCGGCTGGCGCAGCGGGTTCGTGGGCCTCGCCGTCGTCACGCTGCTGGTCGCTCTGGGGTTCCTGGTCTTCGTGCGCGACCGGCCGCCGGAGCATCGCGGTCCCGAGCCCGCGCGGGAGTCACCCGGGCAGATCCTGCGCGGCCTGTGGGAGGTGTGGCGGACGCCCGGCCTCGGCCCTGTGCTCTCGATGCATTTTTTCGCCTACGCTACGATGCTGACGGTGCTGGGCGTGTGGGGCGGCCCCTATCTCCACGACGTGCACAAGCTCGATGGGGTCGCGCGCGGCAACGTGCTGCTGGCCATGGGCACCGCGCAGATCCTGGGCATCCTGGCCTATGGGCCGATGGACCGCGTCCTGCGCTCGCGCAAGCGCTGGTGTTCGGAGGGGCGGCGATCTCGATGGTGCTGCTGGCGATCCTGGCGGCACTCCCTAGCCCACCGCTCTGGCTGGCGGTCTCGCTGCTGATCGCCTTCTGCTTCTTCTGCGCTTACGGCACGGTGATCGTGGCGCAGGGCCGCGCGCTGTTTCCCGACCGGCTGGCCGGCCGCGGCGTCACCACCGTCAACATGGCGCAGTGCCTGGGGCTCGCCGTGCTGCCGGCCGGCGCCGGCTACGTCGTCGGGGCCTTCGGCGCCGACGACACGGCCTATCGCTGGGTCTTCGGCATGCTCGCCGCCGGTCTGGTGCTGGGCTCGTTCGCCTATGTGCGGGCGCGAGACAGCTTTACGGCACGCGGGTAGAGTTCCTCCGAACGGGAGAACTCATGGTTGCGATGATAGCGCATGTCGTAGCGGCAATCCTCATGTTGGCCTTCTCTCCGGCGTCGACGAGCGCCCAACCCACAGGTTCGGCGACTTCGAGCGCGCCCGCGATCCATCCGGCAACCGGCCTGAAGTTTCCTTCCATCGTCGGCCGCGATATCCGACGGGCGCAATCAATCGACTATGGAAAAAGCGAAGGAAGGCCCGAACTCGGCTACAGCTGGAACTATCTTGTGGCGCCGCCGATCGATGGCGTTGCCCGGGTCAATGTATTCAACGGTGGCCTGACCTCGATACCGACCGGGGCCGACAGCACGCTCCTTGCAGAACAGTTCGACCAGCTCCTCGATGAAATCCGCCAGCTCACGCCGGAAGCCGACGGGTTGAAGATCATAAACGGCCCCGCCGAATGTTCCCCGGGCGGGATTTCCTTTCGCTGCGTCACGCTACGGGCGGTCATCCCCAAGACCCAGGTACCGATCTACTCGACGCTGGCGGTGACCGGCTATCGCAACCATTTCTTCTCCATTTGGCTGGAGTGGAACGGCACGAAGACGGAACCGGTGGTGGCCGAGGCCTACCTGAACGATCTGGTCGATGTGATGACGCGCTGACTACTTCGTCGCTTCCTTGAGATAAGCGACGAGGTCGGCGAGCTGGCCGGCGTTCTTCACGCCGTTGTAGAGCATCTTGGTGCCGGGCACCTTGCCCTTGGGATCGCGATTGTATTCGGCGAGCGTCGTGTCGTCCCAGACGATGCCGGAATTCTTCATCGGCTCGGAATAGGTATAGCCCGCGCTGGTGCCGGCCTTGCGGCCGAACAGCCCGTGCAGGTTGGGACCCGTCACCTGCGCGCCGTCCTTTTCCAACGTGTGGCACGAGCGGCACTGGGTATTGAAGACGCGCTGGCCCTTGGCGGCCTCCCCCGATTGCGCGGCGGCGGGGCCGGCAGAGGTCGCCAGACTGGCGACGATCACAGCGGCGGCAGTGATCCAGTTCTTCATCACGCTACTCCTGATGCTTCCGGCAGAAGATGCCCTATATCTGAACGATGCAGCAAAGCCTGTTCGACGCAGATGGCGGAAAGGAGGCGCTGGCACCCGGCGCCACGTTGTTGCGTGGATTCGCACGAAAGCGTGATGTCGCGCTGCTGGCGGCGATCGAGGGGATCGCGGCCGAGTCGCCGTTCCGGCACATGGTAACGCCCGGCGGCTTCGAGATGTCCGTGGCGATGACCAATTGCGGCGCGGCCGGCTGGGTCACGAATCGGTCGGGCTATCGCTATCAGGCGCACGACCCGCAAAGTGGAGCGCCGTGGCCCGCGATGCCGGCGGCCTTCCTCGCGCTGGCCGACGACGCCGCGAGCGCGGCCGGGTTCGCAACCTTCATTCCCGACGCCTGCCTGATCAACCGCTACGAGCCCGGCACGAAGCTGTCGCTGCACCAGGACAAGGACGAGGCCGACTACGCGCATCCCATCGTCTCGGTGTCCCTCGGTCTGCCCGCCACGTTCCAGTTCGGGGGACCGAAGCGCGCCGATCCCGTCCGCAAGGTCACGCTGGAGCATGGCGACGTGGTCGTCTGGGGCGGCCCGTCGCGGCTGTTCCATCACGGCGTGCTGACATTGAAAAGCGGCGAGCATCCGCTGACCGGACACCGCCGCTTCAATCTCACCTTGCGTAAGGCGCTTTAGAAAGCGCTCGACCAAGTCCCCAACCTCACCCTAACAGGGTGAGGTCTGTTTGATGGGCGACGCCCTACTCCGGCTTGATGTTCTGTTCCTTGATCAGCTTCGTCCAGCGCTTCTCCTCCTTGTCGAGGAAGGCCTTGAACTCGGCCGGTGTCGAGGCGCGAATCTCCACGCCCTGAGGCTTGAAGCGCTCGATCATCGCGGGCTCGGCCGCGATCTTGGCGATCGCCTTCTGCAGCTTGTCGACGATCGCCTTAGGCGTACCGGCCGGCACCACCATGCCCTGCCAGAACACCGCCTCGAAGTCGGGCAGCCCTGCCGCCTCCACGACGGTCGGAATGTCGGGGAAGGCGGGCGAGCGCTTGAGGCTCGAGATGGCAATGGCCCGCGTGCGGCCCGTGGCCAGGATCGGCTTCGCTTCGAGCGCGGCCGAGAACATCATCTGGGCCTGGCCCGAGGCCACGTCCTGCCCGGCCTGCGCGCCGCCCTTGTAGGGAACGTGTGTGATGTTGAGCCCGGCCTGCGCCTTCAGCAGCTCGGCGGCGAGATGGTTGGTGGCGCCGATGCCCGAGCTCGCGATGTTGAACTTGCCGGGATTGGCTTTCACGTAGGCGATCAGCTCGGCCATGTTCTTGGCTGGGAACTCCGAATTCACGTGCAGGATGAAGGGCGTAAACGACATCAGCGACACGAGCTCGAAGCTCTTGTTGGGGTCGTACTGGACCTGGCCCGTGAGCGTCGGGTTGATGATCAGCGACGTGCCGGCGGCGTAGATCGTGTAGCCGTCGGGCGCTGCCTTGGCGACGAAGTTGGAGGCCACGGTAGTGGCCGCGCCGGCGCGGTTGTCGACGATGAACGGTTTGCCGAGTTCCGCCGAGAGCTTCTCGGCATAGACGCGGGCCACGGCGTCGTTCACGCCGCCCGGCGGATAGGGCACGACCAGTGAGACCGGCTTGGTGGGCCAGTCGGTTTGCGCCGAGGCGGCAAACGGCATCAGCAGCGCGGCCACGGCCGACGCCACGAAAACGGAACGCTTCATGATTCTCCTCCCAGGATTTCTCTATTCGGCGACGAAGACGGGCAACGTCACCTCTTTGTTGACCGGCTCGAAGCCCAGCTTCACACGCCGGCCGATCTTCAGCTCGCCCTCGGGAATACCGTGCAGCTGCGCGTTGACGCGCACCCCGGCATCCATGTCGACCAGCGCCACGATGTAGGGCGCCGATGCCTTGAAGAAGAAGTTGAACGGATGATGGCACACCGTCCAGGCATGGAGGGTGCCGCCGAGCGGCGCCTCCTTGAACTCACTCTCCATCGAGAAGCAATGCGGGCATACCGGCCGCGGATAGTGCCGGACCTTGCCGCAGGACGAACAGTATTGCAGCAGGAAGCGGCCCTCGCGCATGCCGTCCCAGTAGGGCTGGCTCTCGCGCGTGGGCGTCGGCAGCGGACGTTCCGGCGCCGGCGCGACCGGTATGGGAGCCTGGCTCATGCCGCCCTCCTCAGGATGGCGATCGATCCGTCGCCCATGTCGCCGTAGCCGGTGACGAGGCCAGTCTCGGCCTTCTTGACCTGCGCCTTACCGGCCTCGCCGCGCAACTGGCGCGTCAGCTCGATCACATGGTTGAGCCCCACGACGTGGCCCTGGCTCAACAGCCCGCCATGGGTGTTGATCGGCAGCTCGCCGCCGAGTGCAATGCGCCCATCCATCACGAACGGCCCGCCCTCGCCGGTCTTGCAGAAACCCAGAATCTCGAGCTGACGGATCACCGTGAAGGTGAAGCAGTCGTAGATCTCGGCCACGTCGATGTCCTTCGGCCCCACCCCCGCCATCGCGTAGGCGCGCGGGGCGGACTTCACCAGGCCGAACTCCAGTATGTCAGGGCGCTGCGCGATCGACGCGGGCGAATCGGGATGGCCCTCGGCCACGCCGGCGATGGTGACCAGCGGCTTCCTGAGATCCTTGGCGCGATCGGTGGCGCTCACGATCACCGCGGCGCCGCCGTCGCTCTCGAGGCTGCAATCGAACAGGCGGAACGGGTCGGAGATCATGCGCGAGGCATGATGGTCCTCGACCGTGAGCGGCTTGTTCATCACGACGTTGCCGTTGAGGATCGCGTGCTGGCGCGTGACGACGGCCACCTCGGCCAACTGTCGGGCCGTCGTGCCGTAGAGTTCCATGTGGCGGCGCGCGCCCTGGGCGTAGAGCTGGGCCGGCGCGAACATGCCGATCGGCGCCTCGAACTCCGCCGCCTGCGCGAACACCGGGAACTGCTGCAGGCGGGTGGAGACTCGCGAGCCGGAATAGCCCGTGCGCCCGACCGAGATCAGCACATGCTTGCAGACGCCGGTCGTCACCGCCATCGCCGCCATCTGGATGGCGGCGACGCAGGTGGCGCCGCCCATCGGGATGAAGGCCGAGAGCGTGAGATCCTTCAGCCCGAGATTGGCGATGAAGTCCTCGGCGATCGCCCCGCCCGGAAAGTACGGAATGACGCCATCGACGTCGCGCGGGTCGATCCCGGCATCGTCGAGCGCCTTGAGACTGGCCTCGAGCTGCAGCGCGAGCCCGCTCTTGGTCGTACCGCGCGTGTACGCGGTCTCGCCAATGCCGCTGACGGCCGCCTTGTCGCGAAGCGGATGCACCATCTTGATTTCCTCCGGCGCGCATTGTGCCGGAAGCGGCGCTGCAGGCAATCAGTCTGCGCGGATATTTCCCGCCTTGATCACCTCGCGCCAACGCGGCAGTTCCTTGGCGATGAGCGCCGTGTAGCCCGCCGAGCCCAGCGTGCCGGGCCGGATGCCGAGCTTGTCGAAGCGTTCCTTGATCTCCGCACTCTGCAGGGCAGCGGCGATCTCCGTCTCCCATCGCTTGGCGATCCCGGGTGGGATACCGGCGGGCGCCGAGAAGCCGAACCAGTTGGTCGCCACCACCTCGGGGAATCCCGCCTCGCGAAAGGTCGGCACATCCGGCAACGTTGGTGCGCGCTTTTCTTCGCTCACCGCCAAAGGCTTCATGCGTTTGGACGCGAAATAGCCGCTCGCCGTTGGCAGGCTCTCCATCAGTGCCGTGATCTGCCCGCCCATCAGGTCGTTCATCGCCGGCGCCGAACCGCGATAGGGAATGTGCGTCAGCTGCACCTTGGCGGCGAGCGCCAGCAACTGGCCCACGAGATGGTTCATGGTGCCGTTGCCGCCGGACCCGTAGGTCACCTCGCCCGGCCTGGCGCGCGCCATCTCGATCAGCTCCTGCACCGAGCCGATCGGCGACGCGCCGTTCACTGCGAGCACGCTCGGGAAGGTACCGACCAGCTGGATATGGGTGAAGTCGGCCAGCGGATCGTAGGGCACGTCCTTGTAGAGGACCGGCCCGATGCCGTGGCTGGCCGCGCTGGAAATCATGACGATATGGGCGTCGCCGCGGGCCTTGGCCACGATGTCGGCGCCCAGCATGCCACCAGCGCCGGGCTTGTTCTCGACGACGATGGGCTGGCCGAGCTTCGTTCCGAAATACTCGGCCAGGGCCCGCGACATGATGTCAGCCGCGCCCGCCGGCGGGAAGTTGACGATCCAGCGGATCGGCTTGGTCGGCCAGGGCGCGGGAGTCGCGGTCTGCCCCGCGGCAATGCTGGGGGAAGCGACGGCGGCGGTGCCTGCAAGCAGGAGATGACGTCGGGAAAGCATGGTTCTTGCTGAGCCTCCGGGGCCGTCGGGCTGTTATTGGACGACGGCATGGTGCAACATGCGTGCCGGCCGCCGCCGGCGACTGGAGTGATGATGGATTTCGACCTTGTCCTGCGCGATGTGCGGCCAGCCGACAGTACGCCCGACCAACCAACGACCGACATCGGCGTCTTAAAAGGTCGCATCGCCGCCATCGGCCCGAAGCTCGGCGGCGCGGCGCGGGAAGAATACAAGGGTCATGGCCGGCTGGTCTGTTCCGGATTCGTCGACACCCACATCCATCTCGACAAGGCCTGCATCCTTGGCCGTTGCGAGCACAACACCAGGCGTATGCCGCATCTCGCCATGGAGCGCGTATCGGCGGTGAAGCACACGATGACGATCGAGGACGTGGTCGAGCGCGCGTCGGCGACCATCGAGAAATGCATCAGCCACGGCGCCACCCGCATGCGCCCCCATTGCGAAGTCGATCCCAGGATCGGGATGCGCGGTTTCGAAGGCGTGAAGGCGCTGGTCGACAAGTACAAGTGGGCGATCGACATCGAGCTCTGCGTCATGCCGCAGGAAGGCCTGACCAATAATCCCGGCACCGACGAACTGATGGTCGAGGCGCTGAAGAACGGCGCGAGGGTCGTCGGCGCAGCGCCCAGCTATGACAGCGACAGCGCCGCCCAGATCCATCGCGTCTTCGAGCTGGCGCGCGAGTTCGATGCCGATATCGACATGCATGTCGACAGCGGCCCCACGGCCGACCATCTCGACACGCTGCTGGTCTGCGACCTCGCCGAGAAATACAAATGGGGCGGCCGGGTCGCCGTCGGTCACGTCGGCAAGCTGTCGACGATGCCGTTCAAGGACCTCGACACGGTCGCCCGGCGCATGGCCGACACCGGCGTCGCCGCCACGGTTCTGACCGCGACCGACCTCTATCTCGGTGGCCGGCACACCGACCACAACGTGCCGCGCAACGTGGTCGACCTGAACTTCCTGACCGAGCGCGGCGTGACCTGCTCCGTCGGCTCCAACAACATCCTCAATCCGTTCACGCCGTTCGGCGACGGCCAGCTGCTGCGGCAGGTCAACATGCATGCCATCGTCACCCAGCGCGCCAACGACGACGAGGTGAAGGCACTCTGGGACATGACGACCAAGACGGCCGCCAAATTGATGCGCAAGGACGATTACGGCATCGCCGTCGGCGGCCCGGCCGACCTCGTGGTCCTCGATGCCCCCGATGCGGTCATGGCCCTCCGGACCATCGCGCCGGTCCTGGCCGCCTACAAGAACGGCCGCCGCACCGTGACCCGCACGCCCGTCGAACTCCATCTGCCGTAAACGATTTCAAGAAGAGGAAGCAATGTCGAAAGAAGAACTCGTCACCTTGTCGTCGGTCGAACTGCGCCGCCGCATCGGCACCAAGGAAATTTCGCCGGTCGAACTGCTCGACGCCTGTCTGGAGCGCATCGAGGAGGTGAACCCCGCGGTGAACGCCGTGACCGCGATGTGCGTCGACCGCGCCCGCAAGGAAGCCAAGGCGGCCGAGGCCGCCGTGCGTCGCGGGGAAGACCTGCCGCTGCTGCACGGCCTGCCCGCCGGCATCAAGGACCTCGAGGAGACCAAGGACCTCCTCACGACCTACGGCTCGCCGCTCTACCGCGACTACGTGCCGGGCTACGACAACGTCATGGTGAGCCGCGTGCGCGCCGCCGGCGCCGTCGTCGTCGGCAAGACCAACGTCCCGGAATTCGGCGCTGGCTCGAACAGCCGCAACCCGGTCTGGGGCGCCACCGGCAATCCCTTCAACCCGATGCTGAATGCCGGCGGTTCTTCGGGCGGCTCGGCCGCCGCGCTCGCCACCGACATGCTGCCGGTCTGCACCGGCTCGGACACCGGCGGCAGCCTGCGCAACCCCGCCGCCTTCTGCGGCGTGGTGGGCTTCCGCCCCTCGCCGGGCATGGTCGCGGTCGAGCGGCGCGCCATGGGCTGGACGCCGATCTCGGTGCTGGGCCCGATGGGCCGCAGCGTCGCCGATGTCTGCCTGCTGTTCGCCACCCAGGTCGGCCAGCATGACAGCGATCCGCTGTCCTTCCCGCTCGAGCCGGAAGCCTATGCCGAACCCTGGCCGGTCGATCTCGGCAGCCTGCGGGTCGCCTACACCGAGGATTTCGGCGGCGCGCCGGTCGAGAAGTCGATCCGCCAGACCTTCCGCGAGAAGATCAAGGCGATGAAGCCGTTCTTCCGCAGCCTCGACAAGGTGGACGTCGACTACGGCGGGGCCGACCGCTGCTTCGACGTGATCCGCGCGGTGAGCTTCCTGTCGCGCTATCAGGACGCCTACGCCAACAATCGCGAGATGCTCGGGCCGAACATCATCGCCAACTACGAGCTCGGCGCGAAGCTCAGCCTGGCCGACTTCGCCTGGGCCCATGGCGAGCAGACCCGGATCTTCCGCGCCTTCCAGGAGATCTACAAGGAGTATGACCTGGTCATCGGTCCGACGGTCGGCTTCTCGCCCTTCCCCTGGAAGCAGCTCTACATTGAGGAGATGGACGGCAAGAAGCTCGGCACCTACTACCACTGGATGGCGACCAAGTACTTCGTCACGCTGACGTCGAACCCGGCCGTCTCGCTGCCGTGCGGCGTCGACGACAAGAAGATGCCGTTCGGCCTTCAGGTGGTCGGCCGCTTCCGCGGCGACGGCGAGGTGCTGGGCGCCGCCCATGCGATGGAGCAGGCGTTCAAGACCAACCCGGTGCTCGCCCGGCCGCTGCCCAACATCGCAAAGCTGCGCAAGCCGGTGCCGGCGCTGAAGTCGATCGTGACGCATCCGCCGAAGCTCAACGCCAAGGTCGCGCGCGGCCCGGCGCCCGGCGCGCTCTGACTGGAGGCCCGAAACGCCCGGCACCCCTCGCGGTTGCCGGGCGACGGGCTTTACAAAACTTCAACTTTTCACCCGCCCGATGCCACTTCGGGCCGCGTACCTCGTTCTAGGGACAAGCGCCTGTCGCGAGACACGGTTCGACCCGAAACGGAGGTAGCGATGAACAAGCTGAAGTTGGTGATGGCGGCGGGGCTGCTGGCCGCGACCGCCGCCTGCACCCAGACCGGCTACGACAATTCGTACGCCTACAACAGCGGCTACAACACCCGCCCAGCGTACAACAACACCTATTACAGCAGCCGTCCGGCTTACGGCGGCAACTACGCCTACAACAACAGCGGGTACTACAACAACGCTCCCCGCTACAGCTATCAAAGCCGCCGGGGTCCGAACGGCGACTTTGACCGCGACGGCGTGCCCAACAGCCGCGACATCGACGCCAACGGCGACCACATCCCCGACGCCTTCCAGCGTTAATCGACATCTGTCGGGGCTGCGCGGCTCCCGGAGAAATCCGGGAGCCGTTTCTGCGTCTGGTCACCACTCGATCACGGCCCGCCTCCAATTCGACGCCGTTGCGTCCACGCGCCGCCGTCGTCCTTCGTGATCTTTCTCCATGGGAGAGCCCGAGATCGGGAGTTCCCAATGGAGGGAACAGAATGCGCTGCGTCAGTTGGCTCGCCACTGCGAGCCTCGTGGTGGTGACGGCGGGGTGCGTTGAACAGTCGGGCTATCCGACGACCTACGGCTACAGTCCGAGCTATGGCTACTCAGGCTATTCCAACAACTATGTCAGCCAGCCGAGCTACTATCGGCCGGCCCCGACCTACTACGCCCCGCCGCCGCCCCGGCCGCAGGTGATCACCCAGACTCGTTACGTGCCGGTGGCGCCGCCGCCGCCCTATCATCGGATGCGGGACAGCGACCGGGACGGCATCCCCGACCGCTACGACCGCGACCGCAACGGCGACGGCGTGCCGGACAAGTACCAGCGCTCGCGTTGGTGACAGGCCGAGCGAAGCTCGGCCTGTCACCAACGACGCTTCGTGCCGCGAATCTCCGGATCGTGCTGGCCCAGCGTCGGCGCCGGACGGCGGATGCCGCCCGGCGTCGCCGAGAGCTTGAGCGGCACGCCCAGCGTCTTCTGCTTGCCGGCCCTGGCGTGCTCGACCTCGGCCACCATGCCGCGCGCCAGGATCTGCGGATCGGCGAAGACCTCGTCGTGATGCAGCACCGGCCCGGCCGGGATGCCCTCTTCTTCCAGCGTCGCCATCCAGTCGTCGGTCGTGCGCTTCACGATCTCGGCCTGCAGGATGGCGACGATCTGCTCGTTGTTCTTCACCCGGTCGGCGTTGGCCCGGAAGCGCGGATCCTCCGGCAGGTCCGGCCGGCCGATCAGGGCGCAGAGCCTGCGGAAAAAGTTCTGCTGCGCCCCGCCGATGGTCAGCCAGCCGTCCGCGGTCTGGAATACCTGGTAGGGCGAGGAGCCGCGATGCGCCTGGCCGAGCTTCTCGGGCCGGAGGCCGTTGGCGAAATAGTTGGCGGCCTCGTAGACGCCCAGCGACACGGTGGCTTCGAGCAGCGAGGTCTCGACCCACTGGCCTTCGCCGGTCTTGTGCCGCGCCTGCAGCGCGCTCAGCACGCCGATGGTGAGATAGAGGCCGGCGCCCACGTCGGAGATGGCGAGCGGGATGCGGTACGGCGGGCCGTCCTTCGGGCCGGTGACCGACATCAGGCCAGACATGGCCTGGATCATCAGGTCGAAGCCGCCGCGGCCGGCATAGGGGCCGGTCTGCCCGAAGCCCGAGATCGAGCCCAGCACCAGCCGCTTGTTGCGCGCGTGCAGCGCGTCCCAGCCGAGGCCCAGCCGCTTCATCACGCCAGGCCGGAAATTCTCCAGCACCACATCGGCGCCGTCGACCAGCTCCCAGAAGACCTTGAGATCGTCCTCGTTCTTGAGATCGAGTTTGAGGCCGCGCTTGTTGCGGTTCCACAGCATGAAGGGCGCCGACTCACCCTCGATGAAGGGCGGCGCACCGCGCATCGAATCGCCCTGCGGGCTCTCGATCTTGATGACATCGGCGCCCATGTCGGCCAGCTGCATGCCGCAGAATGGACCGGACAGATGGGTCGTGAGGTCGAGGACGACCAGACCGTCGAGCGCGCCTGCCATGTTGCCTACCCCAGGAGTTTGCGGAGATCGTCGAGCGTGCTGGCCCATTTGCTGACGCCGAGATGGTTCGACACGATGCGGCCGGCCTGCACGATCAGGAACCGAGGTGCCCCGCTCTTGCGCGGGATCTGGGCGAGGATGGGCGCCAGGTCGCCCGGCCAGTATCGCTCCTGATAGACCTCGCGGAAGCGCGCCGCCTCGACCTCTTCCCAGGCGACCTGGCGGAACTCGGGCGAGGCGATCCAGGAGTTGAGATACTCGCGTTTCCAGCGCACGCAGGGCGGACAGTCCGGGCCGCCGATCAGGATCACCCTGATCTCGGCCGGGACGGCGCGAGCCGGAGCTCCGGCGGCCGCCGCGACAGCGAGTCCGGCGAAAAGAAGCGCGCGGCGATTCATATCCGCTAATGTAGGCCCGCATGGCACGCGCGACCAAATCCTCTCTCGTCACCCTGGGTGATTTCTTCCACTTCGCCGTCGCGCGTTTCCGCACCGCGCGGCTGGCCTACGGTCACGGCACGACCAATGCGGTCGACGAGGCCGCTTTCATGATGCTCGAGGCGCTGCGTCTTCCGATCGCCCGCATCGACCCGTGGCTCGACCTGGTGCCGACGGCGTCCGAGAAGTCGCGCCTCCTGACCTTGATCGAGGCGCGGATCGCACTGCGCATGCCGGCGCCCTACCTGCTGGAAGCCGCCTACATGCACGGCGTGCGCTTCCACATCGACCGCCGGGCGCTGATCCCGCGCTCCTTCATCGGCGACCTCCTGGCCGGCGGCGCGCTGCCGACCGCCAAGCCGCGCCGCATCCTCGATCTCTGCTGCGGCTCGGGTTGCCTCGCCATCCTGGCGGCGCTCGCCTTTCCGCGCGCGAAGATCGATGCCGTCGACCTCTCGGCGGGCGCGCTGGCGCTGGCCCGCCGCAACGTGGCGACGCACCGCCTGGGCGACCGCATCACCCTGCACCGCGGCGATCTCTTCAAGCCGCTGCAGGGCCAGCGCTACGACCTCATCATCAGCAACCCGCCCTATGTCGATGCCGGCGGCATGGCCAAGTTGCCGCCGGAGTTCCGGCATGAGCCGCGCCTGGCGTTGGCGGCCGGCGACGACGGACTGGACCTCGTTCATAGCATTCTAGCCGAAGCGCCGAAGCACCTGACGAAGAGCGGCGGCCTGGTGTGCGAGATCGGCCGCGGCCGCCCGCCGCTCGAAGCCGCCTATCCGCGGCTGCCCTTCATCTGGCTCGATACCGAGCTGAGCGAGGGCGAGGTCTTCTGGCTCTCGCGCAGCGATCTCGCCTAGCTTGTTGTTTTAGAAGGTTTTTCAGACTTTCAACGGTCGCCGCAACACCCAAATCGGGATGGCGGCGCGACTCTCGTTTCGATTGTTTCGTTTATTTCATTTGTTTCGATTGTTTGCCCGGACTCCGGTTCATGCGGCGGCCGGCCGGACGATGTCCCCCAGGCAAATTCCCAGCGCGCGGGCGGTGCGGATGAGCGTGCCGTCGGCATCGACGGTACGCGACCGCCCCACGACCTGCGGGAGCGGCACGTCGATCACCTGGCGGTTCCACCAGGCCACCATGTGGTCGCCTTTTCCTTCGGCCAGCAGGTCGACCGCCCGCACGCCCAGCGCCGAAGCGAGCAGCCGGTCCTCCGCCGTCGGCATGGCGCCGCGCTGCACATGCCCCAGGACCGTGGCCCGCGCTTCCGCGCCGGTGGCCTTGGCCAGCCGCTTGGCCAGCCAGTCGCCGACGCCGTGATCGGGCGCGTCGGCGGCAGGGTCCACCGCCTCGTCCGACTGACCGGCGGCTTCCGCCACCACGACCAGCGCCGACGTGCGGCCCACGGCGCGCAGACCGGCGATGTGCCGGACGACGTTCTCCAGCCGCCAGCGGACTTCAGGGATGAGAACGACGTCGGCGCCGCCCGCGATGGCCGCAGCGATGGCGATGTGGCCGGCATCACGACCCATCACTTCCAGTACCATCGTGCGTTCGTGGCTCGTGCCGGTCGGCTGCAAGCGGTCGAGCGCCTCGGTGGCGATGGCGACCGCGGTCGAATACCCGATGGCGCGCTCGGTGCAACCGACGTCGTTGTCGATGGTCTTGGGAATGCCGACAAAGGGAATCCCCGAGGATTCAAGCAATCTGCGCAGGATGGCGAGGCTGCCGTCGCCACCGACGCCGATCAGACCGTCGAGGCCGAGCTGCTTCAGCCCCTCGACCATTTCGCCGGAACGGTCCTTGCGGCTGCCGTCGGGCATCGGGAATGCGAAGGGATCGCCGCGATTGGTGCTGCCGAGGAATGTGCCGCCCTGTCGCGCCAAGGCCGCGCTGAGGCGATCCGGGTCCAGCGTCACCGCCTCCACGGGACGCTCCAGCAGGCCCAGCGTACCGTAGCGCAGGCCTACCGTCGTCCAGCCATGGCCGTGATGCGCCCGCAGTGCCACCGCACGGATGGTGGCGTTGAGGCCGGCACAGTCGCCGCCGCTGGTGAGGATGCCGATCCGTTTCGTCATCTGGGTACTCCTGGCTGCGGGCGGACGACTGATTGAAAGAGCCAATCAATCTTGAAGGCGCGGCCGGCTGGTGCAGGATGGCCGCATGAGGAAGCACTACCACACCTTCGCGAGCTACAATGCCTGGGCCAACCGCCGGCTCTACGAGGCCGCGGCCGGGCTCGACGATGCGGCGTATCGCGCCGATTGCGGAGCATTCTTCAAGTCGATGCACGGCACACTCAATCATCTGGTGGCAACCGATCGCATCTGGATGAAACGCTTCACCGGCCAAGGCGATGCGCCGGAACGGCTCGACGCGATCGTGCATGACGACTTCAAGGAACTCCGAGCCGCGCGCGAGGCCGAGGACGCGCGAATCGTTGCGTGGGTCGGCAGCCTGGAGGAGACGCGGCTCGCCGGTGTCATCCGCTACCGGCGCGTCTCAAGTCCGGAGGAGTTCGTGCAGGAGCTGATGCCGGCTCTGGACCACTGGTTCAACCACCAGACCCATCACCGCGGTCATGCGCACATGATCCTGACGAGCCTCGGCAAGGCGGCACCCGAACTCGACCTGCTCTTCTACCAGCGTGAAGTCGCCGCCGGCCTCGACCGGCCCTGAACCGCTACTGGAGCTCGCACACCGAGCGCTGGCGGCCGGGACCCGGCCAGCGCGAATCGCAGATCGCCAGGGTCTCGCCTTCGGTGCCATAGAGGACGCTGGTCCAGGTTCCATCGTCGACCGGCCGCACGATCATTGCCGCGAAGTCACGCAGGCCGACGACATAGGCCGGGCTCCTGTCGAGCCCTTCGACTCGCACCGGCGCCTTGGGGTTGTCCGGCGACGGCGGGGGCTGTACGTGCGACAGCTCCATGCCGCCGGTGCCGACCGCCAGATGCGGCGGGTGCGCTCCCTCGAAACCGATCGCCTGGAAACGGTGCATGTGGCCGGCGATGACGGCCGTGACGTGAGGCGGCAGGCCACGTCCGAAGACACGGTTGATGGCCTCGCGCTGCGTCTCGTTGATGAAGCCGTAGGGCGTGAGGCCAATCGGTCCGCCCTTGTCGCGCTTCACCACCGCCCAGACCGGCCGGTGCGTCACCAGCCAGGTCGGCGTCGGATCCTCTTCGAGCATCCGCGCTACCTCGCGATACTGCGTCAGGTAGGTTTCCAGGTTGTAGAGCACCGCGTCGGCGGCGTTCGCCGAATCGACGGCGATGATATTCAGCTTTCCGAGCTTCAGCCGGAACGGCCCATTGGAGACGATCGGGAAAGGCAGGCCGGCGAAAGGCTGGGCCGGCGGCGCGGGCCAGGCGCCGGGGCGCCAGTCCGCCGGCAGTTGCGGCGGGCATTCCTTCTGGTGATGCCCCGGTCCCAGCAAGGGCGAGCCGGCATCGAGCAGGTAGAACCAGCCGGGACCGCCGCGGCTGCAGAGTTCGTGGTTGCCGCGGCTGAACAGCCACGGCGCGGCGATCAGGAGCCTGGCGGCGGGCCTGAAGAAATCGTCGCGCCAGTTGGTCCATTTGTCGGGATTGGGGCTGCCCGCGATGTTCTGGCTCCAGTAGGCCGCGCCGATCGGCAGGCTGGCGATGTCCTCGTCGTCGAGATCGCCCGTATCGTAGACATTCACCTGCAGCGGCGCGGCATAGCCGGTGAGGCTGGGCGACAGCACCAGGCCGCGCTCGGTGCCGCGGTAATTGTAGTCGCCGACATGCACGATCAGATCGGGGCGCTTGTCGGCCTCCTCCTCGGACAGCACGCCGAACGGCCAGACCTTGGCGAACCCGTCGCCGCCACAATCCTGCGGCTTGTCCTGGGCCGGCCCGCGGCAGCCGCTGTCGCCGATCAGCACGACCCGACGCGGCGTACCGAGCGAAACGTTCGGCAGGTCGATGCGACGATCGCCCAGGAAGACGCTGGCCACCTCACCCGCCGGATAGAGCGCCTCGCAGACCGTCACCTCGTCGAAATGACCGCCCGGCGGGCGGCGGCGCGGGACCATGGCCGTCGTTGCACCGCCCGCGGAGGAGCGCACCACCGGACAGGCGGTCGTGCGTTCTGCGACGCTGCGCACCATCGGCACGGGCCGGCCATCGCTGCCCTCGGCCAGCAGCACGAAGGCGAAGAAGCCGGGCGCCGCCGTCTGGGCTCGCGCGGCGACCGCCGGGAGCAGGAGAGCAAGGATAATGCAGACGATGCGCATGGCGGTGAAACTCCGGAGGCGTCCGTTGTAGCAAGCCAGCCCGGTGGAAAGTCGCCGCCCAAAGAAAAAGCCCCGCGCTGGCGGGGCCTCTTGTTCCGGGAATGGTGGGCGCACCAGGGCTCGAACCTGGGACAAGCTGATTAAGAGTCAGCTGCTCTACCAACTGAGCTATGCGCCCCCATTTCTGGGGTCGTTGCCCGGAAGGCGGCGGCTATACCAAGGCAGGTTCGCGTTGTCGATAGACTCTTTTGAAGGAAATTTTGCAGGCTCGCTTACCGTGTCCGGGGCAATTGCGCATCGCGGTAGACGTTGACCCCGATCAGCAGGCCGCAGGCGAACATCACCGACAGGAGCGCAGTGCCGCCGTTGCTGACCAGCGGCAGCGGCACGCCGACGACCGGCAGCATGCCCATCACCATGGCGGTGTTGATGAACATGTAGAGGAACAGCATCGCGGTGACGCCGAGCGCCAGCAGGCGGCCGAAATGATGCTGACTGCGGAGGGCGATGGAAAAGCCCCAGACCACGACCAGCGCGAACAGGCCGAGCAGAACGAGGGCGCCAGCCATGCCCCACTCCTCGACGAAGGTCGTGAAGATGAAGTCGGTCTGCTTCTCGGGCAGGAAGTTCAGCGACGACTGCGTGCCCTTCAGGAAGCCCTTGCCGAACATGCCGCCCGAGCCGATGGCGATCTTCGACTGGGTGATGTGGTAGCCGGCGCCGAGCGGGTCGCGGTCGGGATCGAGGAAGGTGAGCACCCGCTTCTTCTGGTATTCGTGCATCAGCGACCAGGCGATCGGCAGGCACGCCACCGCGCCGATGCCGGCCGCCAGGAACATCCAGATCCGCACGCCCGCCACGAACAGGAGTGCGCCGCCGCCCATCAGCACCATCATGGCGGTGCCGAGGTCGGGCTGGACCATCACCAGACCGACCACGACCAGGATCATGGCGAGCGGCGGCAAGGTGTAGAGGAACTGTCCGGCCTGCTCGCGCCGAAGCCCGTGGTAGTAGCGCGCAATCATCAGGATCACCGCGACCTTGGCGATCTCCGAGGGCTGGATCTGGATCGGACCGAGAACCAGCCAGCGCTGGGCGCCCATGCCGATCTTGCCGATCACGTCGACCGCCACCAGCATCAGCACCGACACGATGTAGATCGGCCAGGCGAGCGCCAGCCAGACCTTGGGATGAACCAGCGCCACCACCAGCATCAGCACCAGCGCCGAGCCGTAACGCACCGCATGGCGCGCCGCCCAGGGCTCGAAACGCCCGCCGGCCGCCGAGTAGAGCGCCAGCACGCCGATGCCGGCGATCGCCGTCAGCACGAGCACGAGGCCCCAGTTGATGCGCCAGATCTTCTCGGCGAAGCCGACCGGTGCCGGCGCGTCGAGCGACGGGCCGCTGCCCATGGCAGCGAGGCTCATCGCGACGCCATCTTCTTGAAGCGGTCGGTGCGGCGCGACGGGTCGCGCTTCATGGTCTCGATCAGCACGTCGCGGCCGATCGGCCCCGCGGTGGCGCCGCCCGCCTGCCCATGCTCGACGATCACGGCGCAGGCATAGCGCGGATTGTCGACCGGCCCGTAGCAGACGAACAGCGCGTGATGGCGCAGGTGCCAGGGTAGCGAGGCCTGCGTGATGCCCATCTCGCGCTCGCGCTCGGTGATGCGCTTGACCTGTGCCGTGCCGGTTTTCCCGGCGAAGGTGAACTCGGGCTGCTTGGCACGCAGCGCATTGGCCGTGCCATGACCGGTGTTGACGACGTCGGACATGCCTTGGCGAATGATCGCCAGATGCTGCGGGTTCAGGCGCAGGGATGGCGCGGTCGGCTTGGTGCGCGGCGCCGGCGGCGCCAGCTCCTCACGAGGCGTGGCCTTGGCCAGCAGCAGGTTGGGTTGGACCTCGTAGCCGCCGTTGGCGAGGCGCGCGGTCATGATGGCGAGTTGCAGCGGCGTCGCGGTCATGTAGCCCTGGCCGATGCCGAGGTTGAACGTGTCGCCGTGCTGCCAGGCCTTGCCGATCTTCTCCTGCTTCCAGGCGCGGGTCGGCTGGTTGGCCGCCGACTCGCCGGGCAAGCCGAGTTCGCTCACCTTGCCGAAGCCCAGGCGCTGCGCCATGTCGCTCACGCGATCGATGCCGGCCCGGCGCGCCGCCTCGTAGAAGAAGCAGTCGCACGACATGGCGATCGCCTCGGAGACGTTGGTCGAGCCGTGGCCGCCCTTCAGCCAGCAATGGAACTTGATCTTGCCCAGCTCGAGGTAGCCGGGGCACGGCAGGCGCGTCCACGGATCGATCACCTTGGCCTCGAGCGCAGCCAGCGCCGTCACCATCTTGTAGGTCGAGCCCGGCGGATAGACTCCGGCGATCGCCTTGTTGTGCAGCGGCCTCTGGGGATCGTCGAGCAGGTCGCGCCATTCCGCCTGCGTGATGCCGCGGGCGAAGGTCGAAGGATCGAAGCCGGGTGTCGAGACCATGGCGATCACGTCACCGGTGATGACGTCGAGCACCACCACGGAGCCGCTCTGGTGCTCCTTCATCTTCTCGGCAGCGAAGCGCTGGATGTCGAGATCAATGGTGAGCAGCGCGTTGGCGCCGGGCTGTCCCTCGGTGCGGTCGAGCTCGCGCACGACGCGGCCCACGGCGTTGACCTCGACCTGGACGGCGCCGGCGCGGCCGCGCAGGTCGTCCTCGAACGAGCGCTCGACGCCCTTCTTGCCGAATCGCATGGTCGCGAGCTGCAGCACCGGATCGTCACGGCCGGCGAGATCCTCGTCGGCGACGCGGCCGGTATAGCCCACGATGTGGCTCATCAGCTCGCCTTCGGGATAGTCGCGCGACTGGCCGAGATCGATGAACACGCCGGGAAGGTCGGGCGCATTGAACTCGATCCGCGCCACCTCCTCCCAACCGAGATTTTCGCGCACCACGACGGGCTGCGCGTTGCGGCTGCGGCGCAGTTCGCGCAGCAGGCGGACCTTGTCGGCGTCGCCCAGGACCAGGATCTGGTCGAGGCGCTCCACCAGCACGTCGGCCCCGCGACCGCGCTCCGACGCCGCCATGACACGGAAATTGTTGCGGTTGACCGCCAGCGGAATACCGCCGCGATCGAAGATCAGCCCGCGCGACGGCGGCAGGAGCCGCATGCTGATGCGGTTCTCGTCCGCCAGGTTGGCGAACCGGTCGGTCTCCACGACCTGTAGCTGGTAGAGGCGGCCGGCCAGTGCGGTCAGCAGCACGGCCTGTGCACCGCCCAGCACCAGGGCCCGGCGCGTGAACAGTCCGCTGCGCTCGCCGTCACCCTTCCTGAAGTGTTTCATGGGCGGCAATACTTCATGACGTCGTCTCGCCCGGGCGCGCCGAACCGCGCGACAGCTCGGGCACGTTCAGCGGATCGCGGGCGCGCACGCGGGCGAGCAACGGGGCAATGAGCGGATAGATCACGACCACCACGACATACTGCAATATGGCAGGCACCGGATCGATGGGCGCCCAGGTCCACAAGGTGGTGAAGGCCCAGACCAGCGCCACGAATCCCCAGGACAGGATGCAGAAGCCCGCCCACTGGAACAAAAAGGGCACACCCACCAGATAGCGGCGATTGGCCATGACCGCGGCGCGGACCAGCACGAAGCCCAGAGCGCTGACGCCCACGGGCGCGCCCGGCCCGCCCAGCAGCAGGTCGAGCAGGATGCCCAGCGCCAGCAGGAGCGGCCCCGGCAGTCGTTCGGGCGTTGCCAGGCTGAACTGGAAGACCACCAGCACCGGCAGGAGCGGCAGCGTGTCCGACAGGTAGGGCGCGCGCAGCGGCGCCAGGGTCAGCAGGACGAAGAACAGCAGGACCGTGCCGGGAAGGGCTGCCCTGCCCCAGCGGTCGAGGATGGCGAGGGTACCGTCGGCGCGCACGTCAGCGGACCCGCACGCCCGCGGGAGGCGCCGACGGCGCGGGCGTGCCGCCCCCGGTTCCGACCAGGCCGGTGACGCCGTAGTCGACGACCCTCACGAACTCCAGCCGTGAGAAATCGGTGAAGGGGCGGACGCGGACGGTGCCCTCGCTGGTCTCGACGACCTCGCCGACCGGAATGCCGACGGGAAAGCTGCCGCCATGACCCGAGGTCACGATGCGGTCGCCGGTCTGCACGCCGGCGATGCTCTGCAGCAAGGCGAGACGCAGCCGGGGCGAATTGTCGCCGGCCAGGATGGCCCGTTCACGGGTGCGCTCGACCAGCACCGGCAGGCGCGAGTTGACGTCGGTCACGAAGAGAACGCGCGAGCTGTTTTCGCCGACCTCGGCGATGCGGCCGGCCAGGCCTTCGCCGGTGACCACGGCTTGGCCCGGCGCCACGCCGACCCGGCGGCCCACATTGAGCAGCGCGCCGCGCATATAGGCGCTGACGCTGTCGCCCACGAGGCGGGCAGTGATGAAGGAGGCCTCCGGCCCCTCGCGGAACCTGGCAAGGCTCCTCAACCCCTCGTTCTCGTTTTCGAGCCGCCGCGCCGCGGTCTGCCAGGCGAGCAGGCGGGCATTCTCCTCGCGCAGGCGCGCATTCTCCTCGCGCAGCGACGCGAATTCACGAAGATCGGCAATGGCGCGGTTGGCGTAGGCGACCGGCCGGGCAATCGCCTCCAGAACGGGACTCACCATGTCGAGCGCCAGGACACGTGCATGTTCGACCAGCACGGTGTCGGCCTTGCCGACCAGCATGACGCCAAAGGTCACGATCACGAGCAGGCCGAGGGCAAAGCGCTGCACCACGGTGCGCACCTGGCTCGCGACTACCTCGAAGTCGTCCCGAATCGCCATTTCCTGCCCATTCTAACCCAAGCGGGCGGCGGCGCAGCCTGTTAGTACATCGACGAAAGGACGCCGCGCAGTCGTACGATGTTCTCGATAGCATGGCCCGTGCCAAGGGCGACGCAGAGCAGCGGATCCTCGGCCACCGAGACCGGGAGGCCGGTCGCCTGGCGCAGCACGGTGTCCATGTTGGCCAGCAGCGCGCCGCCGCCCGTGAGCACGATGCCCTTGTCGACGATGTCGGCCGCCAGTTCCGGCGCGGTGTTCTCCAGCGCGACCTTAACGGCCTCGACGATGGCGCTCACCGGCTCCTGCAGGCTCTCGGCGATCTGCCGCTCGGTGATGACCAGTTCCTTAGGCACGCCGTTCATCAGGTCGCGGCCCTTGATCTCCATCGTGCGGCCCTCGCCGTCGTCGGGCGGGCACGCCGACGCGATGGTCTTCTTGATGCGCTCGGCCGAGCTCTCGCCGACCAGCAGGTTATGATTGCGGCGGATGTAGGCGATGATCGCCTCGTCCATCTTGTCGCCGCCGACGCGCACCGAGCGCGGATAGACGATGCCGCCCAGCGACAGCACGGCCACCTCGGTGGTGCCGCCGCCGATGTCGACCACCATCGAGCCCGTGGGCTCGGTCACCGGAAGGCCAGCGCCGATCGCGGCGGCCATCGGCTCCTCGATCAGCCAGACCTTGCGGGCGCCGGCGCTTTCGGCCGATTCCTGGATGGCGCGGCGCTCGACGGCGGTGGAGCCGGAGGGCACGCAGACCACGATCTGCGGATGGGCGAAGCTGCGGCGATTGTGCACCTTCGAGATGAAGTGCTTGATCATCGCCTCGGCGACCTCGAAGTCGGCGATGACGCCGTCGCGCAGCGGGCGGATCGCCTGGATGTTGCCGGGCGTACGGCCCAGCATCATCTTGGCTTCCTCGCCGACGGCCAGGACCTGGCGTTTCCCGGTCTGCGTGGTGAGCGCCACGACCGACGGCTCGTTGAGAACGATGCCCCGACCCTTCACATAGACCAGCGTGTTCGCCGTACCGAGGTCGATGCCCATGTCCGCCGAAAATAGCCCGATGACGCGCGACAGCATTGAGTTAAGTCTCTGTAATTACGGCGAAATCTTGAAATATTGGCGCCATTCCGAGGTCCGGCATCCAAGGTGCGACCGGGTTTAGACCGGCAGGGCAAGGCTCGCAAGGCGATTCAAACGGTCGCATCGATGGTCACCGTTTGTGCTCGTGGGCGCTTCGCACGGGCTGAAATGCTGCGCGCAGCGGACGCCTCAAGCGCCTTCCAGGCGGCGTTCCTGCCGCTCGAGCCAGGCCACGACGTCGGCGCGGCGGCCTGTCTCGATATGAGCCCATTGATGCGACTTCAACTCCTCGCCGCGGCCCGAGCGCCAGTATTCCTTCACCACGATCATGATCCACGGCGCAACACCGCTCTTGCGCCCCGTGGTGACCTCGACCGTGAAGCCATGGCTGGCGCCGGCATAACTGTGCCGCTCGCGCTGCCAGTCGACGCCATCGATGTTCCAGGCGGTGCGCGGCACGCGCGTGGCGCCGGGCTCCAGCAGGCGATCGACGATGCGGAAGAACGACGCGTCGCCGATCTTGCGCACCTCAGAGGCCCATCATCTTGGCGATGGTGTTGCGCTGGATGTCGTTGGTGCCGCCGCCGATCGAGCCGACCCGCACGTCGCGAAACAGGCGCTGGATGTCGTGTGCCATCGTGTAGCCGGCGCCGCCCATGATCTCCATGGCGAGATGGGCGCATTTGAACTCGCCGTCGGTACCCTGGATCTTGGCGATCGCCGTCTCCTCGACCGGATCGAGGCCGGCATCGAGCATGTCGGCCAGGCGATAGGTCAAAGCCTGGGTCGTGCGCAGCAGGATGCGCATGTCGGCGAACTTGTGCTGGATCGCCTGGAACTTCGAGATCGGCTGTCCGAACTGGATGCGCTCCTGCGCGAATCGCTTGGCGTACTCGATGGCGAAATGCATGTTGCCGCAGGCCTGCGCCGCCAGACACAGGCGCTCGAGGTTCAGGCCCTTCATCAATCCCGACCAGCCGCGATTCTCCTCGCCGATCACATGATCGGCCGGCACGAACACGCCATCGAAGAAGATCTCGTTGGCGTGCGTGGTACGCCGGCCCAGGGTCGGCAGCGGCTTCATGGTGAGTCCGGCCGCGCGCGCATCGACCCAGAACAGCGTCACGCCCTTGTGCCGCGCCTCGCTGTCGGTCTTGGCAACCACCATCAGATAGTCGGCCACGTGGGCGGCGCTGATGTAGAGCTTCTGGCCGGTGATCCGATAGCCGTTGCCGTCGCGCACCGCGCGCGTCTTGATGCCCGACGCATCCGATCCGGTGTCGGGCTCGGACAGCGCGAAGGCCGACTTCAACTTGCCGGCACAGATCTCCGGCAGGTAGCGCCGCCTGAGATGCTCGCCCGCCGTGAGCTGAAGATGCATGCCGCCATAGACCACTGTCGGCAGATAGAGCGAGGACGCGCCGCTGTAGTGACGCGCCAGCGCCTCGACCAGCACGACGAGATCCTTGCGGCTGCCGCCCATGCCGCCATAGGCAGGATCGTAGGGCAGCGCCATGTAACCCGCCTCGGCGAGCGCATCGAACGCCGCATGCGGAAACGCCGACTCCTCGTCGAGCTTGCGGATGTCTTCCGATGGCAACACGCGCGCCAGCAATTCGGCAACGTTGCGCCGGATCAGGACCTGCTCTTCCGTCAGGCCGAATTCGTCGAGGGTGCTCATCTCCTTGCGGCTAGCGGCTAGTCGAACACCACGACGCCGCGCGCGACCTCGCCCGCCATCATGCGCTTGAAGCCTTCGTTTATCTCCGAAAGCCTGTAGGTTCGGCTGATCAACCCGTCGATGTTCAGCCGCTTGTTCATGTAGTGGTCGACCAGCACCGGGAAGTCGAGGTCGGGGCGCACCGAGCCGTAGAAGGTGCCGCTCATCGTCTTCTCGGCGAACACCATCATCATCGGCGAATACTGTGCCTTGACCGTGGCCGCCGAGATGCCGACCGCGACGGCGTGGCCGCCCGGCGCCAGCGCGTCGAAGGCCAGCGCCTGGGTCCGATCGATCGACACGGCATCGAAGGAATAGTCGACGCCGAGGCCGCCGGTGATCTCCTTCACCTTCTTCACCGGGTCGTTGTCGGTCGCGGTGTTGACGGTATGGGTTGCACCGAAGGTCCTGGCCATCTCGAGCTTGTTGTCGAGGATGTCGGCCGCGATGATCTTGGATGCGCCCGAGAGCATGGCGCCCTGCACGGCATTGAGGCCGACGCCGCCACAGCCGATCACCAGCACTGTCGATCCGGCCTCGACCTTCGCGTGACGCGTCACCGCACCGACGCCGGTCGCCACGCAGCAGCCGACCAGGGCCGCCTGCGGCCACGGCATGTCCTTGCGGATCGGGATCACCATCTCCTCCGGCACCACCACCTCCTCGGCGAAGGTGCCGATGCGGGCCATCTGGTTGATGCCCTCGCCCTTGTGCTTGATGCGCAGGGTGCCGTCATAGAGCGAGCCCGGCGGCACCGAGGCGCGGCCGATGCAGAGCACGGTGCGGCCTTGGGTGCAGTAGCGGCAGCGACCGCAATGCGGGCGGAACGAGAAGATCACATGGTCGCCTGGCTTCACCGTGGTGACGCCCGGTCCGCACTCCAGGATCTCGCCCGCCGCCTCGTGGCCCGGCACGATCGGCATCGGCGAGGGCCAGTCGCCGTTCATGACGTGCCAGTCGCTCTGACAGACGCCCGAGGCCTTCATCTTGACGCGCACTTCCATCGCCTTGGGCGGGTCGAGCTCGCACTCGACGACCTGCAGCGGCTCGTTGGGCTTGAACAGAACGGCGGCCTTCATGATTTTCCTCCCGAATCTTGGCCGGCACTATACCATCGGCCGATGAACAAAATCCTCCTGATCACCGGCGGCGCCTCGGGCATCGGCGCCGAGACCGCCCCGGCGCGCCGGCGCGCGCGGCTACCTGGTCGCGATCAACTATCGCAGCCGCGACGCCCAGGCCAAGGCCGTGGTCGCAGACATCGAGGCCAAGGGCGGCAAGGCGATCGCCCTGCCCGGCGACATGGCGCACGAAGCCGACATTGTCCGCCTGTTCGAGGAAACCGAGCGCGCGCTCGGCCCCATCACGCATCTGGTCAACAGCGCCGGAATCGACCCGAGCCGTGGCCGCATCGACGAGTACGAGCGCGAGGTGATCGCCAATCTTTTCGCGGTGAACGTCATTGGCCTGATGCTTTGCTGCCGCGAGGCGACCCGACGCATGTCGAGCCGGCATGGCGGCAGGGGCGGCGCTATCGTGAACGTCTCGTCGATGGCGGCGACCCTGGGCGGACGCCGCGGCGCGTCGGCCTATGCCGCCACCAAGGGCGCAGTCGATGCCTTCACAAAGGGATTTGCACGGGAAGTCTCCGCCGAGGGCATCCGGGTCAACGCGATCCGCCCCGGGCCGGTGATGACCGAAATGACCGAGGGCCGTCTCAACGAGCCGGGCGTCCTCGCCGCCGTCGCCGCCTCGCTTCCGATCAAGAGAATCGGCGAGGCGCATGAAATAGCGGAAGCGATCCTGTGGCTGCTGTCGGACGAGGCCTCGTTCATCACCGGCGCGATGCTCGATGCGTCGGGTGGCGGGTACATCATCTAGGACGGGCTTGAGGCCCCACGACACGATACCATCGGCCCATGAACAAGACCCTCCTGATCACCGGCGGCGCCTCGGGCATCGGCGCCGAAACCGCCCGCCAGGCCGCGACGCGCGGCTACGCCATCGCCATCAACTACCGGACCCGCGACACCCAGGCGAAGAAGGTGGTGGCCGACATCGAGGCCGGGGGCGGCAAGGCCATCGCCCTGCCCGGCGACATGGCGCACGAGGCCGACATCGTCCGCCTGTTCGAGGAGACCGAGAAGGCGCTGGGGCCGATCACGCATCTGGTCAACAGCGCCGGCAGCAACGGCAAGCGCGGCCGGGTCGACGAATATGATGCCGGGGTGCTGGCGAACCTCTTTGCCACCAACGTCACCGGCCTGATGCTGTGCTGCCGGGAGGCGGCCCGGCGCATGTCGAGTAAGCATGGCGGCAAGGGCGGCTCGATCGTCAACGTCTCGTCGATGGCGGCGACACTGGGCGGACGCCTGGGCTCCTCGGCCTATGCCGCCAGCAAGGGCGCGGTCGACGCCTTCACCAAGGGCTTTGCCCGCGAGGTCGCGGCCGAAGGCATCCGCGTGAACTCGCTGCGGCCCGGCATGGTCCTGACCGAGATGACCGAAGGGCGGCTGAAGGATGCGGCGTTCCGCAGCAGCATCGAGGCGTCGATTCCGATGGGCCGGGTCGGCACGTCGGCCGAGATCGCCCGGGCGGTGCTGTGGCTCCTGTCGGACGAGTCGTCCTTCATCACCGGCGCGATGCTCGATGCGTCGGGTGGGGGCTACATAATTTAAGACTGTCGTGTCATCCCGAGCGCAGCGAGGGATCCTTCACTGTCACCGATAAAGGATCCCTCGCTGCGCTCGGGATGATACACAAAAAAACGGGCCCCGAAGGGCCCGTTTCCATGTGCGCTTGGCGCTTAGTTCTTGGCCTTATCGACCAACGCTTTCTCCTTGATCCACGGCATCATGCCACGGAGCTTCTCGCCGATCTCCTCGATCGGGTGCTCCGACATGCGCTTGCGCATCGCCTTGAACGAAGCCTGGTTGACCTTGTTCTCGAGCATCCAGTCCCGCGCGAAGCGGCCGGACTGGATGTCTTCCAGAACGCGCTTCATCTCGGCCTTGGTCTCGGCCGTCACGATGCGCGGGCCCGACCGGTACTCGCCGTACTCGGCGGTATTGGAGATCGAGTAGTTCATGTTGGCGATGCCGCCCTCGAAGATGAGGTCGACGATCAGCTTCACCTCGTGCAGGCACTCGAAGTACGCCATTTCCGGCGCGTAGCCCGCCTCGACCAGCGTCTCGTAACCGGCCTTGATCAGCTCGACAAGGCCGCCGCACAGGACGACCTGCTCGCCGAACAGGTCGGTCTCGCACTCTTCCTTGAAGGAGGTCTCGATGGTGCCGGCGCGACCGCCGCCCACCGCCGAGGAGTAGCTCAGCGCGATCTCGAGCGCGTTGCCCGAGGAGTTCTGCGCCACCGCCACGAGGCAGGGCACGCCGCCACCGCGCACGTATTCAGAGCGCACGGTATGCCCCGGGCCCTTCGGCGCGATCATGAACACGTCGAGGTCGGGGCGCGGCGTCAGCAGGTTGAAGTGGACGTTGAGGCCGTGCGCGAAGGCCAGCGCCGCACCCTGCTTCATGTTGGGGGCGAGGTCGGCGTTGTAGATGTCCGACTGCAGCTCGTCCGGGGTCAGCATCATCACGATGTCGGCCCACTTGGCGCCGTCGGCCGGGCTCATCACCGTGAAGCCCGCGCCCTCGGCCTTCTTGATCGTCGCCGATCCGGGCTTCAGCGCAATGCGCACGTCCTTCACGCCCGAATCACGGAGGTTCATGGCGTGGGCATGACCCTGGCTGCCGTAGCCGACGACCAGGACTTTCTTGCCCTTGATCAGGTTCACGTCGGCATCACGATCGTAGTAGACACGCATAGGGGCCAATCCTCCTGGCAGCTGCTTCTTGCAAAGAACGGGGGTTAGTAGACAACCCGGCTCGCAAAAACCAGCCTCGAATCCCGCCTTATCGCATGTCCCCCTTGCGCTTCTACATATGGTATGCGTCTCGGAGGGCAACCCAAGCCCCGCAGATCCCCGAGGAAAGCCCGCTATGTCCCTTCGCACCGCCTTCGTCCCCGCGTCCCTCCTTGCGCCCCTGGCACTCGCGCTGGTTGCTTGCAGCCAGCCCTCCGACGCCCCGACGAACCCGGCCATCCCGATGCCCGGCATCGACTACGCGGTGGAGAATTCGACCGTCCATGGTGCCGCGCGGGCGATGGGCAACCACACGTGGCTGTGGACCCGCGGTCCGGGCCCGGCACAGATCCACTATTCGACGGCGGACGGCCGCGACCTGGTCTGGATGGTCGGCCAGCGGCGCATCTTCCAGGGCCAGTGGACCGTGGAAAACACAAGCGATTCCAGCGGCCAGCAGATCACCCAGATCTGCCTGCGCTATCCCGGGGTCAATTTCGGCGGCCTGAGCGCCACCCTCACCTGCCGCCCGGCCGGCACCTTCCTCGGCGAGATGCAGCAGCGCGAGGGCGGCGACCCGCTGCAGATGAACGGGCGCACCCAAGCCCTGTTCGTGATCGCCAAGGCACCGGCCAACCTGGCCGAGATCGAGGGCCGGGTGGCCTCGATCAAGGGGCTTTCGAACTACTAGCGGTCGAGCGCCAGCTTCAGCCCCAGCAGGGCCAGCGCCCCGCCCATGAACCGGTCGAGCCACGGCTTGGTTCGCCGGTAGAAGGCGCGTGCGGTCTCGCCGGAGAAGAGCAGCGCCAGCAGCGCGAACCAAGTGAATTCGTTGGCGGCCACGATGACGAGGACCGTGGCGTCCATGCAGGCCGGCGGCTGGGCGGGCAGCAGCGAGACGAAGATGCTGCCCATGAACACCATGACCTTGGGGTTGCTGAGCTGCAGCAACAGCGCCTTCAGGAATCCGTGCCAGGCACCGACATGGACCGCCGAGGGATCGGCCTCCGGCAGAGGCGCCCCGGCATGGCGCAGCAGCATGAAGGCGAGATAGAGCAGGTAGGCCGCGCCCCCGATGCGAAAGGCGGCGTAGAGCCAGTCGAAACGGGCGAACAGAACCTGCAGCCCGTAGAGCGCGGCCGCCGCCCAAGCGAGCGCGCCCAGCATCATGGCGAAGGCCGCAAGAAGCCCGGCGCGGCGGCCCGAGACCGCCGCCGTCTGGATGACAAGCACCGTGGAAGGACCCGGACTCGCCACCGCGAGCAGGTGGACGACCGCGAGCCCGGCAAGGGCCGCGACGTACTCCACGCCTACAGCGCCTCGCCGCCGCGCGACATGGCGACGATCCCGGTGCGGACGACGTCGACCAGACCGAGACTCTCCATCAGGCCGATGAAGGTCTGCACCTTGTCGGTATTGCCCGTCACTTCGAAGACGAAGGAATCGGACTTGGCGTCGATCACCTTGGCGCGGAACACGTCGGCAAGACGCAGCGCCTCGACGCGCTTCTCGCCGACGCCCTTCACCTTCACCAGCGCCAGCTCGCGCTCGATGTGCGGGCCCTCGACCGTGAGGTCGCGCACGCGATAGACCGGCACCAGGCGATCGAGCTGCGCCTTGATCTGCTCGATGATCATCGGCGTGCCCTTGGTCACGATGGTGATGCGCGACTGGCTTTCCTTCGCGTTGGTTTCCGCGACGGTCAGGCTCTCGATGTTGTAGCCGCGGCCGGAGAACAGGCCGACCACCCGCGCGAGAATGCCCGGCTCGTTGGCCACCAGCACGGAGATCGTATGGGCGACGATAGCGGAATCCTTGCTCACACCAGCACCATGCCTTCTTCCGACACCTTCGCGGACTGCTTGTCGTCCGGGCCCAGCAGCATCTCGTTGTGCGCCGCGCCCGAGGGGATCATCGGGAAGCAGTTCTCCTTCTCGTCGACGATGACGTCGACGATGACGGGATGCTTCAGTTCGATCATCTCCTTGATCGTGTCGTCGAGCTTGGCCGGATCGTCGCAGCGCAGGCCCCTGGCCCCGAACGCGTCGGCGACCTTCACGAAGTCGGGCAGCGACTCCGAATAGCTCTCCGAGTAGCGGCCGCCATGCAGCAGTTCCTGCCACTGCCGGACCATGCCCATGTAATGGTTGTTGAGCACGAAGATCTTTACCGGCAGGCGATACTGCGCCGCCGTCGAGAGCTCCTGGATGTTCATCAGGATCGAGGCCTCGCCCGCCACGTCGATGACCAGCGCCTCGGGATGGGCGATCTGCACGCCCAGCGCTGCCGGGAAGCCGTAGCCCATGGTGCCGAGGCCGCCCGAGGTCATCCAGCGGTTGGGCTGCTCGAACTTCAGGAACTGCGCCGCCCACATCTGGTGCTGGCCGACCTCGGTGGTGATGTAGTGGTCCTTGTCCTTGATGTGGTGGTAGAGCCGCTCCAGCGCATATTGCGGCTTGATCACCTGCTTGCTCGGCTTGTACGCGAGGCAGTTGCGACCGCGCCATCCGTCGATCTCGGCCCACCACGCCTTCAGCGCCTTCTGGTCGACCTTGGGCTGCTTCGCCTTCCAGGCCTTCAGGAGTTCTTCCAGCACGATGCCGGCATCGCCCACGATGGCGAGGTCGACATGGACGTTCTTGTTGATCGACGAGGGATCGATGTCGACGTGGATCTTCTTCGAGCCTGGCGAGAACTTCGTCAGGTTGCCGGTGATGCGGTCGTCGAAGCGCGCGCCGATGTTGATCATCACGTCGCAGCCGTGCATCGCCAGGTTGGCTTCGTAGGTGCCGTGCATGCCCAGCATGCCGAGGAACTGCCGGTCCGACGCCGGGAAGGCGCCGAGGCCCATCAGCGTGTTGGTGACCGGATAGCCCGTGAGATGCACGAGTTGCGTCAGCAGCTTCGAGGCCTTGGGACCGGAGTTGATGATGCCGCCGCCGGCGTAGAACACCGGGCGCTTCGCATTTGCGATCATCTCGATCGCCTGCTCGATCTTCCTGGGATCGGGCTGGGTCTGCGGCCGGTAGCTCTTGTGCGTCACCGCGACCTTGGGCGGCGCCACATACTCGTGCTTGTTCATCAGCACGTCCTTGGGCAGGTCGATGACGACCGGGCCCGGACGGCCGGAGCGCGCCACGTAGAAGGCCTCGTGGACCGAGCGGGCGAGATCGCTCACCGATTTCACGAGGTAATTGTGCTTGGTGCAGGGGCGCGTGATGCCGGTCGTGTCGGCCTCCTGGAAGGCATCGTTGCCGATCAGATGGGTCGGCACCTGCCCGGTCAGGCAGACGATCGGGATCGAATCCATCAGCGCGTCCGTGAGGCCGGTCACGGCATTGGTCGCGCCGGGGCCGGAGGTCACCAGCACCACGCCGACCTTGCCAGTCGAGCGCGCATAGCCCTCGGCGGCGTGCACGGCGGCCTGCTCGTGGCGCACCAGGATGTGGCGCAGCCGGTTCTGCTTGAAGAGCGAATCGTAGATCGGAAGGACCGCACCGCCGGGATAGCCGAAGACGACCTCGACTTCCTCGTCGATCAGGGCTTTCACCAACAGATCGGCGCCAGTCGTGGCGGACTCCTCGGGCTTCAACACAGCGATCTCCTTCATGACAAATGTGCCGCAAAACGGGGGTTTTGCGGCGCGGCGGAACATAGGGGCCGCATTTGTGGCGGTCAATCGAAAAGATCGAAACGCAAAGTTTCAGACGTCCAGATTGTCCAAATATTTCTCAATCTCGCCCAAAGCTTGATCGGGCCTCGGGTCCAGCACCAGATCTGGTGTCATCTGGTGCCGGAACCACGTCATCTGGCGTTTTGCGTATTGCCGCGTATGGTCGATGGCGATCCGCCGGACCTCGCCACGCGTCAGTTCGCCCCGGAAATGGCGGAAGAACTCAGGGGCGCCGTGAGCCTTGAGGCCCGGCCAGGCCGGATCGGGATTGCGCTCGAAGACGGCACGGACCTCGGCTTCAACCCCCTGGCCCAGCATCACGTCGAATCGCCGTTCGATCCGCTCCCGCAGCCAGGCGCGGTCGGGCGACAGCAGCACCGTCGCGAACCACCAGGGCGCCGCAGAGGCCTCGCCTGCCTGCCACAGGCTGAGCGGCCGCCCGGTGGCCTGGAAGACCTCCCAGGCCCGCACATGCCGCTGGCGATCGCCCGGCTTCAGCCGCCCGACGATAGCGGGATCGTGCTGCGCCAGGCGGGCGCGGAAGGCCTCCGGGCCCAGGGCCGCCCAGTCGGCATTGGCCTGTTCGCGCAATTCCGGCGGTGCATCGGGAATGGGTGCAATCCCCTGCATCAAGGTCCGGATGTAGAGACCCGAGCCACCGCACAGGATGGGCACGCGGCCTTCGGCCAGCACCCGTTCGATCTTGGTCGAGGCGAGCGTACGCCAGCGTGCGGCCGACACGGTCTCGCTGAGCGGCAGCACGCCGTAGAGCGCGTGCGGCGCGCGGCCCCGCTCCTCTTCCGTCGGCTGC
Organism: Rhodospirillaceae bacterium; assembly: GCA_009772935.1. Classification (GTDB taxonomy): domain Bacteria; phylum Pseudomonadota; class Alphaproteobacteria; order Reyranellales; family Reyranellaceae; genus Reyranella. The sequence continues at coordinate 204,049 of WOUR01000001.1, forward strand.
GCCGTCAGGATCGGGAAGGCGTCGTAGGTCTGCATCGCATCGGCGTTGATCACCGTGCCGCCGCGGCGTTCGGCGAGGGCAAGCGCCAGCGCCGACTTGCCGCTGGCGGTCGGGCCGGTGAAGACGATGACGCGATCCTGGGTGTGCGAGACCATGAACGGCGCACTGTTTGCAAATTCGCGACCCCGCCGCTAGAGCCGGGAGCGTGAAAAACGTCCTCGTCCTGATCTCCAATCCCGCCCGCCCCGCCCTGACCGACGCGGCCGTGGCCTCCGCCGCCGAAACCCTTACGGGAGCCGGCGCCACTGTCGGCGCGCCGGACTGGCTCGACAAGGGAATCGCCTGCGACGTGCCGTTCGAGGGGACGGCCGCCGCCGTGAGCTTGCCCGGCATCGACACAGTCGTTCTGCCGGCGGAGGGACGCCGCAAGAAGCTGCTCGTCGCGGACATGGAATCCACCATGATCCACAACGAGATGCTGGACGAGCTCGCCGACTTCCTGGGCCTGCGCGAGAAGATCGCCGGCATCACGGCGCGCGCCATGAACGGCGAGATCGATTTCGCCGGCGCACTCGAGGAGCGGGTCGGGCTGCTGAAAGGCCTGCCGGTCAGCCGCCTCGACGAGGCCGCGACGCGCATCCGCTACATGCCGGGCGGCGCCACAGTGGTCGCGACCCTGCAGAAGCACGGCGCCTACTGCGCGCTGGTGTCGGGCGGCTTCACCTACTTCACCGCCATGGTGCGCAAGGCACTGGGCTTCGACTTCGATGCCGCCAACGCACTGGAGCATGACGGCGCCTCTCTGGCCGGAACCGTGGCGCATCCCATCCTCGGCAAGGAGGCGAAGCTCACGACCCTGAGGCGGCTGGCCGGAGAGCGTGGCCTTACCGGCGCGGACGCGATAAGCGTCGGCGATGGCGCCAACGACCTGCCGATGCTGAAGGCCGCCGGTCTCGGCGTCGCCTTCCACGCCAAGCCGGCGGTGGCGGCCCAGGTGCCGGCCCGCATCGACCATGGCGATCTCACCGCACTGCTCTACCTGCAGGGCTATCGCCGCAGCGACTTCGAAGAGAGGAAAGACCCATGACCGACATCCAGCAGATCGTCCTCGCCCGGCGCCCCGAGGGCGACGTCACCGCAGACTGCTTCCGCGCCGAAACCGTCTCGCTGCCCACCCTCGCCGAGGGCCAGATCCTGATCGCCCAGCGCTTCCTGTCGCTCGATCCCTACATGCGCCCGCGCATGACCGAGCTGCGCTCCTACACGCCGCCCTTCGAGCTCGACAAGCCACTGACGGGCGGCTCGGTCGGCGAGGTCGTCGAGTCGAAGAACCCGCGCTTCGCCAAGGGCGACATCGTGATGGGCATGCTGAACTGGGCAACGCACACGGTCCATGACGGCAAGGGTCTGCGCAAGATCGACGCCGCCGGCCTGCCGCTCTCGGCCCATCTCGGCGTGCTGGGCATGCCGAGCTTCACCGCCTGGTACGGAATCAAGCACATCTGCAAGCCCAAGGCGGGCGAGACGGTGTTCGTGTCGGCCGCAACCGGCGCGGTCGGCCAGGTGGCGGGCCAGCTCGCCAAGCTCGCCGGCGCCCGCGTCGTGGGTTGCGCCGGCGACGAGCAGAAGTGCCAGTGGGCGGTGCGCGAGGCGGGCTACGATGCCTGCTTCAACCACAAGACCGAGAACGACGTCGGCGCTGTGCTCGACAAGCTTTGCCCACAGGGAATCGATGCCGATTTCGAGAATGTCGGCGGCAGGATCTTCCATGCCGTCTTCGCGCGCCTGAACAATTTCGGCCGCGTCGCCTTCTGCGGCGCCATCTCGGAATACCAGGATGCGACGCCGATGGCCGGCCCCGAGAAGATGTTCACCATCGTCCAGCGCCGCCTGACCCTGCAGGGCTTCATCGTCTCCGACCACGTGGCCCTGATGGGCGACTTCGTGAACGAGGTCGGCGGGCTGGTCGCGTCGGGCAAGCTGAAGAGCCGCGAGACCGTGATCGACGGCCTCGCCCGGGCGCCGGAGGCCTTCATGGGCCTGCTGAAGGGCGAGAACTTCGGCAAGCTGGTGGTGAAGGTCGGTTAGGAAGCCCGAGCTGGCGCGCTTCAATAAAAAAGGCCGCGCGGTGCGCGGCCTTTTCTTTGTCTGAGTTCGGCTACTTCTGCAGCCTGAGCGCGGCGAAGCGCGGGTCGCCCTGGCGTTCGACGAAGAGCAGCACCGAGCGCTTCTTCTGCTGCTGCAGCTTGGTCACCAGATCGGTCACTTCCTGCGGCGTCGTCACCGGCTTCTGGTCGACTTCGAGGATGACGTCGCCCGGCTGCAGCTGCTTCTCGGCGGCCGGGCTGTTGGGCGCCACCTTGGTGACGATCACGCCCTTCACCTGGTCGGACAGGCCATAGCGCTCGCGCAGCTGGTCGGTAACCTTCTGCAGGGTCAGGCCGAGCTGCTCGATGGTCGAGGTCACCGGCTGGTCGGGCTGGCTCGGCTTCTTCGGGCCCTGCGCCGAGGTGTTCTGTTTCTCGGCCTCTTCCTGCTCGCCGACCCGGAGCTTCAGGGGCACTTCCTTGGCCCCGCGCCAGACGACGACGTCGACGGTGTTGCCGACGCGGGTATTGGCGACGATCTTCGGGAAACGACGCAGGTCGAGCACGTCCTGTCCGGCGAACGAAATGATGATGTCGTTACGCTTCAATCCCGCCTTGGCGGCCGGCCCGTCAGCCGTGACATTGGCGACCAGCACGCCGCGGGCACGGTCGAGGCCGAAGGAATCGGCGATGTCGTCGGTGACGCTCTGGTAGCTGACGCCGATCCAGCCACGCTTGACCTTGCCGAATTCGCGCAGCTGGTCGGCAACCTGTTTCACGAGGTTCGACGGGATCGAGAAGGCGAGCCCCGCATTCGTGCCCGATGGCGAATAGATCGCCGTATTGACGCCGATCACTTCGCCATCGGTGTTGAACAGCGGGCCGCCCGAATTGCCCTTGTTGATGGCGGCGTCTGTCTGCAGGTAGTCGTCGAGCGAATCGTTCAGCGACCGCCCGCGCGCCGAGATGATGCCGGCGGTCACCGAATGGCCCATGCCGAACGGATTGCCGATGGCAATCACCCAGTCGCCGACCCGCGACTTGTCGGAATCGCCCCACTTGACCGCGGGCAGCGGCTTCTTGTTCGGCGGCTCCACCTTGAGCAACGCGAGGTCGATGCGGCTGTCGGAGCCGATCAGCTTGGCCTTGAGCTGGGTGTCGTCACGGAAGATGACCGTGATGTCCTCGGCGCCCTGGATCACGTGGTTGTTGGTGACGATGTAGCCTTCGCCGTCGATCACGAAGCCGGAGCCCAGAGACGTGCCGCGGCGCTTCTGCTGCTCCTCACCTCCGCGCTTGTCGAAGAAGTCCTTGAAGAGTTCCTCGAAGGGCGAGCCGGGCGGAAGCTGCGGCATGTCGCGCAGGCGTGGTCCCTGCTGGGGCACGTTCTGCGTGGTCGTGATGTTGACGACGGTCGGCATCAGCTTGTCGACCAGCTCGGAGAAGCTCTCCGTCGGCTGGCGCGCCCATACCGGCTCAGCCGTCACGAGGCCGAGCGACGCGATCGCCGCGAGAGCGGCCCCTCTGAAATAGCCTTGAAAATCAGCTAGAATCACGACCGACCTCCAACGGCGCTCAAGGCCAAACGGTCGGTACGGCCGGCGCCGCGCGTTAGAGTTCCTCTCTAACTGCGGGCCGATTGTGGCGCAAATAAAGAGGTCGTTATCAGGCCCGGATTTGCGGGGTTTTGGGCGCCTGACCAAAAAGAAACCGGCGGCGTGACAAGACTGCCACAGCCGCCGGTCGGTACGATCCTGGATGCTTCCTACTGCCTCGGGGCAGGGATCCCCGAGGGGTCGTTGAAGAAGCGGAAGAAGTCGTTGTCCGGGCTCAGCAGCATGGTCGAGCCACCCGAACCGAACGCCTGCTTGTAGGCCTCCATCCGCCGGTAGAACGCATAGAACTCTTTGTCCTTGCTGAAGGCCTTGGCGTAGATCTCGGTCGCCGCGGCATCGCCTTCGCCTCGCAGGATCTGCCCCTTCAGCCCGGCATCTGCCTTGATGACGGCGACCTCACGATCGGCCGTCGCCTTGATGCGGGCATTCTCCTCGTCGCCTTCGGCGCGAAGCTGGCCGGCCTCGCGCTCCCGGTCGGTCTTCATGCGGTTATAGACCGACTGGGAGTTGGCCTGCGGCAGGTCGGCGCGCTTGATGCGAACATCGACCGTCTGGACGCCCAACTCCATGGTCTTGACGTTCACACGTCGCGTGATGTCGTCCATGAGGTTGGCGCGCTGGTCGGTCAGCACCGCATGCAGGGGCACCGACGAGAGGACGCCGCGGATCTCCGAGTTGATCAGCGAGTCGAGAAGTCCGCGCAGGGTCGTCTCGCCTCCCGGCACGGTCTGCGCATAAAGTTTGGCCGCGACGATCTTGTAGCGGGCATAGGCATCGACCACGAGCCGCTTCTGGTCGCCGGCGATGATCTCGAACTCCTCGGCTTCGTAGTCGAGCAGCCGACGGTCGATCCGCTGGATGTCCTGGATCAGCGGCAGCTTGGCGTAGAGGCCCGGGTCGGTCTTGGGCTCGCCTACGATGGCGCCGAACTGACGGACCAAGACCTGCTTGGTCGGGTCGACCGTGTAGAAGGTCTGGCTTACGAGGAAGCCCACGATCGCGAGGGCGATCAGCGCAATGATCGAACGGTTGCTCATCGCGTGGCTCCCGGCAGCGGCTGGGGGGCGCGCGGCGGCTGCGGCCCGACACCCGGAGTCTGGCCCGAGCGCAGCTCGGGCAGCGGCAGATAGGGCAGAACGCCGCCGTTGTTGGTCGTGCCCTTGTCGACCAGGACCTTGTTCACGTTGCGCAGCACCTCTTCCATCGTGTCGAGGTAGAGACGCTCGGTCGTGATGTCCTTGGCCTTGGCCCACTGCTCGTAGACCTGGTCGAAGCGCTGGGCGTCACCGCTCGCCCGTGCCACGGTTTCCGCCTTATAGGCTTCAGAGCGCTGGATGATCGATTCCGCCTCACCCTTTGCCCGGGGGAGCTGCTGATTGCGGTAGGTGTTGCCCTCGTTGATCAGCTTCTCCTTGTCGGCACGCGCGGCTTGGACGTCGCGGAACGCCGCGATGACCTCCTGCGGCGGGTCGACGCGTAGCAGCTGGATCTGCGAGATGCGGACGCCCAACCCATACTCGTCGAGGATGCCCTGCAGCAGGTCCTTGGTGTCCTGCTCGATCCGGCTGCGGCCCTCGGTTTGGGCATACTGGAGGTTCGACTTGCCGATCACCTCGCGCATCGCGGCTTCGGCGCCGGCGCGAACGTTTTCCTCGGGATTGCGCACGTCGAATGCGTACTTGAAGACATCCTTGATCTGCCAGAGCACCGCGAACTCGATGTCGACGATGTTCTCGTCGCCCGTCAGCATCAGGTTTTCCGTCGAGGTCGGACGGGGGCCGCGGCTGTAGGGTGTCGACGCCTGGGCGCCGCGCGAGCCGATGACGGTGCGGCGCTGATCCTGCACGTTCACGACCACGACATTGCCGATCGGGGCCGGCAGATTGTAGTGCAGGCCGGGCTCGACGGGCTTGCCGTAGGGCTTGCCGAACACGAGCTGGATGGCCTGCTGGTTGGGCTGCACGCGGAAGAAGCCTGTCGCGAGCCAGATCACGAGCGCGCCGAGCACCACAAGGGCGATGCCCTTGTAGGAGCCGAAACCGCCAGGAATGAGATTCTTGAGCCGCTCCTGGCCCTTGCGAATGACGTCTTCCATGTCAGGCGGGCGCCGCGAGCCGAAGGGGCCGCCACCGCCGCCACCGCCCCGGTTACCGTTTCCGCCGCCGCCACCGCCCCAGGGACCACCGCCACCGCCGGAACCGCCGCCTCCACCGCCGCCGCCCCAGGGGCCGCCGCCGCCATTGTTATTCCACGCCATTTTCACCTCAAGGGCCCCTGCTGCCGCTTCTTACCGCGCCAAGGCGCGTTGTCGCTTTTGATTTCCAGACGCGCTGCATATATGTGACCACAGGCACACCTTCAATCAAGCGGCGGACGCGAAATTGCGCCGCGGCGGAAGCAGCAGAACATGGCGGAAATCAGCGAATCGGCCATCCGCAAGGTTCTCGATACCGTGATCGATCCGGTGACGGGTCGCAGCGTCGCGGCGCTCGGCATGGTGAGCGGTGTGGCGACGCGGGCCGGCCACGTCGCCGTCACCCTCGAAGTCGATCCCGCGCGCGGCACGGCGCTCGAGCCGCTGCGCCAGGCCTGCGAACAGGCGATCCGCGCCATGCCCGGTGTTCTGTCCGCTACGGCGGTGATGACGGCCGAGAGGGCAGCGCCACCCCCGCCACCTGCACCCGGCGGCCACCACGGCCACAGCCATGGCGCGCCCCCTGCTGGCAAGACGACCGGCGGCGGCGGTCGCATCGACGTGCCGGGCGTGAAGCACATCATCGCCGTCGCCTCGGGCAAGGGCGGCGTCGGCAAGTCGACCACCGCGGTCAACCTCGCGCTCGGTCTCGCCGCCAACGGCCTCGCGACGGGCCTGCTCGACGCCGACATCTACGGCCCCTCGATGCCGCGGATGCTCGGCGTCAACGAGAAGCCCGAATCGGCCGACGGCAAGATGCTGAAGCCGATCGAGAAGTACGGACTCAAGACCATGTCGATCGGCTACATCGTGAACGAGGACACGCCGATGATCTGGCGGGGTCCCATGGTGTCGAGCGCGCTGGAGCAGATGCTGCGTGACGTCCAGTGGGGCGCGCTCGACGTGCTGGTCGTCGACATGCCACCGGGCACGGGCGACGCCCAGCTCACGCTCGCCCAGCGTGTCGCGCTGGCCGGCGCCGTCATCGTCTCGACTCCGCAGGACATCGCTCTGGTCGACGCCCGCAAGGGACTCAACATGTTCCGCAAGGTCGCGGTGCCGGTGCTCGGCATCGTCGAGAACATGAGCTACTTCCTCTGCCCCCACTGCGGCGAGCGCTCGGAAATTTTCGGCCATGGCGGCGCCCGCGAGGAGGCCGACAAGCTCGGCGTGCCGTTCCTCGGCGAGGTCCCGCTCCATCTCGACATCCGCACCACGTCCGACAGCGGCCATCCCATCGTTGTCTCGAAGCCCGACAGCGCCCACGCGCAAGTCTATAAGAACGTCGCCGGCCGAGTCTGGAAGCAACTCTCCGCAAACCAGCGCGGCGCCCGCCCGGCACCAAAGATCGTGGTGCAGTGAGCGAAAAGTCGTCCTGAGAGCAAGCAAAGGACCTCGCGGAGCGGCCAGGCACGGACCTTCGACAACAAGAAATCTAACTGCGCTGGCGGGCCTTCTTCGGTCGCCAGCCGGGGCGCCATTTGCCGACCAGGCCATGGACACCGATCATCGAGCCCGCAACCAGTTCGAGGGCGAGGAAGCGGCGGTCCTCGACCCAGCCGGGGAGCTGGATATTCAGCGCGAGATCGCGGCGGAATCCGAACTGATTGTAGTACTCGGGGTCGCCGACCAGGATGATCCGACTGTGGCCCAGCATGCGCGACTGCGCCATCGAATGCCACATCAGCGCCTTGCCGTAGCCCAGGCCGCGCAGTTCCGGTGAAATGGCGAGCGGGCCCAGCATGACCGCCGGCCAACGGTCGTTGATCAGGATCGGCCAGTTGCGGATCGAAGCCACCATCCGGTCCTTCTGGTCGATCGCCACGAAGCACAGTTCGCGGATCGGCTTCACGCCTTCGCGCAACCGGTACACCGTCTTCTGCTGGCGCTCCGGCCCGAACGCCGCCTCGTTCATCTCCTCGATCGCCGTATTGTCGCGCGGCCGCTCGCGCAGCAGCCGGAGCCGTCCGGGATCGCGGATCACGTCGCCTGCCCGAGCGCCGCCATCAGCTCGCGCCATTCGCGGGCGCTCATGCCGCTCGACCTCTGGTCGACGGTCTCGCCGGCCAGCATGCGCTTCACGATGGCGAGGCCGGTCTTGGAGAGGTGCGTGCCGCCCAGGCGATACTCGACGAAGGCATCATGGCTGATCGGGCACCAGCGCTTCAGCGTGTCGAGCATCGTCTCGGCATAGACGCGAATCTCGTACTGCGCGTGCGCATCGGCGCGCAGCGACAGGAAGTGCATAAGGTTGTGCAGGTTCGTCTTCCAGTACCACTGGGTATAGAAGCCGAGCGACAGGTTCATGCGCGCCAGCTCGCGCGCGAGGCCCGAACGTTCGGGATCGAGCGGCGCGCCGCCCTCGCCCTCGTTCAGCATCTCGAGATAGTGCTCGTAGACCAGTTCGGCATCCTGCTTCAGCAGTCCGAAGACGCGCTCGGCTTCCTTGCCCGTGAGGACCTGGTCGCGGCCCTGCCGGTTCATCGCACTCTGGGCGGCGAGGTGCTCGGGCTTCGGCAGATAGAACTCGTTGTCGAGAATCGAGTAGCGCGCGGAATACTCGTTCACGTTGGCGGTGCGGTGCCGGATCCACTGCCGCGCCACGAAGATCGGCAGCTTCACGTGGTACTTGATCTCGCACATCTCGAACGGCGTCGTGTGGCGGTGCCGCATCAGATAGTTGATGAGGCCGCGATCCTCGCTGACCTTCTTGGTGCCGCGGCCGTAGCTCACCCGCGCCGCCTGCACCACGGCGGCATCGTCGCCCATGTAGTCGACAACGCGGACGAAGCCGTGATCGAGCACGGGGAGCGCCCGGTAGAGGATTTCCTCCAGCGCCGGAGCAACCGGACGCAAGGTCGGCTGGGCCACGGCCCGGGCCTGATCGATTTCTGCCTGCTGGTCGCTGGAGAGGGGCATCGGTTCGCTGTCCTTGTTTTCGCCGGATGTTATGCGGGGATTCGCGCCGGGCGGGCAAGGATCGAGGCCCAACCACCTTCAAAAAGCCGGTGGAAGGGCCTATATGGAGGGTGTCGGGAAACCGACTATGGCGATAAACGCCGCGTGAAATAAGCGTTTCGGACCCGGGGGCAGTACCCGGCGCCTCCACCATTCCTCTCCGCCCTTGGGCGGAACCGATGGGGGCGAACCAGGATCGACGAGCGTGGTAAAGGCGCGGTTTTTGCCCGGTATGGTTCCGCCGTGACGGGCCATTCACAAGTGCTAACGATAACACCGTTACACTCGCTGCTGCCGCCTAAACAGCGGACGTAAGCGCGGTCCGGGGGGCACCGGGCAACAGAAGCCCCCCACTTTCCTTCCGGCCAATTGACGGCTATTGCCATCGTTGACTCTCCGGCAGGGTGGGTCGATGCTTTCACAAATTTCCGACAGGCCATGAACGATCGCTTTCACTACGACGCTCTCGTCGACGATGCGCTGCGCAGCGTCGTTCGACGCGTGCTGACTCAGGTCGCGGAAACGGGACTGCCGGGCTCGCACCATTTCTACATCAGCTTCCGCAGCAACGATCCCGGCGTGGAGTTGCCGGACTATCTACGCGCCAAGTATCCCGACGAGATGACCATCGTGCTCCAGCACCAGTACTGGGGCCTGATCATCCGCGAGGACGATTTCGAGGTGACGGTCAGCTTCAACAAGCAGCAGGAGCGCATAAAGGTCCCGTTCGCCGCGCTTTCCGCTTTCGTCGACCCGTCGGTCCGTTTCGGCCTCCAGTTCGATCGCCGCGACAAGGCCACGGGAGAGAAGGTCTCCGCCGAGAGGCCGGAAGGCGCGGCCGAGCCGACCCCGCTGCCCGTGCCGGAGAAGCGGCCGGCCCCGCCGGAAGGAGAGACCGCCGGGACCGAAGGCGAGGCAGCGACCGCCGAAGCGGCCAAGCCCGAGGACGCGGCCTCCAAGGTCGTCAAGCTCGACAGCTTCCGAAAGAAGTAGGTAGACGCCGCGGCCCGGCTGCGGCAGGAAACCGGCGCCCCGACAGGGTCGCCAGGAGAAGACGCATGCCCGAGTTCCAGTTTCAGGAAATGTTCCCGAGCCACGAGGACACGACGCCGTACCGCAAGCTCACCTCGGATTTCGTCGGCACCACCAAATTCAACGGCCGCGACGTGCTCACCGTCGCGCCCGAGGCGCTGACCACCCTGACGGCCGCGGCCTTCCACGACATTTCCCACCTGCTGCGCCCGGGCCACCTCCAGCAGCTCCGCAACATCCTCGACGACGGCGAGGCCTCGGCCAACGACCGCTACGTGGCGCTCGAGCTGTTGAAGAACGCCAACATCTCGGCCGGCGGCGTGCTGCCGATGTGCCAGGATACCGGCACCGCCATCGTAATGGCCAAGAAGGGCCAGGCGGTTTGGACCGGCGGCGGCGACGAGGAAGCGATCGCCAAGGGCGTCTACAAAACCTACACTGAGACTAACCTGCGCTATTCGCAGGTCTCGCCTCTGTCGATGTTCAAGGAAGTGCAGACCGGCACCAACCTGCCGGCGCAGATCGACATCTATGCGACCGACGGCGACGCCTACAAGTTCCTGTTCGTCGCCAAGGGCGGCGGCTCGGCCAATAAGACCTACCTGCACCAGCAGACCCCGGCCGTGCTGAACGAGGCCTCGCTGCTCAAGTTCCTCGATACCCAGATCCGCACGCTGGGCACCGCCGCGTGCCCGCCCTATCACCTCGCCATCGTGGTCGGCGGCACTTCGGCGGAGATGAACCTCAAGACGGTGAAGCTCGCCTCGACGCGCTACCTCGACGACCTGCCGAGCGAAGGCAACAACAAGGGCGTCGCCATCCGCGACCGCGAGATGGAACAGAAGGTGCTGGAACTCACGCGCCAGATGGGAATCGGCGCGCAGTTCGGCGGCAAGTATTTCTGCCACGACGTGCGCGTGATCCGCATCGCCCGTCACGGCGCCTCGGTGCCGATCGGCATCGGCGTCTCCTGCTCGGCCGACCGCCAGGCCGTCGGCAAGATTACGAAGGACGGCGTCTTCCTCGAACAGCTCGAGCACAATCCGGCGCAGTTCCTGCCCGAGGTCGAGCCGGCGCAGCTCTCGGGCGACGTCGTCTCGGTCGACCTCAACAAGGGCATGGCGCACACGCTCTCGGTGCTGACCAGGCATCCGGTGAAGACCCGCGTGAACCTGAGCGGCACGCTGATCGTGGCGCGCGATTCCGCGCATGCGAAGCTCAAGGAGCGGCTCGACCGCGGCGAGGGCCTGCCGGACTATTTCAAGCAGTTCCCGGTCTACTACGCCGGTCCGGCCAAGACGCCGACCGGCATGGCCTCGGGCTCGTTCGGCCCGACCACGGCCGGCCGCATGGACTCCTACGTGGATCTCTTCCAGGCCAATGGCGGCTCGATGGTCATGCTGGCCAAGGGCAACCGCAGCAAGCAGGTCGTCGACGCCTGCAAGAAGCACAAGGGCTTCTATCTCGGCTCGATCGGCGGCCCGGCCGCCATCCTGGCGCAGGACGTTATCAAGAAGGTCGAGGTGCTGGAGTATCCCGAGCTCGGCATGGAAGCGATCTGGCGCATCCAGGTCGAGAATTTCCCGGCCTTCATCATCACCGACGACAAGGGCAACGACTTCTTCAGCGACCTGAAGATCTGACGGTCACCGCCGCGTTCGATCCGGCCATAGGCTGAATGAACGAAGGCATCCGGTCGAGACGACGGGTTTGGGATGACTGCCGTCTGTCGATCCAAACCGCGCCGACACCGGCGTCGATGACGTGCACCCAGGAGCCACGTCACCCGGGCACTCGGAAGCTGCGGGCGGCGCCGTGCACGTCCCACCCTGGCCGTTGCCGGCAACCATCGAGCGTTCGACGACGGCAAAACCGGCGAGCACGGCGACCGTGCCAATCATGGCGCGAATCATCGAAAGCCCCTTCCCACGTTTCCACCGGCGGCTCCCCAGCCGCCGGTATCTTCTCCCCGCCCCGGTTCTAGGTCCGCCATGCAGCGCCGTCGTGGCGGGCTTTGTAAGATTTGTGTCCCGTCCCGCGCTACACTGGCGCCATGAACCTCGCCAAGCAGCATCTCGACGTCGGCCTCTTCTCCACCACGCGCGACGAACAGCTCGCCTTCTGGCAGCACACGGTCGGCCTGCCCTACGACCATATGGGCAAGCTGGGGGGCGGCATGCAGCAGCACCGTCACCACATGAACGGCTCGATCCTGAAGATGAACCATGCCCGCGGGCCCCTGCCCGACGTGCCGCCCTCGGGCATCATCGGCCTCGAGATCGCGCGCGACGGGTTGGCGGCACCGAATCCGCTCGCCGATCCGGACGGCAACAAGGTGACCCTGGTGCCGAAGGGCCGCGACGGCGTCGTGGGGATCGCGGTCCTGCTCCGGGTCAACGACCCCGCTGAGCACGACCGGTTCTGGACGCATGGCATGCAGTTCGAGCGCGTCGGGGAGGGCCGCTATCGTTGCGGCGACTCGCTGGTCGTGGTCGCCGAGCAGGGCAAGGTCGAGAGCGCGATCGGCCAGTGGCGCGGGCCCGGCTATCGCTACATGACGGTGCAGGTGTGGGATTGCCTGGCCGAATATGCCGGCATCCTGGAGCGCGGTGGCGCCTCGGGCGGCGAGCCGCGCGTGCTGGGCGACACGGTGCGGTATGCGTTCGTCTGCGATCCCGACGGCAACCACATCGAGATCAGCCAGCGCGCGTCGCTGACGGGCGGAGCGCTGTAAGGGCCCGTCCGAGCAGGACGTACCATATTGACACCAATACCAACCTCACCCCGAGGAGGCTGCGAAGCAGCCGTCTCGAAGGATGGGCACGCGCACCACGCCTGTAGCTCATCCTTCGAGACGACGCGCTTCGCGCGTCTCCTCAGGATGAGGTAGTGCATGTCCGTCCAGACGGAGACGCTGACGGCGTCTCCAGTGACTATCGCTTGCCCTTGCGCGCCTTGCGGGCCGCGTAGCGTGCGTCGCGGGCGGCCTTCTGCTCCGCCTCGGTGAGCACCGGCTTCGCCTTGCGGCGCGCGGCGCGTTCAGCCTCCTCGGCCGCCGCCGCCGCCGCGGCTTCCGCGGCTGCCG
>WOUR01000078.1 GCA_009772935.1 Rhodospirillaceae bacterium
CCTGGCTCAGCATCGACGGCCCGCAAAAGGCCGACATCCTTGCCCGGATGGGTCAGTTTTACTTCGGCGAGGTGGGGCAGTTTTCCATCGGCGCTAACAAATAGCACGCAGGCCAGAATAGCGATCATGCGGGCGCTCCTAGAGGAGGCCCCCGCAAACAAGGACAGAAGCGTCGCGTATGACGAAATCATCACTGAATTTGAATCGTTGACCACTGAACGCAACAATTGCGCGCATGGCCTTTGGTGGACCACCGATAGCGGGAAGGTCAGCCGGTCAGATCCATCTCATACCAACGAGACGATTTCGTTCGCGCTGGCCCATCGTGTTACAGTCGCCCAGCTTAAGAACATCTGGAATCGAATGATCAAGTTGCGGAGCAAGATCACGAATGAGTTTGTTGCGGCCCAAGCGCAGCAAAAAGCGCGGCCTCAGCCATCCTCCGTATCTGACTAACCGACTCTTGCGGCGACAAATAGGGGCGCAAGGCCTCCGCCGCCGCCTCGATCATCGCGGCGGTAATCTCGATCTTATCCTTCTCCATTTCAGTCTCCAGGTAATGGAGACGACTGCATTTTGACGCCGGCCTGTCGCCGTACCCTATATAGGGTTTGCTACGTCAAGTACACAATCGCCGAAATGGCGGGTGCATTGCCGCCTCCCGATACAACCCATAGGATAGACCATGCCGAGACTTTCCCTGCTCGCGATCGCCGTCCTGATACTGGCCGGACCCGCCGTCGCCGCCCCCGGCGACACGGCCGCTCCCCAGCCGGCTCCCACCGCTCCCTCGACCCGACCGGCGCGGACCGACGGCGGCGTCATGCGCTATGATACCAATAAGGATGGCGCGGTCACGATCGAGGAATGGAAGACCGGCCAGCAGGCGAGGTTCAAGCGCCTCGACGCGAACGGCGACGGCAAGCTCAGCAAGGACGAGCTGTTTGCGCGCACGCCCGCCGTCGGCAACAGCGTTCTCCCGACGGACCGTCAGGCCGGCCAGCAATCGAGCTACTTCCAGCTTCTCGACACCGACAAGGACGGGACCGTCACCCTGACGGAGTTCATGGCCGGCGCCGACCGCAACTTCACGCGCTGCGACGTCGACAAGAATGGCCGCATCGACACCGCCGAATGCCGCCAGGCGCTGCAGCGCAAACCAGCGGATCGCTAGCCTCCTGCGGAGTCGAGACCACAGAAAAGGCCGCCGGACGATGCCGGCGGCCTTGCGTTCAGTCGTAGATTGGATGCTCAGGACCCCTCGGCGGACATGATGTCGCCGAACAGCTCCCAGGTCTCGCCCTTGAATTTGGCCAGTCGCACTGACTGGATCGGGTAATAGTCGGTGGGGCTGGTGCTGACGGTGATGCCCGGCAACAGCAGCGGCACCCTGTACTTCTTGAAGCTGGTGGCCTGCTTCATCAGGTTCTCACGCGTCAGCGTGTCGCCGCACCGTTTCAGCGTCTCTTCCATCAGCGTCGAGACGGCATAGGCAAAGATGTAGTTGCCGTCGTCCTGATTGGCACCCGGCATGTACTTGGTCATCCAGGCACGCCAGGTCTTCATCTCGGCATTGTCGTTCCACTGCTTGTCGGTGGGATCCATCAGATAGAGCGCAGTGATCTGGCCCTGGCTGTTCTCGAGACCGGCCGGCTTGAGAGTCGAGGCGACCGAGGACGAAACGTTGTTGAGGTACTGGATGGGTTTCCAGCCAATGTCGGCCGCCTTGCGGATGGCCTGGGCAGCGAACTTCGGGATCGCGATGTTGAAGAACACGTTGGCGCCGGCATCCTTGAGCTGGATCACCTGGCTGTCGACCGTCGGGTCGGTCGTCTCGTAGGTGACATGCTTGACCACCTTGTTGACGTCCTTGCCGAGTCCCTCCTTGAAGCCTTCCCAGTAGTCCTTGCCGTAGTCGTCGTTCTGCATCAGCACGCCGATCTTGGGGTCCTTCACGGTCGCGAGAATGTGCTTGGCATAGATGACGGCTTCGGTGTGGTAGTCGGGCTGGAAGCCCATCGTCCACGGGAACTCCTTGTACTTGCCCCACTTTGAAGCGCCGGTCGAAACGTAGAGTTGCGGTACCTTCTTCTGGTTCATGTAGCGGTGAATCGCAGAATTGGTCGGCGTACCCAGCGTGTTGAACAGGCACAGCACCCTGTCCTGCTCCACCATCTGGCGAACCACTTCGACGGTCTTGGCCGGATTGTAGCCGTCGTCCATGGTCACGAACTTGACCATGCGGCCGTTGATGCCTCCGCGCTCGTTGACGCTCTTCCAGTAGGCTTCCTCGCACTTGCCGATGACGCCGTAGGAAGAGGCCGGCCCGCTGTACGGGTTGGTGTGGCCGATCTTGATTTCCTTGTCGGTCGCACCTTCGTCGTATTTTTTCTGCGCGAACGCCCGACCTGACGTCGACAAGACAGCGGCTGCGGACACGCTGCCCAGAAAGGTACGCCTGTTCGTCTTCAATGTTGCCTCCCTTGGATGAACCGTTTCTTCCCTACTTTTGATTCATTATGCGGAATATCGTTGCGCAGAACGGACGGCTTGGAAAGAAAAAATCCTGCCCACCCCAGGCCTTCGATGCTGCAGTGCGGGACAAACAAAAAGGCCGCCGGGTTGCCGGCGGCCTTTCGCATCGTCGAGGAAGCTTTGGCTTCAGGAACCTTCAGCCGACATGACGTCACCGAACAGATCCCACGTCTCGCCCTTGAAGCGCGCGAGCTGCACCGACTGGATCGGGTAATAGTCGGTCGGGCTGGTATTGATCGTGATGCCCGGCAGCAGCAGCGGCAGCTTGTACTTCTGGTAGTTGGCCGCCTGCTTCATGACGTTCTCGCGGGTCAGCGTGTCGCCGCACTTCTTGAGCGTCTCCAGCATCAGGTTGGAAACGGCGTAGCCGAATACGTGGTTGGCGTCCGCCTTGTTGGCGCCCGGCATCCACTTGTCCATCCAGGCGACCCACGCCTTGAAGTCGTCGGTGTTCTCCCACTGCTTGTCCGTGGGGTCCTTGAGGTACTGCGCCGTGATGATGCCCTGGCTGTTCTCCAGCCCGGCGGGCTTCATCACCGAGCCCACCGAGGCGGACACGTTGTTGAGGTACTGCGCCGGCTTCCAGCCGATGTCGGCTGCCTTGCGGATCGCCTGGGCGGCGGCCTTCGGGGTCGCGATGTTGAAGAAGACGTTGGCGCCGGAATCCTTCAGCTGGATGACCTGGCTGTCGACCGTCGGATCCGTCACCTCGAAGGTGACGTGCTTGACGATCTTGCCGGTCTCCTTGCCAAGGCCTTCGCGGAATCCTTCGTAATAGTCCTTGCCGTAGTCGTCGTTCTGCATCAGCACGCCGATCTTCGCGTCCTTGATGTTGGCCAGGATGTGCTTGGCGTAGACGACACCCTCGGTGTGGTAGTCGGGCTGGAAGCCCATCGTCCACGGGAACTCCTTCGGCTTGCCCCACTTCGAGGCGCCGGTGGCCACGTAGAGCTGCGGCACCTTCTTCTGGTTCATGTAGCGATGGATCGCCGTGTTGGTCGGCGTGCCCAGCGTATTGAAGAGGCACAGGACTTTGTCCTGCTCCACGAGCTGGCGCACCAGTTCGACCATCTTCGGCGGCGAGTAGCCGTCGTCGCGCGTGATGAAGTTGATCTTGCGGCCATTGACGCCGCCCGCCTCGTTCACCGACTTGAAGAATGCCTCGATCGTCTTGCCGATCTGGCCGTAGGACGACGCCGGGCCGCTATAGGGGCCGGTATGGCCGATCTTGATTTCCTTGTCGGTCGCACCGTCGTCGTACTTCTTCTGTGCGAAGGCCGACTTCGTGCCCAACACCGCCAACGCTGACACACCCGCTACGAAACCACGCCTGCTTGTACGCATTGCTTTTCCTCCCAAGTGGACTGACGCCTGCCGGAGCTTCATCCGAATTCCGGCCAGAAAGAAGGCCGCCTTCCGGCGACTTTCCGACGAACAGGGTCCGGCTTACGCCCGTGCACCCCGCAGCTTGCGATAGGCCATGTAGAGGCCGCCGGCGATGCCCATGGGCATCAGGTAGATGATCGCAATCAGCAGCACACCGAACACGGTGTAGGCCGACAGGTCGAACGGCAGGCCGAGGTCATTGCGGATGAACTGGGTCAGCGACTGCGCCGAGTTATCGACCAGCACATAGAAGATGCCGCCGAGCACCGAACCGAGCAGCGAGCCGATGCCTCCCACCACGAGGCCGATCAGGAACTTGATCGACAGGAAGATGCCGAAGCTGTCGGGCGCCACGAAGGCGATGGCCGAGGCCGACAGCGCGCCGGCGATGCCGGTATAGGCTGCGCTGATTCCGAAGGTCACCGTCTTGTAGAGCGCCGTGTCGATGCCCATCGTGTCGGCGGCCAGATACTGGTCGCGGATCGCCATCATTGCTCGGCCGCTGCGGCTGTTCAGCATGTTCGCTGCCCCCCAGAACAGCACGATCATGACCAGCAGGCAGAAGTAATAGAGCCACTGATCCTCGCTCAGCGGCAGGCCGAACGGCACTTCCGGCTTCATCAGCACGATGCCCTGGACGCCGCCGGTCAGACCCTCGAGCCACTTGTATTTCAGGATCTGGGGCACCGCGAGCGCCAGCGCGAAGGTCGCGAGCGCGAGATAGTGCCCCTCCAGCTTGAGCGCCGGCAGGCCGAACAGGTAGCCGACGATGAAGCACACGATGGCCGCCGCAGGGATCGTTGCCCAATAGGGCACGTTCAGCTTGTCCATCAGGATGGCGGCGGTGTAGGCGCCGACCGCGTAGAAGGCGCCGTGGCCCAGCGAGAACTGGCCGTTGAACCCGGTGAGCAGGTTGAGCCCGAGCACTGCGATCGCGGCAATGATCATCGTGCTGACCAGGAACAGCCGATAGTTGGAGACGACATCCGGAAAGACCGGCTGCAGCAGCGGCACCAGCACCGCGAACACGATGGCGCCCAGTACCCACTTCTTCGACGAGGCGGCCATGATCAGACCCTCCGCACGACGACGCGGCCAAACAGGCCCGCGGGTTTGACCGTCAGAACGAAGATGACGATGATCAGTGCCACCGTGAGCTTCTCGCCGTTGCCGATGATGTAGACGCCGGTCGCCTTCTCGATCTGATTGCCGGCATAGGCCACCATGTTTTCCAGGATGCCGACGATGAAGCCGCCGGCCACCGCGCCCGCGGGATTGGAGATGCCCCCGACCAGTGCACTCGCGAAGGCGTAGAGCAGGATGCCGCCCATCATGTTGGGCTCGAGATAGACGATGTGGGCGACCATGATGCCCGCCACTGCACCCACCGACGCTGCCAGTCCCCAGCCCAGCGCCAGCATCCAGTCGACACGGACGCCGACCAGCCGCGCCATCTGCGGATTCTGCGCCGCCGCGCGCATGGCGAGGCCAAGCGGCGTGTAGCGGAAGAACGCGAACAGGAGCCCCAGCACGATCAACGTAACCAGGACGACGCCCAGCTGATGAGGACCGATCACGCCGGCAATGCCGAAGTCGGCTTTGGGAAACGGCGAGGGGAATTCCTTGATCAGGTAGCTCCAGAAGGCGCCGGCCATCGAGTTGAAGATCGCCAGAAGACCGATGAACACCACGATGATCGACAGCACCGGCGCGTTGTGCAGCGGCCTCAGGATCAGCCGCTCGATCAGCACGCCCATTGCGAAGGAGATGATCACCGTGAGGATGAAGGCGATCCAGAAGCTCATCCCCCAGCTCATCAGCTGCCAGGAGATGTAGGTGCTGAACATCGCCATCTCGCCCTGGGCGAAGTTGATGTGGTCGGTCGACACGTAGATCATGACCAGCGCGAGCGCCACGCAGGCATAGATTGCGCCGTTGGCGAGGCCTGAGGCGAATTGCTGAAGTAACTGTTCCATTGTGGGCTGCCTCAGTAGCCGAGGTAGGATTTGCGGACGTTCTCGTCGTTCTTCACGACGTCGGAAGGGCCCGACATCACGACCTTGCCGGTTTCAAGCACATAGGCGTGCGTAGCGAGGTCGAGAGCGAGAGCCGCATTCTGCTCGACCAGCAGGATGCTCACCTTTTCCTCCTCGTTGATGCGTCGCAGGATACGGAAGATTTCCAGCACGATCAGCGGCGCCAGGCCGAACGACGGCTCGTCGAGCAGCATCAGGCGGGGCTTCAGCATGAGCGCCCGGGCGATCGCCAGCATCTGCTGCTCGCCGCCCGACAGCGTGCCGGCCTGCTGCTGGATGCGTTCCTTCAGCCTGGGGAAGTAGACGAACACGCGCTCCAGCTCGTCCTTCACCGCCTGCTTGTCCTTGCGGGTATAGGCCGCGATGCGGAGGTTCTCGTCGACGGTCAGCGTGGTGAAGGTGCCGCGCCCCTCGGGCACGTGGGCGATGCGCTGGCGGACGATTTCTTCCGTCGCCATGCCGCGGATGTTCTTGCCGTCGAAGCGGATGGTGCCATCGGTGCGGACCATGTTGCAGATCGCCCGCAGCGTCGTCGTCTTGCCGGCCCCGTTGGCGCCCAGCAGCGTCGTGATTCCGCCCATGGGAATCTCGAAGCCGACGTCGTAGAGCGACTGGGTCTGTCCGTAGAAGGCCTTCAGTCCGCTCACCTCAAGAAGCGCAGCCATCACGCGGTCCCCAGATAGGCGCGGATCACTTCAGGATCGCGCTGAACTTCGGTGGGCGTGCCGTCGGCGATCTTTCTGCCGAAATCGATCGCCACCACCTTGTCCGACACCGACATGACCAGGCTCATGTGATGCTCGACGAGCAGCACGGTGACGTGCTGCAGGTCGCGCACGCGCTTGATCTGCCCCTTCAGCACCTCGATCTCATCGTGGTTCAGGCCGGCCGCCGGCTCGTCGAGCAGCAGCAGCTTGGGGCTCGAGGCCAGCGCGCGGGCAAGCTCGACTCTCTTGCGGATCGGGAACGGCAGCGGGCCGGCCAAGGCGTGGGTAAAGGGCACCAGGTCCATGAAGGCGATCAGCTCCTCGGCGCGCCGGGTGATCGCCTCCTCCTCGCCCTTGACCTTGGGCAGCCGGAGGGCGTTCTCGAAGAAGCTGGTCGAACTGACGCTGTGGCAGCCGACCTTCACGTTGTCGAGGACCGACATGTTGTCGAAGAGGGCCACGTTCTGGAACGTGCGGCCGATCCCGATCTTGGGGATGGCATGCCGCGGCCGGTCGAGGATGGTCCGTCCCTCGAACTGAACGTCGCCGCTGTTGGGTGTGTACAGGCGGCTCAGGCAATTGAAGAGCGTCGTCTTGCCGGCGCCATTTGGCCCGATCAGCCCTGCGATCTGGCCGGCAAATACGTCGAAGGTTACGCCATCGAGGGCGACGATACCGCCGAACCGGACGGACACGTCGCGCACGCTGAGAAGCGGCGAGCCGCGAGATGAAGATGGTCCTGCCATGTGAATGCCGGTTTCGCAGGCCGACGCATTACACACGCCGACGTAGCGAAATTACCCTGTCCTCCCAAGTACTTGCGACCCTTCTTCGGAGTCTGCATTTCAAATACGATGGCTCATCCCGAGCGGACGTGCAACTCAAATGGAAGAATGCCATGCTTTCGGCGCGATTGCGCCGCAGGTTGGCTCTGGTTGGCGGACATTGACACGCCGCTCTTTGCAACCGATACGAAATCTCCCCTTCCAATAGCGGGCTCACCGCAATGAATCGCATGTTCCGCCCGACCCTCTTCCTGACTGCTGCAGCCTGCTTCGCCCTCCCGGCGATGGCCCAGACGCCTCCGACCCAGGCTTGGCCCCAGAACAAGCCGCCGGCCCAGGCCGCCCCACCGGCACCGGCGCAGCCCGCCACGCCGCCCGCCGCGGCCGCGGTCCCCGCTCCCGGTGCCGCGATTCCGCTGCCGCAGTGGTTCGTCGACATCGACGTCGACAAGAAGGGCGAGGTCACCCGCGCCGACTTCCTGAAGTACCGCATGAAGTCCTTCGAGACTCTCGACACCAACAAGGACAACAAGCTGTCGGTCGAAGAGTTCATCAAGGTCGTCGAGCCGCCGGTGACGCCGGCCGATGCGCCCGGCCTGCCGCCGCTCGAGGAGCGCCGCAGCCGCGCCCGCGCCGAATTCCAGAACCTCGACACCAACCGCGACGGCTTCGTCGAGCGCGCCGAGGCAGAGGCGCTGGTCCATGCGGAGTTCAACAACTACGACACCGACCGCGACAACAAGGTCACCGAGCCCGAGGTTCGCCTGATCATCCAGCGCGCCATGCAGCGCGAGGCCGCCGAGCGCCAGCAGGCCGAATCCCGTCGCCGCCAGGGCATGATGACCCTGAACGAGTTCATGGACATGCAGCTGCGCCAGGGCGACGAACTCGACAAGAACAAGGACACGAAGATCAGCGGCGCGGAATACGTGATTCTTGCCGGCCCGGCCGATGGGCCGCAGGCCAAGAACCTGTTGCCGTTCGACATGCGCAAGAAGATCGCCATGCGCAAGTTTGCCGAGATCGACACCAATAAGGACGGCCAGATCGACCGCGTCGAACTGACCGGCTACGCACTGAAGCAGTTCGAAGAGATGGACCTCAACAAGGACCGCTTCATCAGCGAGGAAGAGTTCAAGAAGGCGCAGGAGGCAGAAGCCGCCAAAATCCGCGCCATCGTGCAGACGATGATGCCGGCTCAGCAGCCCGCCCAGCCCCGGCCGGCCCAG
>WOUR01000079.1 GCA_009772935.1 Rhodospirillaceae bacterium
GATCGTTTGCCGGAGGCGATCGACGCTGCACCCGCTCGCGGGCCGGAGCACAGCGGAGGATGGCGGCGGAGCGACTTTCTTGCCTCGCGAGGAATGGGCAAAGCCCAGGGGAAGAAAGTCGAACCGACGCCGTTGCGGCTCAGGCGATCGAGGCGCAGCCGTCCTACGGCTAGATCAAGCCAAGGAGAGGCCGTGGGTCGTGCGCCGAACAGCATCCTCACGAGAAGTCGTGGCTAACCTGAAGGGTCCTGCGCAAGAGGTCCGGCATGCCGGGCGAAGAGAAGACGGCCGTAGCGTAGAGAAAGGATTGCGTCGTCCCCAACCGGCCCGGCGTAGACGATGAACTCGCCACAGCATCTCGTCGGCCGTGCCGAGGACGCGGACTCTATGTAAGGGCTCCCAAGGGCTGCCTTGGTGCCACCACATGATAACGAGCATTCACCGCCCACCTTCGCCAACCTCGACGATGAGGATGCGGAGTGCGTCACCGTCTCTGGTCGTGCGGCTGCCAGCTAACCGGCGAGTAAGTCCTCCCGATGCCCCACCCGTCCGACGCCGGGACAAACAGCGCCATGCGCGAGAAGGCCGTGAAGCCAGAGAGAACGGTGCCGCCAACGGCGAATGCCGTCTGCCACCCGCCGGTGGACATGGCGATGCCGGCCAGCGCAAACGACACCTGATAGCCAGCGACCGTTGCCGGCACGGCGTAGAGCAGGCCGATGATGGCGCGGATCAGCGGTGTACGGATGGTGGCAAAGGCAATCTGTCCCAACGCCAAGGTCGCGCCGCCGGTCAGAAAACCGACAATGAGCGCGCCGATGACACCGGCCCCGCTGTGAAAGGCAGCGAGGCCCGCCGTCAGTCCGGCAAGGAAGGGAAGCGCATAGATCGCGAGCGTGAATAGGAGACAGCAGAACAAGCCGAGCCCGAACACGCTGAGAACGATGCCAATGACAAGCATGGTGGATCTCCGTGACAAGGATCGAACGGCTGCGCCTTCCACCACCACCATGGCGCGATCAATCTACTGTCGAATGTGAGGTTGGCCAAAAGGCGGCGCTTATGCGCCGCCCGAACCGAAGCGCCAGACCGGGATGCCGAGCTTCCGGGCCTTGTCGGCCAGGTTCTCCTGGATGCCCGAACCCGGGAAGACGATGACGCCGATCGGCAGGACTTCTAGGATCTGGTCGTTGCGCTTGAACGGCGCGGCCTTGGCGTGACGGGTCCAGTCCGGCTTGAACGGGATGTGCGGCACCTTGCGGTCGTCGGCCCAGCGGGCGGCGATGCGTTCGGCGCCGGTCGGCGAGCCGCCGTGCAGCAGGACCATGTCGGAATGCTTGGCGCGGACCTTGTCGAGCATGCTCCAGATCAGGCGATGGTCGTTGAAGTCGGCACCACCGGTGAAGGCGATCTTGGAACCGGCCGGCACCAGCAGCTCCGTGTCGGCCCGGCGGCGGGCGGCCAGGAAGTCCCGGCTGTCGATCATTGCCGCGGTGAGCGCCCGATGGTTGACCATCGACCCGGTGCGCGGCCGCCAGGCCGAGCCAGTATGGACCTCGAAGCGATCGGCGGCCTGGTCGCGGAAGAGTTCTAGGGCATTGCGGCGTTCGATCAGGGTCAGGCCCTCGGCGACGAGACGCTCGAGCTCGACCGAGCGGACCTCCGAACCGTTCTGCTCCTTCTGACTGCGGCGTTGCGCCTGCTCGTTACCGTCGAGTTCGCGCTCGATCCGTTGGATGGCGCGATGGAACAGATTGACGGCCGACCACAGCAGCTCCTCGAGATCGGGCTCGAGACGGGTGTCGGTGAGCGTCGAGACGAACGCATCGAAGATGTCGACGACGGCGCCGACGACGCTTTGAGCGTCCGGGAGTGGCCGGGGATCGGGCTCGTCCTGGAAGGGACGATGACCGTAGAGCTGCAGCTCGGTGAGGGCGTGATCGGTCGGGGATGAGGCGTGCACGGGCTCGAATTCGGGATCGTCGTTGGTTGCCATGGTGATGTCCTTTGTCGGATCGGCCGCGCCCATCGCGGCCTTCGTGGGCGTCGACAGACGGCGGGCAGGACGGTCCCGCACCGCGCTTGTGGCCGGAGCAGAGCGGAGGACGGCGGACCGAGGCTTTCTTGCCTCGCGAGGAATGCCGGCGAAGCCGGCAGGGGAAGAAAGCCGCAGGTCTGCCGTTGCGGGACCGGGCGGCCTGCCGTCCGATCGCCCCTCTAGAAGGCCGGGGCGCGTCCGATCCGAAGGGCAACAGAGCGACCGGCTAGGAAGCGATTCCCCCTGCCCGTGCTCATCCCGTCGCGGCCGTCGCCAAGCCCGGGAAGCGAACGACGTCCTGCGGGGCGAGCTGCCGGCGCACGGATGCTCGAAGCCTTTCTGCTCCCAGGCGGCGGAGATCCTCGTTGAAGTCGTCGAAGCGGGGCAACAGGCTCCCCACCTCGATTCCGGCAGCCTCGGCGCGGTTGCACAGGCTGGCCATCGCAGCGTCACCTGCTGGATCGGCATCGCGTGCGACATAGAGACGGCGCAGTGTCGGTGGAAGCAGCAGGGCCGCGAGGTGGTTGGCCGAGAGCGCGGCCACCATCGGCAGGGTCGGCAGCACGCTGCGCAGCGACAGCATGGTCTCGATCCCCTCCCCGGCGGCCATCACGTCGCGGGCCTCGCCGAAGCGGACACCATGTCCGAGGAGATGACCCATGGCCCGTCGCGGCGAGTCGATCGGCGCCTTGTCTTGGCCAGACCGGTCGAGCCAGGTGCGGTGGGCTCCGGTGATCCTGCCGCCAAGGTCTGTCACTGCGGCGATCAGGGCCGGCCAGGTCTCGGTCGGGCTGTCCTCGTCGAGGCGGTAGTAGCAGCGCGGATGGAAGCGCAGCGGATCACCGTCGAGCACAGTCACGATGCCGCGGCTGTGCAAGTAGCTTTGCGCCAGCGTACCCGCAATCGGCCTGGACATGGCGTAGAGACGCCGTGCGGATTCGGGCGAACCGCGCGGCGCGGGAAGACGATCCTGCCGTGGAGCGATCTGGTCTGGCGGCAAGGCGAGGAACGCACGTGCCTCGTCCAGGGCGTCGCGCAGGCGATCGAGACCGCGATTGAGGGCGATGAGGTCTAAAAGGTCGCCATGCTCGCCCGTGGCGGCATCGGTCCATTTGCCGGCGGCGCCTTTGCCATGGTCCGGTCCGCTCAGGCGGACAAACAGGCTGCGGCCCCGCGCGTTGGCGACATCGCCGACCAGCCAGTAGCGGCCCTCGCGATGACCGTTGGAGAGATAGTGGCGGCACACCGCCTCGGCATTGCGCGCGAGGAGGCGGGCCAGGTCGGCGGCGGGCGACGACATGACGGCGTCCTCAAGCCGTCACCCGATCGGCGATGCGCACGATCGGGTAGCGCTCCATCAACGCGCCGAGGATCGAGGGCCCGTCTGCCCCGGTCGGCACGAACAGGCGCAGCTTCCAGGCGATGATCTCGGAGATCAGGCCCATCGCCTTCAGGCGATCGACCATGCCGTCGGTGAAGCCGCAGAGCTCCACCCGGAACAGGCCCATCACCCTGGCGCGGCGCAGGCTCAGCCCGTCCTGCAGTTCGAGGATGGTTCGACCGTCAAGCACGGCGGACCAAGCGTCGGCCGGTGCGATGCTCACGCCATCGGCGCTGACGGCCTGCGCCACCCAGGCCGGTGAGACCAGCCGGCCGATCACGCGCTCGCCGGCGTCCGTCTGCAGGCGGTAGACCCGCATCGAATCGTCCGGCAGGCGCTTCCAGATCGGCAGCAGCAATCCCGTGACGACGTGGAGATCGCTGTCAGTAAAGGAGGGAATCTCGACGAGTTCCCGCTCCCAGGCTTCGGTGAACGCGACGCGATTGGCCTGCTCCCAGTGCGTCTGCGCCAGCGCCGCCAACGGCATCGCCGTCCGCTCCATTGGCCGCAGCAGGCGGACACGGCGTTCGACCTCGCCATCGTCAAGCATGAGGCTTGCCGCCGGGACCTGCACGGCCGCGCGGCCGGACTGCGCGTTCACCAGCAGCAAGGCGCGCGGGTCGTCCGCTCGATCCAGCGCCTCGGCGAGTGAGAACGGCCGATTGCGCTCCCGCCGGCGGATGGTGAACACCTGGGTCTCCGCGCCGGTCTGCGGATGGACATAGAGCGAGCGCCGGTCGGTCACGACCAGGCTCTCGGCGGTCAGTGTCTCGACGCCGACGTCGTAGGTCCCGGAGGCCTGCGCCCCCTCGATCTTCGCCCGCAGAAGATCCCCGAACACGCCGAACAGCGTGTTCTGCAAGCCGATGGTGAGTGCCAGCAGCCGATTGAGGAGGGTCGTGATCGGTGGCAGCTCCTCGCGCAGGCTGCCGTCCTGGTCAGTCAAATGCAGTCCGGTGGCGCTCTCAAAGGCTTTTAGCGAGCAACCCTCGACCTTGCCGGCGAACAACAGGAGGTAGAGCTGCCGCAGCGCAGCGCGGCCATAGGGAGATTCGAGATTGTCGTCCGAGCGGAACAGTCCCTGGCCGCCGGTCTGGCGCTGGCCCTTGGTGATGGCGCCCAACGTGTCGAGCCGCCGGGCGATGGTCGACAGGAAGCGCTTCTCGGCCTTCACGTCGGTGGCGATCGGCCGGAACAGGGGCGGCTGCGCCTGGTTCGTGCGATTGCTGCGCCCCAGCCCCTGGATGGCCGTGTCGGCCTTCCAGCCCGCCTCCAGTAGGTAGTGAACCCGCAGGCGCTGATTCCGGGCGCCCAGGTCCGCGTGGTAGGAGCGGCCCGTGCCGCCGGCATCGCTGAAGACGAGGATGCGCTTGTCATCGTCCATGAAGGCCTGCGCTTCCGCGAGATTGGCGGAGCCCGGACGGTTCTCGACGCAAAGCCGGTCCCCCTTACGCACGATCCGCCGCGACCGGCCCGTCACCTCGGCGACCAGATCGGTGCCGAAGCGCTGCACGATCTGGTCGAGCGCGCCCTGCACAGGAGCGAGCGAGGCCAGCCGCTCGATCAGCCGGTCACGGCGCTCGACGGCGTCTCGGCACTGCACGGGCTGGCCGTCGCGATAGACCGGCCGCGAGGAGAGGTTGCCCTCGCCATCGGTGAAGGGCTCGAACAGCTGGGTCGGGAAACTGTGCGCCAAATAGTCGAGCACGTACTCGCGCGGGGTGATGTCGACCTGGACGTCGCCCCATTCCTCGGTCGGGATGTCGGCCAGCCGGCGTTCCATCAAGGCCTCGCCGGTGGAGACGATTTGTATGACAGCGGCATGGCCGGCTAAAAGGTCGCGCTCGATCGCCCCGATCAGTGTCGGCGTCTTCATCGAGGTGATGAGGTGCGAAAAGAAGCGCTGCTTGGCGGACTCGAAGGCCGACCGGGCCGCCGACTTCGCCTGGGCATTGAGCGTCCCGCGCTCGCCGGTGACGTTGGCGGCCTGCAGGGCGGCGTCGAGATTGTTATGGATGACCTGAAAGCCGCCGGCATAGGCGTCGTAGATGCGGACCTGCTCCGGCGTTAGCGCGTGCTCGACCAGCTCGTACGCGACGCCCTCGTAGGACAGCGACCGGGCCGCATAGAGGCCGAGCGCCTTGAGATCGCGGGCGAGCACCTCCATGGCGGCGACGCCACCGGCCTCGATCGCCTGGACGAACTCGGCGCGCGTAGCGAAGGGGAAGTCCTCGCCGCCCCACAGTCCGAGCCGCTGGGCGTAGGCGAGATTGTGCACCGTGGTCGCGCCCGTGGCGGAGACATAGATGATACGGGCATTGGGCAGAGCATGCTGCAGGCGCAGACCGGCACGGCCCTGCTGCGAGGGTGCCTGGTCGCCGCGCTCCCCCTTGCCGCCGGCGGCATTGGCCATTGCATGGCTTTCATCGAACACGATCACTCCGTCGAAGTCCGACCCCAGCCAATCGACGATCTGGCGGACCCGCGAAACCCTTTCCTCGCGGGCGTCGGTTCGTAGCGTGGCGTAGGTGGCAAAAAGGATGCCCTGCTCGAGCCGGATCGGCGTTCCCTGGCGGAAGCGGGCGAGCGGCGTCACCAGCAGCCGCTCCATGCCGAGCGCCGACCAGTCGCGCTGGGCGTCCTCGATCAGCTTGTCCGACTTCGAGATCCACACCGCCCGACGGCGGCCTTTTAGCCAGTTGTCCAAAAGAATGCCGGCGACCTGGCGGCCTTTGCCGGCGCCGGTACCGTCGCCCAGCATCCAGCCGCGCCGGAAACGCACGGCATTCGGCGCGTCGTCGGGCGCCGCCGAGACGGTGTCGAAGGTCTCGTCCACCACCCACGATCCGGCGAGATGGCCGCCATGTGCCTCGCCGGCATAGATGACGCTCTCGAGTTGGGCATCGGACAGCAGGCCGGCGCTGACGACATTGGCTGGAAGATGAGGCCGATAGGCGGGCTTGGGCGGAGCGACGGACGCCATCGCCGCCGACTGCACGAGGCGCGTCGGATGCGGCCGCGCGCCGGCGATCCGGATCGACTGAAGGTCGTATCCTTCGTACAGGGCCTCGGTGAGGCCGCCGCCCTCGGCCGGCTTCCAATCGACGGTTACGTAGGCGAGTTCAGTGCCCGCTCTTTCCAGCGAACTGCCCGCAACGGCGAGCGGCTGTTGTGTGGGCCTGCGGCTCGGTCTGACCGCGACGGGATGGACGGGTGCCCGAAGCGCGACGGCGCCGTCAACAGGCAAGCGCGATGGAACGCAGATGGTCACCCACTCAAGCAGCGTGGCAGCGTCGGGCGCCATGCCCGGTGATGCCGGAAATGCTCTCGGATCGTCGGCGGGCACACGATCGATGACCGTCAGCCGCGTCTCGACCGTCGTGCCGTGTCGAGCATAGACCCGACCATCGACGGCAGTGCTAAACACGACTCGGCCGCGTTCCTGGAGGCGCACAAAGGCCTCGCGCCATGACGGGTGGTCGGGCGAGAGACTGGCGCCGGTGATCGCGACCAGCCGTCCGCCCTCGGCGACGCGGGCAAGTGCGGAGGCGACATGGCGGAGGGCGGCGTCCGCGACAGTGCCGTCGACACGCGCCGCGGCCGAGAACGGCGGGTTCATCAGCACGACGCTCGGGCGCACGGCATCGTCGAGATGGTCGTGGATGTGAGCCGCGTCGTAGCGCGTCGTCGCAGCACTCGGAAAGAGCTGCCGAAGCAAAGTCGCGCGGGTTTCCGCGAGCTCGTTCAGGGCCAGCCCGCTGCCGGCAAGTTCGGCGAAGATGGCGAGCAGGCCCGTCCCTGCCGAAGGCTCAAGAACGAGATCGGCCGGGGCGATCGCCGCAGCGCTGGCGGCGACAAACCCGAGCGCAAGCGGCGTCGAGAATTGCTGCAGCGCCTGGCTCTCCTCAGAGCGTCGCGTATGTGTAGGAAGAAGCGCCGCGATCTTGCTGAGCATGGACAGTTCGGCCGCCGGCGACCCAGCCCGCGCCCGGATGGCCGGGCCGAACTTGCGGAGGAACAGGATGGTTGCCGCTTCACAGGCGTCATAGGCGGTCTTCCAGTCCCAGGCGCCGGCCGCATCGGAGCCGCCGAAGGCGTGCTCCATGGCGGCGCGCAGGATGACCGCATCGATGCGGCCGCCGCGTTCGAGGTGAGGGAGAAGAAGATGTGCGGCGGTGACAACGCCATTGGACAGATTGGCTGTAAAGGAGGCGAACGGGCGCAGCGGCGCGTGCGCGACCGCCGAGGTGGAAAGACTCGACATGGAGGAGACCTCGGGAGAGCGGGAACGGTCCGAGCCAGGAGGTGCTCTCTCTCGACCCCGCCGGCTCAAACCCGTCCCGGCCGTCCTCTCCCTCTGCCTTGGGATCGGTCATGGCGGATCTCTCAATGGAAGAAGCCCGGCACGGCGGCCGGGCTTATCCAACGATTGGCGGCGAAAACGCGGGGCGGCCGAAGCCGCCCCACGGGTCGTCGCTATTCGGCGGCGATGGGATTCGGCTCCGATCCGTCCGTCGCAGCATCCTGCCCGTCGCCATCAGCGAGAAAAGCCGGGAGTGCCTCGACCGCGTCGGTCGGTGAGTCCGACACGTCCCCGCTGTCGACCAGCCGCAGCGGCTCAGGCAACCAGCCCGTGCTATCGAGCAGCCGCTCGGCCTCCTTCGCCATCTCGGCCTTCTTGAGATGGTCGATGAGCTGCGCCGCCTGCTCGCCCTTGGCCTCCCGAACCGCTTCGAGGATCCGAGGCTTGGTGACGCGGCCGAGGTAGTTGTCGACGGTGGGCCGCCAGCCGGCCTGGACCATGTCGAGGCCGACGGCACGGGCGAGCCGGTCGGCCTGGGCGATACGATGCTGGACGCCGTGCGCCGAGACACCCGGCCCACCGTAACGATCGCCCTTCTCGTAGAGGGCATTCACCCCGAACGAGACACAGTGGGCGAGCAGCGCAACCCGGCGGGTGTCGTCGAGGGTCGCGAGCCAGTCCCAAAGCGCGTCGTCGTCCTTGGGCAGCTCAGCCTTCCACGCCTCGTGGCGCTCGGCGACCGCCATGGCGGAGGAGCTGTCCTTCAGGTCGGCCGCCTGGACGGGGAAGAGCACATGCCGCACCGAGGCTTCCAGGCATGCGCCGAAGGCGCTGTGCTGGAAGGTATCAAAGCAAAGCTTGTGCAGCAGCACCGTCAGGGCGACCTGCGGGTCGTTCGCCACCGCATCCCGCAGCGCCAGGGTGCGGTGGGCGGTCAGCTCGCTGACCAGCCGCATCATCCAGCTCGCCGCCACCGATGGTGATGACGGTGCGCTGCACATCAGAGGCGGCAAGTGCCGTCCCGTCGGCGTTACGGGCCTCGCCTTCCGCCGGTCCTTCACCGCCGACTGGCATTGACGGCTCGTCCTCCGGCCGGACATAGCCTCGATCGACAGCAAGCTGTCCATCGGCGTCGATGCTGACGAACACGCCGGCGCGCGCTATCTCGGCCGGCTCATAACGCACCGGCCGGTTCTCGAAGGCCGCAAGCGCCGCCTCGATCTCGCCGAGCCGCGCATCGACCTCGTCCGGCAACTCATCTGCACGTTCATATTCGATCTCGAGTTTCGTCTGCTCGGCGGTCAGAGCGTCGAACGTCACCTGCTCGGCCGGAGTGAGCTCGAGCGTCACGCCGTCGAGTCGCCGAAGATGATGCGTATGACCATAGCGGACATCGACGGCCACCTCGATCCACTTCCAGCCTTCGGCGGCGACCCTCTCGGCCGCCGCGGCCAACCTCTCGGTCGCCAACCGGTCGAGCAAGGCGACGTCCTCAAACCAGCCGCCGCTGTCGTCCTCGAACAGGTCGCGCAGGACGACGCCGCCAGCAGCTTCGTAGGCCTCGGCACCGACGAACCGCGCCCGCCGGTCCGAGCCGCGGACGGCGCTCTCGGTGAGCTGGCGTCGGATCGAGTACGGCTCCTTGTCGTAGGATTGCTGAAGCGCCTCCCAGACCTGCTCCTGCCGTGCGTGGTCGGTGGTGACGGTGAAGGCCATGAGCTGCTCCAGGGTCATGCCATCCTCGGCATAGACGTCGAGGAGCTTCCCGGACACCGCGGCAAGGCGCAGCCTCTGCTTCACCACGGCGGGCGCGACGAAGAAGCGGGCGGCGATCTCCTCCTCGCCGGCGCCCTGGTCGCGCAACGTCTGGAAGGCGCGGAACTGATCTAGCGGATGCAGGGCGACGCGCTGGACGTTCTCGGCCAGCGAATCCTCTTCCGCCGACACCTCGGCGCCAGGGTCGCGCACGATGCAGGGGATGAGCGCCGTCTTCGACAGGCGCTTCTGCCTGACCAGGCGTTCGAGGGCCCGGTAGCGGCGGCCGCCGGCCGGGATCTCGAACTGGCCGGTCTCGGCGCCTTCGACGTCGACGACCGGCCGGACGTTGAGGCTCTGCAGGAGCCCGCGCCGGCCGATGTCCTCGGCCAGGTCCTCGACCGAAACGCCGGCCTTCAGGCGCCGGACGTTCGACTGGCTGAGCACCAGCTTGTTGAAGGGGATGTCGCGCGAGGCGCTGAGGATGATCTTCTGAACGGCCTTTGCCATGAGGGATACTCCACGACGGACGGCCGAAAGACTCTCTCTCGACCTCCAATCCGTCACGGAAGCCAGCGCAGCCCTCTCGCTCTGGTAACGCCCAAGCTCGGGCGACATAAGCCACACTTGTCAAGGCAGTAGAGGAATTCCAGCCATTGCTTCTTTGCGGTCTTTCCCGCTTTATCACTCAAGATCGACGAGCCACTTGGTCAATCTTTCGCTCGCATCCCGTATGTCCTCCATGATCTTCCGTACTGACTGCCCCCCGTCCATATAGATCTGGCGAGTTTCAATCTCGCGTAGCTGTCGTCCGATCTTGAGCAACTCGGCTAACCGGGGCGGCGCACCCAAGCCAACACCGAACGTTGCTGCTTTTAGAAGAAACAGACCATAGTTCGCTGCCTCGGAACGCGCTTCATCGAGACGGTTTTGATCATCCATTTCTTCGAGGCGAGATGCGAGCCCTGTCAGCTTACGCTGGGTCGTTCTCACGACGTCGCGCACTCCGGCAATAGATTCTGGATCAATCCTAGTCGTATCAACCCATCGTTTCCGGATTTCTTGAGCTTGCTCCGTGGCGGCGCTTGCGGCGGCCTCCATCTCGCTCCAACCGCTGTTAAGCGTCAGCCGCTGGTGGGCGACCCTATCCAGTGCTGCAGATAGCGCCTCGAGCGAGGGCGACAAATCTGAGCAGTCTTCAGGTGGATTTGCAGCGAGATCGCGCGACGTCTGCGCAAGGAAGGCAAGAGTGCTGCGACACTCGTCGAGCCATGGGTTGACCTGGCGATCGGTCAATTCACAGGCATGAACCAGAACGTCGTTCACCAGAATGGCGACACGGCTCACAAAGGCAGCCGTCGGACTCTCGCTGCTCTCGGGATTGCGGGCCCGATGCCATGCCAAGACAAGGTCAATGACCTCAAACGGTTCGGCCGGCCGCGCCGCTGTCAGTTGCCGAAGATAGGGAACGTTACCGACGTAGTAGAGGGGTGCATCGCCCTTCGGCACCTGGAGAGCCAGCACGACGTGGTTTTCAATGACACCGAATCGAAACGAAGGGGTTGTTGTTGGCCGAATGATGTTGGCACACAAGCCCTCGAGCCTTTGGATCAATTGAGCTCGACCGTCTTGTGTCTGGCAGTCGGATAAGCCGACAATCTCGCCACTGTCGGTGATACCGAGCAGGATAGTTCCGGCGTTTGAGGTCGCAAAGGCAGCAATCTCTTTCGCGAGGTCGCGCACTTGCGCAGGAAGCCGCTCTTTGAACTCGACATTCTGCTGCTCACCAATTGCCGCTATTGTCGGCAACTGACGCGAAAAGTCCGCATCCGCCCAAGTAGGAAGGGACGCCTCGCTTGGAGAGAAGTCGTTCATTGCCAAGGCCCTCCAGGCGTCCAGTTCTTGGTGAACGTAGCGTGTTCGTGCAAAGCCCCCAGTGGAGGCATTACAAAATCACTGATGCGATGAAGAAGATCCGGCAAGGGAGCTGGCGCAAGAGCGATGGCAGTTCGCCGCAGGAAGCCACGCCATTGTGCTTGCTTCGTTGGATCACTGGAGAAGATTTCTGTCAGGGCGATAGGTGCCTGCAGCGGAATGGCTGTTGCGCGTCGCTCGAACGTCGCCTGAATGGCATGGGCAAGCGTCGATCCGGCAAAGGCAAAGGTCTCCGAGATGGCCCATAGATCGAAGAAGTCCTTCATCCGGCTGTTGAGCAACCCAAGAGCTACCAGCGCTTGAAGTTTCTCCGCGACCACGGTCTCCGGCGGGTAGGCTCGCAGGTGCGGCAAAGGCATGTCGAGCAGCGATGGGTAGTCTATGTCCTGTACTCCAGGGGTGACGATGTCGCCGAAGCCGATGTCGATCTGAAGCGGCAACCGCGCCCCGGCGATGTCCGCGTCCAACGTCAAACGGATGCCGCTGTATTCTTCCTCAAGCCGCGCCACATGCGCCTGGATTGTCTCCGGCTTGAAGGCAACGCCATCATCGGCGGCGGCGAGCAAGCAGATATCGCGAAACACCGATACGATGCGCTCGGGCGTCGGATCGCCGAATCCGAGAAGATCAAGATCGCCGGTCGAGCGATATGGGGTAGGCGCCCAGAGACTGAAGAGCATCGCCCCCTTGAGGACAAACTCTTCACGATGGGAAGAAAGACCGAGTCGGTACAGCAACCGCTCGATTGCGTAGCGAATCAGCGCCAACTGGACGTTCTCTTGCCTATCGCGGGCGCGCTGCGTTAACCGCGCCCTCACCGATGCGGCGACATTTCGGGGGCGCCCCTTTCGATTCACAAGAGGGCCTCAAGATACGGTCGCATCACGTTCTGCACTCGATTAATGGTGGCGTACTTCCAGAGCTCGTCAGCGGTAGCTCGGCGATTGCGAAGACAGTTGCGCAGGGCTTCGATCGCAACGTCCAGTCCAACTTTGCTTCGATACTTGAAGCAATCGGCTACCGTCTTCGCCGGGACGGTAATCGGAACCAGGACCCGCTCAATCCTGTGAAGCTCAATGCCGGCGGTGAGCGACTCGCCGGTGGCCCGAATGATCCGGAGCAAGACAGGTGGTCGCGTCGGAGCCCATTTCTTCCATCCGATGAGCATCCAGACTTCGTGAGGCGTCTGGGTCGTCAGCTCATGGAACTGCAGCGCCGAAAGAAGACATATGACCCCGTGAGGAACGATTCGGGCAGCCTCGGCAAGGCTGTGGGCTGGCGAGAGTTTGGCGTCGGCCAATTGGTAGAGGCCTCGCCCACGCTGAACCAGGAGCCCCTCTTCCTGCATCCGTTTCAGATAGACCCGGGGAACACCGACGGCGTTGAACTCGCGGGCACGGGCGATTCCCCTCTTCCGGACGAGGGCAAGGGCGCGAGTCTTCGGTGTTGAGGGAGTAGAAGGCATGTTACCTAAACTAGGCATATATTGACATTAGCCTTGTAAAGGTATCATCATTCCTTTCATGAAAACACCTCGATCCTGCTTGGCGAGCGTTCGACAGACCGAAACGCACAGGTCGTTGTGCGACGCTCCTTTGCGAAAGACTTGGCGTTCCTGCGAAAGCCTGCGCGATCACCTGGCGGGCACCGCCGATCTTACGCCTCACAACCGAATTGTCTGCGGTCGCATCGCCTCCGATCTTAGCGCTCAAACTAGTGCTTTTCCCCACGGACGGCGCCATGCTGCAAAGACCGCCCATCGGAGACCACACGGTCGGGCCGGGCACGGAACCGGACACGAAGGCCGTGCCGGGCCACGTCGACCCCGATCCGCGGCTGGTCGAGTTGGTACGACTGCTCGCGCGCCGCGCGGCGCGGCAATGGTACGAGAAGATGATGGAGGAGCGCCGCACGGGTCGCTCCTGACCCTCTCAAGGAGTGCCGTCTGATGAAGGTCGCCCTTTACGCCCGCTATTCCTCCGACAATCAGCGCGAAGCGTCGATCGTCGATCAGTTCCGCATTTGCCGGGTCCATACGAAAAAGCAAGGCTGGCACATCGTCGAGGAATACTCCGACCAGGCGATCTCCGGCGCCTCCCTGTTGCGGCCCGGCATCCAATCGCTGATCACAGACGCGCTTCGTGGACGCTTCAACGTCGTTCTCGCGGAAGCAATGGATCGGCTATCGCGCGATCAAGAAGACATTGCCGGTCTCTTCAAGCGACTTGCCTTCGCCAATGTGAGGATTGTCACGCTGTCCGAAGGAGAAGTGACGCATCTGCATGTCGGGTTGAAAGGCACAATGAATGCCCTTTTCCTCAAGGATCTCGCGGACAAGGTCCGCCGCGGACTGCGTGGAAGGATAGAGGACGGCAAATCCGGCGGCGGCAACTCCTACGGCTATGACGTGGTGAAGAGATTCGACGCAAAGGGCGAGCCGATCCGAGGCGACCGCTCCATCAACCAGGCAGAAGCGGAGGTCGTGGGCCGCATCTTCCGCGAATATGTGTCTGGGGCTTCGCCTAAGCAGATCGCGGTAGGGCTCAATCGCGACGGTATAGCGGGGCCAGCAGCCCGCGACTGGGGCTTCACCACGATCTACGGCAGCCGGAAACGCGGCAACGGCATCCTGAACAACGAAATGTATATCGGCCGGATCGTCTGGAATCGGCAGCGCTTCATCAAGGATCCAGATAACGGCAAGCGCGTGTCACGCCTCAATCCCCGCGAGGAATGGATAATTCAGGAAGCCCCGGATTTGCGCATCGTCGAGCAGGAACTTTGGGATGCGGCGAAGGTGCGCCAACAGACCATCAAACAGAACACCGAGACCGGCGAGGCAAATGGTATCTGGGAGCGCCGCCGGGCCCGCTATCTACTGTCGGGCCTGACACGATGCGGCGTGTGCGGTGGCGGCTACTCGATGATCTCGGCAACCCACGTCGGCTGCTCGACCGCCCGGAACAAGGGCACCTGCGGCAATCGGCTGGCGATCAAGCGGACGGAGCTCGAGGAGCGGGTTCTCGGCGCGCTCAAAAGCAAGCTCATGGACCCGGCCCTGTTTCGGGAATTCTGCGACGAGTTCACGCGGGAAATGAACCGGCTGCGGATAGATGGACGCGCCTCACTGGGGACAGCCAGGGCGGAGCTCGGCCGCATCGACAAGCAGATCAAATCCACAGTCGACGCCATTGCTGACGGTATGTACCACCCGTCGATGAAGGCGAAGATGGACGGGCTCGAACGTCGCAAGGCGCAGTTCGAGGCCGAGCTTGCCCACGCGGAAGAGCCGCCGCCGCTTCTTCATCCCAAGATGGCGGACTTCTATCGGGAACAGGTGACAGGCTTGGCCGCCGCGCTTTGCGGCGACGAAGACGGGTCGCGCACCGAAGCGGCCGAGCGTCTACGATCGCTGGTCAGCAGAATCGTGCTGACGCCGGCGGACGGCAAACTAACGATCGACGTACACGGTGACCTCGCTGGTATCCTGACGATCGCCCAAGCGAATGCCCTGTCGAGCGAGATTAGCGAAGGCGCAGATACAAGGGACCAGCTTCGCGTGCGCCAAAACAACAAAGGCCGCCCCCGTGAGGGAGCGGCCTTTGTCGCGGATCTTACCAAGCAAGTTAAGCTGGTTGCGGGGGCAGGATTTGAACCTACGACCTTCAGGTTATGAGCCTGACGAGCTACCGGGCTGCTCCACCCCGCGTCAAATCCAGCGCGCAATGCTC
>WOUR01000124.1:0-554 GCA_009772935.1 Rhodospirillaceae bacterium
GAACTGCTCGAGCGGCGCTACAACGACGACCGCATCCGCACGATGATCTCGACGCTGTTTCTGTTCGGCAATCTGGTCATCGCGATGCCATCGGCGCTCTATACCGGCGCGCTGTTCCTGCGCAGCGTGTTCGGCATCGATCTGCCGCTGGTCATGGTCGGCTTCTGCATCGCGGCGCTGGGCGCAGGCTATGGCGTCCTTGGCGGCCTGCGCGCCGTCGCGATTTCCGAGACATTCAGCGGCGCCAGTCTGCTGTTGATCTGCCTGCTGCTGGTGTTCCTTGCGCTTCAGGCGATCGGCTTCGATTTCTCCGGTATCCCGGCCGAGCGCCTGACCCTGATCGGGGACAGTAATTCGCCGATCCCGTGGCCCACACTGCTGACAGGCATGCTGTTCATCCAGATATTCTACTGGTCCACCAACCAGTCGATCACCCAGCGCGCGATGGCCTCACCCTCGGTGCGCGAGGCGCAGAAGGGCGTGCTCGCTGCCGCTGTGATCCGGCTGATGATCGTGCCGGCCATCGTCGTCCTGCCCGGCATCGTCGCCTACAA
>WOUR01000124.1:561-1125 GCA_009772935.1 Rhodospirillaceae bacterium
GCCGGAACGTTCGCCGCAATCCTCGTCACCAGCGTCGCGACGCACTTCGTCGCGATCCTCAATTCCTCGGCCGCGCTCTATATCTGCGACATCCACCAGAAGTACGTGAACCCCCAGGCAAGCGTGCGCACGCTCAATATCGCGGCCTCTGCCGTGATGATCGGGATCGCGGTCGTGCTGATCCCGGTCTATGCCAACGCCGTGAGCATCATCAACCTGCTCCAGCAGCTCAATGGCCTGTTCTCGATGCCGATCCTCTCGGCCTTCATCGTCGGCCTGCTGTTCCGTGATGTGGATGCGCGCGCCGCCATTGCTGCGGTGCTGTTCGGCATTTCGCTCTACGCGTACTTCACGTTCGTCCACGCGCCATTCGGCCTGCACTACATCCACCTGATGTTCGTGACACTGTGGTCCTCGATCCTCTTCTCGCTCGCAGTGAACCGGTTCGTCTTCGGCAACCGCGCAAGCCTCGTCCGGTTCTGGCAGCGCGATGAACCGGCCAAATCCAACCTCACGAGCGGCTAGAGCTGCAGCTTGCGAAACGCAGCAGGCGCCGCCCCAGGG
>WOUR01000028.1 GCA_009772935.1 Rhodospirillaceae bacterium
GCTGGCGCAGAACGCGCAGCCTTACGGCAAGGGCTTCGACAGCTGGAACTTCTC
Source organism: Rhodospirillaceae bacterium (assembly GCA_009772935.1). Lineage (GTDB taxonomy): Bacteria > Pseudomonadota > Alphaproteobacteria > Reyranellales > Reyranellaceae > Reyranella. The sequence goes on from WOUR01000028.1 coordinate 55, forward strand.
GCGGACGAAGGAGCAGAGCGGCGTCACCAATTGCCGCGCCTTCCGTCGCGTCGGCGGCCGCGACGACATCCTGGCGATGCGCACCGACGGCTATTCCTATCTCAGCGTCCGCGCCGAAGGCCGCAACGGCAAGTTCCCCAATTCCATCGTCGTTCCCCTGCGCGAACCGGCGAACGGCATGCAATGGGACAACACGATCGCGGCCGACGGGAAGCGCATGTGGGTGGCCCTGCCGCCGGCGGCGATCGAGATCATCGCCACCAAGGGCGGCTACAGCATGCTGCTGGGCGGCAGCGAGGATCGCGACGACGTCAATCTCGGCAAGAGCGCCCTCGCCGCCTGGAAGCGCGTCAAGGAATGCATCGTCGCCTCGGGCGGGTGAGTTTGCTTCGGAGCTTCACCCGGCGATGACTAATTGATCGGCCCGATGATCTTGCCCGGGTTCATGATGTTGTCCGGGTCGATCGCCTTCTTGATCGCGCGCATCAGCGACATCGCCTCGCCGTGTTCGGCGTAGAGATACTTGATCTTGCCGATGCCGACGCCGTGTTCGCCGGTGCAGGTGCCACCCAGGTTCTGGGCGCGCGCGACCATGCGGTCGTTCAGCGCCTCGGCCTTGGGCAGGTAGGTCGGGTCGTTCGGATCGACCATCATGGTGAGATGGAAATTGCCGTCGCCGACATGGCCGACGATCGGCGCGTAGAGGCCGTTGGCCTGGATGTCCTTCTGCGTCTCGAGGATGCATTCGGCGAGCTTGCTGATCGGCACGCAGACATCGGTCGCCCACATGCCCCAGCCCGGCTTGTAGGCCTTGGCGGCCCAGGCGGCGTCGTGGCGGGCCTGCCACATCTTGCTGCGCTCCTCGGCCTGGTTCGTCCAGGCGAAGTCGCCGCCGCCATGCTCGGCGGCGATGGCCTGCACCATCTCGGCCTGTTCCCTGGTGCCGGCCTCGGTGCCGTGGAATTCCAGCAGCAGCAGGTTCTTCTGCGGCAATGTGAGCTTGGAATACTGGTTCACCGTGTCGACGGTATAGGTGTCCATCAGCTCGATGCGCGCCACCGGGATGCCGGACTGGATGGTCTGGATCACCGTGTTGACCGCGCCTTCGAGACTGTCGAAAGCGCAGGTCGCCGCGACCATGGATTCGGGCGTGCCGTAGAGGCGGAGCGTGATTTCGGTGATGACTCCCAGGGTGCCTTCGGAGCCGACGAACAGCTTCACCAGGTCGTAGCCCGCGCTCGATTTCCGCGAGCGGCGGCCGAGCTGCATGATCCGCCCGTCGGGCGTCACGACCTGCAGCGACAGCACGTTCTCGCGCATGGTGCCGTAGCGCACTGCGTTGGTGCCGGAGGCGCGGGTGCTGGTCATGCCGCCGATCGAGGCGTCGGCGCCGGGATCGATCGGGAAGAAGAGACCGGTCGCGCGCAGGTATTCGTTGAGCTGCTTGCGGGTGACGCCAGGCTGCACCACCACGTCGAGGTCGGCCTCGTTGACCTGCAGGATCCTGTTCATCCGGCTGACGTCGAGCGAGATGCCGCCGTTGGGAGCGCTGATATGGCCTTCCAGCGAGGTGCCAGTGCCGAACGGGATGATCGGGGTCTTGTGGCGGGCGCAGAGCTGCACGATCTGCTGCACTTCTTCGGTCGACTCGGCGAAGACCACGGCGTCGGGCAGGTGCGCTTCGTGATACGAAATGTCCTTGCCATGCTGTTCGCGCACGGCGTGCGCGGTGCTGACCCGGTCGCCGAACAGCGCCTTCAGCTCGGCGATCGTGGCATCGACGTTGAGAGGTCTCGCCTGGGCCGCTACAGCCATGTTCGTTCTCCTAGCGTAAGCCGTTTGGATACGCTCAAATGCGGCCAAAGCCAACCTGAGGAAACCGCCCCATGCGCGACGTCTACGTGATCGGCGCCTACACCACCGTCTTCAAGAAGCACCCCGGCCTGAGCTTCGGCGACCTCGCCCGCGAAGCCTATATGGGCACCCTGGCCGATGCCGGCATGGAAAAGGGCAGCGACATCGAGACCGGATGGCTGGGCAACTGCGGCATGGGCTTCTGGGGCCAGAACTCGATCCGCGGCCAGGCGCTGTTCCAGCCGCTGGTCGAGGAGGGGCTGTTCCCCGAGCGGGTGCCGATGTTCAACGTCGAGAATGCCTGCGCCACCGCCTCGACCGCCTTCATGGGGGCCTGGAAGGACGTGCTGGCCGGCACCCACGAACTCACTTTCTGCCTGGGCGTCGAGAAGCTGTTCAGCCCGGAGGCGCCCGAGCGCACGGCCGGCCTGTTCAATCAGGGCTATATCACCAGCCAGCACGACCGGCTGGTCGAGGAGATGAACCGGGTGGGCAAGATGGTCGGCTCCGAGTTCAAGCCCGGCGATGACCGCACCATCTTCATGGATACCTATGCCATGCAGGCCAAGTGGCACATGTGGAAGTACGGCACGACCCAGGCCCAGATCGCGGCGGGTGCTGCCAAGAACCACAATTACGGCGCGCTGAACGAGAAGGCGCAGTACCGCTTCCAGATGACGCCGCAGTCGGTGCTGGAGGACCGTCCCGTGTCCTTCCCGCTGACCCGCGCCATGTGTGCGCCGATCGGAGACGGCGCGGCCGCCGCCTTGTTGTGCTCGGCTGAGTATCTCGAAAAGCAGCCCAGGCACGTGCAGGACCGCGCCGTGAAGATCGCCGGCGTCGGCTTCTCGGGCGGCATGTACCGCAACCTCGACGCGCCGGGCCTGACGCGCGCGGCGGGCGACAAGGCCTACCGGATGGCGGGGCTCGGGCCGGAGGACATCGACGTCGCCGAGGTCCACGACGCCACCAGCTTCTGCGAGATCTACCAGTGCGAGATGCTGCGCTTCTGCCCCGAGGGCGAGGGCGGCAAGTTCGTCGAGTCGGGCGCCACTGGCCCCGGCGGCAAGCTGCCGGTCAACACCTCGGGCGGCCTGGTCTCCAAGGGCCATCCGGTGGGCGCCACCGGCCTGTCGATGCTGGCCGAGCTCGCCACGCAGCTGCGCGGCGAGGCCGGTGCCCGTCAGGTGGAAGGGGCGAAGGTCGCGCTCGCCGAGAATGGCGGCGGCGTGATCGGCATGGAAGAGGCCGTGGCCTCGGTCGTGATTCTCAAGAAAGAGTAACCGTGTCATTCCAAGTGGAGCGAGGAGCCCCGCGGCTGTTGACGCGCAGATTTCTTGCGAACTGCTTGGCTGGAACAATTACAGGAACCTGGTCAGGCAGCCTTTCCGCCTCCGACACTGACCTGGTGAAGAGTAGCAACGGTTCTTCAGTATCGCTTCAGCTGTTGAAGACTATTCCCTTCAGATCGGAGCGGCCTGCCGGTGGTGCGATTACCTCTCTCGCCTGGAATCCCAATGGAGCACTTCTCGCGGTCGCCTTTGATTGGGGGCGGAAGGTAGCTGTGCTGGAAACCGGCAGTTGGAGCGTGGTGGGGACATTCTCAAGAACCGCAACGCGCAACAAATCTTCCATGGGATTCTGTTCGGATGACGAGTTGGTCACCCTGCCAAACGACGAACGTCTCGACAGTGTTTGGGCTTTAAGCGTGTATGATGCGCGGAAGGGCAAAGTTGTCGCTCAAATAAGTCGGCCGACCGTAATGAAGGACATCGCTCAGTCGATGATCGTTACGGGCGATCGTTGCTTCGCAGCATTGAATACTTTCGTCGATAGGCAACTCATCGCGCTCTACTTTGATTTGAAGAAAGCGGAGTTCGTGGACGCCGTGCCAACATTGCCTGGTGCCTCTGCTCTCCTGATGGCAGCGGGGCCGGGCGCCCAAATGGCGTTGAGCGCCATCGAAAGAGGTTCGGGCCCGATCCGTCTCAAGCCAATTGCCCTGGTTGATCTGAGAGCGCGGAAGATCGAACGGATGCTGCCGGGCCAAGCGCCGGGCATTGCATCGATGGCGTGGAGCCCAAATGGCCAATGGCTCACTTCGGGTGCCTCGTCCGAGCAACCGCATGACCCGCACCCGATTCGAATTTGGGATGTGGTCAACGGCCGCGAGAAATTTGCGATTTCCGGGGCATACAGCCCAGTGTCTTCGGTCGCATGGCATCCGACGTTACCCATCTTCGTCACCAAAGGAGCGAAGGGCACCGGGGCGCTAGGGTCTGCAGTCAGATTATGATCTGCCGTCGATGGCCGCTTGATTTTTGAGTATCTAACATCCGGTCCAGCCATCGTCTCCGAAGTGAGCTTCCATCCGCTGACGGGACAGCTGCTCTTGACGGCGGACAATGCTCTGCACCTCTTCGACATCCTGCAGTGATCCCAAACATTGTCTGGTTCGGCTAACTTCGTGTCCTTGAGCGAAGCGAGGGACATTTCTCCCCGCTTTTAATACAAGGATTGCGACCGCACGACGCCCTCAACGGAAGAACTTTGGAGACAAGACAAATGACCATACGCTTCGACAACCGAGTCGCCATCGTCACCGGCGCGGGCAACGGGCTTGGCCGTGCGCACGCGCTCCTGCTGGCCAGCCGCGGCGCCAAGGTGGTCGTGAACGATCCGGGCGGCGCTGTCGACGGCAAGGGTGGCGGTCACGCCGCGGCCGACAAGGTCGTGGACGAGATCAAGGCAGCGGGCGGCCAGGCCGTCGCCAACTACGATTCCGTCGCCGAGGCCGCGACCGCCGCCAACATCGTGAAGGCCGCCGTCGATGCCTTCGGCACGGTCGACATCGTGGTGAACAATGCGGGCGTGCTGCGCGACAAGACCTTCCACAACATGACCACCGAGGATTTCGAGTTCGTCGTGAAGGTCCACTTTCTCGGCACTGCCTACGTGACGCACGCGGCCTGGCCGATCATGCGCGCCAAGGCCTATGGCCGCGTCGTCGTGACCTCGTCGAACTCGGGTATCTACGGCACCTTCGGCCAGTCCAACTATGGCGGCGCCAAGCTCGCCGTCGTGGGCTTCATGAACGCGCTCAGGCTCGAGGGCCAGAAGTACAACATCATGATGAACGCCCTGGCGCCGATCGCCGCCACGCGCATGACCGAAAGCCTGATGACGCCCGAGGCACTGGCCAAGCTCAGGCCCGAGTTCGTCTCGCCGATGGTCGCCTATCTGTGCAGCGAGCAGTGCCAGCGCACCGGCGACATCTGGAGTGCCGGTGCCGGCACCTTCGCGCGCATCGAGTATCGCGAGGCCCAGGGGCTGCGCATCGATGGCCGCGCGCCGACCATCGAGGACGTGGCCGACAATATCGAGAAGATCGCCGACGTCTCGGCCAGCCGCGTCTTCCGAACCTCCGGCGAGGAAGTGGCCGCCGTCGTGAGCGGCTCCTGAGCGGCGAGGCGCCTGCCGTGACGGCACCGGCAGTGGATCGCCTGCTGCCGGTGCAGAAATGGCTGTCGAGGGAAGGCCGGCTCGTGCGGCGGCCAGAGGCCTTCCTGGAGCAGCTGATGAACCGCGTGCTCGAGGTAGGGATCCCGGTCTGGCGCACGTATATCGGCCTGCAGCTCGTCCATCCGCAACTGCAGGCCATGGGCTATCTCTGGCGGCGCGGCGGGACGGTGGAGACGATCGCCCGTGCCTATGGCGTGCAGTTCACGCCGGCCTATATCGGCAGCCCTCTCAAGGAGGTGCGGGAGGGCGGCGCCCCGGTCCGCTACCGGCTCGACGCCCTGACCGACCGGCACCACGAGGTGCTGCACGAGGTCCGGAGCGGCGGCGGCACCGATTACTTCTCGCTGCCGATGCATGTCCGCCGCGACGGACCGATGCCCGTCGTCGCCTTCGCGACCGACCATAAGGGAGGTTTCAGCGAGGCCGACATCGACGACCTGACGCGCCTGGTCGACATGATGGGCGCGGTGACCGAGATGTACATCGAGGAGAGCGTCGCCCAGACCGTCGCCCAGACCTATCTCGGCCGCCAGGTCGGCGAGCGCATCCTGCACGGCATGATCCGCCGCGGCGACGGCGAGGAGATCCGGGCCGTGCTGTGGTTCTCCGACCTGCGCGACTTCACCGGCCTCAACGAGCGGCTGCCGCCCGACCAGGTACTCGAACTGCTGAACAACTACTTCCAGCTGGTGGGCGATGCGCTGGCCAAGCACGGCGGCGAGATCCTGAAGTTCATCGGAGACGGCGTGATGGCCTATTTCCCGGCCGAGGATGCGCTGTTCATGCCAATGGTTACGGCGGCCGCGCTCGACGCCGCGCGCCAGCTGATTTCCGACGCCGAGGCCGCCAACGAGGCGCGGGCCACGGCTGGCGCCGAGCCGATGAAGTTCGGCATCGGGCTTCACGTCGGCACGGTGACCTTCGGCAATATCGGGACCGAGGACCGGCTCGACTTCACCGTCATCGGCTCCGCCGTCAACCGCACCTCGCGGCTGGAAGGTCTCACCAAGGCCCTCGGCGTCCGCGTCTGCGCTTCCGCCGAGTTCAACCAGGACTGCCCGCGCCCGATGAAGTCGCTGGGCAAGCACCGCCTGCGAGGTGTTCGCGAGCCGGTGGAGATATTCACACTTCCGGATTGATGTATCCGTCGTCCTCTTATGTCCGTTCTTTCAAGAGCTGTCTCAAGTTGGTGCGACACGCGCCGGGTGCGCGTGAGAGGATAGACGTATCGGCGCTGCATGGGTCTGGAAGCAGGCATTGCAACGACGGTTGATCGATCTCTTATTCGCGGGTTGGATACCGCTTGACCAAGGTTCGTCGCGGGGCTGTCTCGCACTGAGCTCGAGTATGGGCCTGAGCCACTCTGGGACGACGGCGAGGATCCCCCTGACCTGCGGCCCGCTCCCAGGCCGATGCAGCGTCGAAGATGGAGCAGAGGAAGTCTTTTGCGGGTTGAGGAACCGAGTTGTGCCTCAGCCGGTGGGCTGTGGCGCGGCGGCGTGGGCGATGGCCCAGATGAAGCCCGGCGATTCGCGGGCGATGGCTGCGACCGCGACCTGGCGCAGCTTGCCGTGTGCCACCAGGTGGCGGAAGCGTCGAGCCAGCCGATGGCGCGCCTTGTCGGCGATCTGCTGGACGGCTGCCGGCAAGGCGTGGGCTCCGGGCTTGCTTCTGGCCGCGGCCGGCCTGCTAGACTGAGCGCAGCGCCGACGGCGCGTAGTCGAAGGACCTCTTTTCGCTTCGACACACCGTGCGTCGGAAGAGAGGTCCTTCGACTGCGCCGCCCCGCGGGCGGCTCCGCTCAGGAGGACGGATTCAGAATCAGACCTTGGTCTTCCAGCCTTCGATCCAGGTGAGGGCCTCCTCGTCGGGCAGGGGCTGTTCGGAGGCGTCGATTTCGAGTCTCTCGCCGACCTTCCGGGCGCCGCACCGCTCGAGCGCCTGGTCGACCTTCTTGCCGCCGCCGCAGAACGTGTCCTGGTAGGTCATGTCGCCCAGCGCGATGACGCCGTAGCGGTGGCCCGAGAGGTCGGGTTTTTCGCGCTCGAGCGTCTCGACCAACGGCAGGATGTTGGTCGGGATATCGCCCGAGCCGTGGGTCGCGCAGACCGCGAGGAGCACGTCGTGCGCCTGCAGATCGGCGGCGGTTGCGGCCTTATCGGTGACGTCGACGGCGTGTCCGGCACTCGCCAGCACGGGTTGCAGTGCGTCGGCCACCATCTGGGCATTGCCCGACTCGGTGCCGACCAGGATGAGGATCGTGGCCATGCTCCCGGATACGGGACCGAATGCCGCGATGCGACGCGACCGGATGGCGCGGCCTCCGGACGCATGCCAGTCTTCGGCCCATGACTGAAGCGATCCAAGAAACGCCCGTTCTGTCCGCCCTCGAGGGCGGCGTGCTGACCCTGACGCTCAATCGCCCGCAGCGGCTGAACGCCATGAGCCACCAACTGATCGAAACCATGAACGTCGAGCTGAAGCGCGCCCGAGAGGACGATGCGGTGCGCGCCGTGCTGCTGACCGGCACAGGTCGCGGCTTCTGCGCCGGCGCCGACCTGGCAGCCGGCGGTCCAGGCGATGCAGGGGCCTCGGGCCCGCGCGACGTCGGTGCCGCGATGGATCGGATTTTCAATCCGATGATCCGGGCCATGCGCGATCTCCCGAAGCCGATTGTGGCCGCCGTCAACGGCGTGGCGGCGGGCGGTGGGGCCAACCTGGCGCTCGCATGCGATATCGTGATCGCCGCGCGCTCGGCCCGCTTCGACCAGGCCTTCGTCCGCATCTCGCTGATCCCCGACCTTGGCGGCACCTGGTTCCTGCCGCACACGGTGGCCGATGCCCGGGCCCGCGCACTCGCGATGCTCGGCACCTCAGTGCCGGCCGAGGAGGCCGCGCGCATGGGCATGGTCTGGCAGGTCGTCGACGATTCCACGCTGATGGACGAGGCCGGCAAGATTGCGAGGAAGCTCGCGACCGGCCCGACCCGTTCCTATGCCGCGATCAAGGGCGCCATCAACGCGGCCGCCACCAATACGCTCGACCAGCAGCTCGACCTCGAACGCGACCATCAACGCGAGCTCGGCAAGAGCGAGGACTTCAGGGAGGGTGTTGCGGCCTTCCTCGCCAAGCGCGCGCCCAATTTCACCGGACGTTGAGAGACGAGAGACAGATGACCTACGAGAAGATCCAGATCGCCAAGGAAGCCGGGCTCGCCACGCTGACCCTGAATGCGCCGGACCGGCTGAACGCTGTGTCACGCAAGATGATCGCCGAGCTGAAGCAGTGCTGGGAAGAGCTCGCCACCGACGACACGGTGCGCGCCGTGCTGCTGACAGGCGCGGGCCGCGGCTTCTGCGCCGGCGCCGACCTCGCCGATCCCGACCGGGGCAGCACCTCCGATTCGGGCGAGGCGCTCGACAAGTTCTTCAATCCGGTGATCCGCCTGATGCGCAGCGTGCCGAAGCCGATCGTGGCGGCGGTGAACGGCCCGGCGGCCGGTGTCGGCATGAGCTTCGCGCTCGCGTCCGACATCGCCGTCGCGGGCAAGTCGGCGTCGTTTCTTCAGGCCTTCGCACGCATCGGCCTGCTGCCGGACGGCGGCAGCACCTGGTTCCTGCCGCGCCTGGTCGGCGAGCAGCGGGCACGCGCGCTGGCCATGCTGGCGCCGCAGATCAGCGCCCAGCAAGCCAAAGACTGGGGGCTGATCTGGGACGTGGTCGAGGATGTCGACCTCATGAAGACCGCCGGCGACCTCGCGCGGCGCCTGGCGGACGGACCGACGATGTCGCTCGCGCGCATCAAGGAGGCGATGAACCGCGCCAGCGGCAACACGCTCTCCCAGCAGCTCGACGTCGAGCGCGATTTCCAGCGCGAGCTGGGCAAGAGCGAGGATTTCAAGGAAGGCGTCGCGGCCTTCCTCGCCAAGCGCAAGCCTGCCTTCAAGGGCAACTAGGAACGACAAGAACCACGGGAGAGACGACCATGACGACGCCGTTCAAGGAGATCACCTCGGGCCTCAAGTTCCCGGAGGGCCCGGTCGCGATGCCGGACGGCTCGGTCATCCTGGTCGAGATCGCGCGCGAGACGCTCACAAGGGTCACGCCGGACGGCAAGCAGCACGTCATTGCGAAGCTGGGCGGCGGCCCCAACGGCGCGGCGATGGGCCCCGGCGGCAAGATCTACGTGACGAACAATGGCGGCTTCAACTGGGTCGAGCGACCCGACGGCCGCCTGTTTCCCGGCACGGCGCCCGCCTCGTACAAGGGCGGCTCGATCCAGGTGGTCGATCCGGAGAACGGAAAGTTCGAGACGTTGTACGACAGCTGCGACGGCCGCAAGCTGAACGGGCCCAACGACCTGGTGTTCGACGATGCCGGCGGCTTCTGGTTCACCGACCTCGGCAAGACGCGCGAGCACGACAATGATCGTGGTGCCGTCTACTACGCCAAGGCCGATGGCTCGAAGATCGAGCAGAAGGTCTTTCCGCTGGAGCGCCCCAACGGCTGCGGCCTCTCGCCCGACGGCAGGACGCTCTATGTCGTGGAGACGCCGACCGCACGTCTCTGGGCCTTCGAGCTCTCGTCGCCAGGTATCATCAAGGACGCCAACGGGCCCTATCGCGGCGAGAAGGGCCGGGTGGTGGCAGGCCTCGGCGGCTACCAGATGTTCGACTCGCTGGCCGTCGATTCGGCCGGTCATGTCTGTGTCGCCACGCTGATCACCGGCGCGGTCTCCGACATCTCGCCCGACGGCCAGTCGGTGACGCAGTACAAGTTCCCCGATGCGATGGTGACCAACGTCTGCTTCGGCGGGCCGGACCTGCGCACCGCCTATGTCACCCTGTCGATGACCGGCAAACTGGTCAGCTTCGAATGGCCGCGCCCGGGCCTGAAGCTCGAGTATGTGAACAAGTAGACTGTTGCGGGAGGGTCGACCGATCAGCCGGTCGGTACGGCGCTCTCGATCGCGGCGAGCGCCTTCGCGGCGTCGGCCTCGTTGCCGGGCTCGAGGCATTCGCCGTTCCAGTCCACGATCTTGATGGGCGTTTCGAAGTCCTTCGACGCATAGGTCTGTCGTACAATCTCGATGATCTCCAGCAGGTTGCGGGGCGCATAGACCCTCTTGCGGCCGTTGACCGTGATCTCTTGGTTGAGCCGCTCCAGCAGCGAGATATGGATGGCCTCGCCGATCGTCGTGTCGCGACGATCGTAGGAAACGGCCTCCTGCCGCCAGCCGGGCTTTGCGATCGGCCGGTTGGCCAGAGCGCGCCAGGCGAAGGGAAACAGCATGTACAGGAGTGTGCGCGCATCGTGCTGGCCGAGCAGGGAGCAGGTGGCGTCTGCACCCCGCCATTTGGCCTTGGCCCGGTCGATAGGGAAGTCCGGGCAATGGACCGCCAGCCGCTTCAGCATCCAGTCGAGCGCGACATCGTCCAGCGAGGCCAGTTCGGGCTCTTTGCGCCGGCGTTCGGCCGACACGTAGCCACCGCCTATGTCGGCATGGGCGCCGGAAAACCAGACCTGCTCGATCTTGCCCTTGAGCTTCTTGAAGCGGGGTTTGCGCCAGACGGCGGCGCGGAACGGACTGCGATGCTCGTCCACCGCCATCGCCTGCAGGTTCACTTCGGTGATCGACGAAAGCTCGACATCGTGGAAGCCGTATTTCTCCCGGTTGAGCTTGGAGAACCACCATTCGAACGGGATGCCGAGCGCCCCGACCGTGTCGAAGACGCCGAGGCACTTCACGCGCACTTCGGTACGGTCATGCACGAGCCCGTCGAGTTGCACGCTCACGGCCGGCACCCGGTCCGCGGGCGGCGTGCGGTAGTTGCCCCAGGCCAGTGCCTCGTTCTTCCGGCTGCAATTCTCGCGGGTCAGCAGGCCGGAGGCGCCGATGTATCCCACCAGCGAGCGCGCGGTGTAAGCGCCGCGCGAGAAGCCGAAGATGTAGAGGTCGCAGCCCGTCTCGTAGTGATAGGACAGGAACTTGTAGGCGCGGCGGATATTGTCGTGCAGGCCGATGCCCAGCATGCCGCCCTTGAACCTGTCGAAGGCGCCCGTGCCGACGCCGGGCTGGTAGAGGACGATGTTCTCCTGGCCGTGGGTGACATAGCCGTGCGTGAGCCTGCCGATCGTGGCGGCAGTCTCGATCGATGTCTCGCGCAGCGTCCTGACGATAAGGTCCTCGAGCCGGACAATGTTGGTGTCGTTGTCACCGGCCGTCGGGTCGTTCCACGTCCCGTCGAGCAGCAGGATGATGCGCTTTTTCCGGGAGGCAGGCGCGCCTGCCGCCATCTCCATCGTCGACATTCACCGTTCCCCCACCGGTCAATGGGGAACTACACCATCAATTGCACGCGATGGCCACAACACCCCCTCAGTGCGCGGCCGCATATCACCCCTTCGCCTGCGCCCGGACCTCGCGGCTGGCGACAGCCTTGCCGGCGGCATAGGCCTCGTGGTTCGCGTCGACTTCGGACAGCTTGTAGCGGTAGTTCACCATCATCCCGTAGGACTGCTTGAAGCCGTTGGCGCTGGTGTCGCCCAACCAGTTCAGCCGCTCAACGACGGCGCCGTTGCCGAGATGGAAATGCGCCACCCGGTCGAGGGCCCGGCCCTTGTCAGTGGCGGTGAGGTAGACGGCGGCGAGGCGGGTCAGGATCGGGCGCAGCGCCTTGTCGATCGCCGGCACCTCCCACCAATTGGGCCGGGCCAGCAGCTTGAGGACGGCCGCGGCGCCGTGTGCCTCGTCGGTCACCGGGCCCAGTGAGGCAATCTCGCTCTGGGTGAGGGCGCCGTCGCCTTCGGTCTTGAAGCGGTGCTCGACGTGCTGGCGCAGGCCGGGAACCGGCGAGAGGGTCGCGAAGTCCTTGATGTTGGGCAGGTCGCGCGAAAGCTGTTCGGCCACCCGCTTGATCAGGAAGTTGCCAAAGCTGATGCCCGCGAGACCCTGCTGGCAGTTCGAGATCGAATAGAAGATCGCGGTGTTGGCGCGCTTGGGATCGTGCGTCTCGTCGCGCGCGTCGAGCAGGCGCTGCACGTTGCCTGCCATGCCGTCGACCAGCGCCACCTCGACGAAGATCAGCGGCTCGTCGGGCATGCGAGGGTGGAAGAAGGCGAAGCAGCGGCGGTCCGAATCGAGCCGGTTCTTGAGGTCGCGCCACGAGCGGATGGCGTGGACGGCCTCGTAGGTCACGAGTTTTTCCAGCAGAGAGGCGGGCGACGCCCAATCGATCCGCACCAGGTCGAGGAACGCCACGTCGAACCAGGCGCCCAGCAGCGAGCGCAGATCCTCGCTCAGCGCCTTGGCCGCGGCGTCGCTGCGCCCGAGCGCCAGCAGCTCGGCCCGCAGGTCGACCACGAACTTCACACCCTGGGGCACGCCGACGAACTCGCGCAGCAGCCGCACCGCCGGCGATTCCAGCTCGCGTCGCAGCGCCCGGGCGGGCTCCTTGCCGGCGCGCCAACGGTCGACGGTCTTCATGGCGGCCTCGCGCGGCAGGCCGTAGTCGCGGGCGAGCGTCAGCAGGAACTTCTTGCGGCCTGCGGGCGACAGCGAGAGGTAGACCTGCCCGAGCTCGGCGGCCCGACCGCGCCGCGCGGTCTCGCCGCCCTTGCCTTCGAGGCAGGCGTCGATGCGGCTCTTCAGGCGGGGGATGTCGTCGTCGGGAAGGTCGGGACGGAGCGGCGCCCCCACCGCCTCGCGGGCGCCGCGAGCGGTGTCGACGAAAGCGGTGCGAAGTCGTTCGAGGGTACGGTCGACGGTATTGGAAAACAGCAGGGCCATGGGCCGATTATGTCATAGCAAACGTGTCACTCCAGTGGCGGCAGATGAACGCGGCTTTACCCGTGCCGCGCCGTCATGAAGAAGGCAGTTCGAGCACACGCCATAGATACCAGCTTGCGACCGTGCGATAGGGGCGCCACTTCTCGCCGGCCTTCTTCAGCGCGTTCGGCGACGGCAATGCGCGCTTTCGGAAGGCCTTCGCATAGGCCTTGCGTAAGCTGTAGTCGTCGACCGGCAGCACGTCCGGCCGGCCGAGGCGGAACATCAGGAACATCTCGGCGCTCCAGCGGCCGATGCCGCGCACTTTTACCAGGCGCTCGATCAGCTCGGTATCGGGAATCGTGTGTGCCGCGTCGAGCGTCGGCAGCTCGCCGCTCTCGACGCGGCGGGCGAGATCCTGCACCGCCAGCACCTTGGCGCGCGACAGGCCGCAGCCACGCAAGGCCTCGTCGGGCGTCGCCAGGATATCGCGTGGCGCGAAGCCGTCGTGCGCGTCGGGATAGAGCGCCTCGACCCTGCCGTAGATGGTCGCGGCCGCCTTGTTGGACAGCTGCTGGTAGACGATGGCTTCGGCCAGCGCGCCGAACAGGCTGCGCGAGTGCTTGAGCTCCATTCGGAGCGGGCCGACCGTATCGATGATCGCAGCCAGCCGCGGGTCGGCAGCCTTGAGATGCGCGACGGCTTTCGCGGGCTTGAACGGAAATCCCGTCATCGTGCGGCGAACAGGGGACCGGCGCCGACCTCGGCCGCGCCCTCAATCTCCAGCATGCGCCGCTTGGTCGAGACGCCGCCGTTGGCCGAGAAGCCGCCCATCCTGCCGTCGGCGCCCAGTACGCGGTGGCAGGGCACGATGATGGCCACAGGGTTCCGGCCCAGGGCCTGGCCGACTTCGCGCGATTCGTGCGGCACGCCGAGACGCCTCGCGATCTCGCCATAGGTCATGGTGCGGCCGGGCGGAATGGTGCGCGCTATCTCGTAGACCCTGCGGTGGAAGTCGGGCGCGGCCGCGAGGTCGAGCGGGATGTCGGCGAGATCGACGGCCTCGCCTGCGAGGAGTGCCTGTACGCGATCGAGCGCGCGCTGCACGCCAGCCGGCACCGCCTCCGCCTCTATGGCGGCCGGCCAGCGCCGCTTTACGCGGGCACGCGTCGCCGCCGGGCTCGGCTCGGGAAGCTGCAGGCCGGCGATGCCGCGGCCACTCCAGGCGACCGCACAGGTGCCGATCGGCGTGTCGAACAGGGCGAAACCTTGCGCGCTCATGGCCTCGACCTTCCTCCCTAACCGGTCAACCCGTCAAGTCCGCGACCCACAGGGCCCGTCATCAAACTGGCACCGACCGCGTCTAGCCTCGGCTAGTCGATACTTGAGCCGGAGTCGCTGGGTTGATCCATCCGCGGGCTGAGAGCAATTCGCTCCTGAAGCAGGCGGTGCGCCGCCATAAGGTCATGTCCCGCGAAGGGATGCTGGAGAAGCTGTTCGAGCGGCTGTTCCGCGGCCTGGTCTATGCCCAGATCTGGGAGGATCCCGAAGTCGACCTCGAGGCGATGGCGCTGACACCGGACTGCCACGTCGTCGCGATCGCGTCGGGCGGCTGCAACATCCTGTCCTATCTCACCGCCGATCCCGCGCGCATCACCGCTGTCGATCTCAGCCGAGCCCACGTGGCGCTCAACCGGCTGAAGCTCACGGCGGCGCAGAATCTTCCATCCTGGTCGGACTACTATCGCTTCTTTGGCGCCGCCGACTCGCGTGCCAATCCGCGCGTCTACGACCGCGAGATCGCTCCGCATCTCGATGCCGAGAGCCGCGCCTACTGGGAGGGCCGCAGCCTGCACCGGGGCGGCCGGCGCCGCATCTCGATCTTTGCGCAGAACGCCTACCGCCACGGCGTGCTCGGCCGCTTCATCGGCGCGGCGCACGTCGCCGCCCGCGTCTACGGCGTCGACTTCGGCAAGCTTCTCGCCGCGCGGACGATCGAGGAGCAGCAGCGCTTTTTCGACACGGTGCTGGCACCGCTGTTCGACAAGCCGG
Organism: Rhodospirillaceae bacterium; assembly: GCA_009772935.1. GTDB lineage: Bacteria > Pseudomonadota > Alphaproteobacteria > Reyranellales > Reyranellaceae > Reyranella. Next base: position 15,250 of record WOUR01000028.1, read on the forward strand.
CCGTGCGCTGGGCCACGTCGAACCGCCTGTCGCTCTATGGCCTCGGCATCCCGCCGGCGCAGTACGAGGCGCTGGCCGGCGGCCGCGACATGGGCGCGGTGCTGCGCGACCGGGTCGAGCGGCTGGCCTGCGGGTTCAGTCTCGACGACAATTACTTTGCCTGGCAGGCCTTCGGCCGCGGCTATGCGCGCGATGCCAACGGGCCCTTGCCGCCCTATCTCCGGCAGGAGAATTTTCCCGCGGTGAAGCGCGGCGCCGGGAAGGTCGAGGTGATGAACCGCTCGGTGACGGATTATCTCGCGGCCTGTCCCGCCGGCTCGCGCGACCGCTATGTGCTGCTCGACGCGCAGGACTGGATGACCGACGCGCAGCTCAATGCGCTGTGGACCGAGATCACGCGCACGGCGCGGCCGGGCGCCCGCGTGATCTTCCGCACCGCCGCCGAACCCTCGCTGCTGCCCGGCCGCGTCGCGCCCGGGCTGCTCGACCAGTGGCACTACGAGGCCGAGCGGTCGCGCGCCTTCACGGCGCGCGACCGCTCGGCCATCTATGGCGGCTTCCATCTCTATGTGCTGAAGCCGTGAGCACGACCCTCGCCAATGCCGGTCTCATGGACCGTATCTATCGCCGACAGCGCCATATCTACGACCTCAGCCGCAAGTACTACCTGCTGGGCCGCGACCGGCTGATCGAGGGCCTGGCGCCGCCGCCGGGTGGTCGCGTGCTGGAGATCGGCTGCGGCACCGCGCGCAACCTGATCGCGGTCGCGCAACGCCATCCGGCCGCGCCGCTCTTCGGCATCGACCTGTCGCTGGAGATGCTCGATACGGCGCGCCGCCGGGTCGAGCGCCAGGGACTGGACGGCCGCATTCGCCTCGCCCATGCCGACGCCACGCGCTTCGATCCGGCGCTTCTGTTCGGCGCGCCGGGATTCTCGCGTATCTTCTTCTCCTACACATTGTCGATGATCCCGGAGTGGGAGAAGGCGCTGGCGCAGTCGGTCGTCTGGCTGCAGCCGGGCGGCGAGCTGCATCTCGTCGACTTCGGCGGCCAGGAGCGGCTGCCGCGCTGGTTCCGGGGCGGCCTGCGCCAATGGTTGGCGCTGTTCCATGTGATACCGCGCGATGCGCTGGAGACAGCCCTGGCTCGATTGCCTGGCGACATCGAGCTCCGGCGCTTCGAGCGGCCGCATCTCGGCTACGCCCAGTATGCCGTCTGCCGCCGCTCTGCCGGCTGAGGCAAGGGCCCACTACGCCCTCCAGGACATGGCGCCCCTGTCTCGGGGGCATCGCGGGGGCCATTGGCAACCGCCCGTGGCGGGTGCTAACCCCACAGCAACGATTGCCTGAGTGGGAGTACCCAAGATGACCGAAGCGTTCATTTGCGATGCGATCCGCACCCCCGTCGGCCGCTACAACGGCGGCCTGGGCGCCATGCGGGTCGACGATCTCGCGGCCCATCCCATCAAGGCGCTGATGCAGCGCAACGCCAATGTCGACTGGGGCTCGGTCGATGACGTCATCTATGGCTGCGTCAACCAGGCCGGCGAGGACAATCGCAACGTCGCCCGCATGGCCGGTCTTCTCGCCGGCCTGCCAGTTGAAGTGGCCGGCGCCACGGTCAACCGCCTGTGCGGCTCCGGCCTCGAGGCGGCGGGCCACGCCGCCCGCGCTGTGAAGCTGGGTGAGGCCGACCTGATGATCGCCGGCGGCGTCGAGGGGATGACCCGCTCGCCCTATGTGATGGGCAAGCCCGAGGGCGCCTTCGACCGCTCGATGAAGCTCGAGGACACGGTGCTGGGCTGGCGGTTCGTCAATCCGCGCATGAAGGCGGCCTATGGCGTCGACCCGATGGGCCAGACTGCCGAGAACGTCGCCACCGAGCACCAGATCAGCCGCACCGACCAGGACGCCTTCGCCTATCGCAGCCAGCGTCGCTGCAAGGCCGCGCAGGATCGCGGCTTCTTCGACAGGGAAATCGTCAAGGTCTGCGTGAAGAAGGGCAAGACCGAGATCATCGTCGAGAAGGACGAGCATCCGCGCGGCGACACCACGATGGAAACGCTCTCCAAGCTCTCGGCCGCGTTCCGCGACGGTGGCTCGGTGACGGCCGGCAACTCGTCGGGCCTGAACGACGGCGCCTGCGCCATGATCATCGCCTCGGAAGCCGCCGCCCGTGCCAACGGCCTGACGCCGCGTGCCCGTATTCTGGGCACCGTGTCGGCGGGCGTGCCGCCGCGGGTCATGGGCATCGGCCCGGTGCCGGCGACGCAGAAGCTGCTGGCCAAGCTCGGCATGAGCATCGGCGATTTCGACACGATCGAGCTCAACGAGGCCTTCGCCGCCCAGGCGCTGGCCGTGCTGCGTCAGCTGGGCCTCGCCGACGACGCCGAGCAGGTGAACCCGAACGGCGGCGCGATCGCGCTCGGCCATCCGCTGGGCGCCTCGGGCGGCCGCCTGATGATCACCGCGCTGAACCAGCTCGAAGCCACCGGCGGCAAGCGCGCGCTCGCCACCATGTGCATCGGCGTCGGCCAGGGCATCGCGCTCGCGCTGGAGCGCGTTTAGCTCTCGACACCAGGATCTTTTCTGAAGCGCGCGGCGCCCGCGCTTCGGTCGCTGCGCTTCCTGCAGCGCTACACGCCGCCAACGCTGCGCCAAGGCGCAGCGTTCAAGCCGTTGCGTTCAAATTGATGCCGGCGCGGCGCATGTCGCTCATCATGCGTTTGCGGCTGTCATCGAGGTCGATGGCGGCCGTCGCCTCGACCACCACGGCGACGTCGAAGCCTGCCTGGCGCGCGTCGATGGCCGACCAGGCGACGCAGTAGTCGAGGGCCAGGCCGCAGAAGATCAGTTTCGTGAAGCCGCGCGCCTTCAGGTAGCCATCGAGGCCGGTGCGCGTCATGCGGTCGTTCTCGCGGAACGCCGAGTAGGAATCGATGCCGGTGTGGAAGCCCTTGCGCACGATCATCTGCGCCTTGGTGACCTCCAGGTCGGGATGGAACGCAGCGCCTGGCGTACCCTGCACGCAATGGTCCGGCCACAGGACCTGCGGTCCGTAGGGGAATTGCACGGTGGTGAACGGCTCCGCGTCCTGCCACGCGCTCGCGAAGGAGGCATGGCCCGGCGGATGCCAGTCCTGGGTCAGCACGACATGGTCGTGGCGGGCGATCAGGCGATTGACCAGCGGGACGATGGCGTGGGCGCCGGCCACGGCCAGCGCACCGCCCTCGCAGAAATCGCTCTGCACGTCGACGACGATCAGGGCCTCGTTCGGCATCGGTGCGCTCCGCTACAGGGGTGGGATGTCGCCCAGTGCCTGGTCGCTCTCGAACGAGGCGATCCAGGAGTCCAGGCTCTTGCTCTCGATGGCGCCGCGCAGCCCGCGCATCACGTCCTGGTAGTAATGGAGATTGTGCCAGGTCAGCAGCATCGCGCCGAGGATCTCGTCGGCGCGGATCAGGTGATGCAGATAGGCGCGGCTGTGGTGTTTGCAGGCGGGGCAGGCGCACTGCTCGTCGATCGGGCGCGGATCGTCGCGATGGCGGGCGTTGCGCATGTTGAGCTCGCCGCGCCGCGTGAAGGCCTGCGCCGTACGGCCGGCACGCGTGGGCATCACGCAGTCAAACATGTCGATGCCGCGCTTCACCGCGCCCACGATGTCGCCGGGACGGCCGACGCCCATCAGGTAGCGCGGCCGGTCGGCAGGCAGCATGGGTACCGTATAGTCGAGCGTGCCGAACATCAGCTCCTGGCCTTCGCCCACGGCGAGGCCGCCGACTGCGTAGCCGTCGAAGCCGATGTCGATCAGCGCCTTGGCGCTTTCCGCGCGCAGCACGGGAAAGGTGCTGCCCTGGACGATGCCGAACAGGCCGTAGCCCGGGCGATCGACGAAGGCCCTGCGGCCACGCGCGGCCCACTTCATGGAGAGCCGCATCGAGAAGGCGGCTTCCGGCTCCTCGACTGGCCAGCTCGTGCATTCGTCGAACGACATCGTGATGTCGGCGTCGAGCAGGCGCTGGATGCCGATCGAGCTTTCGGGGGTCAGCCGATGCTGCGATCCGTCCTTGGGCGAGCGGAAGGTGACGCCGTCGGGATCGAGCTTGCGCAGCTCCTTGAGCGACATCACCTGGAAGCCGCCGGAATCGGTCAGGATCGGGCCCGGCCAGTTCATGAACTTGTGCAGGCCGCCAAGCGCTGCGACGCGCTCCGCGCCCGGCCGCAGCATCAGGTGGAAGGTGTTGCCCAGCACGATCTCCGCGCCGGTCTCGGCGACGGATTGTGGCAGCATCGCCTTCACCGTGCCCGCCGTGCCGACCGGCATGAAGGCCGGGGTCTCGATGGTCCCGTGCGCGGTCGTGATGCGGCCGCGGCGGGCCGCGCCGTCGCTGCCCAGCAGCTCGTAGGAAAGGCTCATCGCCGCAACAGACAACAATCGCCGTAGGAATAGAAGCGGTATCGCGCTGCGACTGCGTGCTCGTAGGCCTGTTTCATGCGCTCCAGCCCGGCGAAGGCGGAGACCAGCATGAACAGGGTCGAGCGGGGCAGGTGGAAGTTCGTCAGCAGCAGGTCGACCGCGCGGAACTTGAAGCCCGGCGTGATGAAGATGTCGGTCTCGCCGCTCCACGGCTCGAGGGCGCCATCATGCTCGCGTGCCACGGTTTCGAGCAGACGCAGCGAGGTCGTGCCGATCGAGACGATGCGGCCGCCCAGGATGCGCGTCGCCTCGACGGCGCGCGCGGTCGCCTCCGATACCTCGCCCCACTCCGCGTGCATCGTGTGCGCGTCGGTGTCGTCGACCCTCACCGGCTGGAAGGTGCCCGCGCCGACATGCAGCGTGACGCCCGCCGTGGTGATGCCGCTGTCGGCGAGCGCCGCCATCAGCTCGGGCGTGAAATGCAGCCCGGCGGTGGGGGCGGCGACGGAGCCGTCGTGCCTGGCGAACAGCGTCTGGTAGTCCTTCCGATCCTGCGCGTCGGCGGTGCCGCCGCGAATGTAGGGAGGCAGAGGTACCGTGCCTTCCTGCTCCAGGGCCGTGAGAAAGGCGTGACCCTCCTGGTCGAAGGCCAGCACCAGCGAGCCGTCCTCGTCCTTGGATTCGACGCGGGCGCGCAGGCCCGGGAAGACCAGCGCATCACCCGGCTTCAGACGCTTTCCCGGGCGGGCGAAGGCGCGCCAGCGCCGGTTGCCGAGATCGCGGATCAACAGCGCCTCGACCGCCACGTCCTGGCGTATGCCCTGGCCCGGCCGCACGCCCTTAAGGCGCGCAGGGATGACCCTGGTGTCGTTGAAGACCAGCAGGTCGCCGCGGCGCAGGAGGCCGGGCAGCGACCGCACGGTGCGGTCGTGCAGCGTCTCGCCGGTGACGTCGAGCAGGCGCGCGGAGTCGCGCGGGGAGACAGGCCGCTGGGCGATCAGTTCGTCCGGCAGCTCGAAATCGAAAAGGTCGACGCGCATTTAGGGGAGGGTAGCTTTCATCAGGTCTGACCGATGTCCATCACCACGCCGTCCGTGTCGTCGGCTGGAGGCAGGGTGTTGAGATCGGCCAGGGCCACGAAGCGGTGCACGCCGTCGACCACGACGCGCTTCACCCGTGCGCGCGTCTCCAGGCAATGGAGATGCGCCAGCGTCTCGCCGAAGGCGAAGACGATCTGGTTGTTGTCTAGATGGCGCGGGAACAGGACCGGCACCATGTCCCAGCCGGTCGCGCCCTCCGGTCCCCGGGCGGCGATCGCCCGCTCCATGTCGTTCAGCCGCGCATCGTGATGGGCGACCAGCTGGTCGAGGCGGGTGTGCAGGCCGATGAAGGGGAAGCCGTGGCTCGGCAGGACCAGCGCGTCGGCCGGCAGGCGGCGGAAGCGCGAGAAGCCGTCGAGGAACCAGGTCAGCGCATCGGCCAGCGGCTCGTTGGGCCACACCCCGACATTGGTGCTGATCTTGGGCAGCACCTGGTCTCCCGCGATCATCACGTTGAGCTCGGGACACCACAGCGAGGCATGCTCGGGCGCGTGGCCGCGGCCGACGATGACGTCCCAGCGATGGCCGCCGATGGTGATCGGGTGCGCATGGATCATGCGGCGGAAGGCGGTCGGCAGCGGCACGACGCCCTTGGCATAGCCGCCCTTGTGGCGGTGGAAGTTGGGGATGCGATCGGCCGGTACGCCGTTGCGCGCGACGTGGGCGGCGCGCGTCTCCTCGCTCTCGACGAAGTCGTTGCGCGCGGCCTGGGCGCTCATGTACTCGCCCAACGTCATGTAGAGCGGCGCGTTCCACTTCTCGCACAGCCAGCCGGCGAGGCCGATATGGTCGGGATGGAGATGCGTGCCGATCACGCGCACAACCGGTTTGCCGCCCAGCTTCTCGGCGAAGATCTTCTCCCACAGCGTTCGCGTGTCCTGCGAATTGATCCCGGTATCGACGATCGTCCAGCCGTCCTTCTCCTCGATCAGCCACAGGTTGATGTGGTTGAGCTGGAACGGCAGCGGCATGCGCAGCCAGTGGATGCCGGGGGCGACGTTCTTGATATCGCCGGGTTCCGGCACGTCGCCGCAGGGAAAACGAAGCTGGGCCAGCAGGCGCTGGGACTCGGAGAGGGCGTCAGGCATGAAACGAAACTAGATGATTCTCCCGTCCCCGTCTCCGGGGGAGGGCGCATGCCAGCCTTACGGGGCCTTGAGCGCCCGCCAGGCGATGTCCTTGCGGTAGAAGCCCTCGGGCCAGTCGATCAGGGCGACGGCGCGGTAGGCGCGGGCGCGGGCTTCCTCGACGGTGGGGGCCATGGCGCTGACGTTGAGGACCCTGCCGCCATTGGCGAGGATCTTGCCGTCCGGGCCGGCCTTGGTGCCGGCGTGGAAAATCTGCACGCCCTCGACCCGGGCGGCCGCAGGGAGCCCGCGGATCTCGCTGCCCTTGGGATACGAGTCGGGATAGCCCTTCGTCGCCATGATCACGGTGACGGCGGCGTCCGGCGACCAGCGCAGGTCGAGATGCTTCAGCCCGCCCTCGGCGCTGGCCAGCAGCGCCGGCACGAGGTCGGACTTCAGCCGCATCATCAGGACCTGGGTCTCGGGATCGCCGAAGCGGCAGTTGTACTCGACCAGCCGCGGCCCCTTGGCGTCGATCATCAGGCCGGCATAGAGCACGCCCCTGAACGGCGTGCCGGCCTTGGCCAGCGCCCGCACCGTCGGCAGCACGATCTCGTCCATGGTGCGCTGCTGCATGGCGGCGTCGAAGACCGGGGCGGGCGAGTAGGCGCCCATGCCGCCGGTGTTCGGGCCCGTGTCGCCATCGAAGGCGCGCTTGTGGTCCTGCGCGCCGACCAGCGGCAGCACATGCTCGCCGTCGGTCAGGGCGAAGAAGCTCGCCTCCTCGCCCTGCATGAACTCCTCGATCACCACCGAGGCACCGGCAGCGCCGAAGCGGTTGCCCGAGAGCATGTCGCGCACCGCCTCGACCCCCTGCTCGACCGTCTCGGCGATGATAACGCCCTTGCCGGCCGCGAGCCCGTCGGCCTTGATGACGATCGGCAGGCCCTGCGCGCGAATATACGCCTCGGCCGGCGCCACCTCGGTGAAGCGCTCGTAGGCAGCGGTCGGGATGTTGTTGGCGCGGCAGAGTTCCTTGGTGAAGCTCTTGGAGCCCTCGATGCGGGCGGCGGCCTTGGAGGGGCCCCAGGCCCTGATGCCGGCCTCGGCGAAGGCGTCGGCCATGCCGGCAACCAGCGGCGCATCGGGCGCAATCACCACGAAGTCGATCTTCAGGCGCTGCGCCAGCGCCACCTGGCCCGGGATGTCCTCGGCCCCGACTTCCTCAACGCATTCGGCAACCTGCGCGATGCCGGCATTGCCCGGCGCACAGTAGAGCTTCGTGCAGAGCGGAGAGGCCGAAATCGCCCAGCACAGGGCATGTTCGCGGCCGCCGCCGCCCACCACGAGGATTCGCATGGCGAGGCTTTGACCACAGTTTGCGCCGGGGGCACAAGCGGCTAGGTTCGGCCGACATGGATAACCTCGACGCCCCCGCCGCCCCGAGCAACGTCCCGGAATTCTCGGTTTCCGAGCTGTCCTTCGCCCTGAAGCGAGAGATCGAGAGCTCGTTCCCGCGGGTGCGCGTGCGCGGCGAGATCAGCCAGCCCTCGTTTCCGCGCTCGGGCCACTGCTACTTCCGCCTCAAGGATGAGAATGCGGTGATCGACGGCGTCTGCTGGAAGGGCTCGATCCCGCGGCTGGGCATCAAGATCGAGGAGGGGCTGGAGGTCATCGCCACCGGCAAGCTCACCACCTATGCCGGCTCCTCGCGCTACCAGATCATCGTCGACCGGCTGGAACTGGCCGGCGAAGGCGCGCTGCTGAAGCTGCTGGAGGACCGGCGCAAGAAGCTGCAGGCCGAGGGCCTGTTCGATCCGAGCGCCAAGCGCCCGCTGCCCTACCTGCCGCAGGTGGTGGGTGTCGTGACCTCGCCCTCGGGCGCCGTCATCCGCGACATCCTGCATCGCCTCGGCGACCGCTTCCCCTGCCACGTGCTGGTCTGGCCGGTGGCCGTGCAGGGCGAGAAGGCGGCGGACGAGGTGGCCCGTGCCATTGCCGGGTTCAACGGCCTGCCGGAAAACGGTCCCGTGCCGCGGCCCGACGTTCTGATCGTGGCGCGTGGCGGCGGCTCGCTGGAGGACCTGTGGGCGTTCAATGAGGAGATCGTGGTGCGTGCCGCTGCGGACTCGGCCATCCCGCTGATCTCCGCCGTCGGCCACGAGACCGACACGACCCTGATCGACTTTGCCTCCGACCGCCGTGCGCCCACGCCGACCGCCGCCGCCGAGATGGCGGTGCCGGTGCGCGCCGACCTGATCACCGAGACGCTCGACTACGCCAAGCGGCTGGTCGGCGGCATGACGCGCCTGCTGCGCGAGCAGTCGATGCAACTGGCCGGCCTCGCCCGCGGCCTCGGCGATCCGCGCCGGCTGATCGAGGAGCGCCAGCAGCGGGTCGACGTGAGCGGCGAGCGGCTGGCGCAGGCGGCGCGCCAGCTCGTCGAGCGACGCGCACATCAGCTCTCGGCCGCGCGGCTCGTGAGCCCGCAGGCGGTGATCGGCGCCAAGGAACAGGCGCTGGCTGCCGAGGGCCGCGCGCTCACGCGCGCCGTCGACCGCTTCAAGAGCGACGCGCTGCAGAAGTACGCCCGTGCCTTCGACCGGCTCGACCAGCTGGGCGACCGCCTGAAGCGCCACGGCAACGATCTCCTGCTGAACGGCCAGCGCCAGGTCGACCATGCCGCGAAATTGCTCGAGAGCTACTCCTTCCACTCCGTCCTGAACCGTGGCTTCGCCCTGGTGCGTGACCAGGACGGCCAACCCGTCCTCGCCGCCGCCGGTACCAGCACCGGCCAGACGATCAGCATCGAATTCAACGACGGCCGAGTGGGCGCCCGTGTGACCGAGGGCGCAGGCACGCCGAAGCCAGCGACTGCTCCACCTGCGCCGATCAAGCGGCGCGACAGTGGTGGCAACCAAGGATCGTTGCTGTGAGGCTCTGGCCTCGATGAAATGAAAACTGTCATCCCGAGCACAGCAAGGGATCCTTCTCATGTCCCTGAAAGACAAGGATCCCTCGCTGTGCTCGGGGATGACACGAATAGAGGGGGAAGCACTATGAGTAGCAGCGGACCGCTGTCGGCCGAGACGATCCGCAACTTCATGTATGCGAGCACGGCGACCGTCTCGATGCAGATGCTGAAGCGCGGGTTTCGCAATGTCGCGGTGAACGGAGTGAAGCCGCTTAATCCGGCGGCGGCGCGGATCGTGGGACCGGCTTATACGCTGCGCTACATCCCGAGCCGCGAGGATATCGACAAGGCGCCGAGCCCCAGCGATCCACCGAACGCGCAGCGCACGGCAATCGAGGAATCGCCCACGGGCTCGGTGCTGGTGATCGGGACCGAGGGCAATACGCAGTCCGGCACCCTGGGGGACATCCTGGCGCTGCGCCTCAAGGTGCGCGGCCTCGCGGGCGTGCTGAGCGATGGGGCGATGCGCGATTCTCCGGTGATCGGCAAGTTCGACTTCCCCGTTTATTGCCGTGCCGCCGCGGCGCCGCCCAGCATGGCCAATCTGCGGCCCGTCGAGGTGCAGGTGCCGCTGGGCATCTGCGGGGTCCCCGTCTATCCCGGCGACGTCATCGTGGCCGACGAGGACGGCGCCATCGTCGTGCCCCGGCATCTCGCCGACGAGGTGGCGCGCGATTCGTTTGAGCAGGAGAGGCTGGAAAAGTTCGTCGCCATCAGGGTGGGGCAGGGCCATCCGATCTCCGGCACCTATCCGCCGAACGACGAGACGAAGAAACTCTATCAGGCGTGGATCAAGGCCGGTGAGCCTGCCGGCGGGTGAGGAGGTCGTACATGCGTGTTTCATCGATCGCCGTGCTGCTGATGCTCGGCCTTGCCGCCTGCGAAGGATCGAACGTGGCGATGGCGCCGCCGGGTCAGGACATCGCTGGCAAACAGTTCGGGCCGCCGCCGCCCGGCATGGGCGCGGTCTATTTCTTCAATCCGTCGACGGCCAGTCCGGTGCTCAACGTCACGGCCAACGGCCAGGAGATCGGGCGTCTCGGCACCCAGACCTGGATGCGCACGGAACTGGCGTCCGGACCCTACACGATGCGCTGCCGCGGCGGCAGCTCGGCCAACGCGATGAACATGACCATCGCGCCCGGCGACATTCGCTATGTCGACGTGCAGATGCTGCCTGGACAGTATGTCTGCACGATTCGCGAGACTGACCCGGGCTCGGGTCAGGCGGGCGTGATGAGCGGCAGCCGCGCGGCGCAGTACTAGGCCGCTGCGCCCGGGATGCGCGCGATGACCTTGATCTCGAAGTCGAAGCCCGCGAGCCAGGTGACGCCGACCGCCGTCCAGTTCGGATAGGGCGCCTCGCCAATTTCCTCGCCGCGCACCTTCATCACCGTCTCGATCTGCGCCTCGGGGTCGGTGTGGAACGAGGTGACGTCCACCACGTCGTGGAAGGTGCAGCCAGCGGCCGCCAGCACCGCACGCAGGTTGGCAAAGGCGCGTCGGACCTGATCCTCGAACACCGGCTCGGGCGAGCCGTCGTCGCGGCTGCCGACCTGGCCCGACACGAACAGGAGATCGCCGGAACGAATCGCCGGTGAATATTTGTGAGCGTCGTACAGCGCATGCCGGCCGTTCGCCGGAAAGACAGCGTCGCGTTTGGCCATGTGAAAAATCCTTGTGATGCTAACCCGGATGGTCGCCGTAGGGTCTGGTGATGAGCTCGAGCATGTGGCCGTCGGGATCCTCGAAATAGACGCCGTGGCCGCCGTAGAGATGGTTGATCTCGCCCGGGCCGCTCTTGTCGGGATGGGCGTAGTAGGGGATGCCGGCCTCGCGGATGCGCGCGAACGAGGCGTCGAATTCCGCGTCGTCGACGAGGAAGGCATAGTGCGTCGGGCTGGGATGGGGTGTGCCGATGAAATCGAGCGTGACGCCGTTCGTCATCTGCACCGGGCGGAACGGGCCCCATTGCGGGCCGGCTTCGATGCCCAGGATGCCGGCCAGGAACTCGGCCGAGGCATCCTTGTCCTTCACATGGACGATCAGGTGATTGAGGGCTGCCATCGAAGTCTCCTGCGGGCTGGCCTCAACGTAAGCAGGCCGCGGATGACTTCAACCGGTTACGCTCCGGTGAGCGGCGGGAGGATCAGCCGCCGCCCTTCTCGCAGACGAAGGCCTTGAAGGTGATGATGTCGCTGGGGACGCCCTTCTTCTTGCAGTAGTCCTCGAATTCCTGCGGCGTCACCGGCACCATCTTGATGGAGTGACGGCGGCTGCGCCAATCGGACATGCGGCTCATCTCCTTCAGGTGCCAGTCGGCATAGGAGCTGAGCGGATAGTGCTTCACGGTGCGCTGCAGCACCTCGTGGTCGGATGCGGTCACCTTGGCGAAGTACTGGATAGCCATGCCGGTCTGCCTTCAGGAATGCGGACGCCGCATCTACCCTTCCTCGGGGGTGGGCCGCAACCCACAATGATCCGGCCGCGGAATGACGCTAGGGCGCGGCGGCGTCGGGCAGGATGCGATTGCGCAAGGGCTGCCAATGGCTTTGGGGGATCATCTGCAGCGCGTTCAGGAACTGTCGGGCGCAGCGTTCCCAGGTGAAGGTTTCTGCATGGCGGCGGCAATCCGCGGGGTCGCGCGAGACGGCGGCGAGGCAGGCCGTGCGCAGGTCCCTGTCGAGGGCACCGACCCTGGGATCGGTCACGACGTCGAGGGGGCCGGGCACCGGATAGCCCGCGACCGGCACGCCCGAAGCCAGCGCCTCGACCATGACCAGGCCGAACGTGTCGGTGACGCTCGGGAAGACGAAGCAGTCCGCCTGGGCGTAGCGATAGGACAGTTCGTCGGTGTCGACCGCGCCGAAGAAGCGCGCGTTGGTGTAGCGGCGTTGCAGCGACTTGAGCTGCGGGCCGCCGCCCACCACCCATTTGGTGCCGGGGAGGTCGAGGTCGAGGAAGGCCTTGATGTTCTTCTCGATGGCGACGCGCCCGGTATAGAGCCAGATCGGTCGGGGTTCCTTCAACTGCTCGCGCGGCTGGGGCTTGAACGCAGCGATGTCGACACCGCGCGACCAGGGCACGAGGTTCCTGAATCCGCGCTCGCTGAGTTCGTCGCGGATCGCCGGAGACACGACCAGCACCGCGGCCGATGGGGCGTGGAAGCGGCGCACCAGGGCGTAGCTCCACGAGAGCGGTACCAGGATGCGGGCCCGGACATATTCGGGGAAGCGCGTGTGATAGGCGGTGGTGAAGGGAATGCCGTTGCGGCGGCAGAAGCCCCGCGCCGCCCAGCCGAGCGGACCCTCGGTGACGAGATGGATGGCATCGGGTGCGAACAGCTTCAGCATGTGGCTGAGCCGCGACGAGGGAAACAGCGACAGCCTGATCTCGGGATAGGTCGGGCAGGGGATGGTGCGGAAGCGGTCGGGGCCGAACACCTCGACCTCGTGACCCTCGGCGCGAAGGAGTCGCGCGACCGTCTCGAGCGTGCGGACGACGCCATTGATCTGGGGCCGCCAGGCATCGGTGACGATGGCAATGCGCAATAGCTACTCCGCGGCCAGCTGGACGTGAGACAAGGGAAGCCGTGACGAGCGACGAGCCATCTCGTCCGCCCAGTGGACGATGCGCAGGCGGCCGTCGAAATCCTCGACGAGCGCCGTGCAGCTCTCGACCCAGTCGCCGTCGTTGCAGTAGAGCACGCCGTCGATCATGCGCATCTCGGCGTGATGGATGTGGCCGCACACGACGCCATCGACACCGCGGCGGCGGGCCTCGCTGGCCACCGCCCTCTCGTAGTCGTTGATGAACTGCACGGCGTTCTTGACCCGGTGCTTCAGGAAGGCCGAGAGCGACCAGTAGGGCAGGCCGAGCTTGCGGCGGCCCCAGTTGAAGATGGTGTTGAGGCGCAGCGCCGCGGCATAGGCCCAGTCGCCGAGGATGGCGAGCCAGCGGGCGTAGCGCACGATGCCGTCGAACTGGTCGCCGTGGATCACCAGCAGCTTCTTGCCGTCAGGTGTCTCGTGGATGACCTCGTCCTCGACGCGCACGTCGCCGAAGGTGAGTTGGCAGTACTGCCGCGCCGCCTCGTCATGGTTGCCCGGGATGTAGACGACGTTGGTGCCCTTGCGGGCCTTGCGCATGATCTTCTGCACGACGTCATTGTGGGCCTGCGGCCAGTACCACCAGCGCTTGAGCCGCCAGCCATCGACGATGTCGCCCACCAGATAGAGATGCTCGCTCTCGTTCCGCCTCAGGAAGTCGAGCAGCAACTCGGCCTGGCAGCCGCGCGTGCCGAGATGGATGTCGGACAGGAAGATCGCCCTGTGGCGAGCCGGCTTGTTGCGGTCGTGGAGTGTCATGGGGAAGGCACGGTCATGTGGATAATGGTCGACCGACACAAAATATGTTGTGCGCGATTGCAGGGTACGCATGGGATTGTGTATGGGAGCCGTTGCGTGGAGGTGTATCGGTTGTGACTGTTCGATGACATTCGCCTCGACCGCCGAACCGGCGAAATCGGTTCTCCTCATTTTCAATCCGACGGCCGGCCGCCGCCGCCGCGGCCTGGTCGATGCGGTCGTGCGCCGCGTCCGGGCCCAGGGCTGGAGGGTCGATCTCGTGGAGACGGCAGCCGCGGGCGATGCCCGCCACTATGCCGAACAGTGCGATGCCGAACGCTACGGCGTGATTGCGGTCGCCGGCGGCGACGGCACGATCAACGAGGTCGTGAACGGCCTCGCTGCCCGCGCCGCCACGGCGCCGCCGCTCGCTCTCGTGCCGCTGGGGACCGCCAACGTGCTAGCGCAGGAGCTTGGACTGGGCTCGACGGCCACGGCGCTCGCCGACGCGATCACCGCCGGACGGGAAGTGCTGATGCATCCGGGCCAGGCCAGCGGAAGAGGATGCCCGCGCTGCTTCTCGCTGATGGCCGGTGCCGGCTTCGACGCCAAGGTGGTGGCGGGTGTGAGTTCAGGCCTAAAGCGCCGCTGGGGCAAGATCGCCTATGTCTGGCGTTCGCTGGTCGAGGCGAGGCGCTACCGGCCGGTGCGCTATGCCGTGGAGATCGACGGCGTGCACTACGAGGCCGCCTCGGTGATCGTGACGCACGCCCGACACTATGCCGGCCCCTATGTCGTGGCGCCGGAAGCGTCGCTCGACGCGCCGCTGCTGCATGTCTGCCTGTTCGAGCGCTGGGGCTGGATGCACGCCCTGCGCTTCGGCGCGGCCCTCGTGCTGGGCGCGCTACCGCGGACGCCCGGCTATCGTGTCGTTGCGGGCCGCGAGGTCCAGATCTCCGTCCTGAACGACGCTGGCGAGCGGCGCCGCCAGCCCGTCCAGATCGACGGCGACGATGCGCTGACCCTGCCGGTATCGATCGGCCTCGCGAACGCGACCGTACGACTGTTGAAGCCGGCTTGATCCGACGTTGACGTTCTCGTCCTGTGCGGGGGGGCGCCGGACGGTCTATTCTCGATCCGCAGGGAGTCGAATCGGGCGCTCCACCCTGGAAGCGTCCCGCCGACAGATCGAGAGGCTTCAGTTTGGCTACAGCAGTGAAAAATCGGATCAAGACTTCGGCAAAGGCCGAGCAGCGCGCCGCGACGATGGACCAGATACTCGACACCGCCGAGTACCTGTTTTCGAGGCACGGCTTCTACGGCGTCACGCTCAAGGACGTCGCCAGGAGCGTGGGTGTGCATCACACGCTGATCAACTACTACTTCGAGGACAAGAAGAAGCTCTTCGAGGACGTGTTCGCGCGACGGGCAGTCGTGACGAGCCACCGGCGCATGAAGGCACTCGACGACTATGCACGAGAGGTCGGCGATTCTCCGACGGTCGAAGGCGCGCTGCGGGCCTTCCTCGACACTGACCTCGACCTTTACACAGAGGGCGGCGAGGGCTGGCGCAACTACGGCGCGCTGGGTGCCCAGGTTGCGAGCACGCCCGAATGGGGCGCGCGGATGATGGACGAGCACTTCGACCCGGTCGTGCTGCGCCTGATCGGCCTGCTCAAGAAAGCCCTGCCGGAGTGTGCGGAGGAGGACATCTTCTGGGGGTACCACTTCGTGACCGGCGCCCTGATGCTGACGCTCGCCAAGACCGGGCGAATCGACAAGCTCTCCGGAGGGCTCTGTCGGTCGGACGATTACGCGGCAGTCAAGGAGCGCATGGCGACCTTCATGGCCGCGGGTTTCATGTCGGTGTGTTCACGCCGGAAAGGCTAGCGGACGGAGGTCGGAGCAGGTCGTGCTTGCGTTGCGCGCGTTAATTCACTAGTGAGTGAAGGAATAAATAGAACAAGAAACAACCACTAGGGAAGGAACGAGACCATGCGAATGCGCAACGGGATTTCCATTCTTCTTGGCCTGGTGCTGGCAATTGCCGGCAGCGGCGCGGCCTTGGCCCAGCAGACCATCAAGGTCGCCTACACCGATCCGCTCTCGGGGCCCTTCGCCCAGGTCGGTGACGCCAATCTGAAGCAGATGCAGTACATCATCGACTTCATCAACGCCAAGGGCGGCGCGCTCGGCAAGAAGTTCGAGCTCGTGCCGTTCGACAACAAGTCGCAACCGTCGGATGCGCTGATCGCCCTCAAGAGCGCGACCGACCAGAACATGCCGTTCATCATGCAGTGCAGCGGCTCCAACATCGCCGCCGCCCTGATCGACGGCGTCAACAAGCACAACGATCGCAATCCCGACAACAGGATCATCTACCTGAACTGCGGGGCTGTCGCGCCCGAGCTGACCAACGAGCAGTGCAGCTTCTGGCATTTCCGCTTCGACCTGCATGCCGCGATGAAGGCCGAGGTGATGGTGCGTGCCCTGCCCAAGGACACGACCAAGGTCTATCTCATCAACCAGGACTACCTGTTCGGCCAGTCGGTGCAGCGCGAGCTCAGGACCTATCTCGGCAAGCTTCGGCCGGACGTGCAGATCGTCGGCGACGAGCTGATCCCGCTCGGCAAGATCAAGGACTTCTCGCCCTACATAACGAAGATCAAGGCCTCGGGCGCGCAGGCGTTGATGACGGGCAATTGGGGTCCCGACATGAACCTGCTGATCAAGGCCGGCATCGATGCCGGTGCCGACCTGCGCTACTACACCTTCTACGCCCACCTGGCCGGCGGCCCGACCGCGATCGGCGCAGGTGGTGAGGGCCGCGTCCTGTCGGTCATGTCCTTCGGTGAAAACGTGGCGCCGGAAGTGGGCAACAAGGAGGCCGAGGCCTTCACCAAGGGCTTCCGCGACAAGCACAAGTTCGACTTCTCGGCCGCCGGCTTCCGCACGATCTTCGAGTATCTCCAGGCGGCTACAAACAAGGCCGGCGCCGTCGACGCTACCAAGATCGCCTATGCGCTGGAAGGCATGACGATCCGGGATTTCCTCGGCTTCGAGACGACGATGCGCAAGGACGACCACCAGCTCATCAGCGAGTACTTCGTCGGCATCTTCAAGAAGGGCGTGAAGTACGACGCCGAGAACACCGGGCTTGGCTGGGCGACCGCGGCGACAGTGCTCGCCAAGGACGTCGACCAGCCGAATACCTGCAAGATGAAGCGCCCGCGCTGATCCTCACGCGGCTGATCATCGAACGCCCGCCTCCGATCCGGGGGCGGGTGCCCTCCCGCGGCGGTCCGGTGCCATGGAAGTCTTCGTCGTCTCGCTCCTGAACGGCCTCGTCTACGGCATGCTGCTGTTCATGCTGGCGAGCGGCCTTACGCTCATCCTCAGCATGATGGGCGTGCTGAACTTCGCCCATGCCAGTGCCTACATGCTGGGGGCATATTTCGCCTACACGATCAGCCTCTACGTCGGCTTCTGGCCCGCCCTCATCGTGGCGCCCGTGCTGTGCGGGCTGGTCGGCGCCGCCATCGAGATGTGGGGTCTCCGGCGGGTGCACCGCCACGGCCACATCGCCGAGCTGCTCTTCACCTTCGGTATCGCGCTCGTCATCGAGAAGGCCGTGCAGATGACCTGGGGGCTTCTGCCGGTACCCTACCGGGTGCCGGAGCTGCTGGATTTCCCGTTGTTCCGCATCTACGGCACGCAGTTCCCGGCGTACCGTGCCTTCATGCTGCTGATCTCGGCGCTGATGTTCGGGGCGATCTGGCTCGGACTCACGCGCACCCGCGTCGGGCTCGTCATCCAGGCGGCGCTCACGCATCCCGACATGGCGTCCGCGCTTGGCCACAACGTTCCACGCATCTTTACCCTCGTTTTCGCCGCCGGCACCGCGCTGGCCGGGCTCGCCGGCGTGATCGGCGGCAACTATCAGGTCACCGAGCCCGCCATGGCCTTCACCATGGGGCCGATCGTCTTCGTCGTCGTGGTGTTCGGTGGTCTCGGCTCGCTGACCGGGTGCTTCATCGCGTCGATCCTCATGGGCCTGATCCAGACCTTTGCCGTCGTCTTCGACGTGTCGCTGGCCGATCTGCTGGCGAAGTTTGGCGTTACCGTCACCGCCAGCACCCCCTTCGCGGAGATCCTCACCGTGACGCTGCCGCGAATCGGCGCGCTGCTGCCCTTCCTGATGATGGTGCTGATCCTGGTGTTCCGGCCGCGCGGTTTGATGGGGACGCGCGACACATGAGCCTGCTTCGCCGCAACTGGCTGTGGCTTCTGGCGCTGGGGGTCCTCCTGGCGTTTCCGTTCCTGTTTTACGACTGGGCGAAGGGCCGTCATTCCGGATTCGCGCTGACGTTGATGAGCGAGATCGGCGTCATGGCGATCTTCGCGCTGTCCTTCAACATGCTGATGGGCCAGGCCGGGCTGCTCTCGTTCGGCCATGCCGTGCTGTTTGGGCTGGGCGCCTATTGCGCCGCCCATGTCGTCAACCTGGTCAAGGCGGGCACGATCTGGCTGCCGACCGAGCTCGTGCCGCTGGCCGGCGGGCTGGGCGGCCTGTTCTTCGGCTTCGTCCTGGGCTGGCTGGCCACCAAGCAACGAGGTACCGCTTTTGCCATGATCACCCTGGGCCTCGGCGAGCTGGTCTCCGCGGCCGCCCTGATGTTCATGGGCTTCTTCGGCGGCGAGGGCGGCATCACGATCGATCGTGTGATGGACACCAGCCTGCTCGGTGTCCGCTACACCTCACCCTGGCAGGTCTATTGCCTCGTCCTCGCCTGGGCCTTCATCGCCGCTGCCCTGATGCGACTGCAGACGCAGACGCCGCTCGGCCGGATGGCAAACGCCGCCCGCGACAATTTCGAGCGCGCGCAGTTCGTCGGCTACGACCCGCGGCGGGTACGGTGGATGCAGTTCACGCTGGCGGGCTTCTTTGCCGGAATCGGCGGCGGCCTCTACGTGCTGATCTACGAGATCGTCACCTTCGATACCGTCTCGGCGGCCAAGTCGGCCAATGCGCTGCTGGCCGTCTATATCGGTGGCGCCGGCGGATTCTTCGGGCCCATCCTCGGCACCATCGTCGTGGTGCTGCTGCAGAGCGGCGTCAGCCTGCTCAGCAACGCCTGGCTGCTCTATGTCGGCGTGCTTTTCATCGTCATGGTGATGTATGCCCCGGTCGGGCTCGCCGGGCTGATAGGCCTGCACGCGCCGATCTGGCGCGCGGGCCGACTGCGCGACCTGGTCCTGCCCTATCTGCGGGCGCTGCCGCCGGCCCTGATGATCCTGCTGGGCTTCGTGCTGCTGGTCGAACTCACTTCCTTCACCACCATTGGCGCCGCGCAGGGCAAGCACTTCGCGATCGCCGGCCGGACGATCGACACCACATCGCCGTTGCCCTGGGGGATCGCTGTCGCGGCGCTGGGCGCGGGCGCACTCTGGCTGCGCCGCGAGGCGCGCGCGTTCCGTCTCAGGTGGGATGCTCTGATGGAAGATGCCAAAAAGCAGGCGGGTGCATCGTGAGTGCGCCGGCCATCGAGTTGCGGGACGTGCGCAAGAGTTTCGGCGCCACCGAGATCATCAGGGGTGTCAATCTCGGGATCGCCCGTGGGGAACGCCATGCCGTGATCGGCCCCAACGGGGCCGGCAAGACGACGCTCTTCAACCTGATCTCGGGGCGGTTTCCGATCAGTTCCGGCACCATCACCGTGAACGGGAAGTCCACCGCCGGCCTGCCGCCCCAGGAAATCAACCGGCTCGGCCTGTCGCGGAGCTTCCAGATCACCTCGATCTTCCCGCGCTTGACGGTGTTCGAGAACATCCGCTGCGGCCTGCTGTGGTCGCGCGGCTATCGCTACTCCTTCTGGCACCTGCTGGGCGGCCAGAAGACGCTGAACGCCGAGGCCGACCGGCTCCTCGAGCGGCTGAAGCTGCGCGACCGTCGCGACCTGCCGGCCGGATTGCTGTCCTACGCCGAGCAGCGGGCGCTGGAGATCGGGATCACCATCGCGGGTGGCGCCGACATCATCCTGCTCGACGAGCCGACCGCCGGCATGAGCCACAGCGAGACCGAAGCCGCCGTCGAGTTGATCCGCGGCGTGTCGGAGGGCAAGACCCTGGTCATGGTCGAGCACGACATGAGCGTGGTGTTCGGCCTCGCCGACCGCATCACCGTGCTGGTCTACGGCGAGGTCATCGCTTCGGACACGCCTGCCGCCATCCGCGGCAACGCCGCCGTGCAAGAGGCCTATCTCGGGACGATCGCGGCATGAGGGCGCCGGCATGATGCTCGAGGTCCGCGACCTGCATGCCCTGTATGGCAAGAGCCACATCCTGCAGGGAGTCGACCTCGAGGTCGGCGAAGGCGAGATCGTGAGCCTGCTGGGCCGCAATGGCGTCGGCCGTTCGACCACCTGCAAGGCGATCATGGGGCTGGTGCCGCCGGTCGGGCAGATCAGCTTCAAGGGCCGGCTGATCGCCGGGCTGCGGCCCGACCAGATCGCCCATGCCGGAATAGGCTACGTCCCAGAGGACCGGCAGGTCTTCCCCAGCCTGACCGTGAAACAGAACCTCGAACTGGGACTGAAGCGCGCCGGCGTGTTCGGGCGCTGGAAATTCGACGACGTGTTCGCGCTGTTCCCCAATCTCGGCAACCGGCAGGACAATCCGGCCGGCGTGCTGTCGGGCGGCGAGCAGCAGATGCTCACCATGTGCCGCACGCTGATGGGCGATCCCGACCTGGTGATCATCGACGAGCCGACCGAGGGGCTGGCGCCAAAGCTGGTCGAGCAGGTCGGCCGGCTGCTCGACGAGATCGCTCGGCGCGGCACGGCGATTCTCCTGGTCGAGCAGAAGCTCACCATCGCGCTCCGGATCTCCCATCGGCTCTACGTGATGGGCCACGGACGCATCGTCTTTGCCGGCTCGCCGGCCGAACTCACGGCGAACACGGCGATCCGCAAGGAGTGGCTGGAGGTCTGAGCGACCTCCCGATAGCTCCTACCGCACCGCCTGCAGCCGGCGCACCGACTCCTGGGTCGGATGGCCGTCGGCCGGCAGGGCCTGCTGCTGCTGGAACAGGCGCAGCGCCGAGCGGGTCTTGGGACCGAGGAGCCCGTCGGCTTCGTCCTTGTAGAGGCCGAGGCGGGCCAGGCGCATCTGCATGTCGATGACGGTGTTGCGCGAGATCGGCGCATCGTCGGCGGGGGCCTGCTGCTGCACCGGCGGGCCGCCGGCGATCTGACGGGCGAGGATGCCGACCGAGAGGGCGTAGAGCGTCGAGCGGTTCCAGTTCATCACCGCCTTGAAGTTCGGGTAGACGATGAAGGCAGGTCCGCGGAAGCCGGCTGGCAACAAGATCGAGGCGGCGTCGTCGACCGGGGGCAGCGCGCCGCCGTTCATCTTCTTCACACCCATCGCGGCCCACGCCTTCACCGGCTTCTCGACCGTCGTGTCGGCTTGGTCCAGGGGGAAGCCCGCAGGCAGCATCACCTCTTCGCTCGACGGCAAGCCGGGCTTGAAGCCGACGCCGCGCAGGTAGTTGGACGCCGAGGCGAAAGCATCGGGCAGGCTGTTCCAGATGTCGATCCGGCCATTGCCGTCGCGATCGACCGCCCACCTTGTGAACGTGGAGGGCATGAACTGCATGTTGCCCATCGCACCGGCCCACGAGCCGCGCATCTGGTCGCTGGTCATGTGGTTGCTGTTGAGGATGCGCAGCGCCTGGACGGTCTCGTTGCTGAAGAACTCCTTGCGCTTGGTCATGCAGGCGAGCGTCGCGACCGAGCGCACGACGCGGAAGTCGCCCATGTAGGTGCCATAGTTCGTCTCGATGCCCCAGAAGGCCATGAGGTATTGAGGCGGGATGCCGTACTCGGCCTGCAGCTGGTCGAGCAGGGCGCGATGCTGCGCCAGTTTCTGCTGACCCTTTTGGATCCTGTCGAGCGAGACCGTGCCGCCGACATACTTGGCATAGGTCAGTGAGAATTCAGGCTGGCGGTTGTCGAGATCGACGACCTTCTGGTCGGGCGTCAGCCCCTGGAAGGCGCGGTCGATGACAGATGCCGGTACGCCCTGCTTCAGCGCGTCGGCCTTGATGCCGGCCAGGCAGTCGCGGAAGCCGCCATCCTGAGCCTGCGCGGGCGCAGCCCCGAGGAAGGCGGGGCCGCAGAGTAGCGCCGTCGTTGCGGCGAGAATTCGTGCATTGGGCATGAAGGTCATGCCCGCCAGTTTATCACGAGCCGGCGACGGTCAGCCCTTCAATTCTGACGGTTGGGGCGTTGGTCGAGCTCTTGAACTCGAGGTCGTTCGCCGCCGTCATGTTGAGGAACATGTCCTTCAGGTTGCCGGCGACGGTGATGCCGCTCACCGGCCAGGCAAGCTCGCCGTTCTCGATCCAGAAGCCCGACGCGCCGCGGCTGTAGTCGCCGGTCACGCCGTTGACGCCGAAGCCGATCATGTCTGTGATGTAGAGGCCGCTCTTGATGTCGCCGATCAGTTCCTTCACCGAGAGCTTGCCCTTTTCGAGATAGAAGTTCGAGGTTGTGGGCGAGGGCGGGC
Organism: Rhodospirillaceae bacterium; assembly: GCA_009772935.1. GTDB lineage: Bacteria > Pseudomonadota > Alphaproteobacteria > Reyranellales > Reyranellaceae > Reyranella. The sequence continues at coordinate 37,721 of WOUR01000028.1, forward strand.
CGGAGACGCCGCGCGAGGCATGGCCGGTCGGCGCCAGATTGAGCTGACGTGCGGCCGCGAGGTCGAGTAGCCAGGTGGTCAGCACGCCGTCGTCGATGACCGCGCGGCGCGAGGTCGCGAGTCCCTCGGCATCGAACGGCCGGCTCCCGAGGCCGCGCTTGCGCAGCGGATTGTCGAGGATGCGGATGCCCTCGGCGAACACGCGCTCGCCCATCCTGTCCTTGAGGAACGAGGTGCCGCGGGCTACGGCGCGGCCGTTGATCGCGCCGGCGAGATGGCCGATCAGGCCGCCCGAGACGCGACGGTCGTAGATCACCGGCACGCGCGCGCTCTGCGCCTTGCGCGGGTTGAGGCGGCGCACCACGAACTTGCCGGCGTTGCGGCCGACCTTGGCGGCCGACATCAGGTCTTCCAGATGGACCGCGCTGGTCCACTCGTAGTCGCGCTCCATGCCGGTGCCTTCGCCGCCCAACACCGAGCAGGACAGCGAGAAGCCGCTGCGGCGATAGCCGCCGGAGAAGCCGTTGCTGGCCGCGAGCATTACGGAGGTGCGGCCCCAGCCGGCCTCGGCGCCCTCGGAGTTGGTGACGCCCTTCACGGCGCGCGCGGCATCCTCGGCCTCGGAGGCCATGGCCAGCAGCTTGCGGGCCGTCGGGCGCGTCCTGTCGTCGAGGTCGAGGTCGGGCCACGTGCGGGCCAGCAATTCCTCAGGCGCGAGGCCGCAGGTCGGATCCTCTGGAACGGCGCGCGCCATGTCGACGGCGCGGCTCGCCAGTTCCCGCAGCGAGGCGGGCGCGAAGTCGGTCGAGGAGACGAAGGCCTGGCGCCTGCCCACGAAGACGCGCAGGCCGAGGTCGCGGCCCTCGCTGCTCTCGAGCTTCTCGCGCTTGCCCAGCCGCTGCGCGACCGAGATCGACTCGCCGTTGACGTAGAGTGCGTCGGCCGCATCGGCGCCGAATCCCTTCGCCCACTTGAGCAGGTCGGACAGGAGATTGGCGTCGGGAACGCCGGCCGGCCGCGCGTTGCGCGCGATCTTGGCCACGGCCTTGGCGACAGGCTTGCGCGCCATCTTGGGCGGCGGGCGCTTGGCAACCTTCGGGGCCGCCTTTGCGACCTTCTTTGGGGCTGCCTTCTTCACCAACTTCCGGGTGGCGGGCTTCGCCGGCTGCTTCGGGGAGGATTTGGGGGCGGTCTTTTTCGCTTTGGCCATGAGGCCGTTCTACGCGCTATCGGCCCGTGTCGTCGAGATAGTAGGAGAAGAACAACACGCCCGTCGCGGCAACGCCCAGTGACCAGTATGTGGCGCGCACCACGTCGGCGATCATCGCCTGCTCGGGCCACAGGCGGGCGACTGCATCGGCCACGAACTGGTAGCCGAGGATGCCGATCATCGCGCCCAGCGTGAGGGAAATGGCGGCGTTCCAGACGTGACGGGCGCCGCGCATGAGGGGGCCTTCGGCCCGGCGGCGTGTCACAACAGGATCGGGAAGCGACACTTCTTCAGTCCATGGCCAGTTCGGGGCGCGCGGAAGGTCTCCCGCGCGCTCCGATGCTATCGTCTGCCGGGCGACGGCGGAACCATCATTTAAGCCGGCAGCGACCTTCTCAATCGCGCCTGCCGAACGCTTCCGGATCGTAGTACTTGTAAAAATGGGGGAACCGGCTGGGTAGATCCGGAGGCACTGTGCGGCGTCCGTCAGCGATCTGATTTGCCAATCGAAAGACAGCAGGGCGGGTCAATAGCGGATCGAGATCACGAAAGAGCGCATACTGTTTGGGCTTCCAGACGTGTTCGTAGTCCTTGCCGCAAACATTCTCCAGCAAACCATGGAAGCTCAGCAGACCTTCGCTCATGGCGTGGAGACCCGCCAGGAATCTCGCGTCCTTAAGGTATTCGGATATTTGAGCCTCCGAGCGGGCCAGCCAGTAATCGACATATGCTGCTTGATCTGCCGTTCGGGCGAATACGAACGACGTCAGGCATAAGGGATGCTCTGTTGCAAAAGGCGCCATTGTGGCCAGCATTCTTTCCCGCAGTTCGAGATTCCTGGGGTCTCCTATTCGAGTCTCCGGAAAGAGATCGGGGAAATTTGCTTTCAATCGGTCAGCCGAAATGGAGAGACTGCGCGGGTCAATCTCCGGCAAATCCTGGCGGTAGGATGCCAATCTGACATAGTCGACCGCTTGCATCTTGGTGGAGATCGGCGAGTTGGTTCTGCGGCGCTCAAAAAAGCAGTGCGCCGCATAGCCCAGGCAAATCATGCCTGTCGATACATAGCTGGCCACACTCGCAACAAAAGCATCGTCTCGCGTCGCATCCTCGAAGACCGAATGATCCAGGCCGCATACGGCATGGATGTAATCGACGAAGTCGAGCAAAGGGCGATCGGGAAGTGCCGCCTCGCGTTTCAGGGATTGCGCGGTATGGCTGCTTTCAAACATAGCCGGTCAAGTGCCCCACGAATGCCGTCGTTCACCGTGGGGCACTGTATCGCTATTTGAGCGCCGCCGCGCGGTTGGCGGCGCAGGTCACGGCCTTGAGCGAGGCAGCCACGATGTTCGAGTCCATGCCGACGCCCCACAGGACCTTGCCGCCGGGCGTCTCCGCCTCGATGAAGCTGACGGCCTGGGCATCGGAGCCGGCGCCGGTGGCATGCTGGTGATAGTCGCGCACCCGGATCTGGATGCCGCAATTCTTGCCCAGCGCGTCGACATAGCCCGCGATCGGGCCGTTGCCGCGGCCCGAGACCGTGGCGGGCTTGCCGTTGAAGGTCACCTTGGCATCGAGAAGACGCACGTCGGGATGATCGGGGTCGGGCACCGTGGTGTGGCTGTCGAACTCCACAGGCGACGTGTTCTCGAGATACTCCCTGCGGAACGTGTCCCAGATCAGCGCCGGCTGGATCTCCTTGCCGGTCTCGTCGGCGATCTGCTGGATCACCTTGGAGAACTCGACCTGCAGCAGCCGCGGCATGTCGATGCCGTAGTCGCTCTTCAGGATGTAGGCGATGCCGCCCTTGCCCGACTGGCTGTTGATGCGGATGATCGCCTCGTAGCTGCGGCCGAGATCGGCCGGGTCGATCGGCAGGTAGGGCACTTCCCAGACCTTGCTGTTCGACGCGTCCAGCGCCTTGAAGCCTTTGTTGATGGCATCCTGATGCGAGCCCGAGAAGGCCGTGAAGACGAGGTCACCGCCGTAGGGATGGCGCGGATGGACGGGGAGCTGGTTGCAGTATTCGACCGTCTGGCGGATCTCGTTGATGTTCGAGAAGTCGATCTCGGGATCGACGCCTTGCGTGAACATGTTGAGGCCCAGCGTCACCAGGTCGACGTTGCCGGTGCGCTCGCCGTTGCCGAACAGGCAGCCTTCGATGCGGTCGGCGCCGGCCATGTAGCCGAGTTCGGCGGCCGCCACCCCGGTGCCGCGGTCGTTGTGCGGATGCAGGCTGAGGATCATCGAGTCGCGGTACTTGAAGTTGCGATGGCACCATTCGATCTGGTCGGCATAGACGTTGGCCGAGGACATCTCGACCGTGGCCGGCAGGTTGATGATCATCTTCTTCTCGGGCGTCGGCTGGTAGACGTCGCCGACGGCGGCGCAGATGTCGCGCGCGAATTCGAGCTCGGTGCCGGTGAAGCTCTCCGGGGAATACTCGAACACCCATTCGGTCTTCGGATCGGCGTCGGCCAGCTGCTTGACCAGCTTCGCGCCCGAGACCGCGATGTCGATGATGCCGGAATAGTCGAGGCCGAACACGACCCGTCGCTGCAGGGTCGAGGTCGAGTTGTAGAGGTGGACGATGACGCGCTTCGCGCCGCGGCAGGCCTCGAAGGTGCGCTCGATCAACTCCGGGCGGCTCTGCGTCAGCACCTGGATGGTGACGTCGTCGGGGATCATCTTCTTCTCGATGAGCTCGCGCACGAACTCGAAGTCGGTCTCCGAGGCGGCGGGGAAGCCGACCTCGATCTCCTTGAAGCCCATGTCGCAGAGCAGCTTGAACATGCGCGTCTTGCGGTCGGAATCCATAGGCTCGATCAGCGCCTGGTTGCCGTCGCGCAGATCGACCGCGCACCAGATCGGCGGCTTGGTGATCACGGCATTCGGCCACTTGCGGTCGGGGAGGGGCACGGGCTTGAAGGGCACGTACTTTTCGGCCGCGATCGGCATCATGGGCTTCTGGGGGTTCTCGGATGACATGACGGGTAGCTCCTCGCGCCGCGCACGGCCGTATGGCTCAAACGAACACTGCGATGGATGGAATGGAGGCGGCGACTGGTTGAGTGAACAGAGACGAACGACAAGCGATCCGCAGGGCCCTTCCGGTTGTCCCGGTCGGGCGGCGGATCAGCCAATAAGTCGTAGCGTCGTCAGTCGCAGCATGTTGGCCGCGACAATCGTCGATTTGATCGCGCCCGTCAACCCGGCTTGTTTTCTCCTCCCCTTCGCGGAGTCCGCGAAGGGGAGGAATAATCTAACGCAGGGGAACGTCGATCCCGATGCTGAGATTTCCGCCGCGCGGATAAGCAGGACCATAGACCGGCGCGTACGCCACCGGCGGGGCATAGACGGGCGCCGGGTAAACGGCCACGGGACGGGGGGCGTAGTAGATCGGGCGTGCCGGCACGTAGACCACCTCGCGATCATAGTGGTGGTGATGGTGCTTGTGGTGCCCCCGGCCCTTCTTCCAGTCGCCGGCCATGGCGGCCGAGGCGGTGAGCATGACGGCGCCCGCCATCGCGAGCGAACCAGCCAGACGCAGAACCTCGATGCTCATTTTGCGGTCTCCTTTGCTGCAGGATGAAACGCCCTGCGCAGGGAGGATGTTGCCTGTGAATTCGCCCTGGGATGGTGACCAACTTGTGGTAAGCGGGAAGGCAAGAATCGGAGGAATCATCAGATGGCAGGTCCGTTGGACGGCGTTCGCATTCTCGACTGCACGACCGTCGTGCTGGGTCCGTGGGCGGCGCAGCAGTTGGGCGATCTCGGGGCGGACGTGATCAAGATCGAGCCGCCGGAAGGCGACACGACGCGCCAGCTCGGGCCCGCCCGGAATCCCGGCATGTCGGCCTTCTATCTCGGCTGCAATCGCTCCAAGCGCTCCATCGTGCTCGACCTCAAGCAGGAAGCCGGCCGCGCCGCCCTGTTCAAGCTCGCCGAGACGGCCGACGTCATCATGCACAACTACCGGCCCGAGCCGGCCAAGCGCCTCGGCGTCGAGTACGAGAAGTTCGAGAAGATCAATCCGCGCATCGTCTATCTCGCGACCTACGGCTACCGCTCTGCCGGTCCGATGGGCGCCAAGGCTGCCTATGACGACATCATCCAGGCCGGTTCCGGCCTTGCCGCGCTCCAGACCGTTGTGGCCGGCCAGCCGCGCTTCCTGCCGACGATCGTGGCCGACAAGACGAGTTCCAACGGCGTGGTCTCCGCCCTGCTGGCTGCCCTGTTCGCGCGCGAGCGTACGGGCAAGGGCCAGTCGGTCGAGGTGCCGATGTACGAGACGCTGGTCTCGTTCGTGATGGTCGAGCATCTCTACGGCGAGACCTTCAAGCCGGCCCTCGACACGGCGGGTTACAAGCGCGTGCTCAACAAGGAGCGCCGGCCGTATCCATCCAAGGACGGCTACTTCGCGCTGCTGCCCTACACCGACGGCCATTGGCGCGAGTTCTGCACCCTGGTCGGCCGCGAGGACCTTGCTGCGGACGAGCGCTTTCAGGGCATGGCCAACCGCCTGAAGAACGTCGAGCAGTACTACTCCACGCTCGCCGGCCTCTGCGCCGAGCGCACCAATGCGGAATGGGTGGAACTGCTCAAGAACTCCAACGTGCCGCATGGGCCGGTAAACACGCTCGACGATCTGTTCGTCGACCCGCAACTCGAGGCGACCGGCTTCTGGAAGGAAGTCGACCACCCGACCGAGGGCAGGCTGCGCATGACCGACATCCCGCCGCGCTTCAGCAAGACCAGGCCCGAGATCACCCGCCTGCAGCCGCGGCTGGGCGAGCACAGTGTCGAGGTCCTGCAGGAGGCCGGCTTTACGCAGGGCGAGATCGAGGCGATGCTGAAGTCGGGCGCGACCAGGACGGCTCCCTAGACAGCACGGCCGTCCCGTCAACGAGTCGCCGCCGAACGGGAGGCGACCATGACTTCGCGGGCAACACGGCGTGACCTGCTGCGCTACGGGTCTCTGACGGCGCTGGCGACCTTGCCGGCGCCGGCCATCGCGCAAGGATGGCCGACAAGACCCATCAAGATCGTCTGTACCTATCCGGCCGGCGGACTGACCGACATTTTCGCCCGCGCTTATGGTCAGTATGTGGCCGAGAAGACAGACCAGACGGTGATCGTCGAGAACAAGGCCGGCGCCGCCGGCGCGATCGGCGCGGAGATCGTCAAGCAGTCGCCGCCAGACGGGTATACCTTGATGTTCACTAATTCCACGACGATGGTGCAGAACAAGGCGCTGTTCAAGAAGCTGCCCTACGACCCTGACAGGGACTTCGCCCTCGTTGCCTGGTTCAACACCGGCCATCTGCCGACCATGGTGAACAAGGACATTCCGGTGAGGAATGTGGCCGAGTTCGCGGCTTGGGCGAAGGGGCGGAAAGTCTCGCTCGCGACCTACGGCATCGGCTCCTTCGCCCATATCGTCACCGAGACGCTGAACCGCCATTACGGACTCGATATGGAGGCGGTGCATTATCGCGGCGAGTCGGCGATGTGGCAGGACGTGGCCTCCGGCGCCGTGCAGGGCGCGACTGGCAGCTACGCCTCGGGCGCGGCCGTGCTGCAGGCGGGAAGCGTGAAGCCGATCGCGGTGCCGACCATGGTGCGCATGAAGAAGCTGCCTGACGTCGCGACTTTTTACGAGCAGGGGTTGCCAGAGAAGGCGTTCCAGATCCGCGGCTGGGTCGGCTGCGCCGCACCCGCCGGCACGCCGCCCGAGGTGGTGCAGAAGCTCTCGACGCTGATGGTCGAGGCCGGCAAGACTGAGCGGATCGGGAAGATCAACGACACCTTCGCCATCGACGAGGGCGCTCGCGACGCCGCGTACTTTCGCCGGGTCCTCGACGAGGAGGGGCCGGTCTCGCTCGAGGTCATCAAGAGCCTGGGGATCGAGCCTCAATAGGATGACCGCACTGCGGTGCGGGCTTTACGCAGTGCAAAATCGCGGCCATGCTTCCGTCAGGCGCGCCCGAGACGGCCCCGACCGTCATAAAAAACATGCGCCGTAGGGAGGCTATCGATGATCGTGCATGCGTCGCGACGTGATGTGCTGCGTTATGGTTCTGCCGCTGCCGTTGCAGCGGCCCTGCCGGCTCCTGCCATCGGCCAGGGAGCCTGGCCCAGCAAACCCATCCGCATCATCTGCGGTTATCCGGCGGGCGGTCTCACCGACACCTTCGCACGCGTCTACGGCGAGTACATCTCGCAGAAAACCGGTCAGCCGGTATCGGTCGAGAACAAGACCGGCGCCAGCGGCGCCATCGCGGCGGAGCAGGTGAAGGGGGCGGCGCCCGACGGCTACACGCTGATGTGGACGATCTCGACGACCATGATCATGAACAAGGTGCTGTTCAAGAAGCTGCCTTACGATCCCGACAAGGATTTCGTCCTGATCTCCTGGATGGACGCGGGACACCTGCCGCTGATCGTGAACAGCAAGCTGCCGGTGAAGAACCTCGCAGAGCTTGCCGACTATGCCCGTGCCAACAAGACCAGCCTCGGCACCTACGGTGCCGGCTCCTACAGCCATGTCGCCGTCGAGGCGCTGAACCGGCACTACAAGCTCGGCATGGAAGCGGTGCATTATCGCGGGGAGGCGCCGATGTGGCAGGATGTTGCCTCGGGCGCCGTGCAGGGCGGCAGCGGCAGCGTCGCCGCCGCCACCGGCGTGCTGCAGTCGGGCAACGGCCGGCCCATCGCCGTGCCGACCATGGAGCGCATGAAGAAGCTTCCCGACGTGCCAACGTTCTACGAGCAGGGCGTGACCGACAAGGCGTTCCAGGTCCAGGGCTGGATTGGCCTGGTCGGTCCTGCGGGCATGCCCAAGGAGATCGTGCAGAAGCTCTCGGATCTGATGGTCGAGGGCGGCAAGAGCGAGCGCATCCAGAAGATCCTCGCCACCTTCGGCATCGACAACGCCGCCCGCGACCACGTCTTCTTCGAGAAGATCGTGGCCGAGCAAGGACCGATCTGGATCGACCTCGTGAAAGGTCTGAACATCGAGCCGCAGTAGCCGCCCTTCCCGGCGCTAGAGGCACTCGGGCGGGTTGTTCCCGCCCGAATGATGTCGGCAATCGAATTTGCGCGGAATCTCGCTGCTTTGCGATTGCGTCTCTGCACGCAAAAATTGTACTTGTAGGTCAACTGTAAGTCGCGCGTCGCGTCAGCGACCGTACGGAAAGGAACCTGTCTCTGAATGGCTCTCGACGTCTATGTCGGGTCGCTCACGCGATATTACGCCGGTGCCTGGGAGAATCTCGTCGAGAAGGCGGCGCGCGAGCGGGGCGCGCCGCCTTCCGTTCGGTCGGCCAGGCCGACCGACGATGCAAGGAGTCAAGATCGTATCCGTCTGCAGGTGGTGACCTGGCGCGCCGCCCTTGCAAGGGCCCTGGGCGATCGACTAGCCGGGCCGCTCGAGTGGGATGAGACGGAGGCGGCTCCGTGGTTCACCCATCGGCCCGGCTGGGGCGGATTCGGATCGCTCGTCCTGTGGGCGGCCTATGCCGAGCACCCGACATTGCGCTTGCCTGAGACCCTGCCGGAGGAATGGGACCACGATGGCGCCCTGATGCGGTCGACCGCGGAAGGCTTCCGTTCGCGCTATTCCCATCTGGTCCGCAACGTGGAGATGTGGTTGCCGGTCGACTTCGAGATCACTTTCGAGGGCGAGGATGTCAAGGGTCGGCGGGTCGTCATGGGCTCCGTGACGACGCTGCGCCGCCAACTCGCCGACCTGAATGCTGCAACCTGGAAGGCCTCGGCCGCCGATGTGGCGGCGTGGGGACGGGCGCCGATCGAGGAAGGGTCTGTCGAGCAGCGCGCGCGCTATGCCTTCGCGGTCCTGTCGGAGCTGGCGCAACGGGCGCAGAGCGAGCGTCTGCCGATGAAGCTCGATCACTGACGCAAAACGCCCGCGGTTTGATCCGCGGGCGCTTCGTGGACAGGCTTGTCCGAAAGTGTCAGGCGGCGCTGGGGGCCGGCGGCGTCTCGGGCGCCGGGCGGTTGCGACGGTCGGCCATGAACTGGTCGAATTCGGCGCGGTCCTTGGCGGCGCGCAGCTTGTCGAGGAAGTCGCGGAACTCGCGCTGCTCCTCGTCGAGACGGTTCAGCGTCTCCTCGCGATACTCGTCGAAGGCGACGTTGCCGCTGCTGCTGCGGCGTCCCCAGCCGGAGCGGCGCTTCCAACCCTGGAATTCCTCACGGCAAGAGCGGCCATCAGGCATGTTCCAGTGACCGTAGCGCTTCGAGCAAAACATGCGTCCACTCCCTTTGAGATAGATGAGAAGGGCCAGGCCGACCGGCCAGAACAGGATGAAGCTCAGCACCATCAGCGCGATCCACGCCGGCTTGCCGAGGTCGTCTATTTTTTCGATCAGGCCCATTTGGGAGCCCCCTTTGCTGATGTTAACGATGTGAATGTTAACGACATTTACATTGGGGTCGCTGACCCGGGGAGTCAAGGGCTCGTGCAAAACTTTCAGCGCGTCGAGGGAAAACCCAATCCCTGCAGGTAGATGAGGACTTCCGACTCGAGCAGTTCCTCGGCCGACATGGGCAGCGCGCGCCGACCAGAATCGCCTCGCCCGAACAAGGAGGCGATGCCGTGGGCCATCGACCAGATGTGCAGGCTCATCATCAGCGCGGGCGGGCGCCCGGCGGACGGCAGCAGGACGACGAGTTGGTCGGCGGCGGCACGCAACACGGCGAAGGCGCGCTCCGACGCGGCCCGCAGTTCGGGATTCGAATCGGGGGAAATGCCGGATTCGAACATGGCGGCATAGTAGGCGGGCTCGGATCGCGCGAACGAAAGGTAGGCCTTGCCGATATTGTGGAAGGCGGTGATGGGATCGGGCTTGCCGGCCGCCCAGCCAGTGGACAGCATCGCCGCGAAGCGCTCGAAACCCTCGCGCGCCACGTCGGCCATCAGCGCGTCGCGGTCGCGGAAATGGCGGTACGGAGCGGCGGGGCTCACGCCCGCGGACCGCGCCGCATCGGCGAAGGTGAAGCCCGCCGGTCCCTTTTCCTTGATGAGTTCGCGGGCGGCCTTGATCAGCGCCTCGCGCAGACTGCCGTGGTGATACTTCCGCTCCTCACGGTCGTTGCGCTTCCAGCTCATGTTAAGCCAGTTTACATTAAAGCCCCTGCTTGCAACAGCGGTGGGATATGCGGAGACGCGGCGTGTTTCGGCTGCCCGAATATACCTACGCTCTCCCTGCACAAAACGAGCGGGGCTTTCCATGCACCATGGCGATGTCACAGCGGAAATCGCGGCCGGGCTGCTGGCTCTCAAGAAACGCATCGATGCCGCGAAGATTCCGCCCTCGAAGCTCGACGAGACGATCAACGTCGCGGTCTGGAACATCCGCGAATTCGGCAAGAAGCGACGTAGCGTGGCGGCGCTGCACTACATCGCCGAGATCCTGGGCCAGTTCGACCTGATCGCGCTGGTCGAGCTGCGCGACAATCTCGAGGATTTCGGCAGGGTCTGCCGGTTCCTGGGACCGAGCTGGGACCTCGTCTATTCCGACTGGATGTCGGATGCCGGCGGCAACCGCGAGCGCACCGGCTTCCTCTACGATCGCCGTGCCGTCACCTTCAACGGGCTGGCGGCCGAGGTCGATGCGCCGCGCGCCAGGAAGGATACCGAGTATCTCGCCGCGCAGTCCTTCTGGCGGGCGCCCTACATGTGCTCGTTCCGCGCCGGCAATTTCGACTTCATCGCCATCGCCACCCATACGCGCTGGGGCGACAGTCTCGAAGGCCGCGAGGCCGAGCTCGGCATGCTGGCCGACTGGATCGACGCGCGACAGAAAGACAAGTCGGTCGAGGATCACGACCTGATCGTGATGGGCGACTTCAATACGCCGAGCCTCGACGACCAGACCTTCAGGGCGCTGACGCGCCGCGGCCTGCAAGTGCCCGACTCGCTGCTCGAGCTCAAGGCGGGTGACGTGGCGGTGAAGGGCTCCAATCTCGGCAAGACGATGCGCTACGACCAGATCCTGCACCTGCCCACGGCGAAGAAGCGTTTCACCAACTTCGGCGGCACGCTCGACTTCCATGTCTCCGACGCGTCGATCAAGCAGCTCTTCCCGGGTCAGGCCATGACGCGCACCCAGTTCACCTATCAGCTCTCCGACCATTTCCCGGTCTGGGTACAGATCAAGACCGACATCGACGGCGAGCGCCTGACGCAGATCGTCCAGAACGCGAGGAAGCATTGATCTTCAGCGCGTAACCTCGCCCACGAGGATGTCTTCCGTCACCTTGCCGGCCAGTTCTTCCTCCGGCTCGATCAGGCGCTTCTTCTTCCAGTCGCCCTTGGCGTAGAGGCATAGCGTGATCAGCGCGGTCACGATATTGGAGACCGGCAGCGCCCACCAGATTCCCTGCTCGTGCAGGTCGGTGTGCTTGGAGAGGACATAGGCCAGTGGGAACTGCACGACCCACTGCGACACCAGCGTCAGTACCATGGTCAGCACCATGTTGCCCGAGGCGCGGAACACGCCGGTCAGCGCGAACTGCATCCCGAGGAAACCCCAGGCGAGCGACATGATGCGCAGGAAGCCGGCGCCCGCCGCGATCACCGCGGCATCGCCGGGCACGAAGAAGGCCACGAGCTGCGGTGCGAACAGGAAGACCACCACCCCGAAGAAGCTGAGGCTGGCGAAGCCCAGTAGCGCGCCCAGCCGGCCGATCTGTGCCGCGCGCTCGATGTTGCCGGCCCCGATGTTCTGGCCGACCAGGGTCGAGATCGCCATCGACAGGCCCATCGCCGGCACCATGACGACCTGCAGGATGTTCGAGCCCACGCCATAGGCCGCGATCGTCAGGGTGCCGAAGCTCGCGATCAGGAAGGTCATCACCATGAGGCCCAGCGCCCGGGCCGACAGTTCGACCGACGCGGGGAGGCCGAGGAAGAAGGCGCGCTTCACATAGGCGAAGTCGGGGATGAAGTCGCGCCGTCGCACGTGGATGCCGTGCAGGCCGAGCCGCAGGATGGCAACGCCGATGACGGCCGCGATCGCCTGGGTGATCAGCGTGGTGATGGCGGCACCCATCACGCCGTAGCCGGGCACGGGGCCCCAGCCGAAGATCAGCAGCGGATTGAGCACGAAGTTCAGGAACACCGTACCCAGCACGATATAGACCGGCAGGGCCGGCTTGCCGATGCCGCGCATGATCGACTGGAAGACGAAGAAGGTGAAGTTGAAGACGATGCCGATGAACGACACCCGCATGAAGCCCAGCGCGCCGGGATAGACGTCCGGCGCCACGCCCATCAGCCGCAGCAGGGCCGGCGAGGAGGAATAGCCGATCGTCCCCAGTACGATGGACGCTAGGATCACCATGAGCAGCGTCTGGCCCGCGACGTGTGCGACCATCTTTTCGTTCCGCGCCCCGACATACTGCGCGATGAGTGTAGAGCCGGCGAGCGACAGGCCCGAGCCGATGGCGAATGTGAGGAACAGGACGGGGAAGCTGATCGACACGGCGGCCACCGCCGCACCGCCCAGCCGCCCGACCCAGAAGGCATCGATGATCTGGTAGGCCGACTGCAGCACGTTCGCCGCCACGATCGGCACGGCGAGCGTCAGCAGGGAGCGGAGGATCGGACCTTCGAGGAGCTTGTTGGGGGCGGGCGGCACGCAGGTCCCTTGGACGCGCAATGAGACTTTTCTGCGGGTCTCAACGCTGGAGCGCTACGCGGGCTCCCGTCACATCGAGTGCATCAATCTTATGCCGGGATGAATTGGAGTTCGATGCACAAAGTGCCCGTCTTCCTGAGCGGAGGTGCCCGAAAGGCGGCGCAGTCGAAGGACCTCTTTTCCGGCGCACGACTGTCGAAACGAAAAGAGGTCCTTCGACTACGCGTCTTCGACGCTTCGCTCAGGACGACGGGCGACTCTCACGGTCAGCGTTTTCGCGGACGCCACGTTAAGCGTTTACTTCCAGATCTTCTTGCCCGATCCCGGCAAGCCCAACCCACTCCACATCGCATCGACCTTCTCGATCACTGCGTCGTCCATCCGGATCTGCCGGCCCCATTCGCGGTTGCTCTCGCCGGGGAACTTGTCGGTCGCGTCGAGGCCGATCTTGGAACCCAGACCGGAGACGGGACTCGCGAAGTCGAGATAGTCGATCGGCGTGTTCTCGATCACCGTGATGTCGCGCGCCGGGTCCATGCGGGTCGACAGCGCCCACATCACGTCCTTCCAGTTGCGCGCGTCGATGTCGGCGTCCACGACGATCACCCACTTGGTGTACATGAACTGCCGCAGGTAGCTCCACACGCCCATCATCACGCGCTTGGCGTGGCCAGCATAGGCCTTCTTCATCGACACGACGGCAATGCGGTAGCTGCAACCCTCGGGCGGCAGCCAGAAGTCGACGATCTCGGGGAATTGCTGCTGGAAGAGGGGGATGAACACCTCGTTCAGCGCCTCGCCCAGCACGCTGGGTTCGTCGGGCGGCCGGCCCGTGAAGGTCGAGAGATAGATCGGCTTGCGCCGCATCGTGATGGCGCTGAGCGTGAAGACCGGGAACGGCTCGACGCTGTTGTAGTAGCCGGTATGGTCGCCGTAGGGCCCCTCGTCGCCATAGTCGTCGAGGCTGACATGGCCCTCGAGCACGATCTCGGCTTCGGCCGGCACCTTCAGCGGCACCGTCTTGCACGCGACCAGCTCGACCTTCTTGCCGCGCAGCAGCCCCGCGAACTGGTATTCCGACAGCGTGTCAGGCACCGGCGTCACCGCCGCGAGGATGGTGCCGGGGTCGGCGCCGATCACCACGGCGGCCGGCAACGGCTCGCGCTTGCCGGATTTCTGCCAGCGCTGGTGGTGCTGCGCGCCGCCGCGATGCTTCAGCCAGCGCATCAGGGTCGTGTTCCGGCCCGTCACCTGCAGGCGGTAGATGCCGAGGTTGAAACTGTCCTGCTTGTCGCCTTTCGGATTGGGCCCTTGGGTCACCACCAGCGGCCAGGTGATGAGCGGCGCGGGTTCGCCCGGCCAGCAGGTCTGGATCGGCAGCTTCGCGAGGTCGATGCCGTCGCCGGTGAGCACGATCTCTTGGCAGGGTGCGGAACTCACCGTCTTCGGCTTCATCGCCATGACGGTCCGCACCATCGGCAGCATCTCGAGCGCCTCGCGCCAGCCGCCCGGCGGCTCGGGCTGGCGCAGGAAGGCCAGCGTCTCGCCGACCGCGCGCAACTGGCCGGGCTCGCGGTCCATACCCCAGGCGACCCTCTCGACCGTGCCGAACAGGTTGACCAGCACCGGGATGTCGGAGCGCGTGCCGTCGGGCCGTACGACGTTCTCGAACAGCACCGCCGGGCCCTTTTCCGCGAGCAGGCGGGTCTGGATCTCCGTCATCTCGAGATGCGGAGAAACCGGCGCGGTGACGCGCACGAGGCGGCCGCTTTTCTCAAGCTTGTCGATGAAGTCGCGAAGCGAGGCGTAAGGCATGCTAGGCAGTCGGTTTAGAGGGGCGGACCGATGAGATCAAACGGCATTCCCGTGGAGTTCGAGGACCTGCTGAGCCGTGCCGGCCGGCGTGTGCTGGCGGGCACGCATCCCCTGTGCGGAGCGCTGGCCAATCCGCGCGCACGGTTCCTGGCGGCGGAAGACCTGCTCGACCCTGCGAAGGCCGCGCGCCTGCGGCGCACGCTCGAAGCCGAGCTGCCGGAGGTGCTGGAGCCGATCGAGAAGCCCATCCCGCCCGACACGATCTTCGGGATGGAGCAGGACTATGCCGAGCTGCTGCCCAAGAGCAGCCGGGCGCGCACCATCTATTTCGAGAGTCGCCGCGAGCCCGGCGTGAAGGCGGCCGAGCGGATCGGCCTCGCGCGCATGATGCGATCGGAAAGTTACCGCGCCTTCGCCCAGGCGCTGGCGGGCCGCCGGCTCAGGTCAGGCTGGGGCCTGCAGGTGCTGCGCTACGGGCCGGGCGACTATGCCGGTCCGCACAACGACCACCATCCCGAGAACGAGGCCGCGAAGGGCGGCTACATCGATCTGCATCTCAGCCTGTGTACCCCCGGCGTCGAGCATCAGTGGCTGGTCTATAGCCGCGCCGGCCATTTCAGCGAGATCGTCTCGGTGGCACGGCCCTCGACGGTGACGGCCTATCGTCTGCCGTTCTGGCACTATACGACGCCGCTGGTCGGGAAGCCGAAGGCCGGCCGCTGGGTGCTGCTGGGCACGTTCCTGTATCGGTGAGGGGAAGCTAATCCCGATCCGGTGCACCCAGGGGGAACAGCGGGCGGAACTGTCTTGCGTCCTCGACACAGCGGGCGAAGGACGGTCTTGCGAGCAGGCGCGTTCGGTAGGCGCGCAACACCGGATAGGATTCAGGAATGCGGTGCACCCAGTCGGCGTAGAACAGCGACGGGGCGGCGGCGCAGTCGGCCATCGTGAAGTCGTTGCCGAGAGCCCAGGTGCGTCCGACCAGCTCGGAATCCAGCCACGCATAGGAGCGCTCCAGCTTCTCGATGGCCGCGTCGTGGCCGTCCTTGCGCTTGGCCGGATCGCCGGTGAGCGCGCCGTCGACTGCGAGCTGCATCATGTTCATCACGTGCAGGTCGAAGAAGCGGTCGAGGAAGCGCACGTCGAGCGCCGCCATCGGGTCGGCAGGGATCAGGCGCATCGGGCCTGGATGCGAGAGCTGCAGGTATTCGATGATGATGCTGGTCTCGACGAGGGTGCGATCGCCGTCGACCAGCACGGGAAACTTCCGGAGTGGCCAGCGCTTCAGCCATTCATCGACATGCTCGGGCGTGTCCTGCCCCAGCGCGCGGAACTCGAACGGCGTGCCGTTCTCGTAGAGCGCTATCAATACCTTCTGGGTGTAGGACGAAAAGAGGTGGCCGTAGATCGCAAGCGACATTGCCCAAGGCTCCCGTTCAGCCGGTCTTCTTCCAGGAAGCGGCCCGCGCGAGCAAACGTTCCGCGCGAATGACGATCGGCAGGTCGACCATGCTGCCCTCGAAGGCCACCGCGCCCTCACCATTGGCCGTGGCGACCTCGAAGGCCGCAAGCAGGCGCCGGGCGCGATCGAGCTCGGCATCGGACGCGCCGTATTCCTCGTTGATGATCGGCACGTGGGCGGGATGGATGCACGAGGCCGTGGTGAAGCCCAGTTCGCGGCCGCGCTTCAGGCCGGCGCGATAGGAGTCGAGATCGTCGATCTTGGCGAGCTGGCCCATCGAGCCCATCGGCAGAATGCCGGCGGCGCGGCAGGCGGCCAGCCCCTGCATGGCGAAGACGTACATGCTGTCGGCCGAGGGCGTGGCGCCCATGTCGGTGGCAAAATCCTCGCCGCCGACCGACATGCCCGCCATGCGCGGCTCGGCGGCGATGGCGAAGAGATGCGGCAGGGCCGCCACCGTCTCGATCAGCACGAGGAATCGCGTGTGACCGATCTCCATGCCGAGTTGGCGTTCGCGCTCGGTCACCAGTTCGGCCAGCAGTCGCACATGCTCGGGGCCCATCACCTTGGGCAGCATCAGCGCGGAGACGCCGGGCATCACGGCCGCCTCGATGTCGGGCACGGCGAGTTCGAGCGGGCGGTTGACGCGTACCACCACGTCGGCGCCGTTCTGCGCCACCCGCGGCACGGCGGCGGCGATGGCGGCGCGCGCTTCGGCCTTCTTGGTCGGGATGATCGAATCCTCGAGGTCGAGGATCAGCGCATCGGCGCCGCGCGTATGGGCCTTGGCGATGAAGCGTTCCGCCAGTACCGGCACGAACATCAGCGAGCGCCAGTTGGGCGTGGTACGGGTGGTCATTTCATGGTCTCCGGAAGAAGTCAGCGCAGGCCGACGGGAACGACGCTGATCGAGTTCTGCGGGCTGCCCTCGATCACGCGGTCGGTATAGGTGAGATAGATGAGGGCGCGGCGCTTGGGGTCGTAGAAGCGGACGACCTGCGTGGTCTTGAAGATCAGCGAGGCGCGCTCGCTGAACACCTCGTGCGGGCTCTTGAGCTTCTCGGCCTTTTCGGCATCGACCGGGCCGACCTGGTGGCACGAGATCGAGGCATAGGGCGGATCTTCCGCCAGGCCGACCATGCCCTTGAGGCCGCCGGTGCGGGCGCGCGCGAGATAGCAGGTGATGCCGGCCAAGTCGGGATCGTCGAACGCCTCGACCACGATCTTGTCGTTGGGACCCAGCCACTTGAAGCGATAGCCGACCGAGCCGATTTCCTCGGCCGCGGCGGGGAGCGCGACGAGGAGAACGAGGACGGTGAGGATCGCGCGGATCATGTCAGACTCCTTTGGGGGCGGAACGGGTCGCGAGGAACAGGCCGGGCAGCACGAGCGCCGTTCCGATGAGATGGTACCATTGCGGCGCTTCGCCAAGGACGAGCCAGGCGAGGATGCCGACATAGAGCGGGCCGAGATACATAGACACGCTGGTGACCGAGGGCCCGAGTTCGCGCACGCAGTAGGCGAAGGCGCCATAGGCGCCGACGCCGGGAATGACGGCGAGCACCAGGAACGAGGCCCAGGTACGCCAGTCGCCGAGATCCGGCGCCTGCCAGAGCAGTGCCTCGCCGATCGTGAACGGCAGCAGCACCAGGCAGCCCGCGAAGGAGATGGCGCAAAGGCGCGTCAGCGGATCGAGCGCGCTCGGCCGGGCCTTGAGCAGCACTGAATAGAGGCCCCAGCAGGCCGAGGCGGCGGCGATCCAGAGATCGCCCTCGGTGAACTGCACCGAGAGGAGGTTCCCGATCCGGCCCTTGGCGAACACAGCGGCGACGCCGGCGAGACAGAGCACGATGCCCGCGATGCGGCCCGTCGTCAGCGGCTCGCGATAGAGCAGGCGACCGAGCGCCACGACCAGGATCGGGGAGGCGGCATAGATCAGGCCGATGTTGAGCGCCGGCACGGACCGCGCGCCGATGTACACCCAGGCGCCGCAGATCCACATGCCGATCGCACCCAGCACCAGCAGGTCGCGCCATTCGCGCGTGAGGGCATGGCGATGACGCGCCAGGCGCGACCAGGCGAAGGGCAACAGCAGCACCGCCACGAAGAGCCAGCGTCCCAGCGCCAGCGCGTTCGGGGGCACGAACGTGGCGTAGCGCGCCATCAGCATGTTGACGGCGAACATCGCGGGCGTGAGCAGCAGCAGGGTCCAGGCGATGCGGCGGCGGGTGAGAAACGACACGCCGGGTTTCTAGCACGGGAAGGTCTGGGAACAGCCCGTCGTCACACCTGGCTCCTGAAGCGCTCGATCAGCCACTGGGCTGCGGGACCGGGTGGGCTGTCGATGCGGTGCAGGACGCGCAGCGGATAGGTCGCCGCCCACCAGTCGGAGAGATCCAGTTCGACCAGGCGACCGGCCTCGATGTCGCCCGCGACCATCGGCGCCGGCATGCTGCCCCAGCCGACGCCGGCCAGCAGCAGCGCATGCTTGGCGCCGAGATCGGCCAGCCGCCAGGTCTTGGGGCCGATCACGCCGAAATCCTGACCTTCGGTCAGCTTCGAACGATCGCTGAGGACGAGCTGGATATGCTCGCGTGCCGCCCCTCGCGCCTGCCCGCCGAGCCGCGCCAGCGGATGGAAGGGTGCGGCGACCGGGACGAGCCGGACGCCGCCGATGGCGATGCTCTCGGTGCCGTCGGCCGCCACGTTCGGACCACTGACGCCCATGGTCGCCGTGCCGTCAAGAACGAGCTGCGTGACGGCACCCAGGGTTTCGACATGGAGCCGCAGCTGCACGGTCGGAAACGTCGTCTGGAAGGCCTGCAGGGCGTCGACGAGGCGGGCGGTCGGCAGCATCACGTCGACGGCGAGCGAGACCTCGGCTTCCAGCCCTTCGAGCAGTCCCTTCACTTTGGCGCGCAGCATGTCGACGCCATGGGTCACGGCGCGGGCTTCGGCCAGCACCGCCCGGCCCGCCTGGGTGAGCTGGGGTTTGCGGGTGGCAACCCGGTCGAACAGGGGCAGGCCGAGTTGGGCCTCGAGATTGTCGATGGCGTAGGTGATTGCCGAGGTCGCGCGGTTGAGGCGTCGGGCGGCGGCGGCAAAGCTGCCCGCATCGACCACGGTGAGCAGGACCTGAAGCTGGGCGAAGGAGGGGGTGCCGGGTGACGACATTTCTAAAATACTGAAAAGATAATTCAGTATTATACGGATTTTCGGCCCAAAGGGCACTCTCTACATAGCCGTCACAGCCACGGAGGCGGCCATGAACAGCAGCAATCGCCAGCTCATTTCCATCCATGAGGCATTCCGGACCCTCGAAGGCGACGGGTTCGAAGTGCGCCGCGCCATTCCGTCGAACGCCTACGAGGCGATCGGGCCGTTCATCTTCCTCGATCAGTTCGGTCCGATCGACGTCCGGCCGGGCGAGGCCAAGGGCGCGTCGGCGCATCCGCATGCCGGCATCGAGACGCTGACCCTGTTGCTGGAAGGCAGCCAGACCCACAAGGACAGTCTCGGCAATGTCAGCAGCATGCGGCCGGGCGAGGTCCAGTGGATGCGTGCCGGCCGCGGTGTGGTCCACGACGAGAGCCCGGACGAGCAGCTTCGTCGCGAGGGCGGTCATGTCCACGGCGTCCAGCTCTGGATCAACATGCCCAAGGGCTCGAAGCATGCGGCGCCGGCCTATCGACATGTGACGGCGTCGGAGATTCCCACTCTTGTCGCTGATGAAGGGCGTGTGCTGCTGCGGGTCGTGGCTGGCGTCGTCGGCGACCTCACAGGGCCGATCGCGACCTCGGGCAATCCCTTCGTCGTCCACGCTTCCCTGAAGGCCGGCGCCAACGTCGATCTGCCGGTGGGGAGCGCGGCCGAACTCGGAGTCTACGTGATGGTGGGCGCCGCCCTCATCGAAGGCGACGGCCGGCGGATCGAGGCGGGTCAGCTCGCGCGACTGACTGCAGGTGAGTCTCTCGAGGTCGTGGCCGCCGTAGACAGTGAGGTCCTGCTGGTCGGCGGCGATCCCCTCGACGCGCCGATCCTGCGTCACGGTCCCTTCGTGATGAATTCGATCGACGAACTCGAACGCGCGGTCCGCGACTACCACGCCGGCCGCATGGGCCAGGTCCCCGCCTGACGCTTCTCTTCCCCTCATCCCTTCAACCCCAACCGACAAACGGAGACTGAAATGACCAAGGTTCTCGTTCTCTACTATTCGACCTACGGCCACATCGAGACGATGGCGGAGGCGGTTGCTGCCGGCGCCCGCGAGGCCGGCGCACAGGTCGACATCAAGCGTGTTCCCGAGACCGTGCCGGAAGCGGTGGCCAAGGCCTCGCACTTCAAGCTCGACCAGAAGGCGCCGATCGCCAAGGTCGAGGACCTGGCCGACTACGACGCGGTGATCGTCGGCACCGGCACGCGCTTCGGCCGCATGTCCTCGCAGATGGCGAGCTTCCTCGACCAGGCGGGTGGCCTGTGGGCCAAGGGTGCCCTGAACGGCAAGGTGGGCGGCGCCTTCACCTCGACGGCGACCCAGCATGGCGGCCAGGAGACGACGCTCTTCTCCATCATCACCAACCTGCTGCACTTCGGCATGGTAGTGGTCGGCCTCGACTATGGCCACGCCGGCCAGATGACGCTCGACGAGATCACCGGCGGCAGCCCCTATGGCGCCACCACGATCGCCGGCGGCACGGGTCAGCGCCAGCCGTCTGAGAACGAACTGGCCGGCGCCCGCTACCAGGGCCGCAAGGTCGCGGAAACGGCGAAGAAGCTTGCCGCCTGATCACTCGACGATCGGTTCTCGAACACCGGCGTCGCGTCCCGCGACGCCGGGGCAGCCAGGCCCGCCAGGAGAAGGATGACGTCCCGGCTCGCGGTGACGAGTGATTCCACGGAAATGTTGAGCGTACTGCCGGTGCTCCCGCCCAGAGACAGTGCCAGAAGGGTCGAGGCGCCGGCGATGCCGGTGCTCATCCCGAGCATGCGCATGACATTCAGGACGCTTCCCGCCTGGCCGGTCTCGTCGGCGGGCGCGGTGGACATGATGGCGCTGCTGTTGGGCGAAATGAACAGGCCTTGCCCGACGCCGATCACCCCGAGTGACAGGGTCACCAGCCATAGATTCGCAGGGACTCCGTCGAGAACGAAATAGAGAATCGTGAGGCCTGCAATGCAAATCAGCATGCCGAGGCAGGTCGGCAGTCGGGCGCCGAGCCGGTCGTAGAGCATGCCGCCCACGGGCGCGAGCAGTCCCAGCATCACCGGCAGGATCGACAGGCGGAGACCCGCGGCGAGGGCCGTATCCTGATAGATGCGGACCAGCGCGAAGGGGACGAGGAAGAACACCCCGAACAGCGTGGCGTAGGACACGAAGTTCGCCAGGTTGCCGAGGAGGAAGGCGGGCTTGGCGAGCAGCATGAGGTCGAGCAGCGGCGCCGACATGCGATGCTCTGTGCGCACGAACAGGAAGGCACAGGCGATGCCGACCAGAAGACAGGCGATCAGGATGGGCGAGGTCGGTCCGAGCGCATGCAACTCGTTCAGCAACGCCACCAAGCCCGTCACCGCCGGCGCGATCAGGATCGCACCGCGCCAGTCGAAGCGCTCGTGCTTGGATGTGCTGCCTGTCTGGGGAAGGACGAACCAACCTAGAATTGCGCCCGCGATTCCGAGCGGCACGTTGATCCAGAACGCCCACTGCCAGCCCAACGTGTCGAGGATGAAGCCGCCGATCGCCGGCCCCGCGCCGAGGCCGACGGCCTGTGCCGCCGACTGAAGCCCGAGGCCGCGGCCGCGTTCCTCGGGCCTCATGATCATCACGACGATGGCGACGCTGTTGGAGGTGATCAGCGCGCCACCGATTGCCTGCAGGACGCGGAAGAAGACCAGCCACGGCAGGGTCGTCGCATAGCCGCACAGGGCTGAGCCCGCGATGAACAGCAGGAACCCTGCGGTGTAGAGCAGCTTGCGGCCGAACATGTCCGACAGCCGCCCGAAGATCGGCATGAACGATGCGAGCGCGAGCAAGTAGGCGACGGCGACCCAGCTCACGCTGCTGAGGCGGGCGCCGAACTCGACCTCGAGTCGAGGCAGAAGCACCTGTGTCATGCTGGCGTCGACCTGCCCCATGACGGCGCCGATGCAGACCGTGCCGACGACGAACCAGCGATACGAGGACAGACGCGCGACGGCCGGCAGGGGCGGCGGCTCCTGGCCTTCGAGAGCGGCCGCCTTCAGGGCACGGAACGACAGGGGACCGGGAGGCGCCGACATCACCAGGTCGGCTTTGTTTCGAACGTCGTCGGCGGCTTGGTCTCGCGCGCCGGCGGCGGCACGGTGCCATCGAATGTATAGGTCGTGCCGACGGCCGACTGGCTGACGCGATCGCCGTAGGAATTGGCCAGGGCATGCAACGCCCGCCATCCGGTGCAGTGGCCGGTGATGATGTAGCCGATGTCGAAGGGGCCGAGGGCTTCGACCGTCTGCGGAATGAGCCGCTCCATCACGCCGCCGAGATGCAGGCCGCCCATGACGGCGTGAATCGGGATGTCGGGGAACAATCGCTTCGCCTCGGTGCAGACGTTGACGATGCCGGCGTGCGAGCAGGCGCTGAACACCACGAGGCCGAGATCGCGCACGTTCACGATCAGCATTCGCTCATCCATCAGGAGCGGATCTGGCCGCCATTCCTCCGAATTGTCCTTGCGGCACAGATGGTCCTCGCGGCCCTTCTCGAAGGCGCTGAGCCGGGGAATCTCGCCGCTGTAATAGAAGTGGCCGTCGAGCAGGGTGCGCGCCTGGCCGTCGTTGACGACGCGTGCGCCCTGCGCCTCCATCTGCGCAGGCGTGGGGACACGGGCGGCCGGGAAGATCGTGCCGTCCTGCAGCAACACGCCACGCTCGTTGAACATGCCGGGATTGACGTGGACCGTCACGCTGCCCAGGGCGCGGCGCCTGGCGATGGCGTCGAGCGCCGCCGGCAGGGCACCCATGTGATCCCAGTGGCCGTGGGTGACGGCGATCTCCTCGACCTCGCCCAGGTCGATCGCCATGTTGTGGCAGTTGCGGAGGAAGGCCGGGCCCTCGGTGCCGGTGTCGAACAGCAGCGTGTGTTGCGTCGCTCCGATCCTCGTCCTGAGGCGTAGGCCGTAGCCGAGGTTGGCGACCAGCAGCGTCTCGCCGGAGATTTCCTTGGCACCCGCTTTCAGGATGTTGGCCATCTCCGACACGGCGAATGCCGGCTTGCTGGCATAGGTGTCGCTCATGTTGTCGGTGATGACATCGACGATCAGCGAATCGACGGCGGCGAGGTCGGACATGGGCGAAGTCTCCTGTGTCAGAGTGCCGAAACGAGGGGACGGGCGAGATAGCGGACGGTCTTGGCGCCGCCATGGATGGACGCATGTCCGACCTCGACGAAGCCGAAGGCCGCATGAAACGCATCGGAGGCCGGATTGGGCGGATCGGAGTTTACTTCGCAGACGACGCGGTCATGGCCTGCGTCCTTGGCGACGCGAAGCAGGTCCTCGTACAGGCGGCTCGCCAGACCGCGCTTGCGCATCGCCGGGGCGACGACGATGCGATCGACGTAGACGAAGCGGCGATGACGCTCGCGGAACCAGAGGTAATTCGGACTGTCGTAGTCTGCGTCCTGGTCGAAGGCCATGAGGAAGGCGGCGACGTTGCCGGCGCGGCGGACGTAGAAGGCCTGGCCGAGAAGATGTCGCAGCTGCGCGGCGTCGAGCCACGAGAGTTCGACGGCATGATCGTTGTTGAGGGCGAGGAGGGCGGCCTCGTCGCCGGCGGAAACGCTGGCCGGGTCGGTCAGGCGTTCGTCTCCTTCAGGAATTTGATCAGAAGGCGGCTCACCTCCGCCGCCTGCTCCTGTTGCACCCAGTGGCCGGCGCCTTCGACCATGTGGATTTCTCTCATGTTCGTGCAGGCGCTTTTCTGCATCTTCTCCAGCGCGCCGGGAGACTGGTAATTGCCCCAGTCGCTCTTGCCGGAGATGAAGGTCGAGGGCTGGTCGATGGTGCGGCCGGTGAAGATCTCGAGTTCCGGCGTCACGCGGCCGCTGGTGCGGGCGCGATACCAGTTGAGGCCACCCTGGAAGCCGGTGCGCTCGTATTCGCCAGCATAGACCGCGAGTTCCTCGTCGGTCAGCCACCTGGCGGCCGCGATCTCCTCGGCGGTCGGCATCTGCTTGGCGACGGTCTCGGCCATGCCTTGGGCAAGATCCATGATGTAGTAGGTCGGCATCTTCGCCAGTTCCTCGGCGGTCCAGCCCTTCAACTCGTAGGGCTTGTTCGCCTTCCAGTCGGCGCTCTTGTAGTGATAATAGGCGCGCAGGAAATTGTGCAGGCCCTGCCTAGGGTGCCACTGCTCCTCGTTGGCTTCGCGCGTCGACTGGTACCACTGGTAGTGCTTGCGTGGGCGCGGCAGCGCCGCCAGCGCGGCGTGCACATCCGGTGCCTTGGGCGACGCCGGCTTGCCGGCGGTGTCGAAGGGCACGGCAGAGGGGCCCGGGAAGGGCGCGCTCATCAGCACCATGCGCTTGAAGATGTCGGGCCGCACCAGCGAGGCGTAGGAGGCGGCCGAGGAGCCGAAATCGTGGCCGACCGCGGCCTCCGCCGTGCGATGGCCCAGCGCATAGAGCACGCCGATCGCGTCCCGCAGCAGGTTGGTGAATCGGAAGCCGATCTGGTCGGCATCGAAGTCGGCGCTCCAGCCCGTCGTGCGGCCGTAGCCGCGCAGGTCGGGCGCGATGGCGTGAAAGCCCGCTTCGGCCAGTGCCGGCATCACCTTGCGCCAACTGTAGGCGATCTCGGGAAAGCCGTGGAACAGCATCACGGCCGGTGCCTTCCGGTCGAAGCCGGCTTCGAGCACATGAATGTCGAGGCCGTTGATGCCGGGAAGGATGCGGGCGCGAATGCCGGCGGGGAGGACGGAAGCGGGAAGCGGTTGCATGGATCGAGCCTATGCCGACCGCGATCAAAATGGCAGATCGGTCTTCGCCATCGTTTGGCAAATGATCCGCTGTGCGATCATGGAGGGAAGGATGCAGCAACAGATTTCGGTGATCACGCGTGATTCACGACGGGCAGGCAGCACTCCGGGAGCCTTCAGCCTCGCACATAGCGTTTTGACCAGGGACGCCGTCCAGCCGCATCTTGACCAACCCGTATCGGTCGGGGGCAATCGGCTGCGGCCAGCCGATGCGCCGCCCCATGACGGCATTCGTGGTCATATAGCAGACCGCGACGGTCGCGCCTGGGAGAGCGCGTGGAACCCTTCCTCGCCGAGCGATGCGGTGGGCCATGTCACCTTCGGCATTTGACCGGTGCGGTCATAGGCGTCTGCGACACGCTCGACGCACGACTCGAAGGCGGTCGACCTCGGCTTCAGGCCCTGTTCGAGGCAAGCCTTCTCGGCGACCGCCAAAGCGTGACCCGAACGCGCCTGCGCTTCCGACGCGAAGACCGCTACTGCTGCGGCGGCAGCTAAGGCGATGAAAATCGTGTTCAGGCGATTCATCACATCCTCCGTTGCTGTTCAGGAAACGTCGGCGGCCCACGGATAGTTGCCGCAAATGGCGTAGAAAAATTCAACTATCTGGTTGAATGAATGCGTCGACCTCCCTATGCTAAACAATATGGTTGAATTATCTGCGCCCGAGCTGGACCGGGTTTTTCACGCCCTGGCCGATCCCACACGCCGCGGGATGCTGAGGCAACTGGCTGCTGGGGAACGCAGCGTCGGTGAACTCGCCGAGCCGTTCGACATGTCCTTTGCTGCCGCCGCCAAGCACGTAAAGGTCCTCGAGAGCGCCGGCCTCCTGAAGCGCACCATCGTGGGGCGAACCCACCGCTGCCGCATCGAGGCGGCGCCGCTGGCGGAAGCCGACCGTTGGATCGCCTACTACCAGCGCTTCTGGAACCACCATCTCGACGGCCTCGAGACCGCGCTGCTGCGCCATAACCAGACCAAGAGGAGCCGCCGATGAACAGCGCCGGAACGAACTATGGGCGCCAGGTCGCACCTGCCGAGATACGCTTCGAGCGCCTGCTCCCCGGTCCGATGGAAACAGTGTGGCAGTTCCTCGTCGATTCGGAAAAGCGCGGCCAGTGGCTCGCCAGCGGGCCTATGGAATTGAAGGTCGGCGGTACCGTCGAGCTTCGGTTCCGGCATCGCGACCTGTCGCCCCACCAGGCGCCACCGCCCGCGCACTACAGGGAGATGGATGCAAAGGGCCATGTCGCCCAGGAGCGTATCCTTCGCATTGAACCGCCACGACTGCTGTCGATCTCCTGGGCGGATTCGGACGTAACCTTCGAATTGTTCCCGGTGGACGACAAGGTCCGCCTCGTGCTGACCCACCGTCGCCTGTCCGATCGCGCGTCGATGGTCCAGACGTCGGGAGGCTGGCACACGCATCTCGATATTCTCGTCGAGCGCGCCCATGGTCGAACACCGCCGGCCTTCTGGACGGTATTCGGAAACATCGAAAGCGAATACGAAACGCTTTATCCCAAGCGTGACGATCTCTGACGTTTACTGGTGAGCGATCTCCCGATCGTACTGGGGTTCGTCGGTAAAGACGAGCAACCGCCGGGCATGGGCTTCGCGCTCCATGCAACTCTTGTAGCCCGACGTAGCCGGCGACAGACCGTACTCGAGGCAGGAGTCGCGCGCGTCGGCGGTTACCCTCGCCATCGTATAGGCTATCTCGGGCTTGCCCCACTCCAGGGCTCGCGTGGCTTGCGACACGCAATACTCGTAGCCTTCCGTCTGCCGGGTGATGCCCTGCTCGCGGCAGATGCGCTCCGCCTGGCTCTGGGCGGAAGCAGGAGGGACGGGTGGCGCGAAAACCACGATCCCCGCCATCAGGAACACGCTTCCCAGCGCCAGACCGGCATTGAGCTGGTTGCGGGTCATTGTTCGGCTCCCGTTGAGTTGGTTGCGTTCAGGTACTGGACAAACGCCCTGAATCGCCAAGGGGTTGCTGATACAAACGATACAATCGTCTGCACGTGCCCTTTTCCCGCCTCGGTCGGGCGTCGTCAGTAACTCTTGGGCAGGCCCAGCACCCGTTCCGCGACGTAACAGAGGATGAGCTGCTCGCTGACGGGCGCGATGCGGGCGATCATGACCTCGCGCAGGAAGCGCTCGACGTGGAACTCCTTGGCATAGCCGTAGCCGCCATGGGTCAGGATCGCGCGCTCGCAGGCATCGTAGGCGGAGCGGGCACCCAAATACTTGGCCGAATTGGCCTCGGCGCCGCACTCCTTGCCATTGTCGTACAGCCAGGCGGCCTTGAAGGTCAGAAGATTGGCCGCCTCGAGCTGCATCCAGCTCTCCGCCAGCGGATGCTGGATCGCCTGGTTCTTGCCGATCGGCCGGCCGAACACGACCCGCTCCTTGGCATACTGTGTCGCCCTCGCGAGCGCCGCCTTGCCGATGCCGATCGCCTCGGCCGCGATCAGGATGCGCTCGGGATTCAGTCCATGCAGCAGGTAGTGGAAGCCCTTGCCCTCCTCGCCGATTCGGTCCTCGAGCGGTACCTTCAGCCCGTCGATGAACACCTGGTTGGTGTCGATCGCCTTGCGGCCCATCTTCTCGATCTCGCGCACCTCGATCTTGC
The DNA here is from genome assembly GCA_009772935.1 of Rhodospirillaceae bacterium. GTDB lineage: Bacteria > Pseudomonadota > Alphaproteobacteria > Reyranellales > Reyranellaceae > Reyranella. Next base: position 65,518 of record WOUR01000028.1, read on the forward strand.
CGCGGTCGAAGTCGGTGTAGAAGAGCGACAGCCCGTCGGTCGGCCGCTTGCACTTCTCCTTCGGCGTGGTGCGGGCGATCAGCAGCATCTTGTCGGCGACCTGCGCCGTCGTGGTCCAGGTCTTCTTGCCGTGGACGACGTAGCCGTTGCCGTCGCGCTCGGCCTTGGTCTCGAGCGCCGTGGTGTTGAGGCCGGCATCGGGCTCGGTGACCGCGAAACAGCCCTTCACCTTGCCCTTGATGATGTCGGGCAGGATGCGCTTCTTCTGCTCCTCGGTGCCGAACACGACGATCGGGTTGGGGCCGAACACGTTGAGATGGATCGCCGAGGCGCCCTGCAGGGCCGCGCCCGATTCGGCCACCGCCTGCATCATGATCGAAGCTTCGGTGATGCCGAGGCCGGAGCCGCCGAACTCCTCGGGCATGGCGATGCCCAGCCAGCCGGCGTCGGCCATCGCCCGGTAGAAATCCTCCGGGAACCCGCCGTCCTTGTCCTTCTTCAGCCAGTATTTTTCGTCGAACCCGGCGCACAGTTTGGCGACGCTGTCCTTGATGGCGAGCTGGTCTTCGGAGAAGGCAAAATCCATTTTTGAACCTCTGTCATCCCGTTCGTAAGCGAGGGATCTTTAAAGGCAAGAGAAGGATCCCTCGCTTGCGCTGGGGATGGCAACCAAGTCAGCGATTGAGGCCGAGGAAGCTCATCATGAGCCGGTTGAACGGCTCGGGCCGCTCGACGTTCGGCAGGTGGCGGGCCTTGGCGATGTCCTCGTAGCGCGCCCCGGGGATCTTCGAGGCAATCAGCTTGTTGCGGTCCGGCGGCGTCGCCGGATCGTCGTCGCCGCAGATCACCAGGGTCGGAATCTTGATGGTGGGCAGGCGGTCGAGATAGTCGAAGTTCTGGATGGCGGCGGCGCAGCCCAGGAAGCCGGCGTCCGACGTGCCGCAGATCGTCGAATGGATCTCCTTCCACCGCGTCGGATTGGCCTCCTTGAACTCCGGCGTGAACCACCGCTCCATGTTGCCGTCGGCCAGCGCCTTGACGCCACCCGCGCGGACCGCCGCCTTGCGCTGGTCCCACAGGCCCGCCGAATCGTCGGGCGAGGAGGGGTGGGTGTCGCACAGGGTCAGCGACTGCAGCCGCTCGGGGTAGGCGAGCGCAAAGCCCTGGCCGATCATGCCGCCGATCGACAGGCCGATGTAATGGACCTTCCAGATGCCCAGCACGTCGAGCGCGCCTTTCACGTCGCCCGCGAGCTGGTCCATCGTGTAGTCGCCCTCGACCGGCTGGCTGCCGCCATGCCCGCGCATGTCGAGGCGCAGCACGCGGTAACCCGCGGCGAGCAGCGGTACGAGCTGCTCGTTCCACATGCCGCCATCCGCGGCCAGCGAATGGGTGAAGCAGACCGTCGGCGCATTCTGCGGCCCGGCCAGGTCGAAGTAGATCTTACGTCCGTCGAGTGAAAGCAGCATGTAGAACCCTCATGTCATCCTAAGCGCAGCGAGGGGTTCCACGCTGGCCGTGGGCGTCGTCTGACCGCAATGCGAGGTCCTTCGCTGCGCTCACGACGACAACTAAGATCACATCGCCGAAATGCCGCCGTCGATGATCACTTCCGAGCCGGTCATGAAGCTCGATTCATCGGAGGCGAGGAAGACCAGCGCCCAGCCCACTTCCTCGGGCCGGCCGAGGCGGCCAATCGGGACCTGCTTGCCGAGCTTCTGCTGCATCAGGTCCTGGCCGAAGCGGTCGCGATACTTGTCGAGGATCGGCGTGTCGATGAAGGTCGGATGCACAGAATTGCAGCGGATGTTGTAGCCCGACTTGGCGCAGTGCAGCGCCACCGACTTGCTCAAGAGGCGGACGCCGGCCTTGGCCGAGTTGTAGGCAGCCATGTTGGCGCCGGCGATGATGCCGGAAATCGACGAGATGTTGATCACCGAGCCACCGAGGCGTGCCGTGTGCTTCTTGATCTCGGCGACGCCGTGCTTGCAGCCCAGGAACACGCCGTCGAGGTCGATCGCGTGGACCTTGCGCCATTCCGCGAGTTCGATCTCCTCGACCGTCTTGCTGAGGCCGATGCCGGCGGAGTTCAGCAGCACGTGGATGGCGCCGAACTTGGTCACGGTCTCCTGGATCGCGGCCTTCCAGTTGTCCTCGCTGGTGACGTCGAGCTTCACGAAATGTCCGGCGGAGCCCAGCCGGTCGGCGACAGCCTTGCCGCGGTCGACGGCGACGTCGGCCACGACGACCTTGGCGCCTTCCCTGGCCATCAGTTCGGCGGCATTGGCGCCGAGACCCGAGGCACCCCCGGTAATGAGCGCAACCTTGCCGGCCAGACGATCCGTCATTTCTTCTTTCCTCCCGCGGCGGCCCCCGCTCTTGCCTCGCGGTGGGCGATGTATGTCGTGGACGCCACGATGATCGCCGCGCCCACGAACGTCCAGATGTCCGAGGTCTTGCCCCAGACGGCCACGTCCATCAAGGCGGCCCAGACGATGCCGAGGAAGGTGATGGACTGCAGGGCGGAAATGTCGAGCAGGCGATAGGCCCAAGTGATGAAGAAGTAGCCCATCGTCCCGAAGAAGCCGGCGGCCAGGAACAGCAGGAGCTGGTCGGCGGTCGGCGTCTGCCAGAACCACAGGCCGAGCGGCGTGAAGCAGATCGCGCCGATCACGCTCTGCCACAGCACGACGACCGCGGGCTTGTCGCGGCCCGACACGACCTTGGCCACGAGGTTGGAGCCGGCGATCAGCGGCACGGCGCAGAGCATCATGATGATGCCCGGGTTCACCGTGACGAGTCCCGGCCGCACGATGATCAGCATGCCTGCGAAGCCGATGCCGACCGCCAGCCAGCGCCGCCAGTGCACGGTTTCGCGCAGGAAGATCACGGCGCCCAGGGTGACGAAGATCGGGCCGGTGAAGCCCAGTGCCGCCATGGTGGCGAGCGGCAGCCAGACCACGGCCTCGTACCACAGCGCATAGCCCGACGTGTGGAAGAGGCCGCGGAAGCAGTGGAGCTTCAGGTCCTGCGTCTTCATGCCGGCGAGTCCGGCGCGCCAGAAGAGATACGGAGAGATCAGCGCGACGCCCGCCATCCAGCGGCCCCAGGCGACGTAGAGTGGCGGCATCTCGCTCGCCAGCTCCTTCACCGAGGCGTTCAGGAAATTGAAGAAGATCCCCGACAGCACGGCCAGGAAGAAGCCGCGGGCCGTGCGCGACGGGATCAGGCGCGCCAGGGTATCGGGCTGGTCGATGGCGGGAGCGGACATGCGCCGGCAGAGGAAGCCGATATGGGATCGGGGTCAAGGCACTGCTTTTGCAGGTCAGTCCCTGGGGCGAGTCTTGCGCTCTGCGATCGCCACCGTGACAATGCCGTGGAGAGGAAAGCCATGCCCGATGCCATCGCCGAGACTCCGACGCACGCGGCCCCCGGCCATCCGCTCGATCCCCTGTGCGCTGACGAGATACGCCGAGCGTCGGCGGCCGTGCGCGCGGCCCACGATCTCGGCCCCGGCATGATGTTCGAGACGGTGAGCCTCCACGAACCCGACAAGAGCGTCGTGAAGGACTTCCGGACAGGTGCGCCTTTTCCACGCGAGGCGTTCGTCTGCGCCTTCGACCGCACCAACGGCCATGTCTGGGAAGCCCGGGTGGACCTCGTCGCCGACAAGGTCGTCGACTGGCGGCACGTCCCCGGCGTGCGGCCGCGCATCCTGGTCGACGACATCATGCTGGTCGGCGAGGTGGCGCGGGCCGATCCGCGTTTCCGGGAGGCCCTTGCCCGGCGCGGCATCACCGACATCGAAAACGTCCAGGTCGACCCCTGGTCGGCCGGCAACTACGGGCTGCCGGACGAAGAGGGCCGGCGGCTCTCCCATACCTTCTGCTGGTACCGCAGCGAGAAGAACGACAACGGCTATGCCCACCCGATCGAAGGGCTCTGTGCCGTCGTCGACCTCGACCGCGCCGAGGTGCTGCGTGTCGACGACTACGGCGTGGCCGACGTCCCGAGGCTCGATCGCAACTATGCGGCCCGCTATCGAAGCGTCTTTCGCGACGATGTGAAGCCGCTGGAGATCGTCCAACCGGACGGCCCGAGCTTCACCGTCGAGGGCAACGAAGTGCGCTGGCAGAAATGGCGCTTCCGCGTCGGCTTCAATGCCCGCGAAGGGCTGGTGCTGCATGCGATCGGCTACGAGGAGGATGGGCGGCTGCGGTCGGTGCTGCACCGGGCAGCCTTGTCCGAGATGGTCGTGCCCTACGGCCACCCTGGCGGCGGGCATTTTCGCAAGAATGCCTTCGATGTCGGCGAGTACGGCATCGGCGTGCTGGCCAATTCCCTGACGCTGGGCTGCGACTGCCTCGGCGCCATCCGCTACTTCGACGCCTGGCTGGCCGACAGCAAGGGCGATCCCTACTGCATCGAGAGCGCGGTGTGCCTGCACGAGGAGGATTTCGGCATCCTGTGGAAGCATACCGACCTGTTCACGGGCGAGGTCGACGTGAGGCGCGCGCGGCGGCTGGTCGTGTCGTCGATCTCGACGGTCGGAAACTACGAGTACGGCTCGTTCTGGTATTTCCATCAGGACGGCTCGATCCACTTCGAGATGAAGGCGACCGGGATCATGAACACGGCCGGCCTGCGGCCCGGCGAGGCGCCGGACTATGGGACGATCGTGTCGCCGGGCGTCTATGCCCACTACCATCAGCACGTCTTCAACATGCGTCTCGACATGGCGGTCGACGGCGAGCGCAACCGCGTCGTCGAGGTCGACACGGTGGCCTTGCCGATGGGCGACGACAATCCGTACGGCAATGCCTTCACCACCCGCCAGACCGTCCTCGAGACCGAGCAGGGTGCGCAGCGCAACGTCGACTTCAACGCCGCCCGCTTCTGGAAGATCGAGAGTGCGGAGGTCCGCAACCGGCTGGGCCAGCCCACCGCCTACAAGCTGCTACCGTTAAGCGCGGTCCCCACCTTCTCGCATCCCCAGTCGATGGTCTCCCGGCGCGCCGCCTTCATGACACGGCAACTCTGGGTGACCGCCTACCATCCCGACGAGATCTTCGCGGCCGGCCGTTACCCCAACCAGAGCAGCGGCGGCGACGGATTGCCGGCCTGGACGCAAGCGGACCGGCCGCTGGTCGATACCGATCTCGTGGTCTGGCACAGCTTCGGCCTGCACCATATTCCGCGGCCCGAGGATTTCCCCGTCCAGCCCGTGATCACCGCCGGTTTCGCCCTTCATCCCGCCGGATTCTTCACGGAAAATCCGGCGCTCGATGTTCCACCCTCCGCCAGCAGTATGAGCTGCTGCGTCGGCTGACGCAGCCCTGATCGAGGAGATTGCCATGGACACCCTGATCGACACCGCACCGCGCCGCCGGAGCCTGGCGGACAAGCCGGCCACGCCGATCCTGTTCGCCCACTTCGTCCTGCGCTCGTCGAACGTGCAGCCGATGATCGACTGGTATTCGGCGGTGCTGAACATGCGCATCGTCCAGCGCACCGACTACATCTGCTTCCTGACCTATGACGACGAGCATCATCGCCTGGGCATCGTGAACCTGGCGGGGCTGAAGGCGCCCGATGCGAAGACGTCGGGCCTGGCACATGTCGCCTATACTTTCAGCGACATCGGCGCGCTGCTCTCGACCTATCGCCGCGTGAAGGCGCTGGGCATCGAGCCGTCACGCTGCATCCATCACGGGCCGACCGTGTCGATCTACTATCGCGATCCCGACGGCAACGGCGTCGAACTGCAGGTCGACCGCTATGCGACGAAGGAAGCGACCGCGGCCTATTTCCAGACCGAGGCCTTCCGGAAGAACCCGATCGGCGTCGCCTTCGATCCGGAGGCCCTGGTGAGGGCCTATGAGGCAGGAGCCCCGGAGAGCGAACTGCTCGACATGCCCGACGGTCCACCGGCCGCACCGCAATCGGCGCCGGGCAAGGGCTAGAAGAGCCAGATGAGGGTCGAGCCGCCCATCAAGCCGATCACGATGGCGGTACCAACCATGATCGTGGCGGACGGACGATAGGTTTCGTCGTCGATCGTCTTGCCGACATGGAGGTAGTGCCAGGTCGAGCCGACCAGCAGCACGATACCCAGTATCACCAGCCCGATCCCGAGCTTCTCGACGTGACGGTTGGCGAGGTTGCGCACCTCCGGCACGACCTGATGCATTTCCATCAGGAAGAGCGCGAAGCGGTTGATCGCGACGCCCAGCGTCATGACCGCGATCGCCGTCCGGATCCAGGCGAGGAACGTGCGCTCGTTGGCCAGATGATCTGTGACGTGCAGGCTCTTCTTCGGACTGTCCAAGGTGCGTGTCTCCTGCGTCTGGCGTCAGCCTAAAGGTCCTTCGCTGCGCTCAGGATGACAGCATTTTCTTGATCGGCGCACCCCGTCAACCACAACAAGAGTGTCATCCCGAGTGGAGCGAGGGACCCTTCGCCTTCACTTTTCCCAAGAAAAAGGCGCGATCCCGGGGGATCGCGCCTCGTTCCGTCCCGGTAGCGGGACTCAGTTGTACTTGGCGATCTCGAGGCGGCCGACCTGGTCGCGATGGACCTCGTCCGGACCGTCGGCCAGGCGCAGGGTGCGCTGGTGGGCGTACATGCTCGCGAGCTTGAACACCTGGCTGACGCCGCCGGCGCCATGCAGCTGCAGGCAGCGGTCGACGACCTTCGAGGTGATGTTCGGCACCGCCACCTTGATCATCGCGATCTGCTGGCGGGCTTCCTTGTTGCCGAACTTGTCCATCGCCCAGGCGGCCTTGAGGACCAGCAGGCGGGCCATGTCGATCTCCATGCGCATGTCGGCGACATGGGCCTTGGTCACGCCCATTTCGGAGATGCGCTGGCCGAAGGCGACGCGGCTCTTGGCCCGCTTGATCGCCATCTCGAGCGCCCGCTCGGCAACGCCGATGGCGCGCATGCAGTGATGGATGCGGCCCGGTCCGAGGCGGCCCTGGGCGATCTCGAAGCCGCGGCCCTCGCCCAGCAGGATGGCCGACTTCGGCACGCGCACATTGTCATAGACCACTTCGGCATGGCCGTGCGGGGCGTCGTCATAGCCGAACACGTGCAGCATCTTCACGATCTTGATGCCGGGCGTGTCGCGCGGCACCACGATCATCGACTGCTGGCGGTAGGCCGGCGCGTTGGGATCGCTCTTGCCCATCAGGATGATGACCTTGCAGCGCGGGTCGCCCATGCCCGAGGACCACCACTTGCGGCCGTTGATGACATAGTCGTTGCCGTCCGACTCGATGCGGCACTCGACGTTGCGGGCGTCGGACGAGGCGACTGCGGGCTCGGTCATGGCGAAGCAGGAGCGGATCTCGCCGTTGAGCAGCGGCTTCAGCCACTTCTCCTTGTGCTCCGCCGTGCCGTAGCGGGCGAACACTTCCATGTTGCCGGTGTCCGGCGCCGAGCAGTTGACCGCCTCGGAGGCGATCGACGAACGGCCCAGCACTTCGCAGATCGGGGCGTATTCGAGGTTGCTGAGGCCCATCGTGCCGTGCGTGTCGCCGGTCTCGCGATCGGCCGGCAGGAACATGTTCCACAGGCCGCGCTTCTTCGCCTCGGCCTTGCATTCCTCGATGATCGGCGGGAGCTGCCAGCGATCCTTGGCCTTCTCCATCTGCTCTTCATAGATGGGCTCGGCCGGATAGATGACCTCGTCCATGAATTTGTTGAGTTTCTCGAGCAGCGCCTTGCTGCGATCCGAGTATTCGAAATCCATCGCTCTCTCCCTTGTGCTGCGGCAGACTCTGGCCGAAAACCGCCACGATGTGAACGGGCATTCAGGTCGCATGCCGGTTTCGACTTGCGGTCGAGGGGGCCTCAGGCTTCCCCGGCACGGGCCCCCGCCGATAGCCGCAGCGGCTTGAGGACGGCCAGGGCGAGGAAGGCGGCGAGCAGGTTGAACAGGGCGGCCGCCAGGAAGACGTCATGCCAGCTTCCTGTCTCGACGACCCAGAAGCTGGCCAGTGGGATCAGCAGCGAGGCCATCCCCTTGGCGGTATAGAGCAGGGCGGCGTTGGTGGTGGCGTGTTTCGTGCCGAAAACGTCGGTGCAGATGGTGGGAAAAAGGCTCGCGGTCTCGCCCCAGGCGAAGAAGGCGATGCCGCCCAGGATCACGAACAACAGCGGGTCCTGGCCATAGACCCAGAGCGCCCAGATGCCGATCCCCTCCAGCAGGAAGGCGATGAACAGGGTGTTCTCACGGCCGATATGGTCGGACACCCAGCCGCAGAGGGGGCGGGTCACTCCGTTCATCACGCGGTCGAGGGTGATGGCAAAGGTGAGGGCGGGCAGGGTCAGGCCGAGCAGGCTGACCGGCACTTCCGCGACCTTGAAGTCGCGCGCGATGGGGGCGATCTGCGCCGTCGCCATGAGACCGCCCGAGTAGACCAGGATGAACATGAAGTAGAGCAGCCAGAAGATCCGGGATCGCAACATCTCCGTCGGGGCGTAGTCGCGCGCGGTCTGAAGGAGGCGCGGGGCGGGCGCGACCGACGCGCCGTGGGGCGGCTCCCGCAGCGCCCAGGCCGTAACGACGACGATCGCACCCTGGACGAGGCCGAACCACAGGAAGGCCGCCTCGTAGCCGCGCATGGCGATCACGTCCTGGATCGGGATGATGCTGAGCGCCGAGCCTGCACCGAATCCCGCGACGGTGAGGCCGACCGCGAGGCCGCGTCGGTCGGGAAACCACCGGACGGCATTGCCGACGCAGGTCCCGTAGACCGCCCCGGCGCCGATGCCGCCCAGCGCCGCGGCGACGTAGAGCAGGAACAGCGAATCGGCCACTGAGTTGAGGGACCAGGCCGCGGCCACCAGCAGGCCACCCGCGGCCACGACGTATTTCGGGCCGAACCTGTCGACGACCCAGCCTTCGAACGGCACCAGCCAGGTCTCGGCGATGATGAAGATCGCGAAGGCGGTCTGGATGCTGGAGAGGCTCCAGCCGTACTTGTCGTGCAGCGGATGGACGAACAGCGTCCAGCCATACTGCAGGTTGGCGACCGCGACCATGCAGAGCAGGCCGGCGCACAACTGCAGCCAGCGGCGTGCTGGCGGTGCCGTCATGGACGAACTGCTGAGCGACACGCTGAAAACGCTCCCTTGCCCTGCGATGGTTCCCGTCCCTAAATCGCGTCGACAGAACAGGCGCCGGGGAGAACGTCGTTGGACAGTGTAATGCAGGTTCCGTTCAAGCCCATCGAATTCCTCAGTCGCGACATCAAGGTCGAGCGGCGTGACGACGGCACTGTGGTGCTGCAGTCGAACCATCTCCTGCAACCCTATGCCCGCCACATCCCGGGACTGCTCGCCAAATGGGCGGCCGAGGTGCCGGATCGTCTGTGGTTGGCGCAGCGCCGCGGGCCCGAGCGCGACTGGCTGAAGGTCACCTATGGCGAGGCCAAGCGCCAGGTCGATTCGGTGACACAGGCGCTGCTCGACCGGGGCTTTGGTCCCGACAAGCCCGTGATGATCCTGTCCTCGAATTCCATCGAGTTCGCGCTGCTGACCATGGCCGCCATGCAGGCGCGGGCGCCGGTCGCGCCGGTATCGCCGGCCTATTCGGTGATGAGCCAGGACCACGTCAAGCTGAAGTACGTCTTCGACCTCGTCAGGCCCGGCCTGGTCTTCGTGCAGAACGGCGAGATCTACGCGCGGGCCCTGGCGGCGCTCGATCTCGAGGGTGTGCTGCTGGTGCATGTCGACAAGTCGCCGCCCGGGCTCCAGTCGCTGCCGTGGACCGAGCTGGTGGCGACGAAAGCAACGGATGCGGTGGCAAAGTCGGTCGCGGCAATCGAGCCCAGGACAGTTGGAAAATTCCTGTTCACCTCCGGCAGCACCGGCATGCCCAAGGCCGTGATCAACACGCAGGAAATGATGTGCGCCAACGTCGCCATGATGAGCATGGCCCGCGTGCGCAAGCCCAGTGACGTTGCGCCGGTGATGCTCGACTGGCTGCCGTGGAACCATACGATGGGCGGCAACGCGACCTTCCAGGGCAACCTGAACGAGGGCGGCACGACCTACATCGACGACGGCAAGCCGCTGCCCGGCCTGTTCGAGGAGACGCTGCGCAACCTGCGCGAGGTCTCCCCGACATCGTTCTCCAACGTGCCGGCGGGCTACGCGATGCTCGCCACGGCGCTGGAGAAGGACGAGGCGCTGGCCCGGCGCTTCTTCGCCAACATCAGCGTACTGTCCTATGGCGGGGCGACCCTGCCAGGCGATCTCTACGACCGCATGGAGGCGCTGGCGGTGAAGCACACCGGCTTTCGCATTCCCTTCGTCACCGGCTGGGGCGCCACGGAGACGGCGCCGACCGCGACCAGCGTGCACTGGGCGTCGGAGCGTGTCGGTCTTGTCGGACTTCCCTATCCCGGCGTGCAGCTCAAGATGGTGCCGACCGGCGCGGCGGGGCGCTACGAGTTGCGCCTGAAGAGCGTGATCGTGACGCCCGGCTACTACAAGCAGCCCGACCTCACGGCCCAGATGTTCGACGAGGAGGGCTTCTACAGGATCGGCGATGCCGGCCGCTTCGTCGATCCCGAGGATGCGAGCCAGGGCATCATCTTCGACGGCCGCGTCGTCGAGGACTTCAAGCTGACCAGCGGCACCTTCGTTCTGGTCGGCACCCTGCGCACGACCGCCATTGCCGCCGCTTCGCCGGTACTGCAGGACGCCGTGGTCTGCGGCCAGGACCGCGAGTATGTCGGCCTGCTGGGCTTTCCCAACGTCGCCGCCTGCCGCCAGCTCGCGGGCGACACCGGCGCGCAGCTGCCGCTGCCTGAGCTTCTGGCGCATCCCGCGGTCGTCAACACGCTGAAGGAAGGCCTCGCGAAGATGAACGCCGAAGGCCGCGGCTCGTCGATGAGGGTGAAGCGCGTCCTGCTGATGACCGAGCCGCCGCAGGTCGACGGCCAGGAGATCACCGACAAGGGCTACATCAACCAGCGCGCCACGCTGGAGCGCCGCAAGGCGCTGGTCGATAAACTCTATGCTGGCGGCGAGGGCGTGATCGAAGTGGCCTAGACCGTGCTTGGGTCTCTGGGCAGGAGTGAAGGGTAGTCCATGGACCAGATCGGAACGCCTAACAGGGAAGCGGCCAGGAAGGACGTGCCGCTGCGCTACGACACGCGGCTCCTCGGGCGCATCCTCGGCGAGACGGTGCGCGACCAGGAAGGCGACGCCGTGTTCGATCTGGTCGAACACATCCGCCGCACCGGGGTGCTGTTTCACCGCGATGCCGACGAGGCGGCGCGACAGGAACTGCAGGCCACCATGAGCAGCTTGCCGATGGATCGGGCCGTACGCATCATCCGCGCCTTCGGTCATTTTTCGCATCTGGCCAACATCGCCGAGGACCAGCACCACATCCGCCGCACGCGGGCCCTCGCCATCGCCAAGGCGCCGCCGGCGCAGGGTACGATGGCCTATGCGCTGGGCCGCGCCGCCAGGGCTGGCATTTCGCGGGAGCGGCTTCAGTCTTTCTTTGCCCGCGCGCTCTGTAGCGCCGTGCTGACGGCCCACCCGACCGAGATCCGACGCAAGAGTGCGATCGACCGCGAAATGGAGATCGCGCGGCTGCTCGACGAACGCGACCGGGTGGAGTTCACGCCCGACGAGCTGCGGGCCAATCGCGAGGCGCTGCGCCGCGCCGTGCTCACTCTGTGGCAGACCAGCATCTTGCGCGACACGCGGCTCAGGGTGATCGACGAGGTCGCCAACGGGCTCGCCTACTACGATCATACGTTCCTGCGCGCGCTGCCGGTCTTCTATGCCGACCTCGAGGATCGCCTCGGCAGCGTCGACCCGGACTGGCGGGGCATCGAGGTGCCGTCCTTCCTGCGCATGGGAAGCTGGATCGGCGGCGACCGCGACGGCAATCCCTACGTCACCGCCGACGTCACGCGCCAGACGCTGACCCTGCAGAGCAAGCGGGCGCTGCGCTTCTATCTCGAGGAGCTGCACCGGCTGGGCAGCGAACTGTCGCTGGACGGCCGCATCGTGCCCGTCTCGGATGGATTGCGCGGGCTGGTCGAAAGCTCGGCCGACCGCGCACCGGAGCGCAGGGACGAGCCCTATCGGCGGGCCATCGTCGGCATCTATGCGCGGCTGGCCGCGACCGCCTGGTCGCTCGACGCGCTCGAACCGCCGCAGCCGCCGGTCGGTCCGGCGCCCGTCTACGGGAAAGCCGAGGAACTGGGCGCGGATCTCGACACGCTCTACCGGTCGCTGGCAGAGAACGGCTCGGCAGACCTGGCGCGCGGCCGCCTGCGCTCGCTGCGACGTGCCGTCGACGTCTTCGGCTTCCATCTGGCGTCGCTCGACCTGCGTCAGAATTCCGACGTGCATGCGCGGGTCATGACGGAGCTACTGGCCGCGACCGGGACCGGCGTCGACTACGCGGCGCTCGAGGAGCGGGCACGCGTCGCCCTGTTGACCGGCGAACTGGGCAACATGCGGCCGCTATCGTCGCCCTATCTCTCCTATGGCGACGAGACCGCCGCCGAGTTGGACCTGGTGCGCGTGGCGGCCGATGCGCATCGGCGCTATGGACGCGCCGCCATCCCCAACTACGTGATCTCCAAGGCCGACAGCGTTTCCGACGTGCTGGAAGTGGCTGTGCTGCTCAAGGAGGGCGGCCTGCTCGATCCGCGCGAGGGCCGTCTCGACGTCGACATCGTGCCGTTGTTCGAGACCATCGGCGACCTGCAACGCTGTGGACGGATCATGGACGAGCTGCTCGCCCTGCCGGCCTATCGCCGTCTGCTGGCGTCGCGCGGCGACACGCAGGAAGTGATGCTGGGCTACTCCGACAGCAACAAGGACGGCGGCTACCTCACCTCGACCTGGGAACTGTACAAGGCGGAGCTGGTCCTCATCGAAACTTTCAGGCGCCACCGGGTCGGGCTGCGCCTGTTCCATGGCCGCGGCGGCTCGGTGGGCCGCGGCGGCGGGCCGAGCTACGAGGCGATCCTGGCGCAACCGCCCGGCGCCGTGCAGGGCGCCATCCGCATCACCGAACAGGGCGAGGTGATCGCCGGCAAGTATTCCAACGCCGAGGTCGGGCGCCGCAACCTCGAAACCCTGGCAGCGGCAACTCTCGAAGCCTCGTTGCTCGACGCCGACCGGCCGCCGCCGCCCGCCGACTATCTTGCCGTCATGGAGACGCTGTCGGCGCACGCCTTCCGCGCCTATCGCGACCTCGTCTACGAGACCGAGGGCTTCGACCGGTATTTCCGCGAATCCACGGTGCTGGACGAGATCGCTTCGCTCAACATCGGCAGCCGCCCGGCCTCGCGCTCGAAGAAGCAGGGCATCGAGGATCTGCGCGCCATTCCCTGGGTATTCAGCTGGGCGCAGTGTCGGCTGATGCTGCCGGGCTGGTACGGGTTCGGCGCCGCGATCGAGGCGTGGACCGCCGCGCGGCCGGCCGACGGGATGGCGATGCTGCAGGAGATGCACGACAACTGGCCGTTCTTCCGCACCATCCTGTCGAACATGGACATGGTGCTGGCCAAGAGCGACATCGCCATCGCCTCGCGCTATTCCGAACTGGTGACCGATGCGGACCTGCGCGAGCGCGTCTTCGCCCACGTGAAGAGGGAATGGCAATCGTCGATCGATGCGGTCTGCGCGATCACCCGGCAGAAGACGCTGCTGGAACTCAATCCGCTGCTGGCGCGCTCGATCCGCAACCGCTTCCCCTACATCGATCCGCTGAACCACGTGCAGATCGAACTGCTGCGGCGCCACCGCGCCGGCGATCCCGATCCCGCCGTCGTGCAGGGCATCCACCTCAGCATCAACGGCATCGCCGCCGGTTTGCGCAACAGCGGCTAACTCTAGGTTCTTCCGGCCAGAGCCCGGAACGATCCGCCGAGAAGCTTCATCGCCTGTCGCTTCGTCGCACTTGTCGTGCCTGACAACAGCACGACCTCGCGTGCCGGTAAGGGCGGCAGTCCCAGGCGACGGCCCACGTCGACCGTGCCCATCGGGGCGACGCGCCTTGCGAGCGCTGCAACGGCAAGGCCGGCGCTGACGGCAGCGCCGATCGTCTGCGCGCCGCCGCCGACGAACACTTCGGACCAGCGGATGCCGGCCTTGTCCAGCGCGCTGACCGCCATCGCGCGGACGTTGCAGGGGGCTGCCTGCGTCGCGAGGGGAAGCACCGCGCCGGGACGGAAGTCGAAGTCCGGCACGGCGGTCCAGCGGAACTCCTCCTTGAACAGGACTTCGCCGCCGCGACGCTTGCCATCGTGGTTCAGTACGACGGCGCAATCGCTCGAACCGTCGCCGATCGCAGCCATGGCCTCGGCCGACGTCGTGATCCTGACCTCGACGACGAGGCCTGGATCGGAGCGATGCAGGTGCTGCAGCAGGGTCGTGAGATCGGTGCCGACGATATGATGGCTGATCGAGACGGTGATGCGCCGCTGCTCCTGCGTGAAGGCGGCGAGGGCCTTCTGCTGGGCTGCGACCAGCTCACGCGCCGCGGTGAGGAAGTTCGCACCGTCGGGCGAGAGACGGACGAGGCGTGGCGTGCGGTCGAGCAGGCGGCGCCCCAACGCCTCTTCCAGGCGACGGATCTTCAGGCTGACGGCCGCCTGGCTCGAATTCAGGGCCGCCGCGGCGCGCGTGAAACTCGAGAGGTCGGCCACCAGCACGAAGGCCTCAACCGCTGCCGCATCCAGCATCAATCATATCCTTTCGTAATCTCTGAAACATTCAATCATCTATTTTTGATATGATCAATGCTGGCTACAAGCATCGCCATGTCCAGCGCACAGCCGCAGGCCGGGAGCCTGCATTCCTCACCGGCCGCCACCTTCCGCCGAAAGGTGCTCGACCTTCGAAGCCAGGGCCGCACGATCGTCGACATGACGGCGGGCGACCTCGACTTCCCCACGCCGTCGCATGTCGTCGAGGCAGCCATTGCCGCGGTGCGGGCGGGCGATACGCGCTACACCAACGTCGATGGTACGCCCGAACTGAAGGATGCGGTGCGCGAGCATTTTCGTCGCCAGAACGGCCTCGAGTTCGAGCGCTCGGAGATCATCGTCAGCAACGGCTCTTCGCAGGCGATCGCCACCGCGTTTGCAGTGACCTTGAAGCCGGGCGACGAGGTGATCGTGCCGAGCCCCTGTTGGGCGACCTACTACGGCCAGGCCAGACTTGCGGGTGGCGTGCCGGTTCCGGTGCCCTGCGCCCAGAACAATGGCTTCAAGCTGCGACCCGAGGATCTCGCGAGCGCTATCACGCCGCGCACGCGCTGGATCGTCATCAACAATCCCGTCAATCCGACGGGTGCGGTCTACACGCGCGCCGAACTTGCCGAACTCTGCGACGTCGTGCGACCGCATCCCGAGGTTCGCGTGATCGCCGACAATCTCTACGAACACTTCGTCTTCGATGGTGCCAGGGCGGTGACGCCGCTCGAGGCCGCACCGGACCTCAGGGATCGCATGGTCACGGTGGGCGGCGTCGCCAAGAGCTACTCCATGATGGGATGGCGGATCGGCTATGCCGCGGCACCGGCCAATTTCGTGGCGGAGATGACCAAGGTCCAGTATGTGGTGACCTCCTGCGCCTCGTCGGTGAGCCAGGCCGCTGCGACCGCTGCGCTCACCGGTCCGCAGACGGTGCTGACGGAACGATTGGCCATTCTCCAGGAAAGGCGCGACCTTGCCGTCTCTCTCGTCAACGGCTGTGAGGGCCTTTCCGCTACGTCGCCCGAGGGTACGTTCTATCTCTGCATCTCCTGCGCCGGGGTGATCGGCAAGCGCACGCCGCAGGGCCGCGTGCTCGAGACGGGTGAGGATGTCTCCGACTATCTCCTCGGCGCGGCGGGTATCGCCCTGCTTCCGGGCGAGGGCTACGGGCTTCCCCGTTATGTGCGGATGACCTTCGCCGTGCCGACCGAGCACATCCATGAGGCCGGACGGCTGATTGGCCAGGGGTGCGCAGCGCTCACCTGAGCGATGGGGCGGCGAAACGTCAGGCTTGCCTCGCGATGCCAGCAACACCACCATGGCATCGGAGGATCGAATCGGCATGAATCGACTGGCGGACAAGGTGGCCATCGTCACGGGGGGCGCGAGCGGCATGGGCCGGGCGACCGTGATGCGTTTTCTTGCCGAGGGCGCGAAGGTGCTGGTGGCCGACCTCAACGAGGCCAATGGCGCGGAGACGCTGGCCGTTGCGAAAGCGCAGGGCTTTGGCGACAGCGTCGGCTTCGTGCGCTGCGACGTTTCGAAGGAGACGGATGTCGCTTCCATGGTCGCCGAGGCCAGGAGCCATTTCGGCCGCCTCGACATCGCCTATCTCAATGCCGGCGTCGGCGGCGCCTTCGGGCCGATCGCCGAAACCAGCGTCGAGGATTGGGATTATACGTTCGCGGTGCTGACACGTTCGGTGTTCCTCGGGATGAAGCACGCCTCGCAGGCGATGAAGGAACAGGGAGACGGTGGTGTGATCCTCGTGACGGCCTCGATCGCCGGAATGGTGGGCGGTGGTGGCAGCCACGCCTACTCGGCGGCGAAGGCGGCCTGCATCAGCCTGATCGAGAACGTCGCGACCGAGCTCGGTCCCGATCGCATCCGCGTCGTCGGCATTGCGCCGGGCGTCATCTCGACGCCTCTGGTCCATCGCGGCCGACCCGACAAGTACGAGAAGCAGTTCGCCCAGCAGCCCTGGCCCGATCGCGGCGAGCCCGAGCACATCGCCGACGTGGCGACCTTCCTTGCCTCCGACGAGGCACGTTTCATCACCGGCGAGACGGTGAAGGTGGATGGCGGCCTGCTGGCCCAGGGCGTCGCGCTCTGGGGCACCGGCGCCGACAACACCTTCATGAAGAGCGCCGGCGTCAACCGCGGCACGACCGGCGAAGCCATGGTCGTCCGCACACTTCAATCCGGAGATCAGAAGAAATGACCAGCGAAGCCCCCAGTGAAGCCCAACGTCTGCACGGGCACCTCATCGGACAACAGGGCTCGCGCGGCTCGCTCAACACGCCGGCGCTCGTGCTCGACCTCGACATGCTCGACCGCAACATCGCGGAGATGGCATCGTTTGCGAAGGCGCATAACGTGAAGCTGCGGCCGCATTCCAAGACCCACAAGTCGGCCGACATCGCGCGCCGTCAGATGGCGGCGGGCGCGCTCGGCGTCTGCTGCGCCAAGCTCGGCGAAGCCGAGGCGCTGGGCGAGGCCGGCATCCAGAGCCTGCACATCACCTCGCCGGTAGTGACGCCGCAGGCGATCCAGCGGCTGGTCGAGCTCAACGCAAAGGTATCCGACCTGATGCTCGTGGTCGACCATCCCGCCAATGCCGAGGCGTTAGCCGCTGCAGCCGCAAAGGCCGGCAGGCCGCTCACCGTGATCGTCGACATCGATCCCGGCATCCACCGCACCGGCACGGCGACGCCCGAGGCCACGGTCGATCTGGTGCGGAAGGTCGCGAACTTCCGCTCGCTCACCTATGCCGGCGTCCAGTTCTACTGCGGCAGCCACCAGCACATCGTCGACTTCAAGGAGCGCACCGCCCAGATCAAGGAGCGCACGGAATATCTGCAGGGCATCCTGGCGAAGCTGGAAGAAGCGGGGCTGAAGCCCGGCATCGTCACCGGCTCGGGCACCGGCACGCACTACATCGACGCCAAGCTCGGCGTCTTCACCGAGCTGCAGGTCGGGTCCTACGTGTTCATGGACCACGACTACAACGTCTGCGACCTGCGCGGCCTCGACAAGCCGACCTTCGAACAGGCGCTGCAGATCGACGCGCGCGTCGTCAGCGCCAACACGCCGGGCATGGTCACGGTCGATGCCGGTCTGAAGGCGATGGCCACCGAGAAAGGCCCGCCGATGATCCTGAAAGGCGCGGTCGACGGCGCGACGACCCGCTTCATGGGCGACGAGCATCTCGCGGTGATCGCGCCCAAGGGCCAGGAGGCACCCAGGCTCGGCGACCAGGTCGTGCTGATCCCGCCGCACTGCGACCCGACCGTGAATCTCTACGAGAGCTATCACGTGGTGAAGGGCGACACGCTCGTAGAGATCTGGCCGGTCACGGCGCGCGGCCGGTCGCGGTAGCTACGCCGCCTTCGGCTGCCCCACCAGCAGCCCGCCGTTCCACGTGCGCGCGAGCAGCAGCAGCGCGCACATTCCGAGGGCGCTGACGACGGTCATGCCGAGGAAGGCCTTCTGGCCGTACTCGGAATAGAGGATGCCGGAGAACTGGTAGACGAACGCCTGCGTGGCACCGGTGCCCAGTGCGTAATAGAGACTCTGGCCGATCGCCGCGCCGTGGGTCGGCAGGGCGCGCTGCAGGAAGGCCATGGCGCCGAGATGGCAGGCGGCGAAGGTGCAGGAGTGCAGCGCCTGCAGCGGAACCAGCGCCCACAGGTCGGTCGTGAAGGCCATGGCCGTCCAGCGCACCAGGCCGGCGGTGAGGCCGAGTGCGATCAGGCCGCAGACGCCGAGTCGCGCCAGCAACCAGCCGCCGAACAGCATCAGCACGATCTCGATGGCGACGCTCTCGGCCCACAGCGCGCTGATGGTGACGTCGTCGATGCCGGCGCCGCGCCAGGTCAGGGTGCCGAAACTGTAGAGCACCGAGTGGCTGGCCTGGCAGAGGCCGCAGGCCAGCAGGAACAGCAGGAACGGCGGCTGCCGCAGCAGCTCGCTGACGCGGAACGGCGCGTGGTCGTGGCCGGTGGCGGCAGCGCGCGGCGGCGTGGCCGGCAGCAGCAGAGCGAAGGGCGCCAGCAGCACGATGCTCGCCATGCCGACATAAAGCACCCAGGGCGGGCCGTAGCGATCGACCGCGATGCCCGCGAGGAAGGTGCCGAAGATGAAGGCGACCGAGCTCCACATGCGCACCCGCGCGTAATCGAGCCCGTGCTTCTTGGTCTCCGTCACCAGAACGCCGTCATAGAGCGGCATCGGCGGCGACCACAGGAAACCCCAGATCATGGTGACGATGAAGATCGCCAGGAACGAATAGGAGAACTGGTAGGCGACCATCATCACGATGGCGCCGATGCCCAGCGCCACGATGACGCCGCGCGGTCCGCCCAGGCGGTGGACGATCCAGCCGACCGAGAGGGTGGCGATCACGGTGACGATCTGGCGCGACATGAACAGCGTGCCGATCTCGGTGTCGCTGACACCGCGGTCACGCAGCCAAACCGGCCAGTAGCTCATGAAGGCGCCGGCCGCGAAGAAATAGGCGGCGCCATAGGCCGCGAGCCTTGCTCCCTGAAGCAGGCGGCCCGTCGGCCGGTCGGACATCAGGCGGCGAACTCCTTGCGGATCGCCTCGCTGTGCTGGCCGAGCGCCGGCACGTCGCCCAGCCGTTCGGGCTCGCCGGTATAGGACGCGGCGAGCGCCGGGATCGAGACGTCCTTGCCGTCGATCGAGTTGAAGCCGGTGCGGCGCAGCTGCGGATGGGTCGTCAGGTCCTTGACGCTGCTGACCCGCGCCCAGGCGATCTGCGCCGCTTCGAGGCGGGCCGAGAGATCGGCGAAGGTCTGCGACGCGAAGCTCTTCGCCACGATGGCGTTGGTGTCGTCGCGCCGCGCGTTGCGTGCCTTCCCGGTCGCATAGTCCGGGTCCTTCTCGAGGCCGGGCCGGTCGATGACGCCGTGGCACAGGCGCTCGAACTCGCGATCGTTCTGGATCGAGATCAGCACAGGCACCTTGTCCGAGGTCGGATAGACGCCATAGGGCGCGATGAACGGATGGGTGAGGCCGAGCCGCGGCCATTCATAGTTGGAATATTCCATGCCGAGCAGCGGCACCGTCATCCATTCGGCCATCGAGGAGAAGAGCGAGACCGAGATGGCGCGGCCCTCGCCGGTCCGGCCGCGGGCGATCAGCGCCTCCAGCACGGCGGCATGGGCGTACATGCCGGTGCCGATGTCGGTGGCGGAGATGCCGACCCGGCCCGGCGCGTGTTCGGTACCGGTGATCGAGGCCAGCCCGCTCTCGGCCTGAACCAGCAGGTCGTAGGCACGGCGGTTCCTGTAGGGCCCATGATCGCCATAGCCCGAGATGTCGACGGTGATCAGCTTTTTGTGCGCGGCGCGCATGGCGGCGGAGCCGAAGCCCGCGCGCTCGGCCGCGCCCGGGGCCAGGTTCTGGATCAGCACGTCGGCCTTGGCGATCAACCGGTGCAGCAGGGCGAGGTCGTCCTTGGCCTTGAAGTCGAGGGTGAGGGACTGCTTGCCGCGGTTCAGCCAGACGAAGTAGCTCGACTGGCCGTGCACATAGCCGTCGTAGCCGCGGGCGAAGTCGCCCTCGGGCCGTTCGATCTTGATGACCCGGGCGCCGGCGTCCGCCAGCCGGGCGGCGCAATAGGGGGCGGCCACCGCCTGCTCGACACTCACCACCAGCAGACCGTCCAGCGCTCCAGCCATCACGAGACCCCAATTTCCAGAAATGCCCCGCGCATCGCACCGCGAAGCGCCTCGGGACGAGGTGTTACTGTAGGACTACCATTTCGCAAAGGGCGATGGCACGGTCCGGGCAAGATCAAAACGTCATAGCGGGGACGAGGAAATGCCGGGACCATTGCAGGGCGTGCGGGTGATCGATCTGACGGCCGTTCTCTTGGGGCCGTTCGCCACGCAGCATCTGGCCGACATGGGCGCCGACGTGATCAAGGTCGAGCCGCCGGAAGGCGACCTATTGCGCGCCTCGGGCGGCAGCCTCGGCAACGCGCCGGCCATGGGTCCGATCTACCTGGCGGCCAACCGCAACAAGCGCTCGATCTGCCTCGACCTCAAGAAGCCGGCCGCCTGCGCCGTCCTGAAGGACATGATCAAGGACGCCGATCTCTTCATCCACAACAGTCGGCCGCAGGCAATCGAGCGGCTGGGCCTGGGCTACGAGGAGCTCAAGAAGATCAATCCCTCGATCATCTATGCCTATTCGCTGGGCTATGCGCGCAAGGGGCCCTACGGCCACAAGCCGGCCTTCGACGACCTGGTGCAGGGCGTCTCGGGCGCGGCCTCGCTGCAGAGCCGGGTGGACGGGCTGCCGCCGCGCTTCATGCCGAGCCTGATCGCCGACAAGACGACCGGACTGCATCTCTGCATCGCCGTGCTGGGCGCGCTCTACCATCGCAAGTGCACGGGCGAGGGGCAGATGATCGAGGTGCCGATGCTCGAGACCCTGGCCTCATTCTGGCTGACCGAGCACCTGTTCGGTGCCACCTGGACGCCTGAGCGCGCGCCCATGGGCTACGACCGCATCATCAACAAGTTCCGCCATCCCTTCCCGACGAAGGACGGCTACATCTGCGCGCTGCCCTATACCGACGCGCATTGGGTCAAGTTCTTCGAACTGGCGGAGCGGCCCGATCTCGCGAAGGAGAAGAGGTTCGTCGACCGCATGGAGCGGGCCAAGAATTTCAGTGAGCTGTACCAGGTGCTGGCCGAGTTGCTGAAGCATCGCCCGACGCAGGAATGGCTCGACATGTTCGACGAGGCCGACATCCCCGCCATGCCGGTGCGCACCCTCGAGGAGCTGAAGGACGACCCGCACCTAAAGGCGACGGGCTTCTTCACCGAGCGCGAGCACCCGACCGAGGGCCCGATCACCACCTTCGCCAGCCCGCTCGACTTCGAGAAGACCAAGGTCGAATTTCGCCGCCACGCGCCGCCCCTGGGCCGTGACGGCGTCGAGGTCCTGCGCGAGGCCGGCCTCAGCGACGAGACAATCGAGAAGCTCAGGGCGGACAAGGTGCTGATCGTGCCGGGAGAGTGCTAGAAGCGGCGGCGCAGACGGCGCAGTGCGTCGGTCACGATGAGGACGTGAAAAGGAAGTATGGCCGCGAGATAGAGGCGGCCCAACAAGTTGTGGCAGCGCACGACCGTCGTGGCGACGAGCGTCCTGTCGGCACGGCGCAGCAGGACCGAAGCCCGGAAATCGAGGTGGCGGTCGTCGGCGCCCAGGACGATCTCGTCGGCCGAGCGCGACAGGATGGGGAAGAAGGCGATGCGCTCGCCGGCACTCAAGGCGTGCGAGCCCTTTACGCCGAACGGCGCCATCACCCGATCGCGGACCGCCAGCAGGATCGTGAACCACACGGGCGGATCGGCGAAGAGGAGGGTGGCGAGGGTGTCGACACCGGTCGGCGCGTCCGGCGGCAGGGTGACGGCAAAACTGTCGGTCAGGCTGGCACCGGCATACCAGTCACTGAGGCAACTCTCGGCGGGCGGGGCGATACGGCTCATGGGACGGAGTATGGGAACAGGTCCCGGAGAGTACCCCGGGACCCGCTGACGCGGGACGATCTGTCCTGCGCGAAACCGGCCTGAGCGACGCCGACGCCCGCTGAGCCTAGAACCTGTAGGTCACGCCGGCGCCGATGATCCACGGATCGATGGCCGCCGTCCCGGTCACCGGGATCGTGTTGTTGACCGTGGCATTGTAGGTCGGCCGCAGGAGGTACTTCTTGACGTCGAAGTTCACGCCCCAGTGCTTGTCGAACATGTAGTCAAACCCGACCTGGAAGGCGCCGCCGACGGTATTGTTTATGCTGAGGTTCGTCACCCCGAGCCCATTGGTCGGCGTATAGCCGGCGCTCTGTCCGAAGAAGATCGTGTAGTTCACGCCAATGCCGATATAGGGCTTGAACGGACCGAAATCGGTGAAGTGCCATTGCGCCAGCAAGGTCGGCGGCAGGAGCCACGCCCTGCCGATGTTGGTGTTCGCTAAGGCGCCGGTGCCGGTGATGTTGTGGGGCGTGACGCCCAGAATGAGTTCGGCCGCGACGTTGGGCGTGAAGTAGTAGCTGATGTCGAGTTCGGGGACGATCGAGTTGCCGATCGACAGGCCTGAATTGGGAGTCGAGAGCGCGGGCACGCCCTGCACGTTCACCGTGCTCCCGGACGAGGCCGGAAGGACGCCCAGCGCACGCACGCGCACTTGCCAGGGGCTTTGGGTATCGTCGGCCTTGGCTGCCTGCCCAAGCGAACAGACCATCAGGGCTGCCGCAACCATCGTCCCAGCGACCGAAACTTTCCGCATCTGTACTCTCCCGTATTACGCCGGGCGGAGTGAACGCCATTACGCCGAGTAGGGACTTGACCTGGATCAATGGTTGCAAGGCTGCCGGCGATGACGTGGGATTTTCTTACGGAAAGCCGTTCCGCATCTCGGCGCGGATGATCGCCAGTCGATTTATCCGCGCTTGTCCCCGTCGGCCTCGTGGCTAAACTCCGGCCAAATCGAAAATGCCTCCTCGGGAGGGGAACATGGACCTCGCTTTCACGCCTGAAGAACAGAAATTCGCCGACGAGGTGCGTGCCTTCGTGCGCGCCAACCTGCCGGCTGACGTGCGCGACAAGGTGAAGAACGGCAAGCACCTGATCCGCGACGACTACATGCGCTGGCAACAGGCGCTCGGGAAGAAGGGCTGGCTGGTCTACACTTGGCCAAAGAAGCATGGCGGCCCGGGCTTCACGCCGGCCCAGCGCTACATCTTCGAGAACATCTGCGCCGAGGAATATGCGCCGGGCATCATCCCGTTCGGCACCAAGATGGTCGGCCCGGTGATCTACACCTTCGGCACCGAGGCGCAGAAGGAGAAGTATCTCCCGGCGATCCGCGAGAGCACCGTGTGGTGGTGCCAGGGCTATTCCGAGCCGGGCTCGGGCTCCGATCTCGCCAGCCTACGCACCAAGGCGGAGAAGGACGGCGACCATTACATCGTGAACGGGTCGAAGACCTGGAACACGATGGGCCACTGGGCCGACTGGATCTTCTGTCTCGTGCGCACCGATTCCAAGGCCAAGCCGCAGGAGGGCATCTCCTTCCTGCTGATCGACATGAAGACGCCCGGCATCACCGTGAAGCCGATCATCATGGCCGATGGCGGCCACGAGGTGAACGAGGTGTTCTTCGACAACGTCAAGGTTCCGGTCGAAAATCTGGTCGGCAAGGAGAACGAGGGCTGGACCTGCGCCAAGTTCCTGCTGGCCAACGAGCGGCTGGGCATCGCCGCGGTGCCGCAGTCCAAGCGCGGCGTCGAGGCGCTGAAGGACATCGCCCGGGTCGAGCAGGACAACGGCAAGCCGCTGATCGAGAACCAGGCCTTTGCCGAGAAGATCGCCGACCTCGAGATCCAGGTGACGGCGCTCGAATTCACGGAGCTGCGCGTGCTGTCGCAGATGGCGCAGGGCGGCCAGCCCGGTCCGGAAGTGTCGGGTCTCAAGATCCGCGGCTCGGAGATCCAGCAACGCATCACCGAACTCACGATGGAAGCGGTCGGGGAATATTCCGCGCCGTACCTGCCGGGCCTCTTGTGGCAGGGCACCAACGAGGAGCCGGTCGGTCCCGACTACGCCCATCTCGCCGCCCCGCGCTACTTCAATACGCGCAAGACCACGATCTACGGCGGCAGCAACGAGATCCAGAAGGGGATCATCAGCAAGATGGTGTTGGGGCTGTGAGCGGCCTCCCGCAGCGCCTCGATCCTGTCCTCAAGTCGTAGCATCGCCGCACAGGAGGAGCCGCTTCATGGCCATTTCCCTCTACGACCTCAGCGTCGTGTCGTTCCTGCAGGTACTGGGTGGCGTCGAAGGATTCCTCGCCAAGGGCCTCGCCCATTGCAAGGAGAAGGGCCTCGATCCCAACGAGATCGTGGAGACCAGGTTGTTTCCCGACATGGCACCGTTCCGCTTCCAGATCGTCTCGGCGGCGCACCACTCCGCCGCAGGCGTGAAGGGCGCGATGGCCGGCGCCTTCTCCCCTCCAAGACCCGCGGGTGAGGACTATGCCGGCTTGCAGAAACTGGTGAGCGACGCGAAGGCCACGCTCGAGGCGATCAAGCCCGACGAGGTCAACGCCATCGAGGGCCGGGACGTGATCTTCTCTCTCGGCGACCGGAAGATCCCGTTCAAGGCGGAAGGCTTCCTGATGTCGTTCTCGCTGCCGAACTTCTATTTCCATGCCACCACCGCATACGACATCCTGCGCCAGAAGGGTGTCCCGCTGGGCAAGCGCGACTTTCTCGGCAAGATGCGAATTGCGAGCTGATCCCGAAATGAACCTCACCCTCAGCCCTGAACACCAGACCTTCGCCGACGAGGTGCGCGCCTTCGCGCGCGAGAACCTCTCGCCGGCGACCCGCGAGAAGACCTTCTCGGGCAAGCACTACGACAAGGACGACCACATCGTGTGGCAGAAGGCCCTCGGGAAGAAGGGCTGGCTCGCTTACACCTGGCCTAAGAAATACGGCGGGCCGGGTTGGGACGTGACGCAGCGCTTCCTGTTCGAGAACGTGCTGGCGGAGGAGGGCGCGCCGCGCATCCTGCCGTTCGGCCCGAAGATGGTCGGACCGGTGATCTACACCTTCGGCACGGAAGAGCAGAAGGAGCGCTTCCTGCCGGGCATCCGCAGCTCCGACGTTTCGTGGTGCCAGGGCTATTCCGAGCCGGGCGCCGGCTCCGACCTGGCCAACCTGCGCACCCGCGCCGTACGCGAGGGCGACCACTACATCGTGAATGGCCAGAAGACCTGGACCTCGTTCGCGCACTGGGGCGACTGGATCTTCTGCCTGGTGCGGACCAATCCGGACGCCAAGCCACAGGAGGGCATCTCCTTCTTGCTGATCGACATGAAGAGCCCGGGCGTCACCGTGCGGCCGATCATCATGACCGACGGCGCCCATCACGTGAACGACGTGTTCCTCGACAATGTGAAGGTCCCGGTCGAGAACCTGATCGGCAAGGAGAACGAGGGCTGGACCTGCGCCAAGTTCCTGCTGGCCAACGAGCGGCTGGGCATCGCCGAGGTTCCGTCCTCCAAGCGCGGCGTCTCGATGCTGCGCCAGATCGCCCGCATCGAGCCGCAGGATGGCGGCACGCTGGCAGACGATCCCGCCTTCACGGCGCAGATCGCCGACATCGACCTGCAAGTCCAGGCGCTGGAGATGAGCGAGCTGCGCGTGCTCTCGACCATGGCCCAGGGCGGAGCGCCCGGTCCTGAGGTCTCGACGCTCAAGGTGCGCGGCTCGGAGATCCAGCAGCGCATCGCGGAACTGACGATGGAGGCGGTGGGCGAGTATGCCCAGCCCTACCAGCCCGGCATGCTGTTCCACGACACGAACGAGACCCCGATCGGGCCCGACCACGCCCCGCCGGCCGCACCGCGCTATTTCAACATGCGCAAGACCAGCATCTATGGCGGCAGCACCGAGATTCAGAAGAACATCGTCTCGAAGATGGTGCTTGGCCTCTGACGGGGGCTATAACCGCATCCAAGAATTCCGGAGGAGAAACATGGATCTGTCCCTTTCCGACGAACAGAAGCAGCTGCAGGAATCGGCCGAGCGCTTCGCACGAGAGAAGTACACGTTCGAGAACCGCCGCAAGATCGTGGCGACCGAGCGTGGCTGGCTGCCCGAGAACTGGGCGCAGTTCGCCGAACTGGGCTGGCTCGGCATGGCCTTCTCGGAAGAGGATGGCGGTTACGGCGGCGGTCCGATCGAGACGATGATCGTCATGGAGCAGTTCGGTAAGGGCTTGGTGCTCGAGCCGTTCCTGCCGACGGTGGTGCTGGGCGGTGGCATGATCGCCCGCGCCGGCTCCGCGGCCCAGAAGGCCGCCCTGCTGGCGCCGATGATCGAGGGCAAGAAGCAGTTCGCCTTCGCCTGGCTGGAGCGCCAGAGCCGCTACAACCTGGCCGACGTGTCGCTGAAGGCGACCAAGGAAGGGTCGGGCTGGTCGCTCTCCGGCCACAAGGGCGTAGTCTACAACGCCGCCTCCGCCGACGAGATCATCGTGCTGGCCCGTACCGCCGGCTCGGTGCGCGAGCCCAAGGGCCTGACCTTGTTCGTGGTCGATGCCAAGGCCAAGGGCCTGTCGCGTCGCGACTATCCGACCCAGGACGCGCTGCGCGCGTCGGAGCTCACCTTCGACAAGGTTTCCGTCGGCGCCGATGCGGTGCTGGGCAAGGTCGATGATGCCTTCCCGGTCGTCGAAGAGGCGGTCGACCGCGCCATCGTCGCGCTGTGCGCCGAGGCCACCGGCTGCATGGACGCGATCAACGCCGCCACGCTCGAATACATCAAGACCCGCAAGCAGTTCGGCGTGCCGATCGGCAAGTTCCAGGTGCTGCAGCACCGCATGGTCGACTGCTTCACCAACGCGCAGGAAGCGCGCTCGATGACGCTGATGGCCTCGCTCAAAATCGATGACAAGGATCCCACGGTGCGCGCCAAGGCCGCCTCGGGCGCCAAGGTCCAGATCGGCAAGTCGGGCAAGTTCTGCGGCCAGAGCGCAGTGCAGATGCACGGCGGCATGGGCGTCACCGACGAGATGGCGGTCAGCCACTACTTCAAGCGGCTGACGATGATCGACCTGATGTTCGGCAACCAGCAGCATCACCTGACGCGCTACAGCAATCTCGCGATGGCGGCTTAAGGCGCATTCAAGTGCGCCGGCGGGCGACAGCGCCTTTTGAGGCGCGAAAGCCCGCGCCGTGCAGAAAAGATGAGAACGCGCCACGGGAGTGGCGCGCCCCCGCCGCATGAGCGCGATCATCGACATCATCGTGCCGGTATTCGGCATGGTGCTGGTTGGCTGGGTGATCGGCCGCAGCAAACTCCTCAGTCCGGAGGGCTTGCGCGGCTTCACCGCCGTCACCTTCTACGCGCTGTTCCCCGCGCTGCTCTTCCGCTCGATGGCCAAGGTGCGGCTGGAGTCGCTCGAGCCACAGATCCTGCTTGCCTTCTTCAGCGGCGTGGCGGTGCTCTACGGCGCGCTCATGGTGATCGGCCGGATGCAGGGGCTGCGGCTCGGCGACCGCGCCATGTTCGCGCTGAGCGGCTCCTTCTCCAACGGCGTCGGCATCGGCATCCCGTTCATCAGCTACGGCTTCGGTGAGCAGGGGCTGGTGCCGCTTCTGATGATCATCAGCGTGCATTCGCTGATCCTGCTCACCTTCACCTGTTTCCTGATGGAGATCGACGGGGCGGGCGGCCGGCGCAGCAACCTGCTGAAGCGCCTGGGCGGCGCGGCGCTCTCCATGCTGAAGCACCCGGTGATCCCGGCGATCTTCGCGGGCCTCCTATGGGGCGAGATCACGACGCATGTACCCGGAATCGCCACCCCAGCGGTGATCGACCGCATCCTCCAGGCGCTTGCGGCGGCGGCGCCGCCCTGCGGCCTGATCATGGTCGGCGCCTCGCTCGCGCATGTGGGGCTGAAGGGGCACTGGCAATCCGCGGCCGTCGCTTCGTTCTTCAAGCTGGCCCTGCTGCCGGTGCTCGTCTGGACGATCGGCCGCTACATCTTCCCGCTCGATCCACTGTGGCTCACCGTGGCGACCCTGAACGCCGCCCTGCCGGCCGGCGCCAACGTCTACCTGATCGCGCAGATGTACGGGATCGGGGTCGCCCGCGCGACCAACGCCGTGGTGATCTCGACCGCCGCCAGCGTCTTCACGCTTTCCATAGCGCTGTTGTTGCTCGGGGTGCAGGCGCGGTAGGCTCGGGGCCGGAGGGTGGCGATGACATACGAGACGGTTCAGGTTCGCGAGCTCGAGGGCTGCGGCGCCGAGCTGCTGGGGCTCGATCTCAAGGCGATGAGCAATCGGCAGTGGGACGAGGTGCAACGCGCCTTCGTCGAGCATGGCGTGATCTTCTTCCGCGACCAGAGTCTGACGCCCGAGCAGCACATCGAATTCGCGCAGCGCTGGGGCGCGATCGACATCAACCGCTACTTTCCGGCCGTCGCCGGCTATCCGATGATCGCCGAGGTCCGCAAGGAGCCGGCACAGCAGAAGAACATCGGCGAGCGCTGGCACACCGATCACACCTACGATCAGATCCCGGCCATGGGCTCGATCCTGGTCGCGCGCGAACTGCCGTCGAAGGGCGGCGATACGCTGTTCGCGAACGTCTACCGCGCCTTCGAGGCGCTGTCGGAAGGGCTGAAGCAGACGCTGCGCGGGCTCAACGCCGTGCATTCCTCGGCACACCGCTTCGGCACCGCGGCGCGCAAGGCGAGCGGCAGCGATCACGTCTTCCACAATGGCGACCAGGTCGGCGACGTGCTGCATCCGGTGGTGATCCGCCATCCGCTGAGCGGCCGCGAGACGCTCTACGTCAATGCGGACTTCACGTTGCACTTCGAGGGCTGGAGCGTCGAGGACAGCAAGCCGTTGCTCGACTATCTCTACGCGCATGTCACGCGAGACGAGTTCACCAGTCGCTTCCAGTGGCGCGACGGCTCGATCGCCTTCTGGGACAACCGCGCCACCTGGCACAGCGCCCAGAACGACTACCAGGGCGAGCGGCGCCTGATGCACCGCATTACCGTCGCCGGCTGCGCGTTGCAGGCGGCGACGGCTTCGCGGGTCTGAGAGTCTACTGCTTCAGGCGGATCGTCATGGCGGCGATGCCGGTCGCCAGGTTGTAGCCGGCATCCTTCACGACACCCGAGGCCAGCATGCCAATCTCGGCGTTCGGACCGCCATAGATCCAGTTGCCGCCGGCCTGGTTGCCGGCCGCGACCGTGCCCTGCTCGCCGACATAGGTGCCGCCGATCTGTGTCGGACCACGGTCCGAGCCCAGCGAATAGACGCGCCAGATCGTGTGAACGGCCTTGGTGTAGCCGATGTCGATCCCGACCTTGTCGATCGTGCCGGTGTACTGCGCCGTCGAGACGCCGTCCTTGCCGAGAAACACGCAGTCGAGCGGCTTGGCCGAGCCCAGGATATAGCCCGTGCTGCCGCCGACATTGCAGGTCAGCGAGCCGATGTAGATGCGGGAATTGGCGTTGGTCGTGTTGAGCTGCTGCGCGCTCTGCTGCTGCATGCTGCAGGCGCCGGTCGAGAGGACGAGGGCGGCCAGGGCGGCCGTCATGACGACGTTCTTCATTGATGCTCCTGTAAGCGAATGGCCGCCCGGAGGAGCGCCAGTCGGAACAGCCCTTACGACGTCGCGCGGTCGCTGGAAAGGGACGACCGGTTCATCGGCCCTGTAGCCGAAAGGAAAAACCTCCCGTCGTCTCGACCGGAGCGCCGAAGGCGCGGAGTGGCGAGACCTTTTCTTCACAAATTGCCGGCTTTTAATGGAGAAAAGGTCTCTCCACGCCGCCTCGCTTTGCGAGGCTCCGGTCGAGACGACGGGATGGGTGGTTCAGGCGGCGCCCGCCATCACGGCTTCCTGGTCCTCAGGGGCGTAGAAGAAATCACCCGGCCTGAAATCGTGGCCGAGGTCGCCCAGCAGGCGGCGCTGGCGCGGCGTGCAACGCTCCAGCAGCGCCGTGTAGGGACCGCTGAAATCGTAGGCCCGCATGAACATCTGGCAGTAGTTGTAGAGCAGGGTCTTGCGCGCCTTGCCGGAATGGTTGGGTGAGGGGCCGTGCCACAGTGCGTGCGGAAAGACATAGGCGTCGCCGGCCTTGCCGAGCAGCGGCACCGCGCCTGGCATGCCGGGATGAGGGATGCGCTCTGCGCGCTCGGGAAAGGGCCGGAGATGGCTGCCGGGGAACACGGTGAAGTTGCCGCTGTTCTCGGCGGTCACGTCGGTCAGCAGGTACATCACCTTCACCGCCAGCGGCCGGCTGGTCTCGCTGACGCGGATCGCCTTTTGCGCCTGCCCGCCGTCGGTGTGGGTGTATCCCGGGAACAGGTCGGTCGAGGCGCGCACGATCGCCTGGCTCATCGAGAACTGGATGTAGGGGCCCATCAGGTCGAGGATCAGGTCGAAGATCCCCGGCCGGTCGATCAGGTCGATGAAGGCCTGATGATAGGGCAGCAGGTCGCGCCGATCCATGAACGCGTCCTTGTTCTGGTCGGGCAGCTTCCACGCATAGTGGCCGCGCGGCAGCGCTCCCGGTGCTGGCTCGTAGCCCGGCGCGGTTCGTACCGTGTCATCGAGCAGCGTGGAAAAGAAGTCGACCTCGGCGGACGACAGCGCGCCTTCGATCTGCAGGTAACCATCGACGGCCCACTGCTCGCATTGTGCCTCGGTGAGCGTGCGCGTGGTGTTGGCCAGCATGCGTTCCTCCCTGGAAGCCTGCTGCCACTCTAGCGGGTGGCGACGCCCCTGTCGGCGTCGCCCTATCGCATTGCGACTGGAAGGCCCTAGCGGGCGTCGCGCCTGGCCTGCACCCGCGCGTTCTGCTTGCGGACGCTGCCCCGCACCGATGCGGGTACGTGATTCTCGACGACGACGCGCGCCTTGCCGCGCAAGCCGCCCTTGGCGGCCTTCGACGCAGTCTTCGCCTTGGCCTTGGCCTTGGCCGGCTTCGCCTTCTGCTTCAGCGCCAGCGCCTTCTTCGCACTCGCGACAAGCGAGGCTTTCGCCTTGGCCTGTTCACGACGCCCGGTCTCGGTGTCGAGGCGGATGAGAGCGGCCGAGAGGATCATGAGCTTGAGCTGCGAACCGTCATCGTCCTTGGCCGGTGTCGCACCGCGCGGCCGTGCCTTGCCGCGCAGCTCGCGGCGCTGGCGTTCGGCCACCGTCTTGGCGCGGTCGCGCTTGGTGCGCAGGCGCTTCACCAGCCGGGTGAGCTCGGCGTCGGTCAGCGACCGCGAGGCTCGCACGGCCGACATGCCGACCAGTTCCTTTTCGTCTGCGCTCAGCGCGCGCTCTTCCTGCTTCTTTGTGATTGCCATTGTCGATCTCCTCGAAGGGGATCCCTCTTGCCAATCAATTCAGCGCCCGTCTACCGCAGCGCCTGCCAAAGAAGTGCGATACCCGACACGGCCATCACGATGTCGAGCAAGTATTGAAACGTGGCTACGCTCAAACGCTCGACGATCAGGCGGGCGAGATACGTGCCCGCCATTACCGAGGAACCGGTGATCAATCCCTTCGCCACGATGTCGGTCGGCAATGCGCCGAACGCCTGGAAGGTGATGGCCTTACTGATGTAGAGCGCGAGCGAGCCGGCGGCTTCGGTAGCGATGAATGCGCCCTTGACCAGTCCGTGCGCCGCGAAGGCCGGCACGCTGAGCGGTCCGGTCGAGACCACGATGCCGGTGAGGAAGCCGATCACGATCCCGGCCACGAGCATGCCGCCATAGCCCAGCGCGATGTTGCGCCGGGCGAGCCAGCGGCGGCCGGGGATCATTGCGAGGAAGAAGATGCCGAGCGCGGTTTCGACCGTGTTCTCGGGCAGGGCCAGCAGGGTGCGGGCGCCCAGGGCCGCCGCGGGAACGCCGCCCAGTGCGTAGGCCGCGGAAGCGCGCCAGTCGATGTGACGCCACCAGGCGGTGATCTTGGCGAAGTTCGACATCAGCGCGACCACTGCCATGATCGGCACCGCCTCGCGCGGCCCGAAAACCATGACGAGGACCGGCAGCAGGATGACCGTCGCGCCGGTGCCGACGACGCCGCTCACCGTCCCTGCGATCAAACCCACGAACAGGACGAGGGCGTAGCTCGGCATCGTATCTCCCCGGCTCGGGACACATGCGGCGGCACGCTTCCCGGTCAGGGCCTACCTCAGTCGAAGCCGAGGCGCACCGATTTCGTCGAGGCCTCGTCCATCGCCTGCACCACGCGCTGGAAGGAGCGCTCGGCGGCGGTGTCGCGATGCGGCGTGCGGGCGGGCTGCAGCACGAAGAGATGCAGCGAGCGCGCCGGCACGTCGTAGGCGTGACCGAAGTCGCGCAGCGCCAGCGGTTCGCCCTCTGGGTCGCTGGTGTCGATAAGTCTTACCCAGCGCGCACCGCCGACCGCTTCGGGCAGAGTGAAAGGCACCGTGTCGGTGTGGGAGTTCACGATGATGAGCAAGGTCGAGTCGGAGCCGACACGGCGGATGCCCGTCTCCTGGGCTCGGCCGTCCAGCAGCACGCCTAGGCATCGCGCATTGCCATCGTTCCAGTTGTCGTCGGTCATCTCCTCACCCGCCGGCGTCAGCCAGCTCACATCCTTCACGCCCAGCTCCTCGTCGAAAGCACCGGTGAGGAATCGCCCGCGGCGCAACATCGGCAGGGCGTGCCGGATGAGAATCAGTTTGCGCACGAACTCCGCGAGATCGAGCTCGGCCGGCCCGATGCCCTGCCAGTCCACCCATGAGATCTCGTTGTCCTGGCAGTAGCCGTTGTTGTTGCCCTTCTGGCTGCGGCCGAACTCGTCGCCGCCCAGCAGCATCGGCGTGCCGCGCGACAGGATCAGGGTCGAGAGCATGTTGCGCATCTGGCGCAGCCGCGTGTCGAGGATGTCGCGATCGTCGGTGGGTCCCTCGGCGCCGTAGTTGCTCGAAAGATTGTGCGAGTGGCCGTCCTTGTTGTCCTCGCCGTTGGCCAAGTTGTGCTTGTCGTTGTAGGCGACAAGGTCGCCCAGGGTGAAGCCGTCGTGCGCCGTTATGAAGTTGATCGAGGCCCAGGGCTTGCGGCCGCGCTTGGCGAACAGGTCGGCGGATGCCGTCAGGCGCGCCGCGAGCGAGGGCAGCTTGCCTTCGTCGCCACGCCAGTAGGCGCGCACTGTGTCGCGGAACGCGTCGTTCCACTCGGCCCAGCCGGGCGAGAAACGCCCGACCTGGTAGCCGCCCGGACCCATGTCCCAGGGCTCGGCGATCAGCTTCACTTCGGAAAGCACCGGATCCTGGCGGCAGGCATCGAGAAAGCGTCCTTCTTCCTCGAAGCCGTGGGGTTCGCGGCCCAGGATCGTGGCAAGGTCGAAGCGGAAGCCGTCGATCCGCATGTCGGCCGCCCAGTAGCGCAGGCTGTCCATAACGAGCTGCAGCACGCGAGAATTGCTGAGATTGACGGTGTTCCCGGTGCCGGTGTCGTTGATGTAGTAGCGCCGGTTCGGCGCCAGCCTGTAATAGGAGGCGTTGTCAATACCCCTGAAGCAGAGCGTCGGTCCCAGCTGGTTGCCTTCGGCGGTGTGGTTGTAGACCACGTCGAGGATGACCTCGAGCCCCGAGGCATGAAGATGCGCCACCATCTCCTTGAATTCGGCGAAGGCAAAGTCGGGATTGGCGGCGTAGCGCCGGGCCGGGGCGAAGAAACCGATCGTGTTGTAGCCCCAGTAGTTCTTCAGCCCCTTCTCGAGCAGATGACTGTCGTCGACGAAGGTATGGACCGGCAGTAGTTCGACGGCGCTCACTCCGAGCGACGAGAGGTAGTTCGTGATCTGGGACGAGGCGAGGCCGGCGTAGGTCCCGCGCAACGACTCGGGCACGGCGGGATGCAGCTTGGTGAGCCCGCGGACATGCGCCTCGTAGACGATCGTGTTTTCCCACGACGTGCGGCGCTGCGGCGCGCGGCCCCAGCTGAAGGCCGGGTCGATGACGCAGCTCCGGTAGGTGAAGGCGGCGCTGTCACGGTCGTCGAAGGTGAGATCGTCGCCACTCTCCATTTTGTAGCCGAAGAGGGCAGGATTCCAGGTCAGCTTGCCGATGACCTGCTTGGCATAGGGGTCGAGCAGCAGCTTGTGAGGATTGAAGCGATGGCCGGCTTCCGGCGCGTAGGGGCCGTGCACGCGATAGCCGTAGATCGTACCCGGTCGTGCGTCGGGCAGATAGCCGTGCCAGACCTCGTCGGTATATTCGGGCAGCACGATCCGCTCGATCTCGCGCTCGCCCGTGGCATCGAACAGGCAGAGTTCGACCTTGGTCGCGTGCGCCGAGAAGAGCGCGAAATTGACGCCCAGCCCATCCCAGGTGGCGCCGAGCGGGTAGGGGAGTCCCTCGCTGAGCCGCGACGGCCGGCCGTCGCTCACAGGAATAAGCCAACGGCGTCGGTGGTGCGTGCGGTGATCATCCAATTCCCCCGGTCGTGCGTGATACGCCGCTCAACGCACGCTGGAGCGAGTCGTTGCTGCCGTCAGGGCAGCAACGCGGGAGTCACTCGCGCCGCCAGTCCGGATAAACCACGCTCTTCCAACCCGAGCGGTCGAACTTCTGCCAACCGCCTTCGGGCTGGGCGAGGCGGTCGGCGACGGCGAAGACGGCCGCTGGATGATGGCCGAGGCCGCAATGGCTGGAGATCACCTCGATGTTCTCGGCAGCATCCGTCTCTTCGTTCAGGCAGCTCTGCCAGGCGCAGAGTCCGTCGGTTCGGCTGAACACCGAGGTGGTGGGTACAGGCGGAGGGTCGGCGAGCAGGCCGCTGTCCAGGGGCAGCTGTTCGTCGACCTTGGTGCCGGATACCCATTCGTAGACCTGCCAGGCATTGGTGCTCCGGGGCGAGCCCGCGAAGGGGCTGCCGAGGCTGATCATGCAGCGCACCTTGTCGGCCCGGATCTTGGCGATGTGGCGTGCATAGAGTCCGCCCAGGCTCCATCCGATGAGGCTGATCTTGCGTCGTCCGTGGCGCTCATAGAGCTCGTCGACCCGCGCGACCATGTCGCCCTCGACATTCTCCCGAAGCCCGCGATTGCGGCCCTGTTTCCACCCATGGGCGCGATAGCCCTGGCTCTTCAGGAAGTCACGCAACGGCCGTGTGCTGGTATCGTCGGCCAGCAAGCCCGGCAGCACCAGCACCGGATGCCCGTCGCCGTGCGGGGCCAGTGACAGCCAGGGGCGCATCGCGCAAAAGGCGCCGAACTCGGAGAGCGCGCGGCCTTCCAGGAACAGCAGCGCCTTGGAAGGGGGTGGCGCGAATTCGGGCATAGACATCGAAGACCTCGCAAGGGCAGAAGATGGTTCGCACGAGAACGAACCCGGCCCCGGAAAGGTCCGCGTGCCGGCTGCGGCCAAGTAGCCGCCCGCCAACGCGCGGTCCCACCGCAGTCGATCAGTACCCGATGTTCGGCCTCAGCCAGCGCTCGGCCTGCTCGATCGAGACCCCGCGACGCTTTGCATAGTCCTCGACCTGGTCCTTGCCGATGCGGGCAACGCCGAAATACTGCGCCTCGGGATGGGCGAAGTAGTAGCCCGATACCGCCGAGGTCGGGACCATGGCGAAACTCTCGGTCAGCTGGATGCCGGCATTCTGGCCGGCGTTCAGCAGCCGGAACAGTTCGGGCTTCTGGCTGTGGTCGGGGCAGGCGGGATAGCCCGGCGCCGGGCGGATGCCGCGATATTTCTCACGCACCAGTTCCTCGTTGGACAGCGCCTCCTCGGGCGCGTAGCCCCACAGGGTCTTGCGGACGCGCTCATGCAGCCGCTCGGCGAAGGCCTCGGCCAGGCGATCGGCCAGTGCCTTCAGCAGG
Organism: Rhodospirillaceae bacterium; assembly: GCA_009772935.1. Classification (GTDB taxonomy): domain Bacteria; phylum Pseudomonadota; class Alphaproteobacteria; order Reyranellales; family Reyranellaceae; genus Reyranella. The sequence goes on from WOUR01000028.1 coordinate 101,680, forward strand.
ATGTCCGAATAGTCGTCATGGTCGGCCTTGAAGCGGGCGAGATGCTCCTCGATACCGTGGCCGGCGGTGACGGCGAAGCCGCCGATCCAGTCGGCCTCGGGCGAGATGAAATCGGCCAGGCACATGTTGGCGCGGGGCGCCCGCTTCTCGATCTGCTGGCGCAGGAAATGGAGTCGCGAGATCTCCTTTGTGCGGGTCTCGTCGCTGTAGATCACCACGTCGTCGCCCTCGCGGCGGCACGGCCAGAAAGCGACCACGCCCTTCGCCGTCAGCCACTTCTCGCGCACAACATGGTCGAGCATCTTGCGCGCATCGGCGTAGAGCTTCTTAGCGCTCTCGCCGACCACGGGATCCTCGAGGATCGCCGGATAGTTGCCGGCCAGTTCCCAGGCGCGGAAGAACGGCGTCCAGTCGATGCGCTCGACCAGCTCGTGCAGCGGGTACTCGGCAAAGACGCGCGTGCCGGTGATGGCAGGCTTGGGCGCCGTGTAGGCCGACCAGTCGATCTTGAAGTCGTTGGCGCGTGCCGCCTCGAGCGGGATCACCTTTTCCTTGGTGCCGCCCGCGCGTTCCACGCGGATCGCCTCGTACTCGGCCGCGACCTTGCTGGCGAAGTCCTCGGCCTGCGACCCCGACTCGGAGACGAGCGCCGAGCAGACGCCGACGGCACGCGAGGCATCGAGCACGTGCACGGTCGTGCCGGCGTAGCGCGGCGCGATGCGCAGCGCGGTGTGCACCTTGGAGGTCGTGGCGCCACCGATCAGTAGCGGCAGGTTCATGCCCTGTCGCGTCATCTCCTCGGCCACCGTCACCATCTCGTCGAGCGAGGGCGTGATCAGGCCGGAGAGGCCGATGATGTCGGCCTTGTTGTCGTTGGCGCTCTTCAGGATGTCCTGGAACGGCACCATGACGCCGAGATCGATGACCTCGAAGTTGTTGCACTGCAGGACGACGCCCACGATGTTCTTGCCGATGTCGTGGACGTCGCCCTTGACTGTCGCCATCACGATCTTGCCCTTGGGCCGCGAGCCCTCGGTCTTCTGCGCCTCGATGTAGGGCAGGAGATGCGCCACGGCCTTCTTCATGACGCGGGCGCTCTTCACCACCTGCGGAAGGAACATCTTGCCGGCGCCGAACAGGTCGCCGACCACGTTCATGCCGGCCATCAGCGGGCCCTCGATCACCTCGATCGGCCGCGCGATCTGCAGACGTGCCTCCTCGGTGTCGGCGACCACGAACTGGTCCATACCCTTGACCAGCGCATGCTCCAGCCGCTTCTCGACCGGCCAGCTGCGCCACTCCGCGTCCTGCGTCTCGGCGACCTCGCCGGTGCCCTTGTACTTGGGCGCCAGCTCGAGCAGCCGCTCGGTGGCGTTGGGATTGCGGTTGAGGATCACGTCCTCGCAGGCGTCGCGGAGTTCCTGCGGGATCTGGTCGTAGACCTCGAGCTGGCCGGCATTGACGATGCCCATGTCCATACCCGCTTGGATGGCATGGTAGAGGAATACCGAATGCATCGCCTTGCGCACCGGCTCGTTGCCGCGGAAGGCGAAGGACAGGTTGGAAACGCCGCCGGAGATCTTGGCGCCAGGGCAGCGCGCCTTGATCTCGCGCGTCGCCTCGATGAAGTCGACGCCGTAGTTGTTGTGCTCCTCGATGCCGGTCGCGACCGCGAAGATGTTCGGATCGAAGATGATGTCCTCGGCCGGGAAGCCGACCTGGTTCACCAGGATGTCGTAGGCGCGCGAGCAGATCTCGACCTTGCGCTCCCTGGTGTCGGCCTGGCCTTTCTCGTCGAACGCCATGACCACCACGGCGGCTCCGTAGCGGCGGACCTTGCGGGCCTGCGCGATGAAGGGCTCGATACCCTCCTTCATGGAGATCGAGTTCACGATCGGCTTGCCGGCGACGCACTTGAGGCCAGCCTCGATCACGCTCCACTTGGAGCTGTCGATCATGATCGGCACGCGCGCGATGTCGGGCTCGGCGGCGATCAGCTTCAGGAACGTGTCCATCGCCAGCTCGGCGTCGAGCAGGCCTTCGTCCATGTTGATGTCGATGATCTGCGCGCCGCTTTCGACCTGCTGGCGGGCGACCTCGATGGCGGCGGTGTAGTCGCCCTCGAGGATCAGCTTCTTGAATTTCGCCGATCCGGTGACGTTGGTGCGCTCGCCGATGTTGATGAAGGTTGCGCGGCTCTCGGGCTTGGTCTCGCCCGCATTCTCGACAGTGCTCATCAGAAGAAACTCGCTGCTTCCATACCGGAGAGCCGCAGCGCCGGCGGCAGGACGTGCCAGGTGCGCGGCTTGATGCCCTTGACCGCCTCGGCGATCGCCTTGATGTGGCCCGGCGTCGTGCCGCAGCAGCCGCCGACCACGTTGATCCAGCCGTTCTTGGCCCAGCCCTGGACCAGCTTGCCCGTCATCTCCGGCGGCTCGTCGTAGGCGCCGAGCTCGTTGGGAAGCCCGGCATTGGGATAGACGCACAGCATGCTGTCGACCTGCGGGTTCAGCGCCTGCACGTAGGGATGAAGCTCCGTCGCGCCGAAGCTGCAGTTGAGGCCCATGGTGATCGGCTTGGCGTGCCTCACCGAGTGCCAGAAGGCCTCGACCGTCTGGCCCGACAGGTTGCGGCCGGCAAGGTCGGTCAGGGTCATCGACACCATCACCGGCAGGACCTCGCCGCGCGCCTCGCCCGCCTCGTCGGCCGCCACGAGGGCCGCCTTGGCGTTCAACGTGTCAAACACCGTCTCGACCAGGATGAAATCGACGCCGCCGTCGAGCAGCCCGTCGATCTGCTCGCGGTACATGTCCTTCACCTCGTCGAAGGTGACGGCGCGGAAACCGGGATCGCTGACCTTGGGCGACACCGAGAGAGTCTTGTTGGTCGGCCCCAGCGCGCCCGCGACGAAGCGCGGCTTGGACGGATCGCGCGCCGTGGCGGCATCGGCGCAGGCGCGCGTGAGCTTCGCCGCGGCGACGTTGATCTCGCGCGCCATGCCGGTGATGCCGTAGTCGGACAGGCTGATCGAGTTCGAGTTGAAGGTGTTGGTCGCCACGATGTCGGCGCCGGCGTCGAGATAGGCGTTGCAGATCTCGCCCACCACGTCCGGGCGCGTCAGGTTCAGAAGGTCGTTGTTGCCCTTCTGGTCGTGATTGAACGTGCGGCCGCCACGGAATCCTTCCTCGTCGAGCTTGTAGCTCTGGATCATCGAGCCGTAGGGCCCGTCCTTGATCAGTATGCGCTCTGAGCCGATCTCGCGCAGCTGCTCTGCCTTTTCCTGGCGTGTCATTGCGGGCGCACTCCCAGCAGGTGGCAGATCGCAAAGGTGAGATCCGCCCGGTTCAGCGTGTAGAAATGGAACTGCTCCACGCCCTCGTCGCGCAGGCGTCGGCAGAGGTCGCCGGCCACCGTCGCGGCGATCATGCGGCGCGTCTCGAGATCGTCGTCGAGCCCGTCGAACATGCTGGAGAACCACGGCGGCACCTTCGAGCCGCAGAGCCCGGCGATGCGATTGACGGCCTGGAAGTTCGACACCGGCATGATGCCGGGCACGATCGGCACGTTGATGCCCGCCGCCGCGGCGCGGTCGCGGAAGCGCAGGAAATCATCGGCCTCGAAGAAGAACTGCGTAATGCAGCGGTCGGCGCCGGCATCGACCTTGGCCTTCAGGTTCTCGAGGTCGGCCTTCTCGTCGGCCGAGGCCGGATGCTTCTCGGGATAGCCCGCGACGCTGATCTGGAAGTTGCCGATCTTCTTCAGGCCGGTGACCAGCGCCGCCGCATTGGCATAGCCACCCGGATGCGGCGTGTACTGGCCGCCCATGCCGCCCGGCGGATCGCCGCGCAGGGCCACGATGTGGCGGATGCCTGCATCCCAGTAGGCGCGCGCGATGTCGTCGATCTCGCCCTGGGTAGCGGCGACGCAGGTGAGATGGGCCGCGGCATCGATGCCGGTCTCGCTCTTGAGGCGTGCGACCGTGTCATGCGTGCGCTGGCGGGTCGACCCGCCGGCGCCATAGGTCACCGAGAAGAAGGCGGGATGGAGGGGCGTCAGACGCTTCACCGTCTCCCACAGTATCTGCTCGGCGGCATCGGTCCTGGGCGGCGAGAACTCGAAGGACACGGCGAGCCGCTGCGGCGCGCGGGCGGGAAATTCGGTCGCGGTCGCACTCCCAGTGGAGCTTAGGGGATTGCCGATCGGACCGGTATCGGGACTCATCGTGAAACTCCTTGGACGGAAACGGCGCCAGAAACGGCGGTCGGCCGTGGGGCGGCGCGGGCCGGCAGCTCGCGCTCGCCGCGCCAGATGCCCGTCATCAGGCGGCGGCCGGGAAAGTGGATGGGCTCCAGCGGATTGAGGCCGGCGCTGCGCAGCCAGCCCTGCACCTGGTTGTCGGCGAATCCCAGATGCACATGCGCGTGCTCGCGCTTCAGCTCGACCAGGTCGTGCGGCGCGAAGTCGACCACGAGGACCGATCCGCCGGGCTTAACGACGCGCGCGGCCTCGGCCAACGCCGCGGCGGGATCGTCGGCGTAGTGCAGGACGTGGTGGATCGTGACGACGTCGAAACTGTCGGACTCGAAGGGCAGGGCGTACATGTCGCCCTGGCGGATATCGGCGTTGTCGATGCCGGCGCGGGCGAGGTTGGCGCGGGCCAGCGCCAGCATCTCGCGGCTCTGGTCGACGCCGATCGCCTGCTCGACCTTCGGCGCCAACACCTCAAGCAGGCGGCCGGTGCCCGTGCCGACATCGAGCAGCCGGCGGGCACCGAGGGGCAGGTGATGGCTGAGCGCCCGCTCGATCTCGCGATCGGCGACGTGCAGGGCGCGCAGTTCGTCCCAACGCTGGGCATTGTCGCGGAAGAAGCGCGCAGCGGCGGTCTGACGGCGTTGCTGGACGGCATCCAGCCGGGCACGGTCGGTTGCAATCCGCGGATGCTTGGGGTCGAGCCGGCGCACGAATTCACGCACCAGGGCGGCATCCTCTCCGCCGCTGGTCAGCCGGAAGCGGGTGAACTGGGCTTCGCGGAAACGCTCCAGCAGACCCGCCTCGACCAGCAGTTTCAGGTGCCGGGAGACGCGCGGCTGACTCTGCCCCAGCACGTTCACGTAGTCGCTGACGGTCAGGTCCTCGCGGGCGGCCAAGGCCAGGATGCGAAGCCTGGTGTCTTCGGCAGCGGCCCGCAGCAGGGTGAGGAGATGTTCCATGCAGAGAATGATATAAGCATATCTTTATGTATACAAGGCCTTGTTTGCCGCTTCCGGGCGGCACAGACCCAGAAACAAAGGATACGGGCCACCGGGATGGCGGCCCCGGAATTGCTTTAAGATCACGGCCCCGGTATGCAACACTCCCAGCGATGCGGCGAATGAACGTCGTGTCACGCTTTTTGGCCCGGCGTCCCGGGTCAGCGGATGATCCGGGGTCAGCGTCGATGATCGGTGTGACGAGAGCCTTTGCTGCCAGCATTCGCCGCTCGATGGTCGCGGTCGCCCTTGCCGGAACGGTCGTCGGAGGCTGTGCGTCCGGCGATACCGGTGCCGCCGAAGTGTGGGATCCGCTGGAAACCCCGAACCGTTTCATTTTCTCGATCAATCGCGCCGTCGATGTCATTGCCTTCCGCCCTCTGGCGGTCATGTACCGCGACCTCGTGCCCGAGCGGGCCCAGACCGGCGTGCGCAACGTCCTCGACAATCTCGGCGAGCCGGTGACGGCCATCAACGAGGTGTTCCAGGGCGATCCGAACCGTGCCGCGACGACGATGGCGCGCTTCCTGGTGAATTCGACCATCGGCGTCGCCGGCATCTTCGACGTGGCCTCGAGCTTCGGACTCGAGCGCACCAAGGAGGATTTCGGCAAGACGATCGGCCTGTGGGCGGGCGTCGAACCGGAGAATGGCGGCTTTTATCTCATGCTGCCGGCCTATGGCCCGTCCAATGCACGCGACGGTACCGGCCTCATGATGGATTATCTGGTCGATCCGTTCCGCATTCTGACCTTCAATCTCGCCATCGACTGGGACGTCTGGCAGATCGGGCGTTACGGCATGAATGCCGTCGATTATCGGTCGCGCACCATTTTCGCGCTGGACGACCTCGAGAAGAACAGCGTCGATTACTATGCGGCGCTGCGTTCGGCCTACACCCAGAACCGTGCCGACCAGATTCGCGAGAAGCGCGAGAAAACCAACGCCCGCGGCGAACTCGAGCGTCGCGACAACCTGGCACTGGTCCGCTAGGGCAACGCGCCCGGTGGAGGGTGCGTTGACCGGTCGTCCGCGCTAGAACGCTTCCCCCAAATCTCGTCATAGGAGTGCACGGTGCCGAAGCTCGCCTGTCGTCGTGTCGTGTTGCAGTTCGTGGCCGCGGCCGCGATGTTCATCGCCGTGCCCATGGTCGGGCCGGCCGTTGCCGCCGATCCCGCTCAGATCGTGCAGAACACCGCGCAGCAGGTCATCGAGATCGTGAAGACCAAGACCGGCACCGATCGCCAGGCGGCAATCCTGGGGATTCTCCAGGCCAACTTCGACATGCCCGCCATGGCACGTGCGGCGCTGGGCACCCACTGGAACCAGGCGACCGAGCAGGAGCGCGCGCGGTTCGTCAAGGCCGTCGCCACCGCCGAGGCCAAGGCCTACAGCGAGCGCTTCGGCCAGTATGGCGGCCAGACCCTGACCATCGGCAAGGTCACGCCGCGCGCCAACGGCGCGACCATCGTCGACAGCCGTCTGAACCAGACGAGTGGCCAGCCGATCAAGCTCGAGTGGGAGGTCCGCGGCGACCGCATCACCGACGTGAAGGTCGAGGGCGTCAGCATGGTCATGACTAGACGTTCGGATTTCAATTCCTACATCCAGAATCATGGCGGCAAGGTCGAGCCGCTGGTCAGCGAGCTGGAAGCCCGGGCCGCGCGCTGAAGCCGCGAATTGAACCTGCAGGCCGGTCGGCGTAGTCTTTCCTCATGGGAGGCGCGTCGATCGCGTTCGCGGGCGTCGCAGGGGACGAGAGCGGAGCGGAGGAGAGCGCCATGGATAGCGCATTTGCCAAGAACCCGGCCGAGCTGCGGTTCTCTGATCTGAGGGCGGTCGATCCGGTCTGGGACCGGATTCGCGAGGCGGCCCATTCGGCGGCGGCCGCCGAGCCGGTGCTGGCCGGAACGCTCCATGCCACGATCCTGAGCCAGCCCCGCTTCGAGAACGCTCTCAGCTATCACCTCGCGCGGCTCGTCGGCACGACCGAGGTGCCGGCCGCGCTGATCCGCCAGACATTCGACGAGGCCCTCGCGGCCGATCCCGACATCGGCCTTGCGGCGCGCGCCGACATCGTGGCGGTGGCCGACCGCGACCCGGCCTGCACCTCCCATCTCGATCCGCTGCTCTGGTTCAAGGGCTATCATGCGCTGCAGACCTACCGGGCCTCGCACTGGCTGTGGACGCAGGGGCGGCGCACGCTCGCGCACTTTCTGCAGAGCCGGTCGAGCTCGCTGTTCGGCCTCGACATCCATCCCGGCGCGGTGATCGGCAAGAGCATCTTCATCGACCACGGCACCGGTGTGGTGATCGGCGAGACCGCCGTCGTCGAGGACGGCGTCTCCATGCTGCACGGCGTCACCCTGGGCGGCACCGGCAAGGAACGCGGCGACCGCCATCCCAAGGTGCGCCGCGGCGTGCTGTTGGGGGCCGGCGCCAAGGTGCTGGGCAATATCGAGATCGGCGCCTGTGCCAAGATCGCGGCCGGCAGCGTCGTGCTCGACCCGGTCCCGGCCGGCTGCACCGCCGCCGGTGTCCCCGCCCGCATCATCGGCTGCGTCGACGTGCCGGAACCGGCCCTCGACATGGATCACCGTATCTAGAAGCCGCCGCCGTGGTCGACGACACGGCGAGAGCGCCTGTCCCGGCCGTCCATGATCGGACGAAGGGATCAAGACATGCGCCATAAGTTCCGGGGTCTCGCGCTCCATCTCTGGACAGTCGACACGACACCGTTCGAACGAGCCATTGCCGCGGCAAAGGAAGGCGGCTTCGACGCGGTCGAGTTGCGCCGCGTCGATTTCATGCGGGCGCGGGAGCGTGGCCTGTCGAACACCGAATTGCTGGGCCGCGTGCGCGCGAACGGACTGCCGGTCAGTGCGGTCGGCTGCGAGTACGGCTGGACCTTCGCCGCGCCCGAGGATCGGGAGCGCCTGTTCGCCTCGCTGGAAGAGGCCTGCGAGAGGGCCGTCACGCTCGATTGCGCGACGGTGATGAGCGGGATCGGTCCGGGCAACGCATCGCTCGACGAGGCGGTGGCGAACGTCCGCCACGCCGGCGAGATCGTGGCGCGCCACGGCCTTCGGCTCGCGCTGGAGTACCAGTTCCAGCATCCGATCGTGAGCCGACTGGAAATCCTGCGCGAGCTGATCGCCAAGGCTGGACAGAAGAGCGTCGGCCTGCTGCTCGACGCCTATCACCTGCAGCGCGGCGGTCGTCCCGGCCGCGGCTTCGAGGAAGTGCCGGCCGCCGAGATCTTCTACGTTCAGTACAGCGACGTGCCCAATGCGCCGCCCAACGCCGCGCCGCCGGTCGATCGCCTGCCGCCGGGGCAGGGCGTGGTGCGCTGGAACGACATGTTCCAGCTGCTCGCGGCCAAGGGCTACGAGGGCTGGGTGAGCTACGAAGCTCCCAACCCGGTTCACTGGGCGCAGCCCGCCGTCGATGTCGCGCGCGAGGGCGCCAAGGCGACGCGGCGCACGATGGAGATCGCCTTCGCCTGAGCCGCCTGCGACCAGCGGCGGGATGGATGGCGCGGGCCGGAAGCGCTACGTGTTCAACCATGGCGCAGAAGAAGAAGTCCCCGAGCAAGCCCCGGAAGAGCGCCTCTTCCGGCACCAGGCCACCTTCTTCCGGCACCAAATCGAGAGCGCGCGAGCAGACGCCCAGGGCCTCCGGGCCGAAGCCCCTGCCGCCGCCGACCACGACCCTGCAGCAGGAACTGCGCATGATGGCGCGCAGCGGCGCGCAGTCGCTGCAGAGCCTGATCGTCTTCCTCGCGGTGCTGGTTGTGATTGCGGGCGTTGGCATTGGTGCCTGGGCGAGCCGGCCGGTGCCGGTCTATGCGTCGGAGGAACAGAAGGCCGGCTCTCCCTTCGACGCGACGTTCACGGCGGAAAACCGGAGTCCGTGGTTTGCGATGAAAGGCCTGAAATTCGCCTGCGTGCTCGACCATGTGCGCGCCTCGGGCCGGGAACCCACTCTCGTCGAGGCGACCGACGTGCGCTTTCCGGCGGGCTCGGCCGGCGAGCTGAAGCCCGGCGAGCAGGCGACCTTCAGGTGTCCCTTCCGTGCCCTGTTCGGCCTGCCGCCGATGAACGAGGACTACGGCGTGGTGCAGCGCTCGCAGATCTACTTCCACGCCTCCTACGATCTGCCGTTCATCGGCGCGATCCGCCTCAGCGACAACAGCGCGCCCTTCGTCCTCAACACGAGGCTCCTGCCGCCCCGGTGGACGAACAGGCCGGACGGTTAGCGCAGGCCCGCAAATGCATTGAGGCGGCGCGGATCGAAGTGCCTCAGCGGGAAGTGACCCGTCGCGCCGTCGAGGATCAGTTCGGCCATCGCCTCGCCTGTCGCGGGTGCGTTGAGCATGCCCCAGACGCCGTGGCCGGTCGCCACCCAGGCATTGTCGACCCCCGGCACGGCGCCGATCAGCGGCAAGCCGTCCTCGGTGACGGGACGGAAGCAGGCCTGGCGCGCGACGATGGGCGCCGAGGCGAGGGCAGGGGACACGGTGCGGCACAGCGCCTCGAGCCGTTCATGTGCGCCCTCGTCGCCCGCGACCTCGGCGGGATCGATCGGCAGCGATGCGGTGCTCGAGACTGCGCAGGCCCAGACGGTGCCGTCGGCGCGCGCGAAGATCTCCGGTGTCAGCGTCTCGCCACCCGCCTCCTCGTATTCCAGGAACAGGGCCTCGGCCGGTACCGCATCGCCGGTGCGGAAGACGAGACTATGGCCCTTGAAGCCGTACACGGCGGGCAGCGGCAGCCAGCGCGAGGCGAGGATGGACCAAGGGCCCATTGCGATGACTACGCCGTGGCCCTCGATGGTTTCGCCGCCTTCGAGTGTGACGCCACCGATCGCGCCGGACGCGCTCTTCATCAATCCCGTGACCATCCCGTGACGCAGCTCGGCGCCGTTTGCCTCCGCTCCGCGCATCAACCCGGTAGTGAAGGCCTGTGGCTCGACCAGCGCCGTCGTCTGCGGTGAGCCGATTTGGCCGGTCAGGGTCACGTCGGAGGATAGCCACGGCCGCGCGGCGGTCCCGTGCCCGCGCCGACCCTCCGCGGCGTGCCCTGCAAAGGTCGTGAGCCGTCTGTAGCCCCAAGGATTGCCGAGCTCCTAGGCAAGGCTCGCATGCAGGGCGAAGCTGCGCCGCGCCAGTCGGTCGAGGGCCGTGCCACGGCACCAGTCGAGTGCCAGGAAGCCGCCCGACTTGCCGGAGGCCGCGCCCCCGACTTCATGCCGCTCGACCACGACCGCCCGCGCGCCACGCCGGCTGAGGAACCAGGCGATCGCGGCACCGATGGCGCCGCCGCCGCAGATCACGATCCGCTTCTCGCTGCTCATGTCCGATCAACCCACGGCGCCACTGGAGGCTGCGTCGCTGGTGCAATATGTTCGAGGAAAGTTCAGGGGGAAGCGTACATGAATTGGAACTCGTGGGGACTCGCCATCTTGGCCGGCATCGCCGGCTGGCTGTCGCTCGTGGCTGGAGCGTCGGCGCAGGCGCCGATCGGGCAGAAGCCGATCAAGGTGGCGGCGGTGGATTTCGTGCCGGCCTGGGGCGATCTCGACGGCAACGTCGCGCGCCTCGTCCAGGCGGCGGAGCAGGTGGCGCGGCAGGACGTCCACTACGCGGTGTTCCCCGAGACCGCGGTCAGCGGCTATCTGTTCAGCGGGCCGAAGCAGCTCGCGCCCTTCCTCGATACCATTCCCGGCAAGGCGACGGCCGCGCTACTGCCCGTGCTCCAGCGCACCGGCATGTACATGAGCGTGGGCATTGCCGAGCGCGATGCGGCGACCGGTCTCGCCTACAACACCGCCGTGCTGCTGGGCCCCAACGGCATCATCGGCAAGTATCGCAAGAACGGGCTGAACCCGCAGGACCAGAAGGTCTTCGCGCCGGGCACGACCGGGGTCGAGGTGTTCGAGACGCCGATCGGCCGCATCGCGCTGCTGATCTGCTACGACGACACCTACTGGCAATACGGTCGCCTGGCGGCGCTGCGCGGTGCCCAGATCATCGCCTGGCATTCGGTGTCGGATCGCGTGATGCCGGGCACGCCGCCGGCCGAGGCGACCGGCAACCATTCGACCGTGTCCAACGTCCAGTATCTCAGCGCGCAGAATGGCGTGTGGGTGGTGGGTGCCACGCGCAGCGGCATCGAGACCAACCCCATCACCGGCGGCAAGCTCTACTACAATGGCGGTTCGAGCATCTGGTCGCCCAAGGGCGAGAAGCTGGTGCAGGCGCCGGTCGTGCCGCCGGAGACGCTGCCGCCCGGCCTCGCCGGCGTCTTCGCGACCAGCATCGTGCCGGCAGAAGCCGATGCCGAGCGCAGCGCGCGGCTCTCGCGCCGCCGTCCAGACCTCTACGTGCCGCTGCTGGCGCTGCATCGCAGCCCGACCGACGGCAACGCCACGACGTCGGTGCGATCCGTCGCGCTGTCGGCGGCGCAATGGCCCGACGGCCCGTCGCTGCTCGCCTCGGCGCGGCCCGAAGCGGGCGAGCTGCTGGTCCTGCCCGAACTGTCCGCTTTGCCGTCGGGCCTGTCGGCGGCCGACATCAAGGCGAAGGCCGAAGCGCGCGAGGGCGCTTTCGAGCAGGCGCTCGCGGCCTCGGCCAAGGCCGGCAGCGGCTTCGTCGTCGGCTCCTATCCCGAGCGCGAGGGCGACAAGGTCTATCACACCGTCGTGCTGGCCGGCCCAGCCGGAACGGTGCTGGGCCGCTATCGCGCCACGCATCTCTCGGCCGAGACCGCCGCGTGGGCGAGCGCCGGTGAGGAGCCGGTCGTGATCGCCACGCCGCTCGGTCGCATCGGCCTCGCCTCGGCCGAGGAACTGCGCGTGCCGGAACTGGGCGGCCTCTACGGCGCCCTGCGAACCGACATCCTGGCCGCGCCGGCGGGACGGCCCGAGCCGCTCAAGGTGCAGATCGATGCCAAGCTGTTCGCAGTCAACGACCCGCCGACCGGGCGCGCGGATTTCTTCCCCTATGCCTCGGCCAAGCAGAACCAGCTCTGGCTGGTGAGCGGCGGCCGCCGCGTCGGCAATGCGACGGCCGCCGGCATCTACGGACCGGAACCCGTCGTCGACACGCCGACCGTGACGGCGGCCGCCGGCGAGAGCGTCGTGCGCTACCGTACGCGCGTGCCGGCGCCGGGCACCTGGATCAACCAGCAGCAGCTCGTCGCCGGACAGCAGTCGCTGCTGTTCGTGCCGCTGGTGATGAAGGACGACAGCGAGTGCCTCAAGCAGTGGCGGATGCAAGGCACCGGCGCACCGCCTTGCCGCTGAGCGTTCCACCGCACGCGAACGGCCGGGCTTGCCGCCGGGCCGTTCCCGACGGCACCATGTCCCCGGATCGCAGCGGGGGCATGGACCATGGACGACTATTACGATCTCGGCGCCTACAAGCGGACCGTCACCACCACTTCGCCTCAGACGCAGCTCTGGTTCGATCGCGGACTGAATTGGCTCTACGGCTTCAACCATGCCGAGGCGATCAAGTGCTTCGAGAAGGCGCTGGAGACCGATCCCGGCTGCGCCATGGCGCATTGGGGCATCTCCTACGCCGCCGGGCCGAACTACAATCTCCCCTGGCACCGCTACGATCCGGCCGGCAAGAAGCGCGCGCTCGAAGCCTCCTATGACGCCATGCAGCGCGCGCTGGCCGCCGCGCCCAACGCCTCGCCGGTCGAGCAGGCGCTGATCGCTGCGCTGCCGGCACGTTATCCGCAGCGCGAGGCGATCGAGGACCAGACGACCTGGGACAAGGCCTTCACCGTCGAGATGCGCAGGCTGTTCCATGCCCATCCGAACGATCTCGACCTGCGGTCGGTGTTCGCCGAGGCGATCATGAACGAGACGCCGTGGCAGATGTGGGACCTCAAGACCGGCCAGCCGACGCCCGGCGCCGGCACCGAGGAGGCGGTCGAGGTGCTGGAGAGCGCCTTCCGTGACATGCCGGCGAGCTGGGACCATCCCGGCCTGCTGCATCTCTATGTGCATCTGATGGAGATGTCGCCGTTCCCGCAGCGCGCTCTGCGGGCCGGCGACCGGCTGCGCGACCTCGTGCCGGATTCCGGCCACCTCGTGCACATGCCGACCCATATCGACGTGCTGTGCGGCAACTATCGCGACGTCGTCGTCTACAACCAGAAGGCCGTCGTCGTGGACCGCAAGTACCTCGCGCGCGAGGGCGCGCTGAACGTCTATTCGATGTACCGCAGCCACGACCATCACTTCATCGTCTACGGCGCCATGTTCCTCGGCCAGTACACGCCGGCGATCACCGCGGCGCAGGAGCTGATCGACACCACGCCGGAGGAGCTGCTGCGCATCCCGTCGCCGCCGATGGCCGATTTCGTCGAGGGCTATCTGTCGATGAAGCAGCACGTGCTGGTGCGCTTCGGAAAATGGCGCGAGATCATCGCGCAAGAGCTGCCGAAGGATCCCGACCTCTATTGCTCGACCACGGCGATGACGCTCTACGCCAAGGGCGTGGCGCATTCGGTGCTGGGCGAGATCGAGCTGGCTGAGAAGGCGCGCGCCGCTTTCCGGGCCGCAAAGGCGCGTGTGCCCGAGAGCCGGCGCCTGCACAACAACACCATGGTCGACCTGCTGGCCATCGCCGAGGAGATGCTGACCGGCGAACTGGAGTATCGCCGCGGCAACTTCGACCTCGCCTTCGCCCATCTGCGCCGCGCCGTCGAACTCGACGACTCGCTGCCCTACGACGAGCCCTGGGGCTGGATGCAGCCGACCCGCCATGCGCTCGGCGCGCTGCTGCTGGAGCAGGGCCATCTCGCCGAGGCCGAAGCCGTCTATCGCGCCGACCTCGGCTTCGACGGCAAGACCAACCGCGCCTGCTGGCATCCCGAGAACGTGTGGAGTTTGCACGGCCTGCACGAGTGCCTCACGCGGCGCGGCGAGACGGTCGAGGCGCCGCTGATCAAGGCGCGGCTGGATCTGGCTTCGGCGCGGACCGAGTTTCCGGTGCGGGCTTCGTGTCTGTGTCGGAGAGAGGCCGCTTAGCGAGGTCTTCTGCTTTCTTCCTCCTCCCCCGTCATACGGGGGAGGGCAAGGTGGGGAAAGCAACGCAATGATTATCTGCCAAGGAGAGTTCAGACCTGTGGCTTTCCCCCTCCGGCCTTCGGCCACCTCGCCCGTGTGACGGGGAAGCAGGAGATTTTACCGCTTCGCCGGCGGCAGCACCCGCTGGATCATCGCGAACAGGAAGGCCGTCGTCAGGCCGAACAGCAGCACGCCGTTCACCGCTTCCAGCCCGCCCAGCATCTTCCACTGGTGGGCGAGGTGGATGCTGGTGTCGCCGTAGGTGGTCAGCGCGCCCAGCGAATAGAGCATGGCGGAGCGGTTGTCGGGGATGGCGCCGAGATAGCGGAAGGCGAGCGCCCAGATGCCGCCCTCGAGGATGTGCAGGGTCGTCACCAGGGTCACGGCCATCGCCATCACCAGGGAGAAGATGAGCGTGACGTGGCGGCCGCGGTCCCGCATCGTGTCGAGCACCTTGTCGACCCGGGCGGTGAAGACCGCCAGGCAGAGGATGTGGATGACGCAGGTGAGCGCGATCAGCGGCACGCCCCACGCCCAGTCGTGTCCCCACTGGACTTCATCGAGCGGGTTCATGCGGTGCCGCCGTTCCTGCGCCCGCCGGCCTAGCGGACCAGCGGCTTATACTTGATGCGGTGCGGCTGGTCGGCGTCCGTGCCGAGGCGGCGATGCCGGTCGAGCTCGTAGTCCTGGTAGTTGCCCTCGAACCACTCGACATGGCTGTCGCCCTCGAAGGCCAGCATGTGGGTGGCGGTGCGGTCGAGGAACCAGCGATCATGCGAGATCACGACGGCGCAGCCGGCGAACTCGACCAGCGCCTCTTCGAGCGCGCGCAGCGTGTCGACGTCGAGGTCGTTGGTCGGCTCGTCGAGCAGCAGCACGTTGGCGCCGCTCTTCAGCATCTTGGCGAGGTTGACGCGGTTGCGTTCGCCGCCCGAGAGCTGGCCGACCTTCTTCTGCTGGTCGGCGCCCTTGAAGTTGAACGAACCGCAATAGGCGCGGCTGGACACTTCCTTGGTGCCGAGCTTGATGATGTCGAGGCCGCCCGACAGCTCTTCCCACACGCTCTTGTTGGGATCGAGCGTCTCGCGGCTCTGGTCGACATAGCCCAGCTTCACCGTCGGACCGACCGAGAAGGTGCCGGTGTCGGGCTTGTCCTGGCCGGTGATCATCTTGAACAGCGTGGTCTTGCCGGCGCCGTTGGGACCGATGACGCCCACGATGCCGCCCGGTGGCAGGTTGAACGACAGGTTGTCGATCAGCAGCCGGTCGCCGAAGCCCTTCGAGATGCCCTCGGCGCGGATGACGTGGTCGCCGAGGCGCGGACCCGCGGGGATGACGATCTGCGCCCGGTCGAGCGTCTGCTGGCTGTCCTCCTCGACCATGCGCTCGTAGGCGGCGATACGCGCCTTGCTCTTGGAGCGGCGGGCCGACGGGCTGGTGCCCATCCATTCGAGCTCGCGCTGCATGGTGCGGCGGCGGGCGTCGGCGGTCTTCTCTTCCAGCTCGAGGCGCTTGTCCTTCTGCTTCAGCCAGGACGAGTAGTTGCCTTCCCACGGAATGCCGGCGCCGCGGTCGAGTTCGAGGATCCAGCCGGCGACGTTGTCGAGGAAGTAGCGATCGTGGGTGACGGCCACGACGGTGCCGGGGAACTCCGCGAGATGGCGCTCCAGCCAGGCCACCGACTCGGCGTCGAGATGGTTGGTCGGCTCGTCGAGCAGCAGCATGTCGGGCTTGGAGAGCAGCAGGCGGCACAGCGCCACGCGGCGCTTCTCGCCGCCCGAGAGCTTGGTCACGTCGGCGTCGGACGGCGGGCAGCGCAGCGCGTCCATGGCGATCTCGACGGTGCGGCCCAGGTCCCAGCCGTTGCCGGCATCGATCTTCTCCTGAAGCTCGGCCTGCTCGGCGATCAGCTTGTCCATGTCGGCGTCGGGGTCGGAGAAGGCGTTGGACACCTCCTCGAAGCGCGCCAAGGCCTTCGCCATGTCGCCGGCGCCGTCCATGACGTTGCCCAGCACGTCCTTGTTGGGGTCCAGGCCCGGCTCCTGCTCCAGCAGGCCCACCTTCACGCCCTCGGCCGCCCAGGCCTCGCCGGTATAGTTGTCGTCGCGGCCGGCCATGATCTTGAGCAGGGTCGACTTGCCCGAGCCGTTGAGGCCGAGCACGCCGATCTTGGCGCCGGGCAGGAACGACAGCCAGATGTCCTTCAGGACCTGCTTGCCGCCGGGAAAGGTCTTGTTCAGACCCTTCATCACGTAGATGTACTGGTAAGAAGCCATTGTGACCGAATCCTTGTGTGGCGGTGCTTGTAGCGGCCCCGCCCAGACGGTTCAATGACGCCGGGGAGAAACGCGCACGCATGCTGGTGGAACCGGCTGTCCTGGCCCTGTCGCTGGCCTATCTGGGGCTGCTCTTCGCCGTGGCGTATTTCGGCGACCGGTATGCGCGCGACTGGTCGAAGAACTCGGTGGCACCGGTGGTGTATGGCCTGTCGCTGGCCATCTACTGCACCTCCTGGACCTTCTACGGCGCGGTCGGGCGGGCGGCAACCTCGGGCATCGACTTCATCCTGATCTATACCGGCCCGGTCCTGGTCGTGACCCTGGGCTACCCGGTCCTGCGAAAGATGGTGCGGGTGGCCAAGCAGCACAACGTGACCTCGATCGCCGACTTCCTGGCCTCGCGCTACGGCAAGAGCCGCGCCGTCGGCGTCATCGCCACGCTGTTCGCAACCGTGGGCGTGCTGCCCTACATCGCGCTGCAGCTGCAGGCCGTGTCCTCCTCGTTCCGCACCATTGCAGCGCCCCTGCCGTGGAGCGGGGGCGCCGCGGGCGTGGTGCATGCCGACACCTCGCTGATCGTGGCCGCACTGATGGCGCTGTTCACCATCCTGTTCGGCGTGCGCAACGTACAGGCCTCCGAGCAGCATCGCGGCATGATGCTGGCCATCGCCTTCGAATCGGTCGTGAAGCTGCTGGCGCTGCTGGCGGTGGGTCCCTTCGTCGTCTGGTTCCTGTTCGACGGGCCGGCCGACATGGTGGAGCGCCTGGCGGAGGTCCCGGCCGTGGCCGAGCGGCTGACGCGCGAGGCCTCGCCGCTCACCTGGGTGGTGATGTCGCTGCTCTCGGGCATGGCCTTCCTCTGCCTGCCCCGCCAGTTCCACGTCGCCGTCGTCGAGCACGACCATCCCGCGAGCCTGCGGACGGCGCGCTGGCTGTTTCCCGTCTATCTCGTGCTGATCAACCTGTTCGTCATCCCGATCGCGGCGGCGGGCCTGCTGCTGCTCGGCCCGAACGTCAGCCCCGACCTCTACGTGCTGCAGCTGCCGCTGGTCGGCGGCGAGAGCTGGCTCTCGGCGTTCGTGTTCATCGGTGGTCTCTCCGCCGCGACCTCGATGGTGATCGTGGCCTGCATGGCGCTGTCCGGCATGATCGGCAACGAGCTGCTGATGCCCTACCTGCTCAGGCGGCAGGCCGGCGTCGTGCGCGACATGGGCCCGCTGGTGGTGCTGGTGCGCCGCGCCGCCGTCGTGTTGATCCTGATGGCGGGCTACGCCTACGAGCGCATCATCTCGGGCTACCTGCCGCTCGCCTCGATCGGCCTCATTTCCTTCTGTGCCGTGGCCAACTTCGCGCCGGGGCTCGTGCTCGGCCTCTACTGGCAGCGCGCCCACAGGTACGGCGTCGTGGTGGGCCTGACCGGCGGTTTCGTCGTCTGGCTCTACGCGCTGCTGCTGCCGACCCTGCACCAGGGGGCGGGGGCGGCCACGGAGAGCGGACCGGTGGCGCCCTTCATGCCGTACCTGCCGGCGCCGCTGGCCGCGCTCGATCCGGTGCTGCAGGGGTTCCTGGCCTGTCTGGCGGTCAACACCGCGCTGCTGGTCGGCGTGTCCTTCCTCGTGCGCCCCGTTGGCCGGGATCGCGAGCAGGCGGATGCCTTCGTGCTGGGGGCCGAGCCTGCGCCGCCCTCGCGGCGTACGCCGGCCGATGCCGCCCGCATCGAGGAGCTGCGCCAGCTCCTCGCGCGCTTCGTCGGCGTGGAACGCGCGGCCCGCCTGCTGTCGGGCGAACTGTCGATGGAGACGGCGCTCGCTCGCGCCGAGCGCATGCTGTCGGGCACCCTGGGCGCCGCCTCGGCGCGCGTGATCGTGGCCGCCTCGGTCCGG
>WOUR01000098.1 GCA_009772935.1 Rhodospirillaceae bacterium
CGCGACCCGCTACGACAAGCTCGCCGAAAACTATGCCGCAGCCCTCAAGCTCGTCGCCGTCCGTATCTGGATCAGGGATTTATGAGTCGTCGCCCTAGGAGACACGCCAATACCCCAATCGGACCTTAGCCATGGGTTCTCAATGCCTCTGTCCAAATCGCTTGCGGTAATCGCGACTCCGGCCGGAGCCGCAAAGTCTCCCATGACCCGGCGGGTGGCTATCCAACAGGAGGTCGACGAAATAAACCGCGCTCAATTCGAGAATGCCTTCGACACCGTCGTTGGCTCTTCGGCCAAGTTGCTTACGAGCCTTTGAGTCAACGCGTCGGCCTACGGAATCGTAGCAGAAACCCCCAAGCGCCGTGTCGTCACCTTGTCCTTGCTGCCAACCAACTCGATGACAGCTTGATGACGACATCCAATTCGCGAACGAAACTCTCGCCTGAGAGCGATGTGTCTGCAATGTGCGCTAAGCCGTAAATATCTGCTTTGGGTAGAAGGGACAATGTCGCCAAATGAGGCGCGAAGCAGCTGTCGGTCGGTAAGGGCGGATATATTCCGCGTTCACTGGACATTGTACTGGACTGCTGCCGCAAGGAGAGCGTGTGTGTGACCGGCGCGGACGGGCGCGGGTCACGGCAGGACGGCGATGGCGAAGAAGCGGAAGGATCGGAACGAACGCGAAGGCGCGGATGCTTCGGCTCCGGTTGAGCAGCTCAATCGTGTCGCCATGGCAGCGCGGCGCTCGCGGGGCAAGCTGGAGCCGGCTCTGTCGGTAGCGATCCGCCTGGCACGCGCCGAGATCGAGGAATTCGCACTGATCCTCAAACATGCCGATGGCCGGCGGTTCAAGGCTGCCAACGAGCGTGTTCCTCGATGTCGAGCCGAAGCTCTACGAAGTGCAGCTCCTCCTCAACACTGCGACGCTGCTCAATAGGCGGATGAAGGAACTAGCCGATCGCGACTGATCGGTCGCTGCCGCAAAGCCAAGGCCTGTCGCCTCGCGGGGTCGCGGTGGTGCCGGCAATGGGCCGGTCCAAGCCAACCGATAGGCTCCACGATGACCACCAACTCGACCTCCACCATCAAGCTGACCGACACCCAACTCATCGCACTCTCGGCGGCGAGCCAGCGTGCCGATCGCTGCATCATTCCACCCGATCACCTGAAGGGTGGCGCCGCGCACAAGTTCACGGGCAGCCTCATCGCCAAGGGCGTTGCCGAGGAGGTCGACGCTGCTCCTGGCATGCCGATCATCCGCCGCGATGGCGACCGGACCTTCACGCTGGCGATCACCGCCTCGGGCTTCGCCGCGCTCGGCATCGAGGTACCGGATGCGATCAATCCATCGCCTCCGGTACCTGTCGAGCCGAGCGCCGCACCGGAGGATGATGGCGATGGGTCTACTGCCGAGGATGGTGCAGGAGAAGGAGATAGCGTGATCGCGGCTGATGCTGACAGAGCAGTGTCGGCAGCAACCTCGTCCAGCACTGCACGATCCGCTTCGCCGCGTGCGGGCACCAAGCTATCTTTGGTGATCGCGCTGTTAGAGCGGGCTGAGGGTGTAGCCATCGGCGAGCTGATGACCACGACGGGCTGGCTCGCACATACGACGCGGGCGGCGCTGACGGGGCTGCGCAAGCGCGGCTACATGGTCGAGCTGGAAAAGGGTGCCGGAGACCAGGAAAGCCGCTACCGGATCACGGCGATGCCGATCGCGGCCAAGGCAGCGTGATCGTGATGGTTGCGGCAAAGCTCGATCGGCGCAGCGCCGATGAGGTGGGGCAAGAGATCGCGCGTCTGCGCGATCTCGATGCTTCAGCGCTTCGCTTGCGCTGGCGCGAGGTGACCGGCAAGCCGGCAGCGGTCGGCCTCAAGGGCGAGTTGCTGGTCAGGTCGCTCGCCTATGCCATTCAGGAGAAGGCTTTCGGGGGATTGTCGCTGGCCGCAACGAAGCGGCTGCAGGCCATCGCGCGCGACGCCAAGGCATCGAAGGCAAGCCCGACGGCTGAGGGCCGATCCTCAGCGCCGCCCCCGCGACAGCTCATGGCAGGGACGAGGCTGATCCGCGAGTGGCAGGGCGTCAGGCACGAGGTGATCGTCATCCCCGACGGGTTCCTCTGGCAGGGTGCGACCTACGCCTCGCTCTCGACCGTCGCCAAGGCGATCACCGGCACGAGCTGGAACGGCTGGGTGTTCTTCGGCGCAAAGCCCACGCCGAAGAAGCCGAAACGGGTAGTCTCGGATCCCAGCCCCACAGCACCGGGCGGTGGCAATGCCGGCGCCAGCGCGATCTTGAGCGGGAGCGACGCGCATGCGTGACGCTCGCTCCGCGGCGCGATCTGGTGTCGGCAAGCCGCACGGCGCCAGTGCCAAGCGCTGCGCGATCTATACCCGCAAGTCGAGCGAGGAAGGTCTCGAACAGGACTTTAACTCGCTCCATGCCCAGCGTGAGGCCTGCGAGGCTTATATCGCCTCGCAGCGCCACGAGGGCTGGTCACTGGTACCGAACCATTACGACGATGGGGGCTACTCCGGCGGGTCGATGGACCGGCCGGGGCTCGCAGCTCTGATGGCCGACGTCGATGCCGGCAACATCGACATCGTCGTCGTCTATAAGGT
>WOUR01000002.1 GCA_009772935.1 Rhodospirillaceae bacterium
GCTGGCGCAGAACGCGCAGCCTTACGGCAAGGGCTTCGACAGCTGGAACTTCTCGCGGACGAAGGAGCAGAGCGGCGTCACCAATTGCCGCGCCTTCCGCCGCGTCGGCGGCCGCGACGACATCATGGCGATGCGCACCGACGGCTATTCCTATCTCAGTGTCCGCGCCGAAGGCCGCAAGGGCAAATTCCCCAATTCCATCATCGTTCCCCTGCGCGAACCGGCGAACGGCATGCAATGGGACAACACGATCGCGGCCGACGGGAAGCGCATGTGGGTGGCACTGCCGCCGGCGGCGATCGAGATCATCGCCTCGAAGGGCGGCTACAGCATGCTGCTGGGCGGCAGCGAGGATCGCGACGACGTCAACCTCGGCAAGAGTGCCCCCGCCGCCTGGAAGCGCGTCAAGGAATGCGTCGTCGACTCGGGTGGCTGAGGGGCGCGCTCGAGCCTCTTGGTCGACGTAATCACGGCTCGCATTCCCAAATTGGCAAGACCTTCCGGGCGATACCCGCATGCGGCGATCCAACAGACCTAAAGTAGGGCTTGTCCCGCTGTTGCTGGCATTTCCAGCCGCCGCCGAGCCGACTACGATTGACGGAGACGCCGTCAAGCTCGATGGCGCCGTCCACAGCTGTGCGGGGAGGACTGATCGAAAATGCTACCCAGCGGCATCGTTCTGATGGTCTTGGGCGCGTTGATTGCCTTTGTCAGCTTCGGCGGCGGACTGGCGGGTTTGGGTCTTGGTTTACAAACCGGAGGATGGTGCTTCAGCTTGGGCTTCCTGCTCGCAATCGCCGGTGCGATCATCAGCGCGATCCACGATCACAGGAAGGCAGTGCTTGCGGAACTCCAGAACCAGCGGCGAGACATCCGGAACGGATTCCAGTCGCTGCGGGACGAGCTGGATCGCGTGCGAGCAAATACCGAGCCACCCGCGCCGATCCCAGTCTATGGCACCGCGCCGATCAATCCCGGTGACGGCCAACTTCGGGAACCGTAGACGGCCGCGGCGGAAATCTGGACGCGGCCGCAGCACAAGCAATGATCGCAAGGGCCCGGCTTCTTGGGCTTGCTGCCGCCGGCCTGGCGCTCCCCGCCGCCGCCCAAACCATCACCGACGGAGCATATGTAGCCGAAGGTCACTCACTGCTCGTATGCCGCCGGCAGCGCCACGCCGCATCACATCACCACCGCGACGGCATAGACCTCGCCGCGTTTGGCATTGAGAAACTGCAGCACCGGGTCTGGCGCCTCGCCGAATACCAGCGTCTTCTGGTTGGGCGTCAGCTTCTTCCGCTCCCGCAGGATCTCGACGGCGCGTTCCCGATCGGCAACAGCGACGATGAAGTGCTCGGCGACGGGATCGGCGTCGCCTGGCCGAGGTGTCGACACTACGATCTGCCAGCCCTTTGCCATGTCAACTATTATCCCCTTCGCGCGGTATCGCTGAAAACCTTTGGCCGTTCCTGGCGCGTTCGAGTTGGGCGGCCCTCTGGTCGGTGGACCAATTTGCCATGCACATCAGCCATTGTTCGTAGCCAGCGACCTGCGCCTCCGTGCCGCCTCCCTTCTCGATTAGGTGCACATCCCTGAGAGATATGCCGGCCCCGGCCGCGATCTGGCCCCTAGTAAAACCGAGCGCGTTCCTGCGGCGCCTCAGCTGGGTGATCCGTTCGTCACGGGCGGCCATTGTTACCGCCTGTACGCCGCTGGCAGCGCCACGTAGGTGGCCAGCCCGTCCATCGTCGGCGCGCCCCCCATCTCCTTGAGTAAGCGCCGAAATCCGCCCGGGTCCACTTCGAGGAACTTCGCGGTGTAGCCGTCGTCGGCCAGCGCGGCGGCGCGCGCCTCAGCCAGGCGTTCCCAGGCTGCGTGCGACGAGGGAAAGTCGTCGTCAGCAGCCAGGATCTCAGCGAAGTCGTCGGCGTGGATCCGGGGCAGTGGGTAAAGTGGGGCTTCGTCGGGCATCACATAGTCTCAGGCATGTATCCGCATACTGCAGGAGATTGCCTGCCGAGGGGAAGGGACGGTCGTCCAAAGGCGCCGCGCCGATCGGCGGCCGACGGTGCCAAGCTCCTAATTTGCGAAGAACGCGATAGGAACATTGCCCCGGATTTACCCCGGATTTCCGGTCCGTCAGGGGCCGTTTCGGGCCACTTCTGCACAGGCGCCAATTGGTCGCTTCAGAGCGAAAACGCTTTGTTTTCCAAGGGTTAAGCCTGGCGCTCCCTACGGGATTCGAACCCGTGTTTTAGCCTTGAGAGGGCCACGTCCTAGGCCTCTAGACGAAGGGAGCATAGGGCCAGAGGCGGACTGATAGTCGAATGGCCGCGCCGACGCAACCCCGCTCGTTCAGTCCGGCTTCCGGCCGGCGATCCGCGACAGGACGCCGGGGACGAAGGGGTGGACGGTCACGTCGGCGAAGCCCGCCCCCTGCAGATATCCCTTCACCTCCGATTCGGTGTGGGCGAGGCCGGTGCTGTTCTGGATGGCCTCGTTCAGGCCCCACAGAGCCGCCGAGAGGGGGCCGTTCCGGTCGTCGTGCAGGGTCTCGCCGATCAGGTGCATCTCGCCGCCCGGGACGAGGGCCTCGAAGGCCTTGGCGACCACCCGGCGGATCAGGGCGGGCTCGTACTGCGGCAGGTTGCTCGCCATGACGACGACGTCGACGCCCTCCGGGAACGCCGTCTCGGTAAAGTCGCCGGGCAGGGTGCGGACGCGGTCGGCCGCCCCGTTGGCTTCGATGTATTCGTCGGCCACCACGGTGACCGGCGGCAGGTCGAGCACGATCGCCTCCAGGCCGGGATAGGTCTTGGTGGCGACGATGCTGTAGGCGCCGGAGCCGCCGCCGAGATCGAGCATCCGTTTGCGGCCCGAGAGGTCGACGCTGCGGCTGAACAGGCGGGCGGCGCCCATGCCGATCGAGTAGGTCGCGGCGTGATAGCGCCGTGCGTCCTCGACCGTGAAGTCGACGTAGGCGCCCAGCCGGTTCTCCTGGCTGTCGCGCAGCCGCTCGGAAAGCTCGCCGAACGCCTTCCAGCGCGGCTTGGTGAACAGGATCCACGGGCCTGCATAGCGCTCGCCGTCCTTCACCAGGAAGCGCTGGACGTCGGGTGCATTGGCGAAGCGCTCGCCGTCGCGCGACAGCAGCGTCATGGCGGCCAGCGCGGTCAGCAGGCGTTCGGCGTTGCGCTCCGAGATGCCGACGGCCCGGGCGACGGCGGGAATCGTGTCGTGCCCATGGGCGATGGCGGTGAAGATCTCCAGCTCGACCGCGGCCATCAGGGCGGCGCTCTCCCAATAGGCCTGGGCGATCTTCTGCAACCGTGTCGTGTCGAGGCGTTGGTTCGCGGTCATTCCGGCGTTTCCTCCCTTGTTGCCCGAGCATAGCGCGTGGGCCTAAGCTTCGTCGCCGCCGCAGGAGGACCGCCATGGACATGCCGATCGCTTCCGAACTGCCGCTCACCGGCATCGACGTGCACGCGCTGCTGCCGGCCGACGGCGAATGGGTGCTGCGCCGCCAGCTCGCCGCCGCCTACCGGCTGGTCGACCATTTCGGCTGGACCGAGCTGATCTACGGTCACCTGACGGCGCGGGTGCCGGGCGAGGCGCCGCATTTCCTCATCAACCCGTACGGGCTGAACTACGACGAGGTGACGGCCTCGAACCTGGTCAAGATCGATCTCGACGGGAAGATCGTCGAGCCGAGCCCGCATCCGGTGAACTACGCCGGCTTCGTCATCCACTCGGCGGTGCACATGGCCCATGCCGAGCGCCACAAGGTGGTGATGCACACCCACACGCGCGCCGGCATGGCGGTCTGCGCGCTGAAGGACGGGCTGCTGCCGGTGTCGATGGTCGCCACGGCGTTCCACGGCAAGCTCTCGTACCACGACTATGAGGGGCCGAGCCTCGACCTCGACGAGCGTGGGCGGCTGCTGGCGAACCTCGGCAACAACCAGGCGATGATGCTGCGCAATCATGGGCTCCTGACGACCGGCCGTTCGGTGCCCGAGGCCTTCCTGCGGCTCTACCGCCTGGAGCGGGCCTGCCAGATCCAGCTCGACGCGGCGGCGGCAGGGACGCTCAACGTCCTGGGCGACAATCTGGCCGCCAAGTCCGGCGCCGACATGGACCGCTTCTCGGAGATGGAGTCCGCCGTGGGGATCGGCGACCTCGAATTCGCGGCGCTCGTTCGCAAGCTCGACAAGGTCGATTCGAGCTGGCGTCACTGACGATCACTTGAGCTTGTAGAGTGCCTTCAGGGAGCCGCTGGGCGCCTTGATGTCGGCGATGCGCCAGCCTGCGGGCGTTCTCACGAGCTCCAGCAGGACGCGCCTGGCTTCGCCGAAGTTCTGGAACGACACCCGGGCCGTCGCGGCATCGCCGCTGCCCGTCACGTCGATCGAGAGCTTCGATATTTCCCAGTCCTGGGCGTCGACGAACGGATCTCCATTCAGGGTCGGCACCTCGTTCCGGCGCTTGGCCTCACGATTGTCGCGGTCCATGGCCTGGGCGAGGGCCGGAACGAAGAACCGGGCGGTGTCGCCGTAAGGCTGTCCCTGGAAACCCTTGGCGAGATAAGGCCTGTAGAGAGTCTCCACGAAGGCCTGCGCTGTCGTCTGGGCCATCGCGCCGGTGCCGCCCAGACAGGTCGCGATCCCGCCGCCCAACAGGAAGCGGCGGCTCAATGTCCCTGCGGTCAAGTCTCGCTCCTGCTTGCTTATGCGCGGAAGGTCGTGCGGTCGGTGCCCGAGTAGAGGGCCTTGGCCGACCGCTCGACGGCGTCGCGATGGGTGGCGAGCGCCGCCTCGTCGAGGTCCGCTTTCGGCGCGGGCTCGGGGTCGAAGTTCCCATAGGGATCGCGTCCGCGGACCAGGGTCGCCGAATCGCGGACCTTGAGCTGGCGGACATGGGGCGGGATGTAGCGCAGGGCCAGCCCGATGCGGCGGTCGTCGGTCGTGTTCGGCCCCGACGCGTGGGCCAGCAGCACATGGTGCAGCGACATCTCGCCGGCCGTCAGCGGGATGTCGACCCCGGCGCCGTCGGGCACCTTCACAGCGATCTCCTGGCCGCGGCTCAACAGGTTGTTCTCGTCGAACGTATCGCGATGCTCGATCTGCTTCTTGAGGTGGCTGCCCGGCCAGAACCGCATCGCGCCGCTTTCGACGGGAGCGTCGGCGAAAGCCACCCAGGCCGTGACGACCTCGTCGGTGCTGAGGCCCCAGTAGGTCGCATCCTGGTGCCACGACACGAAGGAGGGCGAGCGCGCCTCCTTGATGAAGAAGGTGCTGCTCCAGCACAGGATGTCCGGCCCGACGATGTCCTCCACCGCATCGAGGATGGCGGGGTGGCGTGCGAGCTCGTTGGCCCAGGTGAAGAGCAGATGCACCTTGTGGCGCATGTTTCCCCCGATCGGCCCACCCGTCGCGCGTTCATGCGCCTCCAGGCGGTCGCGGCAGGCGCGCGCCTCGCCGGGGGACAGGACGCGGACCGGGAAATGGAAGCCGTCGCGGCGATAGCGCGAGACCTCGTCGGCAGTGAGACGTCTGGCCATGAGATCTTCCCCGGGTTGAGAACGCGAGTCTGGCGGGCCTTCAGAAGGCGCGCAAGAAGAGGAAAACCATCGCCGCGTAGACTGCCGAGATGAAGGCGGCGCCCAGGAGGTTGATGCGGACCTCCCGGCCTGGCGCGGGGCGCAGCCACCATCCGAAGCGACCGGCGATCCATGGCACGAGAAGGCCTGTCAGGAAGACACTGACGATGTTGCCGAGAAAGAGCGAGACGGCGAAGGGCAGATGAAGCTCCCTGTCGAGCAGGGGGGTGCCCACGAAATACCCGAACACCATCACGATCGGATAGAGCATCAGCAGGACGAGCATGTCCATTTTCCACACCGGCAGCTGCCCGTCGGTGGGGGAAGCGTCGCGGAACCACTGTTCGAAGCCGGAGCTCGCGATGCGCGCGTGGGACTCCTCGGTAAGCGGCTCCGCTTCGCGGAGGAGGGCCTGACGAACGGGCGACTCGAGCCAGGCTCGCAGGTTGGCCTCGGTGTCGAAGCGCAGGATGGCGATGAAGTGCTCCTGCACGCCGGGCACCGGCGGCTCGAAGCGATACCCCTGGAGACCCGGCGCCTTGGATTGCTCGGCCGCGATCCGGCGGACCCAGGCGCGGTATTCCGCTTCCTTGCCGGGCTTGACCCGGGTGGAAATGATCGTGGAGACGGGGGCCGGCCGGATGCCGTCGGCCTCGTCCTGGACGATGTGCACGTCGTCGCGGCCAACCAGCATCGGCGCGGCACCCGCGATGCGCTTCTGGCGCTCGGCCGATCCCAGCCAGCGCTGCGCATCGGCCAGGCTGGCGAAACGCTGCAGGATGACCCAGTCGACCTGAAGGGGGGGATTGGGCGGCAGGAGCTGCTGCTCGAGAAAGCCGGGGAACTGGCGGATGGTGCTGCTGGTCTCACCCTGCCAACGGGCGAAGTCCTCGTTGTGCTCGGGCCGCACGCGGGTCTGCGTCACGATGCTGACGCTGCGCGGATGTGCGGTGGATTTCACGACCTCGGGAGCCTGGCGAAGATGCGGTCGGGCGTGAACGGCAGATGCGCAAAGCGCACGCCGGTAGCATCGGCCAGGGCGTTGGCGATGGCCGGCGCGACCGGATTGATGCCGCACTCGCCCTGGGACTTGGCGCCGAGCGGCCCAATCGAATCGATCGTGTCGGCGAAGAAGATGTCGGTGTGCGGCGTGTCGGCGTAAGTCGGAATCCGGTAGTTGCGCACCTGCGCGTTCACCATGTGCCCCTCGTGGTGGACCATGTTCTCCGTCAGGACCCAGCCGTAGCCCATGGCGATGGCGCCATCGAGCTGGCCCCGGCACTGCATGGGATTGATCGGCCGTCCGATGTCGGCAGCATGCACGCTGTGCAGGATGCGGATCTCGCCGGTGACGCGATGGACCGCGAGCCGCACGCCCTGCACGTTGAAGGCGATGGTGCGCGGCGAGAGGTAGGCCTTGCGGGTGGCCGTGAAGCGATGGCCGACCGCGGTACCGGCGGCATAGAGCTCGCTGAGCGGGATCCGCCGATCGCCGCAGACGACCGCGTCGCCGTCCAGCCGGCAGAGCGCCGGATCGGTGCCGGTGTGGCGGCCGGCAAAGTCGAGGATGTCCCGGCTCAGCGCCTCGGCCGTGATGTGGACGGCCTTGCCCGCGACGACCGTGCCGGTGCTGGCGAAGGTGCCGGTGTCGTAGGGTGTGCGGTCGGTATCGGCATTGACGATGGCGATGTCGCCGGCGCGCACGCCCAGGACCGCGGCGGTCATCTGCTTGTGCGCGGTGGTGATACCGTTGCCCATTTCCGAAGAGCCGACGGCCAGGTGATAGGTGCCGTCGGCCAGGAGCTTCATCTCGGCGCCGGACCGGTGCTCGGTCGGCGGCCCGCATTCGAGCATGGCCATCGCCACGCCCGTTCCCTCGGCCCAGTCCTCGCCGTCGGGCTTCGCGCCGCCGTTGCCGCGGGCCAGCTCGCGCTCGACGATGTCGAGGCACTCAGCGATGCCATAGCTGCCGAAGCTCGCGTCGCTGGGTTCCTTCCAGATCGATTCGATGTTGTCGCCCGGCCGCACGACGTTCTTGCGGCGCATCTCGATCGGGTCAATTCCGAGCAGACGCGCCAGCTCGTCGATGGCGCACTCGATCGCGAAGGTCGTCTGCGAGGCGCCGTAGCCGCGGAAGCCACCGCCCGGCACCATGTTCGTATAGACGGCGAAGCCGGCGCCCTTCTTGTTGTCGCAGCGATAGGCGGCGATCGGGCTGCCCATGGCGGCGGCCAGCGTCTCGCTGCCGTGATTGCCGTAGGCGCCGGTGTTGGACACGACGCGCACGTCCATGGCGGTCAACGCGCCGTCCCTGCGGGCACCGATCCTGACGTGAGTCGTCATCTGGTGCCGCGTGGTGGCGCCGACGAACTCGTCTTCCCGCGTCCATTCCCATTTGACGGGCCGGCCGAGCTTCATGGTGGCGAACAGGACGAGGTCTTCCGAGACCATCTCCTGCTTGCCGCCGAAACCGCCGCCGACCCGCTCGGTGAAGACATGCAGGTCGCGGCCCTTGAGGCCCATCAGGTAGCAGAGCTTCTTGTGCGCGGCGAAAGGCCCCTGTGAGCTGGTGCGGACGTGCCAGCGCCGGTCCTCGCCCTGCCACGCGATCGAGCCGTGGGTCTCGAGATGGACGTGCTGGACGCGCGAAGTCGAATAGGTCTGCTCGTGGATGACGTCGGCCTGCCCGAAGCCTTTCGCAACGTCGCCGATCTCTCCCTGGAGGTCGCAGTAGACATTGCCGTCGCTGGTGAGGACGTCCTTGGCATGGAGGAGGGGGGCTCCCGGCTGCATGGCCTCGACCGGGTCGAAAACAGCCGGCAGCAGTTCGTATTCGACGTCGAGCGCTCGGCAGCCGGCTTCGGCCGCGCCCTCGTTCTCGGCGACCACGGCCGCGATGCGCTGTCCGGCGAAGCGCGCGACATTGTCGAGCATGTAGGTATCGTCGGGATCGACGAGGTGATCCTCGTGCAGCGCCGTGCTGTAGAGCCGGCGCGGCACGTCTTCCCAGGTATAGACGGCGACCACGCCCGGGACCGCCAGCGCCGCCGTCCTGTCGATGCGGACGATGCGGGCATGGGCGTGGGGCGAACGCAGCACCTTGAGGTGCAGCATCCCCTCCATCGCAAGGTCCATCGTGTAGCGGGCCTTGCCGGTCAGGATGGCGTCGGTGAAGGGATTGGGCAGGCTGGCGCCGCAGGCCTTGCCCGCGACGTCCGGCTCGATGTTGGACTTGCCGTCCAGCGCGTCGGCGATCGAGCGGTAGCCGGTGCAGCGGCAGAGATTGCCCTTCAGCGCGTGGGGCAGGTCGTCTTTCTGCCCGGCGCCGAAGGCCGCCGTCGTCATGATCATGCCGGCGGCACAGAAGCCGCACTGGAAGGCCTGGGCGTCGTGAAAGGCCTTCTGGACCGGGTGCATCGTACCCTCGGGGGCGAGACCCTCGATGGTCGTGACCTGGCGTCCCTCGGCGCGGAAAGCCGGCACCAGGCAGGAGTGGAACGGCTTGCCGTCGATCCACACCGTGCAGGCGCCGCAGTCGCCCGCGTCGCAGCCTTTTTTCACACCGAAGATTTCGAGATCGCGCAGGAAGGTGCGCAGGCACTGCCCGGGTCCGGGTTCGGCCGAGTAGGAACGGCCATTGACCAGATAGTGGCTCATGCGAGTTCCGCCCGGATCTGCTCGGCGAGATAGTAGGTGATGTGCTGCTTGTAGGCGGCCGACCCATGCACGTCCTCAAAATAGCCGTCGGCGGGGACTGTCTCGTCGATTGTCCGGCGCAGTTCGGCGGCCGTCGGGGTGCGCTCGAAGCGCAGTTGAACGGGCCGCGGCGTTGCCGCCGTGACGGTGAGCAGGAAGTCCCGGCCATCGTCATCCACCGTCGCGACGATCAGGGCCGCCGAGCGGCCGAGACGGGTGAGGGATATCTGGCGCATGGCGTGGCGCCTTGTGAGCGCGGTCGCCGGGAGATGGATCGAGCGCAACAACTCGCCCGGCCGCAGGACGTTCGTGTGATTGCCGGTGACGAAGTCGACGACGGGAACGGTCCGGGGCGTGCCGTCCCGCGGCCACAGGGTGCAGACTCCCTCGAGCGCGGCGGTGAGCGAGATCATGGCGCCGGCCGGCAGGGACATGACGATGTTCCCGCCGATCGTGGCGGCGTTCCAGATCTTGAACGACATCAGGAACGCATCGATGCAGTCGCGGAAGAGCGGCACGGCCTTCCATTCCGCCGGGCCCCTGAAGGCATGCAGGTCGGCCACGCGGCAGGTCGCGCCGATTTCGAGCCCGTCCGGCGTCGGAGTGAGGGATGGCCAGCCGAGGGAATCGAGGTCGATCAGCGTGTCGGTCGTGACCTGCGGCTCGGAGAAGAGCCAGGTGCCTCCCGCCAGCCAGGCATAGTTCGAGCGCCACGGGCCGACCTCGTCCGGTGAGGACGGCCGCTTCACTTCAGCGATTGTATTGAGGTTCATCGATCCGGCGTCATCCAGGCCCTTCACCGTGGGACTGTCTTGTCTTGCCGGCAGCCCGTCCAACGAAAAATCGGGACGGGATCTGGATGTCGCGCACGAGCCGCGAGGCGGCTTGGCAGTGTCCGGCGACCGCTTACACCGGGGTCGCCCGGAGGGGTTACTTCGTGAGGATCAGCTTCTCGGAAGCCGTCACGCGCAGCCGGTAGGTGCTGGTGCCGTGGCGGATCAGGAGCTCGCGACGGCCGGCCATGAGCTGGCTGCTCTCGATGCTCGCGGCGTCGCGGTCGGGCTTCGCGCGGGAGGCTTCACCTGCGGAGTGCAACTGCATCATCTGGTCCATCTTCGCCTCGCTGGAGTAATTGCAAGTCACTCTCATTTGCGTATTAAATGCTTGTGATGTCAATGGCAAAGGAGGCCAGCAAGGAGGATTTAGCGGCCGCTGAAGGAGGGGAGCTGGTGGGCCGTCACCGCCGGCGCCACGCCATCGAAGCGCTCGATCTCGACCAGGCAGGTCTGTGCGATGCAGCCTTGGCTGAGTTTCGAGGCGCCGATATCGAGGGTCAGGGCGTTCGGGTTGCCGTGCTTCTCAAGTGGCGTATTCGAGCCGGAATCCTCGGGGTCGAACCAGGCGCCCGTCGACAGCCGGACCACGCCGCGGCGGATGCGGTCCGTCAGTCGGGCCGAGGCGAGGCAGGCGCCGCGGTCGTTGAACACGCGCAGCAGGTCGCCCTCGGCGATGCCGCGTGCGGCGGCGTCTTCCGGGTGCATCGTGACCGGCTGGCGGCCCTTGACCTTGGTCGCCTTGGCGTGGGGACTGTGGTCGAGTTGGCTGTGCAACTTGTCGGCCGGCTGGTCGGACAGCATGTGCAGCGGATAGCGCTCGGCCTTGCGGGAGCCCAGCCACTCGACCGGCTCCATCCAGGTCGCATGGCCTGGACAGTCGTCGTAGCCGAACGAGGCGATCTTCTCCGAGAAGATCTCGATCCTGCCCGATGGCGTCTTGAGCGGATGCGCCGCCGGATCTTCACGGAACTTCGCGAGCATCACCGGGTCGGTGTTTTCTCCCGGTACCTTGGCGATACCGACGTCCCAGAACTCCTCGAACGAGGGCAGCGCTACGCCCATCTTGGCCGACTTCTGGCGCCCCTCCTCATACATGTGGGCGAGCCACTGCATCTCGTCGCGGCCTTCTGTGTAGACATCTGCGGCACCGAGACGGCGGGTGATCTCCGAGAAGATCCAGTAGTCGTCGCGCGCTTCGCCGATCGGCTCGCGCGCCTTCTTCATCGCGATAAGGAAGGGTTCGCGCCGCGCGTAGCCGATATCGTTACGCTCAAGGCCCGTCGTCGCGGGCAGCACGATGTCGGCCATCTTCGCGGCCGGCGTCCAGAACTGCTCGTTGAAGACGATGGTCTCGGGCTTCTGCCACGCCATCCGGAGTCGGTTGAGATCCTGATGGTGATGGAATGGATTGCCGCCGGCCCAATAGATCAGTTTGATGTCGGGGTATGTGATGTCCCGCCCGTTGTAGGGGACCTTGCCGCCCGGATTGAGCAGCATGTCGGTGAAGCGCGCGACCGGGATGAAGTCGGAGACCGCGTTGGAGCCCTGCGAAAGTGTCGGCCCCGACAGCAGCGGCGCGGTGCTGCCCATGCCGTTGGTGGGGCCATAGCTCGCGCCGAACCCGCCCCCCGGCAGGCCGATCTGGCCCAACATGCACGCGAGCGTCACCAGAGCCCAGAAGGGCTGCTCGCCGTGGTGCGAGCGCTGCAGCGACCAGTTGATGTTCACCGTGGTGCGGGTCGCTGCCATCTCGCGCGCGAGCGCTCGGATGCGCACGGCGGAGATGCCGGTGATCTTCTCGGCCCATTCCGGAGTCTTGTCCGCGAGCGAAGGCGCGAACTTGTCGAAGCCGACGGTGCATCGGTCGAGGAACTCCGGGTCGTAGAGCTTCTCGGTGTAGAGCACATGGCAGAGCGCCAGGATCATCGCGGCGTCGGTGTTCGGCCGGATCGCCAGCCACTCGATGTCGCCGCCCGTGTCGAGGTCCTCGGCAGTCGGGGTGATGTTGATGAAGCGCACGCCCTTGGCGCGCATGCCATAGAGGCCGTCCTTGAGACGATGCACCATCGCGCTGCCGGCGCTGATCTGCGCATTCTTGTGCGGCGCCCCGCCGAAGGTGACGAACAGCTTGCAATGCTCGGCCAGCACTTCCCAGGTGGTGTGCATCGCCATCAGGTCTTCCATGCTGGCCACGATATGTGGCATCAGCACGCGCGCCGCGCCGAGGCTGTAGGAGTCCTGGTGGCGCACGTAGCCGCCGAGCGCATTGAGGAAGCGATGGACCTGGCTCTGCGCATGATGGAAGCGACCCGCGCTCGACCAGCCGTAGGAGCCGCCGAAGATCGCCCGATTCGAATGCGCATCCTTCACGCGCTTCAGCTCGCCGGCAACCAGGTCGAGCGCCTCGTCCCACGACACTTCGACGAAAGGCTCCTGTCCACGCTTGTCTGCCGCGGCGCCCGGGCCCTTCTCCAGCCAGCTCTTGCGGAAGGACGGCCGGCGGACGCGCATCCGCGCCACCTCGTCGGACAGCATGTGCAGGCCGATTGGCGAGGGATCGGGGTCCTTGGAGAAGGGATGAAGCTTCGTCGCCTGGCCCTTGTCGTCGTATTCGACTTCGTAGACGCCCCAGTGGGCGGCGGTCAGGGTACGCTGATGGGTCATGGCACGCTCACGCTGCTTTCTTGGCGATACTCAGGAAGCGGTCGACGGACGTTTGCTCGGTGTCGAACGCCGTGACGAGGCGGTAGGCGCGCTCGCCAGGCCGGTCCGACGGCCACGGATGATACTGCGCTCCCTCGGCCTGCAGCGCATCATGCACGCGTGGCGGCAGGATGACGAAGATTTCGTTGGCGTCGACCGGGTAGAGGAGCTGTGTGCCCTTGAGCGTTGTCAGGCCGGCGACGAGGCGGCGCGCCATGCTGTTGGCGTGAGTGGCATTCGCGAGCCACAGCCCATCGGTCAGGTACGCCTCGAGTTGGGCCGAGAGGAACCGCATCTTCGAGAAGAGGTGGCCGCTGCGCTTGCGGCGGAATTCGAACTCGCGCGCGAGGTCGGGATCGAAAAACACCACGACCTCGGCGGCCAGGGCGCCGTTCTTGGTGGCGCCAAGGCTCAACACGTCGACGCCCGCCATCCAGGACAACTCTGCGGCCGAGCAGCCGACGAAGGCGAGGGCGTTGGCGAAACGAGCTCCGTCCATGTGCAGCTTGAGACCGTGGCGGTGGGCGGTCGTGGCGATCGAGGCGACCTCGTCGGGACCATAGACGGTGCCGCACTCGGTGGCCTGGGTGATGCTGACGGCGGCCGGCTGGGGATGGTGGACAACGCCATAAACCGGCTGGGCCAGGGCTTCGGCGAGCTTCTTCTGGTCGATTTTCCCGGCGGGGCCGGGAAGAGGGCAGAGCTTGGCGCCCGAGGTGAAGAATTCGGGCGCATTGGCCTCGTCGACCACGATATGCGCCTCGGCATGGCAGTAGATCGACCCCCAGGACGGGGTGCAGCAGGACAGGGCGAGCGAATTGGCGGCGGTACCGGTCGCGACGGGGAACGCCACGAGGTCGGGCTTCTCGAATATCTCCCGGAGGCGGCGCTCGACCCTGTGGGTCCACTCATCGGCGCCATAGGACGGCGCCGCGCCGCCGCCGGAAAAGGCGCGCGTCACGGCCTCGAGCACGACGGGATGCGCGCCCACTTCGTTGTCGCTTCGGAAGTTCATGCCAGTCCTCGTACGAATGTCGTTGGAGCTCAGCGGCCGGCCCCGGGCGGAAACTCGATCGTGCCCAGGAGGGCGCCGCTGCGCGGGTCCACGACATAGGCGGAAGCAGGACCGCCTTGGTTTTCGACATGCACGACGAGGCGGTCGCCCACGGCATTCATCGAGACGACTCGGGCGCCCGAGGGCAGGGCGATGCGCTCGGTGAAGCGGCCGGCGTCCGATGCTGGCGAACGGCCGGCGTTGGGCGTAGAGATGCGCCGGGCGATCTCGGCGACCGCGACGACGAAGCCCACCACGATCAGCAGGCCCATTCCGATGACCAGCACCTTCAGCCAGAGTGGTGCAGAGGCCTGAGCAGGGGACGCCAAGAAAACTCCATGAGCGACGCCGGTCGCCACACCGTGACCTTCGACGAGAGCGCCACCGGCGAACGGCTGGACCGCGCGCTGGCTGCTGCGTTGCCTTCCCTGACGCGAAGTCGCGTCAAGGCGCTGATCGAGGGCCGCTGCGTAGCGCTTGCGGGAGGTGAGACGATAGAAGAGCCGTCCCGCAAGGTCAAAACGGGCGATGTGGTCATCGTCGATATCCCGGAGCCCGAACCGGCCGTTCCGCAGGCCCAGGACATGGCACTGGAGATCCTGTTCGAGGACACAGATCTGCTGGTTTTGAACAAGCCGGCCGGAATGGTGGTCCATCCGGCCCCCGGGAATCCGGACCGTACACTGGTCAACGCCCTGCTGGCCCATTGCGGCGACAGCCTGTCCGGCATCGGTGGCGTGCGCCGGCCCGGGATCGTCCACCGGCTCGACAAGGACACGTCTGGGGTCATGGTCGTGGCCAAGAACGATGCGACCCACCATGCGCTTTCCAAGCTGTTTGCGGCCCACGACCTTGAGCGCATCTATACGGCCCTGGTCTGGGGCGCCCCCAAGACCCCACGCGGGACGGTCGAGGAGGCGCTGGGACGGCACCCGGTCGATCGCAAGCGCATGGCGGTGCGCAAGACGGGCGGCCGGGCCGCCTTCACAGAATATTGGCTGGAGAAGCGCTTCGGGCCGCCTCTGGCGCCGATCGCAAGTCTCGTGGGCGCCAAGCTTGGGACAGGTCGGACCCATCAGGTCCGTGTCCACATGGCCCATATCGGCTGCCCGGTGGTGGGAGACCCGGTCTACGGCCGCAAATCCCGCAACGGCGGTGCACCCGAGGCGTTGAAAGTATTCCCTCGGCAGGCTCTTCACGCATCTGTGCTCGCCTTTCGACATCCAAAGACGGGGGAGAACGTAAGATTTGCCACAGAATTGCCTGAAGACTTCAGGAAGTTGGTCGGAACGCTGAACAGCGTTAAGTAAAGCCCTCAATACCCGAGGGGAATAGTAGGAATTAGATATTGACCCGAGGGCATTCCGACTTCACAGTCGGACTTAGCAGTCGGGGGACGAGAGTGCTAAATGCTCGTTCACCGGCGATCCCGCGTACGAAAGGGGGAGTAGCCATGAGTGCAGCCACCGCAAACCTTCCCGCCCTGCCGTCGTCTCTGACGCCCGAGGGCAATCTCAGCCGTTACCTGTCGGACATCCGGAAGTTTCCCCTGCTGGAACCGCAGGAAGAATTCATGCTGGCCAAGCGTTGGCGCGAGCACGGTGACAGCAAGGCCGCGCATCGCCTGGTCACCAGCCACCTGCGCCTGGTGGCGAAGATCGCCATGGGGTACCGCGGCTACGGCCTGCCGGTCGCCGAGCTGATCTCCGAGGGCAACGTCGGCATGATGCAGGCGGTGAAGCGGTTCGACCCGGACCGAGGCTTCCGCCTCGCCACCTATGCCATGTGGTGGATCCGCGCCTCAATCCAGGAATACATCCTGCACAGCTGGTCGCTCGTGAAGATGGGCACCACGGCGGCGCAGAAGAAGCTGTTTTTCAACTTGCGCAAGCTCAAGGGCCAGATGCAGGCCATCGAGGAGGGCGACCTGACGCCCGAGCAGGTGACCAAGATCGCCACCCGGCTCGGCGTGCCCGAGGAGGAGGTGGTGAACATGAACCGCCGCCTCGCCGCGCCCGATTCGTCGCTCAACGCCCCGGTAAAGGCCGAGGGCGACATGGAGTGGCAGGACTGGCTGGTCGACGATGCGCCCAACCAGGAAGCCCGGCTGGGAGAGAGCCAGGAGCTGGGCCAGCGCAAGGGCATGCTGGCCGCAGCCCTGAAGCAGCTCACCGACCGCGAACGCCACATCATCGTGGAGCGGCGTCTGGTCGACGAGCCGAAGACGCTCGAGGACCTGTCGTCCAAGTACGGCATCAGTCGCGAGCGGGTGCGCCAGATCGAGGTGCGCGCCTTCGACAAGCTGCAGAAGGCCATGAAGAACATGGTCGTCGAGGCGGCCGCCCGGCCGACGACCCAGCCGGCGCGCGGCTGAGCGACGAGAAACGTTTCGTACGGTAGGCTCCCGGAAACATCCGGGAGCCCGCCATGACGACGTCGCCGATCCTCTACGAGAACTTGCCGGGCGGAATCGCCCGCATCGTCCTCAACCGGCCCGACACCCGCAACGCGCAGGACACGGCGTTCCTCTATGCGCTGAACGACGCCTTCGACCGCGCCGCTCACGACGACCCCGTAAAGGTCATCGTGCTGTCGGCCAATGGCCCGCACTTCTCCTCGGGTCATGACCTGCGCGAGGTCGACGGGCACGGCAACATGTCCAGGCACGACACCGTCGGCACCTGGGGCGGCTTCGGCAAGCCCGGTGCCGAGGCGCAGTACGCGCGCGAGCAGGAGATCTACCTCGGCTTCTGCGAGCGCTGGCGCAACATTCCCAAGCCGACGCTGGCGCTGGTCCACGGCAAGGTGATGATCGGCGGGCTGATGCTGATGTGGCCCTGCGACCTCATCGTTTGTTCGGAGGACGCCGAGTTCCTCGACCATTCGGTAGCGATGGGCGTGGGCGGTGCCGAGTTCTTCGCCCATCCCTGGGAGATGGGCATCCGCAAGGCCAAGGAATTTCTGTTCACGGCCGACTGGATCAAGGCGACCGAGGCGCATCGCCTGGGAATGGTGAACCATGTCGTCCCGCGCGCTGAACTCGAACCCTTCGGCCTAGCGATGGCCGAGCGCATCGCCCAGAAGCCGCTATTCGCCCTGAAGCTCGTGAAGCAGGCCATAAATGCGGCGCAGGACGCACAGGGCCGGGTCGGCGCCATGCAGACCTCGTTCGCGCTCCACCACCTGGCCCATGCCCACAACATGCTGGCGCACGGCAAGCTGGTCGACCCGACCGGTCTGATGCCGGCCATCAAGAAGCACGAGAAGGCGAGCTAGGACGAGCCGGCACCTAGCTGCCCGGCGAGGGTGCCGCGGAACCGCGGTGCCTTCACGTCCGAGTTAGCCCAGGCTCGGATCGACCACCAGAATGGTCTTTCCCGTTCCGTCACCGGAGAGCGCATACTTAAGCGCTTCGCGGTATTCGCCGAAGGGGAAGGTTCTGCCGACCGGCACATCGAGTTCGCCCTTCGCGACCCAGGCGAGCAGTTCCTCGAGGTCGCTGGCGGCGGCTTCGGCCTCGAACACGGCGCTGAACTGGCGATAGTCCACGCCGATCACGGCTGCCCCCTTGAGCAGTGGCAAATTCACCGGCAAGGCCGGTATCTCGCCGCCGGCGAAACCTACGACGAGGTATCGCCCGCGCCATCCAAGCGACCGGAATGCAGGCTGCAGCAGAGCGCCGCTTACCGGATCGAAGACGACGTCGATGCCGCTCGGCGCCGCCGCCTTTAGCCGGTCCCGCCATCCTTCGACGGCCCGGTCTAGGGTGACTCCCGCACCTGCCTGTTCAACGGCGGCGCGTTTCTGCTCGGTCGAGGCGACACCAATGACCTTCGCGCCGAGTAACCGACCGATTTGGACGGCAGCCAATCCGACGCCGCCGGCAGCGCCGATCACCACCAGGGTCTCCTCGGCTTTGAGTACAGCGCGATCGCGAAGGCCGTGCAGGGCGGTGCCGTAGTTGACACGAAATCCAGCGGCCTGGCTCATGCTCATCCGGTCAGGTATGCGCCTGACCGCCCGTCCCGAGGCGATCGCGTACTCTGCAAAGGCGCCGTGCGCCTGCGCCAGGACACGCTCTCCTATTGCGAATCCCGTGACCCCTGGCCCCAGCGCATCCACCAAGCCCCCGATCTCGGCACCGGGCACGTGAGGCAGGGACGGCTTGACCTGGTAGCGGCCAAGCGCAACCAGAGCGTCGACGTATCCGACCCCGCAGGCGGCGACCTTGATACGGACTTCGCCCTCGCCTGGCTGGGGCGCAGGCAGCTCGACGAGTGCATAGTTGTCGATGGAGCTGAGATCAGTGGTCTGTGCGGCCTTCATCGAGACGAACCTTCATTGCTGCACGCGGTAGCCGATCCGCTCGAAGAACTTCGAGATCTCCGCGGCGGCCAGATCGGGCTGCTCGTAGTGAACGAAGTGACCGGCATCCTCCGCGATGCCGGCTTCCACGTCTTCGAAATAGTTTCCGACGACGTCGATCCAGGCCGACTTCAGCACCGGGTCGTGGCGGCCCCAGAGGACGCGCGCGGGCTGGGTGATCAGGGGCGGCTTGGGCGCGGTTCCGGCCATGACCGCGAGGCGGCCGGCATTCTGCGAGATGTACCAGTTGAAGCCGCCCTGGAGGTTGCCGGGACGCAAGAAGTTGTCGACCCAGCGCTCCAGCACGCCGTCGAACGCGTCCTTGCGATGGCACCAGTGGGTCAGGAAATGCCGGAAGTAGGCCCGGCATGTGTCTCGTGATGCTCCGACGATGACGGGTGCGAACGGCATCTGGTGGAAGGTCTGGTACCAGATCTCGTTGATCTGTTCGGGGTCGCGCCAGCGTGCGCCGACGCCGTGGGTGCCGCAGTTGAAGAAGAACAGCCCGGCCACCCGCTCGGGATGCCTGATCGCCAGCCGCTGCATCACATAGGCGCCGACATCGTGGCCGACGAAGCCCGCCCTGGCGATGCCCAGCCGGTCGAGGAGGGCCACGATATCGTCGGCCAGCACGTCGGGGCCGGCCTGATCCGAAGCTCCGGTGGCGGGATTGCCGCTTTCGCCGAAGCCGCGGAAGTCCGGCGCGATCAGCCGGAAGCGATCGGGCAGTCGTTCGAACATCGGCTCCCAGGTCGCCCAGAATTCGGGCCAGCCGTGCAGAAGGAACAACGGCGCGCCTCTGCCGGCCTCGGCCACATGGGTCGGAAAACCGCGCGTCTCGACGAAAGCGTGCCTGACCTCGCGCATGTCGAACCTCTCCGTCAGCCCTTCTTCACCATGGCCTCGATCAGCGTCGGACCGTCGGTCCGCGCCAGCGCCCGGTCGAGGGCGGCGTCGAAGCCCTCCGCCGTGTCGACCCGCTCGGCCGGCAGGCCGAAGCCCTCGGCGATCATCGCGATGTTCATCGGCGGATCGTTGAAGTCCATGCCGATCGGTCTGTCGTTGCCATGGAACAACTTCAGGCGGTTCTTGAGGATCTGGTAGCCCTCGTTGTTGGTGATCAGGAAGATGACCGGCAGCTTCTGGTTGGCCGCGCTCCAGATCGCCGAGATCGAGTACATGGCGCTGCCGTCGCCGATCACCGCCACGACGCGGCGCTTCGGCTCCGCGATCTGCACGCCGACCGCGGCGGCGATGCCCCAGCCGATGCCGCCGCTCACATTGCCGAAGAAGCTGTTGCGGTCACGGAAGGGGAAGTAGCTCGGCAAGGTCGCGGTGCTGGTGAGGCCTTCCTCGACGATGATGGCGTCCTTCGGCAGCTTGTCGCTGAGACGCATCATGAGCCATTCGGCGGGCAACGGCCCGCCCGCCGGCGTCGCGACCCTGGCAGCCTTCTGCGCGCGCTGGGCGCTCCAGTTGCGCGTCGCGATCTCGGCCAGCGAAGCCTTGGCCTTCTCGGCGAGCTTGGCGCCGCCCAGCTTCTTCAGCAACGGCACCAGAGCCTTCAGCGTCTCCTTCACATCGGCGCGCAGCGCGATCTCGGCCGGGAAGTTCTTGCCCATCTCCCAGTCGCGCAGGCCGATCATCGCTACCTTAGTGGTCTCGGGCAGCGGCTCGGTCTCGCTCCACACCGACATCTTCAGCACATCGGAGCCGACGCAGAGCATCAGGTCGTAGTCGGAAAGCACGCGACGCACGTACTTCTGGTCGCGGTTCAGCGCGCCGAGATAGGCGGGATGCTCGGAGGGGAAGTGCGCGCCCCAGGCCACCGTCTGCTGCAGCACCGGCGCGCCCAGCGTCTCGGCCAGCTCGGTGGCCTCGGCAAAGGCGTCCGACGTGGCAATCTCGTGGCCGGCCAGGATCACGGGCCTCTTGGCCGAAAGCAGGCGCCCTGCCAGCTGTTCCAGCGCCGCGTCGCTCGGCCGTACCGCCGTGTCGACGCGGGTCACCTCGCCCATGTCGATGGCGGCTTCGTTGTTCAGGATGTCGCCCGGCAGCGAGATGAAGACCGGCCCGGTCGGCGCGGTCATCGCGACCTTGGCGGCGCGGCGCAGGATGCGCGGCAGGTCCTCGATGCGGTTGACCTCGGTGGCCCATTTCACGACCGGCTGGGCGATCGGGACCAGCGGCGCGTAGAGCAGGGGCTCGGTGAGCCCGTGGCCTTGCTCCTGCTGACCGGCAGTCACGATCATCGGCGTGCCCGACATCATCGAGGTGTAGATCGACCCGATCGCGTTGCCGAGGCCGGGTGCCACGTGGACGTTGCAGGAGACCAGCTTGCCGGAGGCCCGCGCATAGCCGTCGGCCATGGCGATCACGACGGCTTCCTGGAGGGCCAGCACGTACCCCATCTCCGGGGCCGAGGAGAGGGCATGCATGATCGGCAGCTCGGTCGTACCGGGATTGCCGAACATCTTGGTGACGCCCTCGTCCTTCAGCACGCGCAGGAAGGCATCGCGGCCGGTGATGGTGTTGGGGACGTTTGCGTCGGGCATACATTTCCTCCTCGAGAAGGGCGCGAGGGTAGCGTGCCGCCGTGGCTCGTGAAATGATCGAGTGCATGACGGTTGGAAGACCACGCGCGATGCGAAAAGCCCGTGACGGATCTTGAGCGAAGAGTTGCCGGCCTGACGTGCTGGCGCGGCCTGGTGAAGATGGCACCGCTGCTGGGCGGGCTGACCAACCTGTCGTACGTCGTCGAAGACGCCGGCGAGAAGTTCGTCGTGCGCATCGGCGACGACATTCCGGTCCAC
This sequence comes from Rhodospirillaceae bacterium, assembly GCA_009772935.1. Taxonomy (GTDB): domain Bacteria; phylum Pseudomonadota; class Alphaproteobacteria; order Reyranellales; family Reyranellaceae; genus Reyranella. The sequence goes on from WOUR01000002.1 coordinate 21,067, forward strand.
CACGTCTTCCGTGATCGCGAGCGCGCTGCGTCGATCGCCGCCCATGCCGCGGGCCTGTCGCCTGAAGTCGTTCACACCGAGCCCGGCATTCTCGTGATGCGTCACGTCGAGGGGCGGACCTTCACCGAAGCCGATCTGCGCTTGAATATCCAGCGCCTCGTTCCGCTGTTGCAGACATGCCATCGGTTTGTCGGCACGCATCTCGCCGGTCCTCCGAACTTCTTCTGGGTCTTCCACGTAATCCGCGACTACGCGCGTACGATCAGGGAATCGGAAAGCCCGTTCGCCATCGACGTGCCGCGCTACCTGGAGGTGAACCGGGTGCTCGAAGCGGCACAGGTGCCGATGCCTATCGTCTTCGGTCATCACGACCTGCTGCCGGGCAATGTGATGGACGATGGCAGCCGCCTCTGGCTGATCGACTGGGAATATGGCGGCTTCGGCACGGCCCTGTTCGACCTGGCCAACCTGTCGGCGAACGGCGCCTTCGGCGATTCCGAGGATAAGGCCCTCCTGGATGCCTATTTCGAGGGCAAGGTCCCGGCCGACCTGCGCCGCGCCTTCCAGGCCATGAAGGCGGCCAGCGCCCTGCGCGAAGCCATGTGGGCCATGGTGTCCGACATTCACCTGCGGATCCCCGACGCCGACTACAAGTCGCATGCGCGGGACTATCTCAAGCGCTTCGAGGAATTGATGGCCCGCTGATTGCATGTCGCTTCCGGGGAGCTGACTTCAGGAGCACATGCATGAGCCTTCGCCGATTCCGTCTCGCCGTGGCACTGGCCGCCGCGTCCTTGCTGCATCTGTCGGCGGCGCAGGCGCAGGAGAAAACGCTGCGCATCGCCATGACGGCGTCGGACATTCCGACGACCACGGGCATGCCGAACAACGGCTTCGAGGGCATGCGCTTTCTCGGTTTCCCGATCTTCGAAGGCCTGATCCTGTTCGACCTGTCGAAGTCGGATCAGCTCGCAACCCTGCGGCCGGGCCTTGCCGAAAGCTGGAAGCAGGCGCCGGACGACAAGAAGACCTGGATCTTCAATCTCCGTAAGGGCGTGAAATTCCACGACGGCACCGACTTCAACGCCGACGCGGTGATCTGGAATCTCGAGCGCATCTTCAACAAGGACAGTGCGCAGTTCGAGGCCAACTCCGCTGGCATCATGCGCTCCCGCGTGCCGATTCTCGCGGGCTACAAGAAGATTGACGACAATACGGTTGCGCTCACCACGACCGTCGTCGCCTCGTACTTTCCATGGATGGTGCCGTACATCCTCACCGCTTCGCCGACACAGTGGGAGAAGGCCGGCAAGGATTGGAACAAGGTCGGCGCCGCTGGTGGCGCCGGCACCGGACCGTTCAAGATCACCAAGGTCGTGCCGCGTCAGTCGGTCTCGCTGGGCCGCAACGACGGGTACTGGGATGCCGGAAAGAAGGCCAAAGTCGATGCGGTCCTGCTGTTGCCGATCCCCGAGGCCAACACGCGCCTGGCGGCGCTGCGCTCCGGGCGGGTCGACTGGATCGAGGTGCCGCCTCCGGATGGTATCCCGTCGCTGAAGCAGGCGGGGTACGTGATCTCCACCAACTCCTACCCACACGTCTGGCCGTGGTTCTACAACATGGCCGCCAAGAACAGCCCGCTGGCCGACGTCCGCGTGCGCCAGGGGCTGAACTACTGCATCGACCGCGGCGCCATCGTCTCGATGCTGAACGGTACCGCCGAGCCGTCCGTCGGCTGGCTGAAGCCCACGGATGCCGCGTTCGGCAATCCGGTGAACAGGTACACGTTCGATCCGGCCAAGGGCAAAAAGCTGCTGGCCGAGGCCGGATTCACGCCGCAGAAGCCGCTCTCGTTCAAGGTCATGATCTCGACCTCGGGCTCGGGTCAGATGCTGCCGCTGCCGATGAACGAGGCGTTGCAGGAGAACCTGAAGCAAGCCTGCGGTGTCGACGTCCAGGTCGATGCCGTGGAATGGCAGGTGCTGCTGAACGCCAGCCGCGCCACGCCCGATGCACCCTCTCTAAACGGGGCGATGGCTCTCAACGTGAGTTCACCGTCCAGCGACGTCGGCATGATGTACCGCTACTTCGCCGCGGCGAATTTCTCGCCCATGGGCTCCAACTTCGAGCAGTGGAACGACGAGAAGTTCGAAACGGCGCTCAAGACCCTGGCGGAAGCGACCGACGAAGCGACGATCCTGCAGAACTTCAAGGTGGCGCACGAGAGGCTGGTCGACAATCCGCCGTGGCTCTACATCGTGCACGATCTCAATCCGCGCGCCTTCAACAAGAACGTGCAGGGCTTCGTCCCGGCGCAGTCCTGGTTCGTCGACCTGACGAACGTCAGTGTGAAGTAAGTTAGATTCGTCGTCCCGAGCGGAGCGCCGCAGACGTGTAGTCGAAGGACCTCTTTTCCGGCACCCGATCCGTTGAAAGTAAAAGAGGCCCTTCGGCTACGCTCAGGGCGACGGAATATCGTCAACGCACGCAGAGCTTCGGGATCTTCGACAAGACCTCGATCGAGCAGACTTCGGTCGGGAATAGGGCCCAGACGGCGGCAAGGATGACCGCGAGGAAGACGAAGGGCCGGAGGACGCGAAACACTACCGGCAGGAGCAGCTGCAGCACCCAGTAGCCGACGAGCAGCCCGATGACCACCGCGAGCACGCGGTACTGCATGCTCCAGCTGTCCCAGGGACCCAAGTTTGCCCGCGCGAGCAGTTCATTTAAGTATTCCACGATCAGTCGCGGAACGGATCGGTCATCAGGATCGTGTCCTCGCGCTGCGGGCTGGTGCTGAGCAGCGCCACGGGGCAGCCGACCAGTTCCTCGACTCGCCGCACGTACTTGATGCAGGTCGCCGGCAGCTCGGCGAAGGAGCGCGCCCCGCGCGTGCTCTCGCTCCAGCCCTCGAACTCCTCCCAGATCGGCTTCAGCTTGGCCTGTGCACCCATGGTGAAGGGAAAGCGCTCGATGCGCTTGCCGTCGAGCTCGTAGCCGACGCAGACCTTGATGACCTTCTCGCCGTCGAGCACGTCGAGCTTGGTGAGCGCGATGCCGTCGATGCCGTTCAGCTTGACTGCCTGCCGCACCATCACCGCGTCGAACCAGCCGCAGCGCCGGCGCCGGCCGGTGTTGGTGCCGAACTCCATGCCGCGATCGCCCAGTCCCTGGCCGACAGCGTCGGTCAGCTCGGTGGGGAAGGGGCCGTCGCCGACCCTCGTGGTGTAGGCCTTGGCAATGCCCAGCACGTAGCCGACCGAACCGTTGCCCATGCCGCTGCCGATCATGGCCTGCGCCGCCACCGTGTTGGACGAGGTGACATAGGGATAGGTGCCGTGATCGATGTCGAGCATGGTGGCCTGCGCGCCCTCGAACAGGATGCGCTTGCCGGCGGCGCGCAGCCCGTCGAGGCGTTCCCAGACATCTTCCGCGAAAGGCAGGAGCTTCGGCGCGAGTTCCAGCAACTCGGTCGTCAGCTGGACCGGATCGATGGTCGGCTGGCCGAGCCCTTTGCGCAGCGCATTGTGATGCGCCAGCAGCGTATTGACCTTGAGCGGTAGCATGTCCGGTTCGGCGAGATCGCCGACACGGATGGCGCGGCGCCCGACCTTGTCCTCGTAGGCCGGGCCGATGCCGCGGCGCGTCGTGCCGACCCGGATCACGCCGGGCGCATCCTCGCGCCACCCATCGAGGTCGCGATGCAGGGGCAGGATCAGCACCGCATGGTTGGCGATCTTCAGGCTGGCCGGCGTCACCGACAGGCCCTGCGCGGTGACTTTCCGCACTTCCTCGAGGAAGTGCCAGGGGTCGATAACCACGCCGTTGCCGATGATCGAAAGCTTGCCCGGGCGCACTACGCCGGACGGCAGCAGGGCCAGCTTGTACGTCTGGTTGCCGATGACCAGCGTATGGCCGGCATTGTGACCACCCTGGAAGCGCACCACGACCTCGGCGCGCTCGCTCAACCAGTCGACGATCTTGCCTTTGCCTTCGTCGCCCCACTGGGCGCCGATCACTGCCACATTGGCCATTTCATTTTCCTTCGGCCGGTTCCCTTCAGACACGAAAACGCCTCCCCGGGGCCGGTTCCGGAGAGGCGTGATGTCGGATAGCACTTCCCCCCGCCCGGAGCGAGGCGAAATGCATCCTCAGAGAGGAACAGCCTGTCCGTCGATCAGGGCATGGCTGCAACGCAGCCGCTTCGCTTCGGCCCGCGGCTCGGTCACTGCGACGACAGCGCGCACGACGGCATAGCCCTTCGCCTGCCAGTGCGTGGCATCAGCCCACCGCGTTCCCATCCCGACATAGAGCCGGGGCCGTTCCGGCGGCGGCTCGGAGGCGGCCAGCACTGCGTCCATGTAGACGGTGAAGCCGGTTGCCGGTTCGCTGACCCCGTCTTCGGGATAACCGGCGGAATAACGCCCGCCCCGTGCCAGCTCCTCACGGCCCTTGAGGGCGAACACAGAGAAGGAGACGCCCGTCTGGTACTCCAGGCCGCGATACTCCACCGGATCGATCGTCAGTGGCAGGTCGGGCTCCGCCGCGAGGACGAGCTTCACGACGTCGGCGAGGCGGGCTGCCTCAGCGGCGGCTGCCTCCGGCAGTTCCAGCCTCGCGAGCTGCTCGATGCCCTTGTCGGCAGGCCCGGCGGCGCGCAGGAGGCCGGCGAAGAGATCCGCCACCTTCCTGTCGTCGGTGGCCTTGGCGATGCCGCCCTCGTCCTTGCGATCGAGCGCCCGCCGCAGGCGGTTCAGCGCCTCGCCGGACTGCTTCAGGCCGTTTGCCACGGCGGCGACCAGAGTCGGCAGGTTGAGATCGACAGTCAGGTCGGAAACGCCGATGGCGCGCAGCGTATCGACCGCCAGCAGGACGGCTTCGGCATCCGCCTCCGCACTGTCGACGCCGATCAGCTCGGTGCCGACCTGGGCGAACTGCCGCTCGGGCTTGAGCGCGCTGCCCCGGACGCGGATCACGTTGCCGCCGTAGGAAAGGCGCAGCGGCCGGGGTTCGTGCTTCAGGCGGGTCACGGCGATGCGCGCGACCTGGACGGTCATGTCCGGCCGCACGCCCATCATGCGCTGCGAGACCGGGTCCATGAGGCGAAAGGTCTGCGAGGCGAGCGCGGCGCCCGGTCCGCCCAGCAGCGATTCCTCGAATTCGACCAGTGGCGGCTTCACCCGCTCGTAGCCGAACGCGGCGAAGCGCTCGATGGCGACGTCTATTGCGCGTGCTTCGCGCGCCGCGTCGGGAGGCAGGAGGTCGGCAAGTCCTGCCGGCAGAAGGCCGCGATGGTCGTTGTCATTGGACGTCATGGTGCCGCTTGATAGCCGATTGCGCCGTCCTTGGGGAGACGGATGGCAGGGGCGATAGGGCCGCTCGTTTTCCCGCCGCGCATGGGCTATTGCTCCCCGGCTATGAGTTCCGCACCCCGTCCGGCCGTTTCCGTGGTCGCGCCCTGCTACAACGAGCAGGACGCGCTGCCTGAATTCCTGCGCCGGGTCGGCGCCGTCCTGGACGGCGTCGGCGGCACCAGCGAAATCGTGCTGGTCGACGACGGGTCTCGCGATCGCACGTGGGATGTCCTGGCGGATGCGGCAGGCCGCGATCCGCGCATCGTCGCGGTCCGCCTGATGCGCAATCACGGCCATCAGCTGGCGCTCACCGCCGGTCTCTCGGTATGCCGAGGCGAACGCATCCTGATCATTGACGCCGATTTGCAGGATCCGCCCGAACTGTTGCCCGACATGATGGCGCTGATAGATCAGGGGGCCGACGTGGTCTACGGCCAGCGGCGCCAGCGCGAGGGCGAGAGCCTGTTCAAGCGCGCCACCGCCGCCGCCTTCTATCGCCTGATCGCCCGCCTGACCGATGTGCAGATCCCGCCCGATGCCGGCGACTTCCGGCTTGTGACACGGCGGGTGCTCGACCTGCTGCTCGCCATGCCCGAGCGCCACCGCTTCATTCGCGGCATGGTGGCCTGGATCGGCGGACGGCAGGTGCCATTGGTCTATGATCGCCACGCGCGGGTGGCGGGCGAGAGCAAGTATCCCATCGCCAAGATGGTCCGCTTCGCCGCCGACGCGATCACCTCTTTCTCCGTCGTGCCGCTGATGGCCTCGATGACCATCGGCTGGATCATGGCGGCCCTGGGATTCGGCTTCTTCGTCTACTCGATCGTGGGCTGGTGGGGCGGTCACACGCTGCCGGGCTGGACCTCGCTGATGGCCGCGGTCGGCCTGCTGGGCGGCATGCAGTTCTTGATGCTGGGCATCATCGGTGCCTATCTCGGCCGCCTCTACGACCAGAGCAAGGGACGGCCCCTGTTCATGATCCGTGACATCGTCGGTGGCCCGAAGGGGGAGCCGTCGTGAGCGCGTCGGATCCGCAATCCTGGTCGGGCGAGCCGGCGGAGTTCGACGACTACGCGGCCGAGTACGAGGGCGGCCTCGACAATCCCATCAAGCGCCTGTTGGGCAGCTCGCCTGACCAGTTCATTGCGGTGAAGGCGCGCTGGCTGCTGCGCCGGGAACCCGCACTGCGGACCGGCGGGCTTTCGGTGCTGGATTATGGCTGCGGCATCGGCAGCCTGATGCGCGTCCTGATCGGGCTCGGCGCCAAGGCGGCCTTCACCGGTTGTGACATCTCGACCGGCATGCTGCGCCAGGTCGAACGGCGCTGGCCGCGCGACCTGGGCGCGCCGCCGAAACTGGCGCCGCAGCAGGGCGCCCGCACGCCCTTCGCCGACGCATGCTTCGACATCGTCATGATCAGCGCCGTGCTGCACCATGTTCCGGTCGAGGATCGGCCGGCGGTCTATGCCGAACTCGGCCGCGTGCTCAAGCCGGGCGGTCGCATCTACGTCTTCGAGCACAATCCCCGAAATCCGCTGGTGCGGTACGTCACGGCCCGCACGCCGATCGACCAGAACGCCATTCTGCTCGACGCGAGCGAAGTGCGGCACGGCCTGCTCGACGTGGCGCGCTACACGCTCGATACCGACTACCTGATGTTCATGCCGCCCGGCCTGGCTTTCCTGCGCGGCATCGATCCCCTGCTGGCTTGGCTGCCGATGGGAGGGCAGTATGCCATCAGGGCCCGAAAGGCCGCCTGAGGAGGGATGCGCCGTGACCCTGGTCGGCCACAAGCACTGGTGACGAGGACAGCGCCAGCCTGGCAGCTCCTGCTGGTGTTCGCATTGTCCCTAATGGTGCTCTGCGGCCTGATCGGCTCGCTTCAGAACGTCCACATCATCAGTTCCAACGGGATGTACAAGAGCATCCAGGCCGAGCCCTGGATCGCGAGCCCGTCGACCGCGCGGCTCGACCCATCGAACTACCTGTTCTTTCCCTTCTATGGCGTCAGCGCTCGATTGCTCGACATGCTGGGTATCCTGCGCGGCGTGCCGTGGAAGCAGTTCGCCTATCTCAATGCCTTTTGGGCGAGCCTCGGCACGGTCGTCGTCTACGCCTTTGTCCATCGTCTCACGGACAGGGTAGGCGTTGCCGCATTGTCGTCGGTGTTCCATCTGGGCTGCGGCTTCGTTCTGCTGCTCTCGGTCATCAGCGAAGACATCATGCCGGGCTACGTCTTCGTGCTGACCTCGATGGCGCTGGCCGGACTCTGGTTTGACCGGCCGACATGGAAGCGGATTGCGATCGTCGGGGTGCTGTTCACCCTGGGCTGGCTGATCGAATGGCGGCTGATGTTCCCGACCCTGCCGGCGCTCGTGCTGGCTCTGCTGGTGGCGCCCGAGCCGATGCGGCGACGCCTCGGCCATGTGCTCGTGCTGGCGGCCTCGATCCTCGCGACATCGGGCATAGTCCAGCTCTCCTGGGAAGGACACAACGGCGCCATCGGCCTGCACGATATCCTGTGGACCGGGAAGGGCGTGGCCACAGGCTGGGCGGGCCTGAGCTGGGACAAGGCCTGGATGATGCTGTCCGGCGTCGGGAACTACCTGCTGCTGGTCGGCGGTTTCGTCGATCCTCGGTCGGCGAGGGAAGCCTTGCTCCCGCTGTCGCTCTCGGTGGTCGTGCAGGCCGCGATCTTCATCGCGAGCGTGATCCTCCTATGGCCGCGCCGGCGCGAGCCGCGGCTGCGCGCGGTCGCCATTGTCTTCCTCGGCACGTTGGGGGCGGGGCAAGTCTTGAACTTCTACTCGCAGCCGCAGGACCCGCAGATGCAGCTCAACGTTATGCCGTGGCTCACCGTGGCCTGGGCGCTGCTGCTCGCGGCGCTGCTGCCGTCGCGGCGCGGCATTGCCGTCATGCTTGCGGTCCTGTCGTTAGCGCCGCTCGCCTGGAACGTGTCGGCGCTGGCCAAATGGCGAGGCGACGACCCGCGCTGGGTGGCGGCGACGGCGGCGCTGGAGAAGCGCTTTCCGCCGGACTCGAGCGTCTTCCTCTATTTCGGCTACGAGCCGATCACGACGTGGAAGTACGCGCTGTGGAGCCGCACCTGGGATTGGGACAACAAGGCCGCGGTCCCGCCGGCACCGTCCGCCGATCCGAAGTTCAAGTGGATCGCCGTCAATGCCGGTGCGATTCGCCACCCCGGCTGGACGGGGCCCGAGCACGCGGCGGCGCTGAAGCGGGACATCGATCTGGCACTGGACCGCGGCTACCGCGTCATCGTCTCCGACATGTGGGCGTGGTCCCAAGATGTGCTGGCGGCCTATCTCGGCACCGTCGCCGCCGCCGGTCGCAGCGCTGCGATCTACCGCATGCTGCACGACGACTTCCGCGCGACCGAGGTGTTCAGGGATCCGGTCGCCGGCGCCTATTACGAATTGCAGCGCCGCTGACTCGACGCGCGACAATCTCTCCACATTGACGGCACATCTGCGGGCTCGTATACGGGCCGCGGGCCACGCTCCCCCACCGGAGTGCATTTCTTCTGTAAGGGAGAATGACAATGACGAAGCCGTCTCTGCGTCCCGCGCGTCCCGATTTTTCTTCGGGCCCCTGCGCCAAGCGTCCGGGTTGGACACCGGAAGTTCTCAAAGATGCCGCCGTCGGGCGGTCCCATCGTTCGAAGCTCGGCAAGAAGAAGATTGTCGAAGCCGTCGATCGTACGCGCGCGATCCTCGGCATCCCGGCCGACCATCGCATCGCCATCGTTCCCGCGTCCGACACCGGCGCGGTCGAAATGGCGCTGTGGTCGCTGCTCGGCGCCCGCCCGGTCGACATGCTGACCTGGGAAAGCTTCGGCGAGGGCTGGGTCACCGACGTGGTGAAGCAGCTCAAGCTCAAGGACGTGCGCACGCTCAAGGCGCCCTACGGGCAGATCGCCGATCTGAAGGCCGTCGATTGGACGCACGATGTCGTCTTCACCTGGAACGGTACGACCTCCGGCGTGAAAGTCCCCAACGGCGACTGGATCGCCGACGATCGCCAGGGCCTGGCGATCTGCGACGCGACATCGGCCGTCTTCGCGATGGATCTGCCGTGGGCCAAGCTCGATGTCGTGACCTGGTCCTGGCAGAAGGTGATGGGCGGCGAGGGCGCGCACGGCATGCTCGTCCTGTCGCCGCGCGCCATCCAGCGGCTGGAAAGCTACACGCCGGCTTGGCCGATGCCAAAGATCTTTCGCCTCACCTCGGGTGGCAAGTTCTCGGAGGCCATCTTCAAGGGCGACACGATCAACACGCCGTCGCTGCTCTGTATCGAGGACGCGATCGACGGCCTGAAGTGGGGCGAGAGTGTCGGCGGGCTCAAGGGCCTGATGGCGCGTTCCGAGGGCAATCTCGGCGTGCTCGAGACGTTCGTCGAGACCCGCCCGTGGGTGGCCTTCCTCGCGGCCGACAAGGCGATCCGCTCCAACACCTCGGTCTGTCTCGTGATAAAGGCGCCGTGGTTCACCGCGCTGCCGCCCGACAAGCAGGCTGCCGCAGCCAAGAAGATGGGCGACCTGCTCGAGACCGAGAAGGCGGGCTACGACGTCGGGTCCTATCGCGACGCCCCGCCGGGCCTGCGCATCTGGTGCGGAGCCACGGTTGAGCAGGCCGACCTCGAAGCGCTGCTGCCGTGGCTCGACTGGGCCTACGGCGAGATCGAGCGCGAGTTCGGCGCGAAAGCCGCCTGATACTTCATCGGACCGCGCCACTCCAGTGGCGGTCTTGAATCATGATTGCGCCACTGGAGTGGCGCGCTCCCCCGACTTGAGGAGTGTTTAGCAATGGCAAAGCCCAAGGTTCTCATTTCCGATGAGCTGTCCCCCCGCGCCGTCGAGATCTTCTCGGAACGCGGTTGCGACGTCGATTTCAAGCCGGGCCTGAAGCCGGCCGAGCTGCGCGAGATCATCGGCAACTACGAGGGCCTGGCGATCCGCTCGGCCACCAAGGTGACGGCCGAGGTTCTGGCCGTGGCCAAGAAGCTCAAGGTCGTCGGCCGCGCCGGCATCGGCGTCGACAATGTCGACATCAAGGCCGCGACCTCGCACGGCGTCGTCGTGATGAACACGCCGTTCGGCAATGCGATCACCACCGCCGAGCACGCCATCGCCCTGATGTTCGCCGTCGCCCGCCAGGTGCCGGAGGCCAATGCCAGCACCCAGGCCGGCAAGTGGGAAAAGAACAAGTTCATGGGCACCGAGCTCAGCTTCAAGACGCTGGGCCTGATCGGCTGCGGCAACATCGGTTCGATCGTCGCCGAGCGCGCCATCGGCCTCAAGATGCGCGTCGTGGCCTACGACCCGTTCCTGAGCGACCAGCGCGCCACCGAGCTCGGTGTCGAGAAGGCGACTCTGGAGCAGGTGCTGGCCCGCGCCGACTTCATCACGGTGCACACGCCGCTCACCGAGCAGACGAAGAACATCCTTTCCCGCGCCAACCTGATGAAGACGAAGAAGGGCGTGCGCATCGTGAACTGCGCGCGCGGCGGCCTGGTCGACGAGTTGGCGGTGCGCGACCTGCTGGTCTCGGGCCACATCGCAGGTGCGGGCTTCGACGTGTTTGTCGAGGAGCCGGCCAAGTCGAACGTCCTGTTCGGCGCGCCCAACCTCGTCTGCACGCCGCACCTTGGCGCCTCGACGGTTGAGGCCCAGGAGAACGTCGCCCTGCAGGTCGCCGAGCAGATGGCCGACTACCTGTTGACAGGCGCGGTCACCAACTCACTCAACATGCCGAACGTTTCGGCCGAGGATGCTCCGAAGCTGGCGCCGTTTCTCGACCTTGCCGAGAAGCTCGGCGCGTTCGCCGGTCAGCTCACGGACACCGACATCAAGGCCGTCTCGATCGAGTACGAGGGGCAGGTGGCGAAGCTCAACGTCAAGCCGCTGACCCAGGTCGCGCTGATGGGCGTGCTGCGCCCGCAGCTCACGTCGGTCAACATGGTCAATGCGCCGGTGATCGCCCGCGAGCGCGGCATCGAGGTGGCCGAGGTCAAGCACGAGCGCGAGACCGACTACAATTCGATGATCCGCCTCTCGGTCACGACCGAGAAGTACACGCGCTCGGTCACGGGCACGCTGTTCGGCGGCAAGCATCCGCGCATCGTCGAGATCAAGGGCATCGAGATCGACGCCGAGTTCGCGCCGCACATGCTCTACATCACCAACGACGACAAGCCGGGCTTCATCGGCCGCCTCGGCACGCTGCTGGGCGAGGGCAAGGTCAACATTGCCACCTTCCACCTCGGCCGCGACAAGCCGGGCGGATCGGCCATCGCACTGGTTCAGGTCGACCAGCCGATCTCGCCCGCGCTGATGGGCAAGATCGTCGGCATCGAAGGCGTGGTGCAGGCCAAGGCACTGGGCTTCTAGGCCCACCAGCGGCGGGCGCGCGACTGGGTCGCGCCCACCGGGACGATCGTCCCGGCGGCTTCAGAGATCGATCTGGTCGAGGCCCCAGGTGATGCCGGCGATGTCGGGCAACTCGCGCCCGTCGTCCCTGCCGATCTCGGCCTTGATCAGCGCCGACAGCTTGCCGTTCATCGCCAGGATGACCTCGGCGTTGGCCTTGCGGTCAATCGCGAGATTGTTCATCTCCGCCGGATCCGCGGCTAGATCGTAGAGTTCGACGTCGTTCCACTTGAACAGCTCGTCGATCGACGCGGGATCGTTGTGGTCGAGCGGCGAGAAGTAGCGCGTGAACCGGTAGCGGCCGTCGAAGGCGGAGCGGACATGGCCGCGCTTCTTGAGATCGGGCCGGAACCCCTGTCGCTTGGCTTCTTCCTTCGGGTCCTTGCCGGCCATGACCATCTTGGCGGCGAAGTCGAAGACCGAGGCGTCGTTGCTGGCGAGCCCGCTGTAGGTGAACAGGGTCGCGGGGCGCGCTGCGTCGATCGCCTGGCTGGCCGGATTGGCCAGGAGCGGGGACAGGTCCTGGCCGGGCAGCACCCGCCCGGCGAGTTCTGCGGCACGATCGGCTTTCACGCCGGCCATGGAGAACATGGTGGGCAGCAGGTCGATATGGCTACTGAGCGACTTGCATTGCTGGCCGCCCTTGACGTCGGGATGGATGATGTAGAACGGCAGGTGATTCGTCTGCCGGTAGGCGAACGGGCCCTTGCCGCGCAGCCCGTGAGCACCCGCCATCTCGCCATGGTCCGAGGTGAAAATGACGATTGTATTCTGGTCGAGCTGGAGTGCCTCCAGCTCGGCGAGCAACGCCTCGATCGAGCGGTCCACATTGCGGATGCAGTTGAGATAATAGTCGTTGAAGCGCCTCCAGCGGGCTTCCTCAGGCTGAATGTGACCCAGGATATGGTCCCAGACGCGATCGAACTCACCATGCGCCCTGGGACGACCCGGCGCGTCGAACGGCTGGCGCAGAGTGTCGGGGACGGGAACGTCCCAGGTCGTCTGGTATAGCTTGTGCTCGGGGGCGCGGGCCGCATGGAGGCGCAGCTTGCCGGTGTCCTGCACGTTTTCGCCCGGCGCGTCGGTGTTGAAGTACATGACATCGTGCGGATTGACGAAGCTCACATACATGCACCAGGGCTTGCCGTCGTCGCTCAGCGGACGGCCCTTGGTGCGCAGCCAGTTGATGGCACTGCCGGCTGTGATGTGATCGAAGCTGTAGCCGCCCAGCGTGTGGCCGATCAGGTCGCCCGGTGAGAAATTGTCGGCGAAGCCATATTTTTCCATGTGAGGCGTCATGAACTTGTCGACGGAGCCCGTGTCGAAGTCCCGGCTCAGGTGCCACTTGCCCTTGTAGGCGGTGTAGTAGCCCGCCTTCCGCAGCATCTGGCCCGAGGTCGGCGCCGCAAGGTCGCGCATCCAGGGTACGTCGAGATTTTCGAACATGCCGTTGTTTGCGGTCTGCAGGCCGGTCACGATCACTGACCGCGACGAAGTGCACATTGTCGCCGGGCACTGGTGGTTGGTGAAGGTCGTGCCAGTGCGCTCCAGGCGCTCGTGGCCCGGCAGCGACAGGCCCTTCGGCCACTTGTCATGGAAGCGTTCCTGGTCGGTGAAGACGAACAGGATGTTCAGGGGCCCGCGGCCGCGCGAGACCGTGGGGGCCGTACCCTGCGCCTGCGCCATCTCGACGGGCGCGGTAAGTAGAGAGGCCGAGGCCACGGCGGCGGAGGATTTCAGGAAGGTACGTCGTGTCGTCGTCTTCTGGAAAATGGTCATGGCTCGGAGCCCTGGTTTGGTGATCGCCGCCAACGGTGGCCAAAATTGAATGCACCCTCCAAATTTGAGCGACAAGTTAAAAAAAAGTAATCAGGTCCGCGACATGAAGAAGCTCCCTCGACCGCAACGAGAGGCGTCTGTTGCCAGGATGCCCAAGCGCGAACGCACGCGGCGCCAGATCATCGAGGCTGCAATCGAGGTGATGGCGGAGCAGGGGGCTGCGAAGGCGGCGGTCCAGGAAATCGCCGCGCGCGCAAAAGTGACGACGGGCACCTTCTACAATCATTTCACGAGCAAGGCGGAGATCGTCGAGGCGGTCGCCGGGTGGTTCTCGACCACGATGCTGGAGGCGGCGCAGGAAGCCCACCTGGCCCTGCACACTGGGGCCGAGCGAACGGTCGATGGTTGCCGGCGCTATCTCCAGATCGCCCGGGAAAGCCCCCCGACGGCGATGTTGATCCTCGAACTCGCAACGACCTCGCCCCGGATGCTGCAGGCGATCGGCAGGTTCGTGCTGGCCGACGTGAGGTTGGGCGTCCGCCAGAGGGACTTTACGATCTTCGGCGAGCAGGCGGCCGTGGACCTCGTCCATGGCTACATCATGCTCGCCATGCGCCACATTGCGTCCCGTCAGCCGCCGTCGAGCTACGAACGCTCGGTCATCGCGACCATTCTCCAGGGCCTCGGATTGCCGTCGCAGCGGGCGCTGTCCCTGGCCGACGGAAAGGCGGGCCGCGGAAAGTCTTGATCGCCGGATCGGCCTGCAGGACGGTGGGAGGGGCCCAACGGATCATTGCCGAGCGGTCATCGCGGGAGGGGGAGAGACATGGCGTCCGCGCGAAGCAGTACGTATCGCACCATGGCAGGTTTCCTGGTGGCGCCGATGATGCCGGCGCTCGTTCTTGCGGGCGTGGTGCTCGCCGCCGGCGGCGATTCGCAGACGCTCGGCTATGCCGCGTTTGCGGGCTACATTTCCTATCCATTCGCCCTGTTCGTCGGCGTGCCGGCATACTTGTTCATGCGCCGCAAGCGCTGGGATGGGGTGCGGGCCTATGCTCTCGCAGGGCTGGCGCTGGGACTGACGTTTCTCGCCCTGTTTGCCGGCCTGGCGGGTTTCGACGGCGACGCGGCCGATCCGGCCTGGCTGAACCTGCTGTCCAACCTGGCCGTCATGCTGCCCTTCGTTCTGGCCTGTGCAGTGGTTTCGTCCGTTGTGTTCTGGTTGATCGCGCGACCCGACCTTCAGCGAGTGTGATGTCCGAACGAAGCCTTCATCTGCCTCATATCGCTATTAGAAGATATCCGTCGTGCGGTGTGCGGGCGGGACGTTAACGTCCCTGTCTCTCAAACGACGAGGTTCCGCGATGCCCCGTGTCAGCGAGATCGAGGAGGATGGCGGCGACGCCATTCTCAAGGCCGTCTTCGACCGGCAGCGCGAGATGTTCGGCGGCTTGCTGAACCCGACCAAGGTCATGGCGCATTGCCCGCCGATCCTGAAGGCGGCCGGCATGCTCGGCCAGTCGATCGAAGAGTCCGGCCTCCTGCCGAAGGGCCTGCCCGCATTGCTCTATGTGCGTGTTGCGACGATCAACGGCTGCCCGTTTTGAATCGATATCAATTCCAGCCGTGTGCTGGAAACGACGGAAGGCGGGATGGAGAAGCTGGCCGAGGTCACGGCCTGGCGCGAGAGCAGGTTGTTCAGCGAGGCCGAGCGGCTGGCACTCGAATATGCGGAGCGGATCACCTACACCGACCGCAAGGTCGACGAGGCGCTGGTCGATGACCTGGTGAAGTACTTCAGCGAGGCGCAGATCGTCGAGCTTACGGCGGCCATTGCGATGGAGAACTTCCGCTCGAAGTTCAATCCGGCCCTGGGAATCGAGGCACAGGGCTTCTGCATGGTGCCAAAACGCGGTTAGACTGGCGGCAACGACAGAAGCCGGTGGAAACGATGACCGAGACCGTCCGCTATATGGAGCGCACGAGGGACTACTACCGCGCCCTCGGCTATCCGTCCGACTATGTGTGGGCGCGGTTCGAAGCGGTTCCCTTCGCGAACCTCGCCAAGCCCCTGTCACAGTCGAGGATCGGCCTCGTTACGACCGCAAGTCCGCCCGACCTCGGCAACCGCGATGCGTCCGGCAGGCGGCAGGTCTGGTCGGGCGAGATCTCGGCGGCGCCAGACAGGCTCTTCACCGACAACCTCGCCTGGGACAAGGAATCGACGCATACCGACGACCGGGCGAGCTTTCTTCCGATCGAAGCTGTTCAGCACTGGGCAGACGAGGGCGTGGTCGGTGGTCTGGCGCACCGGTTCCACGGCGTCCCGACCGAGTACAGCCAGCGCAAGACGACGGAACTCGATGCGCCGCAGGTCCTGGCGCGATTGCGCGCCGACGGCGCCGATGTGGCATTGCTCTCCCCGCTTTGACCCGTCTGCCACCAAACCGTGAGTTTGGTCGCCCGTCACCTCGAGGCCAACGGACTGCCGACAGTGATCGTCGGCTCCGCCTTCGACATCGTCGAGTATTGCGGCGTGCCGCGTTTCCTATTCACGGATTTCCCGCTGGGCAATCCGTGTGGCCCGCCGTGGCGGCAGGACCTGCAGCGCAAGATCGCAGAGCAGGCGCTGGATCTCGTGCGCGATGCCGATGTGTCGCGCACCACACGCAAGTCGGATGTGCTCTGGCCGTCCGACGACGACTGGCACCCGCGCTATGGGCGCGTAAAGCCGGAGGATGTCGAGCGCCTCAGAGCACTGGGCGAAGAGAGGCGGCGCAAGCATTCAGAGGCACGGAAGCCGGGGTAGAGCGGTCCGCGACCGCTACTCCATCTGGACGTTGAGCTCGCGCAGCTTCTTGCCCCAGAAGGCGTGCTCGTCGGCGACGAACTTGGTGAACTGGGCGCGGGTCCGGTCGGGCGGCATTTCCAGCCCGTCGCGAGCCAGCGCCTCCCCCCATTTGGGATTCTTCATCGCTTCCTTGGTCGCCTTCTCGATCTTGTCGAGGATGTCGGGCGGCGTCTTGGCTGGTGCGAACAGGCCCTGCCAGCTGGTGACGACGACGTCGATCCCCTGTTCCTTCAGGGTCGGCACGTCCGGCATGGAACTGACGCGCTTGTTGCCGGTCACCGCCAGCGCCTTGAGGTTGCCGCCCTTGACCTGCGAGACCGCCGGCGGCAGCGACGAAAAGTTCATGGTGATCTGGCCGCTGATGACGTCGGCCACCGCCGGTCCGGTGCCCTTGTAGGGCACGTGGGTGATCTTGATGCCGGCCGCTTCCGCAAACAGTGCACCCGCGAGGTGGTTGTTGCCGCCCACACCCGACGACGAGAAAGTGAGCTTCTCGGGATCCTTCTTGGCCATCGCTACCAGCTCGGCCGCATTCTTTACCGGCACCTTGTTCCCCACGACCAGCACGTACTGGTAGTCCGTGATCTGGCAGATCGGCGCCAGCGAGGCGAGGGTGTCGATCATGCCCTTCTGGACGTATGGATTGATGATCACGTTGGTGCCGACGGCGACGAACAGGGTCTGGCCGTCGGGTTTGGCATTCGCGACGGCGCGCAGGCCGATCGAGCCTGCGGCGCCCCCCTTGTTCTCGATGATGATCTGCTGGCCGATCACCGGTGTCATGACGTGCGCGAGCTCGCGGGCATTGATGTCGGTGCTGCCGCCGGCGGCGTAGCCCACCACGAAGGTCACCGGACCGGCCGGCCAGGCCGCCTGAGCGTGCAGGGTCGACGGCAGGATCAGGGACGAGCCGCCGAGCGCCAGGGCGTGGCGACGGGAAATGGGGAACATGCTTCTTCCTCCTGTACGCGCGCGGTTCATCCGCGTCGTGTAACCTCAGTTTGATGCGACCTTGAGGCCAATTCCAGCGGGCGGCAAGCGGCGCTCAGTTCTTCCCCGTGACGTAGCGGCCGGCGCCATCGCCCGCGAGCTTGCCCAGCACCGCGCCGGAGACCAGCCCGGTGCCGCCGGGATAGTTGTGGTAGAACAGCCCGCCGACCAGCTCGCCCGCGGCGAACAGCCCGGGGATCGGATGGCCGTCAGTGCTCTCGACCTCGCCCTCGTTGCTGATCTTCAGGCCACCAAAGGTGAAGGTGAGGCCGCAGGTCACGGCATAGGCTTCAAAAGGCCCCTGGTCGATCGTATTGGCCCAGTTCGTCTTCGGCACGGCGAGGCCCCGCGTGCCGCGGCCGTCCTTGATCGCCGGATTGAACGGCACCTCGGTCATTACCGCCGCGTTCCATTCCTTGATGGTCTTGAGGAACTGCTGCTCGTCGACGCCTTCCAGCTTCTTCGCCAGTTCCTCGATCGTGTCGGCGCGGACCTTGGTCATGCGCTTGATGCGGTATTCGTCGCGCAGCTTGTCGAGCACCTTCGAATCGAAGATCTGCCACGCGAACTGCTGCGGCTGGGCCAGGATCACCGCTCCGTACTTGGCGTAGGTGTAGTTGCGGAAGTCCGCGCCCTCGTCGACGAAGCGGAGCCCGTTGGCGTTCACCATGATGCCGAGCGGGTAGGAGTGCTTCTGGAAATTGTCGCCGACGTCGAGGTCGCCGAATTCCGGCGCATTCATGTCCCAGCCGACGGCGTGGCCGCCCGACCAGTTGCCGTGCGGCTTGGCGCCGATCGCCAGCGCCATGTTGATGCCGGCGCCGGTGTTGAACCGCGTGCCGCGCACCTTGGCGAGATCCCAGGTCGGCCCGAGATAGCGGGTGCGCATCTCAGCGTTGCTCTCGAAGCCGCCGCAGGCCAGCACCACCGCCTTGGCGCCGATCCTGATCTTGCGGCCTTTGTGGCGGGCGATGACGCCGCGCACGACGCCATCTTCCTCGATCAGCGACACTGCCGCCGTCTCATAGTGGATGGGGATGCCGGCCTTGATCGCAGCCTTGTGCTCGAGATCGACGAGGCCCGGTCCGCCGCCCCAGGCCTCGACCGCCAGGCCGCCCCAGAACTTGTACTTTCCGTTCACCTTGAAGGCCTGACGGCCGTACGAGGGCTGGAAGCGCACGCCCTTGGAGCGCATCCACTTCATGGTCTCGAAGCTGCGACCGATCAGGATGTCGGTCAGTTCTGGGTCGCAGCGGTAGTTGGTCACACGGCCCATGTCGTCGAGATACTGGTCGGCGGTATAGCTGCCGAAATCGACGTCGCGCTTTTCGTCCTCGGTGAGGTCGTAGAGCTGTACCAAGTCATCGACGCCATGGAAGACTACGCGCATGGCGCCGGCCGTGTAGGTGCTGTTGCCGCCGCGCTCGGCCTCGGGAGCCGCCTCCAGCATGGCCACCGACGCGCCCGTCTCGCGCGCCGCCAGGGCCGCGCACGCCGCCGCGTTTCCAGCACCCACCACCAACACATCGACCTGAAAATCGTCCACGCCTCGCTCCTCGATTTCGGCACCAGATTTGCACTACAATAGGCCTAATGGGTGATCGTTTCGACCGTCTTGCGACCCGGCATGCAAATGTCGAGGTCCTGCTACGCCGTCCCGGCATCGGGCACAATAACGGGCCGACCTTCGACATGTCGTGGGGGGCCTGGGTCTGGCGCCGCGCCGCCGCCAAAGCCTGGAAGTCGCCCAGCCCAGAAGTCGCGAAAATGCGTGGCCGGCGGGCGGAACGTCTCGGGATCACCTACAAGGAACTGACCGCCGCTCTCATGAACACCGGCGCCAATCTGGGGGCCGCGGTGCTGCCGTTGTCGCTGGCTGCCCGGGTGCGTCGCGGACCCAATCGCGAGATCATCGTCGAAGCCCGCAATTCCGTAGCGGCGCTGGTCGCAAAGTTCAGTGGCCGGCTGTTTCTGCTGGGCGATATCGATGCCGTACCGGCTCTTACCGAAGAGGAGCGCGCCCAGTTCCTGTCGACCGTCAACCGCGCCTTCGATGGCAAGTTCGAGGCGGTCGGCTGGGGCCATGACGGGAAGGCGCTCCGCACGATGCTCAAGGCAAATGCAGTTCCGCACCAGGAGGCGTTCCTGGTGGGAGCCGGCGTCGGCCATCAGGTGCTGGGCGAGGCTGCCGGCTTGCCGTTCACCAAGGATATCGATACGTGGCTCGCCCCGGCGGGGTGAGGTATTTGATGGGACATGACCTCATCGTTTGAACCGCCTCTCAAGGGCGTCCGCGTCGTCGAACTCACCCACACGATCCTGGGCCCGTCCTGCGGCATGATCCTGGCCGACCTCGGTGCCGAGGTAATCAAGGTCGAGCCGGTCGACGGTGACCGTACACGCAAGTTGCGCGGCTTCGGCGCCGGCTTCTTCGGCTACTTCAACCGCAACAAGAAGAGCCTGGCGCTCGATGCCGATTCGCCCGAGGGCCGCAAGGTGCTGGTGAAGTTGCTCGAGAAGGCCGACGTGCTGATCGAGAACTTCGCACCGGGCTCGATGGCCAAGCGGAAGCTCGCGCCGGCGGACCTCGAGAAGATCAACCCACGCCTCGTCTATTGCTCGCTCAAAGGCTTCCTGCCGGGGCCGTACGAAAAGCGCCCGGCGCTCGATGAGGTCGTACAGATGATGGGCGGGCTCGCTTACATGACCGGCCCCAGCGGCCGGCCGCTGCGCGCCGGCACCTCGGTAATCGACATCGTGGGCGGCATGTTCGGCGCCTTCGGGACCGTGCTGGCGCTGAAGCAGCGCGACCGAACGGGGAAGGGCGGTCTGGTCGAGAGCGCGCTGTTCGAATCGGTCGTCTTCCTGATGGGCCAGCATCTTGCGATCACGGCGATCAACGGCGCTGCGCCGCCGCCGATGCCGGAGAGGGTGAGCTCGTGGGCGGTCTACGAGATTTTCAACACCGCCGACGAACTGCAGGTTTTCATCGGCATCACCAGCGACGGCCAGTGGAAGCGATTCTGCGAGTTCTTCAAGCAGCCCGAGCTGGCGGCCGACCCGAAGCTCGCCACCAATAACCTGCGCATCGAGGCGCGGCCGTGGCTGGTGCCCAAGGTAGCCGCGGTGTTCAAGGCCTACACCAAGGAGGCGCTGGAGCAGATGTGCCTGGAGGCAGACATCTCCTATGCGCCGGTCGCCCGGCCGCAGGACCTGTTCGACCATCCGCACCTTCTGGCCAATGGCTCGCTGGTGCCGACGACCCTGCCGGGCGGCGTGCAGACCCGCCTGCCGCTGCTGCCTTTCCAGATGATGGGCTGGCGGCCGCCGCTGGTCTCCAATCCACCGGAGGTCGGCCAGCACAATGACGAGGTGCTGTCGGAGATCGGCTACGACCCTGCGGGCATCTCAGGGCTGAAGACGGCCGGGCTGCTTGGACCCAAATAGCGGCCACTCGAGAAGACACTCCGTCAGATCCGCCCGACGTCTTCCAACGAGCGCACGATATGGTCGTGCAGGCGGTGGGCCGGGGCGCGGAGGCCCCGCGCGGCGAGCAGGGCGATCTCGGTGTCGTGCAGGTCGGGCAGCATGGAGCGTCGGTCGACCACGGTAAGTCCGGAGGGCACCATGTCCTTGGGCAGGACCGTTACGCCGAGACCGGCCTTCACGGCTGCATGCTGGCCGGCCAGCGAGGCACAGCTATAAGCGATCCGCCAGCGGCGGCGTGCGCGATTCAGGGAATCGGTAGCGCGCTTGCGGTAGACGCAAGGCGGCGGCGAGACGACGAGGGGCAGCGGCCCCTCCTCGGGCAGCACCAGTTGACCAGCCGCGACCCACACCAGCGGCTCGCGCCACACGCGAACGCCCCGGTTGGAGCGTTCGGGCTCGCGCTTGACCAGCACGAGGTCGAACGCGCCCTCGCGGAAACGTTGGACGAGAGTCAGCGTGAGATCGCACGTCACCTCGAGCTGCACAGCCGGATAGGCCTGAGCGAAGCGGGCCAGAACCTGCGGCAGGTAGCTGGTCGCGAAATCCTCCGGCGTTCCAAGCCGCACGGTCCCGGCCAGCGCGGGCTGCGACAGGCTGGCAACCAGGCGATCATTCAGTTCGAGCATCTGGCGGGCATGCGGCAGTAGCGCGTCACCCTCGGCGGTCAGTCGGACGTGCCGCGTGGCGCGGTCCAGGAGGCGTTTGCCCAGTCCATCTTCGAGGCGCTTGATCTGCAGGCTGAGGGTTGACTGGCGGCGCAACAGTGTTTCGGCAGCACGGGTGAAGCTGCCGAGGTCGGCAACCGTCACGAAGGCACGCAGGAGATCGACGTCGAGGTTGAGCAGCTGGGTCATGATTTATCAATTTTCCAAAATAATAGTTCGCCAACTATCAATTTCCCGGTCAATGCGCCACCGCCTAATGGAGGACACCGAAAACGCCGAGGCCCCATGTCCTTCTTCGATCTCGCCGGCCAGAACATCCTCTCGCCGATGGTCCTGTTCTTCGTGCTCGGCGCTGCCCTCAGTCTTGCCCGCTCTGACCTCTCCATCCCCGGGTCGGTGGCGAAGCTGCTGTCGCTTTATCTGATGATGTCGATCGGTTTTCGCGGCGGCGTCGAGGTCGCCCATCATGGATTCTCCGCGACCCTTGTGGCCGCGCTGACCGCGGGCGTGATGCTGTCCTTCGTCATTCCGTTCGTGGCCTTCGTGCTGCTGCGCGCCGCCACACGACTCTCGGTTCCCGACGCGGCCTCGGTGGCCGCTCACTACGGCTCGATCTCCGCCGTTACGCTGGTCGCCGTCACCAGCGCACTCGGCCAGCTCGGTATCCCGTTCGAGGGCTACATGATCGCCGTTGCGGCGGCGATGGAGACGCCCGCGATCCTGAGCGCACTCTTCCTCGCGCGGGGCGGACAGGGGCAGGGGCGGGGAAGCGAACTGGTCCGTGAGATCCTGCTGAACGGAGCGGTCGTCATGCTGCTGGGCTCGTTCCTGATCGGCGTCGTCACCGGCGACCGGGGACAGGTGCTGCTGAAGCCTTTCCTCGTCGACGCCTTTCCTGGCTTCCTCTGCCTGTTCCTGCTCGACATGGGATTGGTGGCCGGCCGGGGCCTGCGGGACGAACGGAGGTTGCTGTCCTTTCGGTTGGGAGTGTTCGCCATGGTGATGCCACTGATCGGCGGTGCGTTTGCGGCGTTGCTGGCGCCCCGGATCGGATTGTCGACCGGCGGTATCGCGGTCTTCATCACCCTCGCAGCCTCGGCTTCCTACATCGCGGTACCAGCGGCGATGCGGCTCGCTCTGCCGCAGGCCCAGGCCGCGATTCCGCTTACGCTCTCGCTCGGCGTGACCTTCCCCTTCAACCTGTTGCTGGGCATTCCTCTCTACATTGCTGTGGCGCGCTGGGTCGGCGGATGAGCGAGCGGCAGAGGGTGTTTGCGTCCGGAATTATCCACAGATTGCGCGCAAGAACATATCTGGAACTTGTGTCAAGAACATTAGTTCTATCAGAGGGTTATTTGTTCGATTGCCGGATGGAACAAAATGGGTACATTGGCGCCACCAGACATTCGAACCTGCGGCGGACTTATCCGCATTGCCGCTCCTGACAGGGGCATGGGAAGAAGGAGAAAGCCAATGTCGGCGATGCTCAAGGTGGTCGAAAAAGAAGGCATGGAAAGCAAGAACAAGGCGCTGGACGCCGCTCTCGCCCAGATCGAGCGCGCCTTCGGCAAGGGTTCCATCATGAAGCTGGGCCAGCGCGAGGCGCTGGAGATCGAATCGATCTCGACCGGCTCGCTGGGCCTCGACATCGCGCTGGGCATCGGCGGCCTGCCCAAGGGCCGCATCGTCGAAATCTACGGTCCGGAAAGCTCGGGCAAGACGACGCTTGCTCTGCACGTCATCGCGGAGGCGCAGAAGAAGGGCGGTTCCTGCGCCTTTGTCGACGCCGAGCACGCGCTCGATCCGGGCTATGCCAAGAAGCTGGGCGTCGACATCGGCAACCTGCTGATCTCGCAGCCCGACGCCGGCGAGCAGGCGCTCGAGATCGCCGACACGCTGGTGCGCTCCGGCGCCATCGACGTGCTGGTGATCGACTCGGTGGCCGCTCTCGTGCCGCGCGCCGAACTCGAAGGCGAAATGGGCGATTCCCTGCCGGGCCTGCATGCTCGCCTGATGAGCCAGGCGTTGCGCAAGCTCACTGCCTCGATCTCCAAGTCCAACACGCTGGTGATCTTCATCAACCAGATCCGGATGAAGATCGGTGTCATGTTCGGCAGTCCCGAGACGACGACGGGCGGCAATGCGCTGAAGTTCTACGCCTCGGTTCGCCTCGACATACGCCGCATCGGCGCGCTCAAGGACAAGGACGAGGTCGTTGGCAACGCCACGCGCGTCAAGGTCGTGAAGAACAAGGTGGCGCCGCCGTTCAAGGTCGTCGAGTTCGACATCATGTATGGCGAGGGCGTCTCCAAGGCCGGCGAACTGATCGACCTCGGCGAAAAAGCCGGCGTCGTCGAGAAATCGGGTTCTTGGTACTCCTACGACGGCACCCGCATCGGCCAGGGCCGCGAGAACGCCAAGAATTACCTCAAGGAGCACCCCGAGGTCGCCAATGCGATCGAGAACAAGGTGCGTGCCAACGCCGGCATTCTGGCCAACGTCCTGATGGATGGCGGCAAGGAAGAGGACGACGACGAGGAATAGCGGACCCCGATCCCCTGTCTCCGGGTCCCTAAGGGCGGTACCGCACCCCACGCGCGGTACCGCCCATTTTCTTTTTGAGCGCCAGAAACGCCCAAAAAGAAAATGGGCGGATCAGCTTTTTCGCGACATCCCCTTCAGAAACCGCTGGATCCACTCCGGCCCCGTGCGCCGGGCGCCGGCCCCGGGGCGGCGCTTCGCCCAGTCCATCAGCAGCGCCAGCGGAAACCAGTCCTCGCGCTCGTCCTGCAGGCCGCGCGCTGCCAGCGAGACCTTGGGGACGGGCACCGGCGCCACCCCTTCCTGCGCGGGCCCGGCGCAGAGTTCCGCTGGCGAGGTGACGAGATACTCGCGGCAGACCAGCGGCCGATCAGGATGGATGGAGCAGCTCTCCTCCTCGAGGAAGGGGCAGGGGATGCCCAGCGCGAAATAGGCGGTCGAAAGCTCCCGGTCGGGCCGCCCCTTGCGTTCCTTGAGGTCTGCGGCGGCGAGGGCGACCTCGGCGGCAGCGAAGCGGTCTTCCAGCACGGCGCGCCGCTCCGCCGGCAGGGCTGCGACCGTCGACAGCAGCCGTTCAGCCTCCGTGCGCGAGATCGGCACGAGCTGGCGGCAGCAGGCCCCGCAGCCCTTGCGGCAGGAGATCGCCTTGCCGGCCTCGGCGGCCGCGACCACGGCGTTGACCAGACCCTGCAGGGCGGGGACGACGTCCGCCGCCGGCACCGGGCCGCTCGGTACGGTGATCGGATGGACGACCCGTAGGTCGCCCACGGAAAGGCGAAGAGTGGCGGTAGAATGGGCCTCGGCGGCCATTTCCCCTGGGCTCCCTGTTCTGGACTTGGCGGGCGGGCGCACGCTACAAGGCCGGCATGCAAAGCGTCAGCGAAATCCGTCGTACCTTCCTAGAGTACTTCCGCAAGAACGGCCACGAAGTCGTGGAGTCGAGCCCTCTGGTGCCTCGCAACGACCCGACGCTGATGTTCACCAACGCCGGCATGGTTCAGTTCAAGAACGTCTTCACCGGGCTGGAGACGCGATCCTACTCGCGCGCTTCTACCTCGCAGAAGTGCGTCCGCGCCGGCGGCAAGCACAACGATCTCGAGAACGTGGGCTATACCGCCCGCCATCACACCTTCTTCGAGATGCTGGGCAACTTCTCGTTCGGCGACTACTTCAAAGAGCACGCGATCGAGCTGGCCTGGAACCTCCTGACGAAGGACTACGGGCTGCCCAAGGACAAGCTGCTGGTCACGGTGTTCCACACCGACGACGAGGCGGCCGGCCACTGGAAGAAGATCGCGGGCCTGTCCGACGATCGGATCATCCGCATCCCGACGTCGGACAATTTCTGGGCGATGGGCGACACCGGCCCCTGCGGCCCGTGCTCGGAGATCTTCTACGACCATGGCGAGGGTATCCCCGGCGGACCGCCGGGCAGCCCCGACCAGGACGGAGACCGGTTCATCGAGATCTGGAACCTGGTCTTCATGCAGTTCGAGCAGGTGACCAAGGACGAGCGCATCGCCCTGCCCAAGCCGTCGATCGACACCGGCATGGGCCTGGAGCGTCTCGCGGCCGTCCTCCAGCACAAGCACAACAACTACGACATTGACCTGTTCCGGGCCCTGATCGAGGCGGTGGCGCACGAGACCGGCGTCGATCCCGACAGCAAGCAGGGCGCCTCGCATAAGGTGATCGCCGATCACCTGCGCGCGACCTCCTTCCTGATCGCCGATGGAGTGCTGCCCTCCAACGAGGGCCGCGGCTACGTGCTGCGCCGGATCATGCGTCGCGCCATGCGCCATGCCCATATCCTGGGCGCGCAGGATCCGGTGGTCTTCAAGCTGGTGCCGACCCTGGTGCGCGAGATGGGCGACGCCTATCCCGAACTCTCGCGCGCCCAGCCGCTGATCACCGAGACGCTGAAGCTCGAGGAGACACGCTTCAAGAAGACGCTGGGCACCGGCCTCAAGCTGCTCGAGGACGAGACGCGGGAGCTGACGGCCGGCGGCACGCTGAAGGGGGAGGTCGCGTTCAAGCTCTACGACACTTTCGGCTTCCCGCTCGATCTCACCCAGGACGTGCTGCGCGCGCGCGATATCAAGGTCGACACCGACGGCTTCGAGAAGTCGATGGACGAGCAGCGTGCCAAGGCGCGGGCCGCCTGGGCGGGCTCTGGGGAGACGGCGGACCAGGCGATCTGGTTCGACGTGCGCCAGAAGGCCGGCGCCACCGAGTTCCTGGGGTATGACACCGAGCGCGCCGAGGGCCAGATCAAGGCGATCCTGCTCGACGGCAAGGAAGTCCAGTCGCTGAAGGCCGGCCAGACCGGCTGGATCGTGACCAACCAGACGCCCTTCTACGCCGAATCGGGTGGCCAGCAGGGCGATGCCGGCCGTCTGGTGAGCGGCGCCAACGAGGCGTCGGTCGCCGACGTCCAGAAGATGGTGGGCGATCTCCATGCCCATCACACCACGGTCGAGGCGGGCGAGCTCAAGGTCGGCGACGACCTCGTCATGACCATCGATCCGGTCCGCCGTGCCCAGCTGCGGGCGCATCATTCGGCCACCCACCTGCTGCACGAGGCGCTGCGCCGCCATCTTGGCAAGCACGTCACGCAGAAGGGCTCGCTGGTGGCGCCCGACCGGCTGCGCTTCGACATCAGCCACACCAAGGCGGTCTCGCCGGAAGAGCTGCGCAGGATCGAGGACGAGGTGAACGACCGGATCCGCCACAACTCGGCGGTCGAGACGCGCCTCATGACCCCGGACGAGGCGATCGCCGCCGGCGCCATGGCGTTGTTCGGCGAGAAGTACGGCGACGAGGTCCGCGTCCTCACGATGGGCGGCGATGCCGACGTCCCGGGCGGCGAGAGGTATTCGGTCGAGCTGTGCGGGGGCACCCATGCGCGGCGGACCGGCGATATCGGCCTGTTCAAGATCGTGGGCGAGGGCGCGGTCGCGGCCGGCGTCCGCCGCATCGAGGCGCTGGCCGGCAATGCGGCGGAGGCCTTCGTCCGCCACCAGGCGGACCTGCTGGCCGAAGCCGCGGCGACCTTGAAGGTGCGGCCCGAGGATCTGCCGGCGCGCCTGGCGGCGTTGGTCGAGGGCCAGAAGAAGATCGAGCGCGAGCTGTCCGACGCACGCAAGGCGCTGGCGCTGGCCGGTGGCGGTTCCGGCGGCGGGTCCGCGGCCGACGAGGTGCGTGAGGTTGGCGGGATCAAGCTGATCGGCCGCGTACTGAACGGCGTGCCGGGCAAGGACCTGAAGGGCATGGCCGACGAGTTCAAGAAGAAGCTGGGTTCGGGCGTCGTGGCCCTGATCGGCGTCGAGGACGGGAAGGCCTCGGCCGTGGTCGGCGTGACCGACGATCTCGCCAAGACCCACAGCGCCGTCGAACTCGTGAAGGCGGGCGTGGCGGCGCTGGGCGGCAAGGGCGGCGGCGGCCGGCCCGACATGGCCCAGGGCGGCGGTCCCGACGGGGCCAAGGCGCCCGATGCGCTCAAGGCCATCGAGGCCGCCCTGGCCGGAACCCCATGAAGC
This sequence comes from Rhodospirillaceae bacterium, assembly GCA_009772935.1. Taxonomy (GTDB): domain Bacteria; phylum Pseudomonadota; class Alphaproteobacteria; order Reyranellales; family Reyranellaceae; genus Reyranella. The sequence continues at coordinate 48,723 of WOUR01000002.1, forward strand.
CCGCGATCGCCCTCGTGCTGGCGGCGGCGGCGATGTCGGCCTGCGCGCCGAAGGATTTCTCCAAGGAAGGCGCCGACGCCGAGCAGTTCACCAAGGACGAAGGACTGTGCCGCACCCAGGTTCGCGCGAGGGCGCAGCAGGAGCGCAACATCGACGACCAGCGGCGGGCCACCTTCTCGGCCGAGCGCGAGCGCTACGGCCAGCAGGGTCTCTACTCCGACATGGCCAACCAGGGTTACAAGTTCAATTACGAGCGCATGATGGCGAACTGCATGGAGGCGCGTGGCTGGGCGCCCAAGCAGAACGGGCCCATCCCCATGCCGAAGCTCACCTGGTGACATGGACGCGCTGACCGTATTCCTTCTCTATCTGGCCAGCGGCGCTGCGACGTTCCCCCTCACCATCATGCTGGTGCGCAGCGTGGTGTCGGTGGCGGCGCCGGCGCGCGCCACGCCTGCGTTTCACCAGCGCCTGGACAATGCCACGGGCTGGTCGATCACCGTCTGGATCCTGGGCGTCTTCGTCTTCTATGCGACGGCCATCCTGATGGAGCGGCAGAAGCCCTGCGAGGAACAGCGGACCAACCAGCTCACCTACGAGTGCAAGAAGTTCCTGGGCGCCATCAAGTAGGGCGGCGCCATTTCGAAAGCGCCATCCACACGCCGCGCGCCGCGAACTCCACGAGGGTGCCGAACAGGACCAGGATGAAGGCGTTAGCCGGGACGGCATACAGGTGGCTGGGCAGCGCCAGCATCGCCTGGGCGAGGAAGAGGCCGAGAAACGCGAGCGACACGGCCTCGATCGGCAGACCCTGCGGAAAACCGACGCGCCGCCACAGGCCGAACCAGGTTGCCAGCACCAGGTGCACCAGACCGATCGCCAGGACGATTCCGAAGGGTGGACCGGGCTGCATGGTCTGCGCGGTGAGCAACTGCAGGGCTTTCTCCCAGTAGATGCGCGCGACTTCAACCGGGTCCTCGACGATGCGTGCGAGGTAGAGCTTCCACATCAGGCGGAAATACTCGGGCGAGCAGTAGAGGACTCCGGCCCGGTCGGCCAGCTCCGCACCGTGCTCGTCGTGGTAGCGGATACCCCACTTGTTCTCGACGAATCCGAGGCCGAGATAGAGCGTATGCGACAGGCCGTGAGTCTGCAGCCGCTCGGCGGGCGCCATGGGAAAGGCCGCATCGCGCGCCATCGTGGCCCATTTGGGAGCAAGCAGCGCCCCCGTCGCGAGTACGGCGATGAGTGCCAGGCCAGGCAGGAGGCGCGCCGGTCGCGGCCGCTGCAGGGCCATCGCGGCCAGTGCGCCGAGAGTGAGCGCAAAACCCATCAGGCCGATCGATTCGCGGACCAGCGTCACCACGGCCAGGGCCGCGATCCCGCCCGCGATCCAGCCGCGGTTGCTGCGGGTCACGATCGCCAGCGGCAGGATGCCGGCGAGGCTCACCATGCCGATGAAAGCCCAGTGCGGCGAGGTGCCCATCCAGCCGAGGAACTCGATCGGCCCCTTCAGCAACAGCACGATCGATGTGATCCACGCCCGCAGCGAGAACAACAGCGCCGCCAGGGCCACGAGGCCGATCGTGTTGAGGAGTGTGGTAAGCCGCGCGACGTCGACCAGGGTGGCAGGCGCGCCTGTCATCGCCGCCCAGGCGCTGAGCAGCAGGGCGTGGCCGGGATCGTCGGCGATCGCCCGTTCGGAGATCGGGATCAGCCGGCCATCCTCGCAGACCGCCAGCCAGACGCCGCGCGATACCGTGCACTCCGTGCTGGCGAGCCAGATATTGGTGGCCTCCCACTCGGACGGCATGATGTCGGCGAGATGGCCGTAGCGCCGCACATCCTCGAATGTGCGTCCGAACTGACCGGCCACCAACACCGCCACGCAAATCGCGAAGGCGAGCCACCTCAGCGCCGATCCCATCCGTTCTCCCGCGTCCCCCTGCGGACTCTACGGTCCGCCCGCGGGCGACATCTAGACCGGGACGTGAAAGCCAAGCAATAGCGCGCTAGGATATGTGGATGTTCGCCAAGCCGCTCCTCGCGGTCTTCGCCCTCCTGACGCTGCTGCCAGGCTGCGAGACGCGGGCCGAACGCGAAGCCTCGTTCGACAGGCAGCTGCGTGCCATGGCCGGCGCGCCGGAAGCCGGCCTTCTGCGCAGCATGGGCCGCATTCCCGACAACACCTACCAGCTCGAGGACGGCGCCAAGATCCTGCAATGGCGGTGGGACACGTCCTACATCGATCCCGGCATGCCGCCGATGTATCAGCGCTTCGGCGGCTGGGGCTGGGGTTGGGGCGGCGGTGTTTGGATTCCGATGGGTGGCTTTCCGCCGACCCTGGTGCGCCAGAGCTGCATCGTCGAATGGACGATGGTGTCGGGCTCGGCGCAGGGGTATCGCTGGCAGGGCGCAGGCTGCCAGAAGGTCACGCCCTGAAAAAAAGCCGGCCGGTTCTTCTGCGAAGATCCGGCCGGCCTTTTCGGGAAGCGTGCTTACCAGTAGGTCGGAACGCCGTAGTACTTGTCGACCTGACGGCCGTAGTCCGGTGTCCAGCTGAAGGTCTCCGCGTCGTCGTAGGTCGGCGCGCCTTCCAGGACCTTCCTGTCGAGCGCCACGACATAGCCGCCCTGGCGCTCGTCGTACTTCAGCGTCGACCATGGCAGCGGATGGTGCTTCTCGCCGATGCCGAGGAACCCGCCGAACGACATCACAGCATAGATGGCGCGGCCGCTCACCTTGTCGATCATGATGTCCTCGACGGTGCCGAGCTTGTCGCCCTGGAGATTGTAGACGTCGGTGCCGGTGACGCGCTCGGCCGCGATCAGGTTCCTCGGCGTCAGGGTAAGGTCGGTCATCGCTCTCTCCTGTTCGATGGTTGGGGTGCCTGAGGAACGCAGGCTCGCCCGGCCAGTTGCGGGAGGTCGCGAAGACGTCACATTCCGGCGCTCGTCATTCGGCCGACTTGCGCAACCTTTCGCCGACGGCGGCGACCATCGCCTCGTAGGAGGAGAGGTCCCGGGTGGCGGCGGCGCGCGGCAGGGCGCTGTAGCGCTGGCGCCCGAAGTCCGTCAGGCGCGCGACGCCGGCGTCGATCTCGACCAGCGCCAGCGATTTCAGGCGCATGAGGTCTCGCGGCGCCAGGTCCTTCATCGGAGAAATGCCCAGTGCGACACGGCGCAGGGTCACTTCCTCGTTGGGACTGAGTGGAGCATCCAGGCTGCGTGACATCGTCTTCCCCTCACATAACTAGAGGCCCATTCCAGCCTGAAGGGCAAGTTCAACAGGCCGCATCCGCGGTGCGGTTTCCCCTTTCGACGTTAACTAGCTGACGGAAGCGGCGCTGGCGTGACGCCAGCTGTGACATTGCTGCGACCGAAGCGCTGTTTCACAAGCGCGGCGCCGTAAATGTCAGGCGCGTGAATGTGCGTGGAAGACCTTGCTGTCGATCCGCCAGTCGCTGTTGCGCCGGACCATCACGAAAAAGTCCGTGTAGCGCGTGCCGCGCCAGTCGAGCGCTTCCAGTCGCGCCATCGCGGCGCTGCCCGCCGTCTCGATCGACACGACGCGCGCCTGCAGGGCGAGGGCGGGGCCGCCCCTGGCGACGGCATCGCAGAACTCGCCGAGACTCCAGGTCACCGGCTTGCCGCCATAGCTGCCGCTCACGCGGGCGCCCTCGGCGAAGGCCGAGCGCAGCAGGGCGATGTCGCCGTTCCGTGCGCCGTCGATGTAGCGCTGCAGCGTCTCCAAAATCGCGCCGGCGGTGGCGAAGCTCTCGATCTCATCGTTCTGGGTCATGTCGGCCTCCTGTGAAGGAGGGCTACAGTCCGACGATAAGGGGCGGCATGTCCTTGCGTTCATGCCCTTACCAACCGTGATCGTTGGCATGATATTGCGTGAACAGAAGAGGGAGAGCCGACAAGTGCCAAACCAAGACCTCGACACCATCGACCGGCGCATTCTGGCGGCACTGCAGGGCGACGGCCGCCTGAGCAACGTCGAACTCGCCGACAGGGTTGGCCTCTCGCCGTCGCCCTGCCTGCGGCGGGTCAACCGGCTGGAGCGCGAGGGCTATGTCGAGGGCTACCGCGCGATGCTCGGCCGCAGGCAGATCGGCCTCGGGCTCACCGTGTTCGTCGGGGTGAAGATCGAAGGCCATGCCGACGATCGCGCCACGGCTTTCGAGGAGGAGGCCGTGGCCTGTCCGGAAGTCGTCGCCTGCCACATGGTCGCCGGCGACGCCGACTATCTGCTCGAAGTCACCGTGCCCGACCTCGACGCCTACCAGCGCTTCCTGGTGGGCAAGCTCCTCAACCTGCCGCTGGTGCGCGAGGTGAAGAGCACCATCGCGATCCAGACCCTGAAGGCAGGCGCCGTCCTGCCGCTGGCGCATCTGGCGCCGTAGGCGGACTCAACCTCACCGTTGGGAAAGTGAGCGGATGAAATCGGATACGGAAAACACCAGCCAGGTATTTTCCGCGACGAATCGGCGACGAGCGGTGTCGGCATCGTGATCGCCTGCCCGCACGGCGATGATCGCCAACTTTTTCCTGTCCGGCGAAAGCACCGCCTCTATTCCGGGCTCTACGCCAACAAAAGTCGGCGTTTCGGTGGTCAGGCAGGCGGTATCGCTATACTCCCACATCGCCTCTCGTCGTGAGGCAACGAGGTAGTCGCATCCTCTGGAGCCTAGAGCGAGCACCAACCGTTCGCTGATCAAGGGTGGTATCGGTGGCGAATGTACATCGAAGAACACAGAGGTCACGGCGCCGCAAAGACTGCCGGTGGGCCGGGTCTCGACGTTGAAGCCGCACTTGATGAACTCGAAAACATTTTCATGAGGCGACCAACCGCTCAGTATTGCATGAGCTTCCCAGACCTCGACGGAGACAGGGGCGTACCACCTCGCGCTTACGGCCGGGGCCGCTATGACTCTGGAGGCGCCACTTCTGGTATCCACCATCGCGAGCTTCAACTCTGCATTGGATACGATCCGCGTATCGGATCGCGTCGGCGGCCAAAAAAGAAGCGCAACACGATTTTGGTTCACCGCGGCATTCGCGACGACCGCGTTTTCCGATATCGAGGGAAGCAGGGCATAGAGCTTCAGAGGTTTGTTGCCGCCTGGATCCTCAAGGTCGATATACTGGACATCCCCCAAGTCGATTTTCTCCGCATCCTTTGTCGCAACCACCAGACTCCGGCCGCTGGAATCGACGCCTAGAACGACGACCCCGGCCGCAAGCGTGACTCGGGTGTTCGAATCGAGGTCATCGAACACCACGTTACTGGTGCGCAGGCTGACGGGCTCGACAGAAACGATCGCCGCACCTGTCGCGGAACAGGCAAGCAATTTGCGCGCTCCCTCCAGGTCCCGGGTCCAGGTTCGACTCGTTTTCAGGTCGGTGTAGTTCAGGCTGGTCCGTTGACCTTTTGGACTCTCACCAACAACGACGGCGGAAACGAGAGTGTCCGGCCCACACCAAACGACATCGTAACTGGGCGTTTGTATCTGTTGCGAGATCGGCTTTGCCAACTCCAGAAGAGCTTCTGTCTTGAGCTGGGCATGAGAGTCTGGAGAGCAAAAACAGAAGATTGCAGCCAGGGCAAATAGCAGGAACGGAAGTCCGCCTGATGTCCCAGGCGGACTTCTTTTCGCGAGACCGACAAGCATCGCAGTAGCCTTGCGACTGAGTCCGTCTGTCATTGCTTTACCCCGGTGCCCTGGCACCGGTGCGCATAGTGCCCAATCCCGACACCTATTCAGCCGCGCGCACGCCTTGCGTCGCGCTTTGAGCGGCAGGCGCGATGCCCTTCATCGTGCCGCCGTAGCGGTCGGTGAAGGCGGTGGTGTCGATTTCGTCCAGCTCGATCTCGCGGTTCAGCACGCGCTCCTTCCACTTCAGGAGCGCAGGGTGCGCCTCCTGGAACTCCGGCATCACTTCCTTCGCGAACAGCTCCAGCGATTCGCAGATGTCCTCGTGGCGGTTCTTGCCGGCCTGGTTCAGCAGCACGACCTGGTCGATGTTCGACTCCTGGAACTTCTTCAGCTTGCGCCGGATCGTGTCGGGCGACCCGATCAGCCCGCCGCGCAGCGAGGCCGCGTGCTGCTCCGGGTTGGCCTTCTTCCACTTCTCGTACTCTTCCCACATGTTGACCGTGCCGGCGGCCGGCCGCCGCCGGTCGGCCGACTGGCCGTAGAAGCGCAGCGCGAACTGGAAGAAGGTGTCGCCGTCGGCGCGGGCGCGCGCCTCCTCGTCGGTCTTGGCGCACATGAAGAAGCTGACCAGCGCGATGTTGGGATTGGTGTTGTAGTCGGCGAGCTTCTTCTGCCGCTTCACGAAGGCGTTATAGTAGGCGTGCACCCAGGCATGCGCGGCGTCGGCCGAGACGAACTGGAAGCCCAGCGCCCCCATGCCCCATTCGCCGGCCTTGGTCAGCGTCTGCAGCTGCGAGCAGGCGACCCAGAGCGGCGGGTGCGGCTTCTGCAGCGGCTTCGGCACGACCATGCGGAGCGGGATGTTCCAGACCTTGCCCGCATGCTCGCTGGGCCCGTCCTTGAACATCGGCATGATGGCGCGGACCGCTTCCTCGAAGATCTCGCGCTTGTTCTCCATGGTGACACCGAACGGCTCGAGCTCGGTGATCGAGGCGCTCTCGCCCATGCCGAATTCGCAGCGCCCGTTCGACAGCAGGTCGAGCGTCGCGACCCGCTCGGCCACGCGCGTCGGATGGTTGGTCGTCACCTGGAAGATGCCGTGGCCGAGGCGGATGTTCTTCGTCCGCTGGCTCGCCGCCGCGAGGAACGATTCAGGCGAGGGCGAGTGGGAATACTCTTCGAGGAAGTGATGCTCGACCTGCCACGCATGATCGTAGCCCAGCCGGTCCGCCAGCTCGACCTGGTCGAGCGCGTTCTGATAGAGCCGATGCTCGTCGCCGGGCGCCCACGGGCGGGGCAGCTGCAGTTCGTAGAAGATGCCGAATTTCATGGCGGTCCCTCCTTTTGGGGAGAGCATGACGGACAATGGACCCGCCGCAAGAGGGGCGTCCTCTTATTTCGCTCCTTGACGCGACATTGGGGCGGTCCTGAACTAGAAGCGCGGCATGACCAGCCAGAAGATCACGCTCGCCGTCACCCAGTCCGCCGACCTTCCCGCCTTCAAGAGGGAGTTGCAGGAAGCCTTCGCCGTGGCCGTCATCGAGGAATTCGGTGCGCTTCCGGATGGCCCGATCCCTTCGGACGAAGACCTCGACGCCTCGATGGCCGCACCGGGCGCCGTCACCCTGCGCATCCTCGCCGAAGGCCGCAAAGTCGGCGGTGCGGTGGTCACGATCGACGAAGCCACCCACCGCAACGCGCTGGACCTCTTCTTCATCTCGGTCGGGGGCCATGGAAGGGGCATGGGCCACGCGGCCTGGCAGGCCATCGAGGAGAGGTATCCCGACACCCTCGTGTGGGAGACGCACACACCGTACTTCGAGAAGCGCAACATCCACTTCTACGTCAACAAATGCGGCTTCAGGATCGTCGAGTTCTTCAACCGGCATCACCCCGACACGCATCGACCGGGCCCCGACGATCTGCCCGGTGACGGGGACGGATTCCGCTTCGAAAAGGTGATGCGATAGGCCGGATGGCACCGGCGCGTTCGGCCTCGACGGGCTGTTGCGGCGTGTTTCTGCATGTGCCGATAAGAAATATCGGCCCGCCAGCGGTATCAGGGTACCGCTTCGGGAGCTGCGACTCTCAATTCGAATGATTCGTTTGTTTCGTCCGTTTCGTTTATTCGCCGGAATCCCGCTTTTCGGCAGCCTGCCGATCCATAGACTCACGAACATATCACATTGTCCGGCGGTTGCGCAGCTCCTGGCCGGAGACCTCCCCAAAGTCCTCGTCTTGGCGCTCGCGGAACGCGCCGCCGCCAACGGCCGCAGCGCCGAGGCTGAGAGCCGCCTAATTCCTGAAGAGGCTCTGAGCAGCAGCCGCAACGAGTTCCGCAACCGCGCCGTGCGCCTGCGTCCCGCGATTGCCGGCCAGATCCACGGCGAATCGGCCGACCTCATCCACGAGGATCGCGACTCGAGATGACGATCGTCGTCGACGCCTCGATCGCGCTGAAGTGGGCGCTGGAGGAGCCGGGTAGTGATGCGGCAGAGGCGCTGTTGGAGAAGGATCTGGTAGCTCCCTCACTGTGGTTGGAGGCCGGGAACACCCTGTCGCGCCGCGCGGCCTGTAAAGAGCTGCGGCAACCGGAAAACATGGAGCGATTGACAGATCTCACTAAAGCGCCGGTCGCGAGGGTACCCCCTTGCACGCAAGGTCCGACATTTCCCTGAGAGTTGCCGCGATGGGCGCAGATGGTCTTCCGCCGAAGATGATCGAGTGGGGGCCGTGTTCTCTCTAGTTCCGGAACAGGGGGTGACTACTCGGAGGCGGATAAACTATCATTTGCCGAAATATATCGCGCCATGCCTTCTCTGCGTCCCCCGATAGGTGGCCTCCTAGAAGTGCCCCGTACATGTTCAACAGAGACGACGTGAAGGCACATTTTTGGACGAAGGCCTTCATCGTCTCAACGGTATGAGCTGCGGTACTCTGCGCCAAGAAATTTGGTGGCACTAGCGTTAGGCCAGTCAAGGTGGCACCTTTTTCTGTCATGTGTACGTCCTGAACGGTGTGCCAGTGAACTATTTCATTTCTTTGCCCATCAAGACCGCCAACTAACGATTGGGCCTGCTTCCAGAAGTCGGGGTAAGGGTTTCCAACTGAAGCCTTCATTAGCTCTTCTATGATTCGTAGACGTGTCCTGGTGTTGGATATCCGGAAGAAGATTGTACCGGCCGTCCGAGATGGCATGCTTCCGAATTGAGCCATCAAAGCGCACAATGCCTGTTCTAGGTTCGCGTATGCTTGGATAGCGTGGCCACGCTGAGCCCATAGGGGGTGTGTAGCCGCTTGCCTGTCAATGTCAGAAAAATCGAGTGTCGCCATACTCAAGTCCTCTCCCAAGCTCGACCCGGTTTTTCAGCGGATTTTTGAATTTATGCCCGCGAGGCCTCTGCAACCCAAAGGCGGGTCGCGACGCGACTCAATATGGGTTGGCAAGCCGAAGTAGGAGTTACGAAAGTCCCAGAAGAGCACGGATTCCGTACACCGCACCAGCTGTGGAGCAGATCAGCAAGAAAATCTTCAGGTTGCCAATCAAGTCCAGAACAATGGGCTCCAAAACTCCACAAAATAGGGCCAGCGACATTGCGAATGTCGCTCCGTCAAACACTTGTTCAATGAAATGCTTATTGTTGCCGGTGCCTCGAGGCTTTCGATATGCTTGGACGCAATGAGCGACTACCAGATAGCCTGCGCGCTACTCTGCTGATGCGTGAGGCGCTAGCCTTAGCCCTTAAACCTATTCCGCCGCCGCCTTCATCGCCTCCGGGTTGCGCCACTGGTGGAGCAGGTCGGCTTCCTTCTTCTTGGCCTTCGCGAGGTGCGCGTCCTTCACGTGGCCGTAGCCGCGGATGTCGTCGGGGATGGAGGCGAGCTTGATCGCGAGCGCGTGGTTCTGCGCTGAGAGAGCAGCCAGCAGTTCGGCGATCAGCGCCTCGTAGTCGGTGATCAGCTTGCGCTCGGTCTTGCGTTCCTCGGTGTAGCCGAACACGTCGAACGCCGTGCCGCGTAGGCCCTTGAGCCTGGCCAGCAGGCGGAAGGCCGGGAGCATCCAGGCGCCGAACTCCTGCTTGATGAGCTGGCCGGTCTGCGGGTCGCGGCTGGAGAAGAGCGGCGGGGCGAGGTGGAACTTGAGCTTGTAGTCGCCCTCGAACTGCTTGCTGAGGCCGGCCTGGAAGGCGGCCTCGCTGTAGAGGCGGGCGACCTCGTACTCGTCCTTGTAGGACAGGAGCTTCGCGTAATAGAGCGCCACGGCCTCGGCGAGGCCCGTCTGGCCGATCTTCTGCTCGGCGGCGCGGACCTTGTCGACCAGCGCCTTGTAGCGCTGGGCAAGGGCGGCATTCTGGTAGCCGGTCAGGTGCTTCGTGCGCGAGGCCACGATCTCGTCGAGCGTCTTGGGCTGCGTGCGCGTGAAGGCGACGACGTTGGCTTTGGTCTCCTTCGGCGCGACCATCTTCTCGACCGCGGCGCGGTCGTGGGCGGCGCGGCGGCCCCAGCGGAAGGCCGCCAGGTTCATCGGCACGGCGGCGTCGTTCAGCTCGATGGCGCGCTCGATCGACTCGTGGCTGAGCGGGATGAAACCCTTCTGGTAGGCATAGCCCAGCACGAACATGTTGGTGGCGATCGAATCGCCCATCAGGGACGTGGCGATGCCGGTGGCGTCGAGGAACTCGACCGCGTCGGCGCCGGCCGCGGCCTCGACCGAGAGCTTCAGCGTGTTGGCCGGGAAGGCGAGGTCGGGATGGCGGGTGAACTCGCCGGTGATGGTCTCGTGCGTGTTCACGACGGCGTGCGAGACGCCGGGCTCGAGGCTCGCCAGCGCGCCGGGGCTGGCGCTGACGACCAGGTCGCAGCCCAGCAGCACGTTGGCGCCGCCCGCGGCCAGGCGCACCGCGTGCAGCGCCTCGGGGGTGGCGCCGATGCGGACATGGCTGATCACCGCGCCGCCCTTCTGCGCCATGCCGAGCTGGTCGAGCACGGTCGCGCCCTTGCCCTCGATATGGGCCGCCATGCCCATGATGGCGCCGATCGTCACGACGCCGGTGCCGCCGATGCCGGTGATGAGGACGCCGTAGGGCTTGTCCTCGACCGACGGCAGTGTCGGCGCGGCCGGCATCTCGGGCTCGGCAGGCTTTGCCGCGGTGTCGGTCTTCGTCGCCGTGACCGCCTTGCCCTTGCGCAGCGATCCGCCCTCGACCGAGACGAAGGAGGGGCAGAAGCCGTTCTGGCAGGAGAAGTCCTTGTTGCAGGACGACTGGTCGATGGCGCGCTTGCGGCCGAACTCCGTCTCGACCGGCACGACCGAGAGGCAGTTCGATTTCACCGAACAGTCGCCGCAGCCCTCGCACACCGCTTCGTTGATGAAGAGGCGCTTGTTGGGATCGGGGAAGGTGCCGCGCTTGCGGCGTCGGCGCTTCTCGGCGGCGCAGGTCTGGTCGTAGATCAGGACCGACACGCCCTTGACCTCGCGCAGCTCCCGCTGGACCTCGTCGAGCTGGTCGCGGTGGTGGAAGGTGACGCCCGGCGCCCACGGCGTGCCGACCGGATACTTGTCCGGCTCGTCGCTCACCAGCGCGATGCGGCGCACGCCCTCGGCATGGACCTGCTGGCTGATCGTCCAGGGATGGACGTTGCCGTCGTGCGGCTGGCCGCCGGTCATGGCCACGGCGTCGTTGTAGAGGATCTTGTAGGTGATGGTGGTGTTGGTCGCGACCGCGTGCCGGATCGCCAGATAGCCCGAATGGAAATAGGTGCCGTCGCCCAGATTCTGGAAGACGTGCGGCATGTCGGTGAAGTGGCTGGCGCCGACCCAAGGCACGCCCTCGGCGCCCATGTGGGTGAAGGTCTTGGTGTTGCGCTCCATGCCGATGGCCAGCGTGTGGCAGCCGATGCCGGCCATCGCCATCGAGCCGTCGGGCACCTTGGTCGAGCTGTTGTGCGGGCAGCCGGAGCAGAAATAGGGGACGCGGGCGAGGCCGGCCTCGTTGCGCACCTGGCGGCCGGCGCGGCGCTTCAGCGCCTGGAAGCGCTCCTTGGTCCGGCTGCTGAACGTGTCGAGGCCGAAGCGGGCGACGATGGCCGAGGCGATCTCGAAGGGCGTCAGCTCGCCGTCCGTTTTGAGCAGCATCTGGCCGCGCTCGTCGGTCTTGCCGACCACGACGGGGCGGCGGTCGGCCGGGGCGTTGAACAGCGCGTCCTTGAGCTGCTGTTCGATCAGGTTGCGCTTCTCCTCGATGACGAGGATCTCACGCTTGCCGGCGGCGAAGGCGGTGGCGCCTTCGGTCTCCAGCGGCCAGACCATGCCGACCTTGTAGATGGCGAGGCCGAGCGCCTCGGCCTCCGCGTCGCCGATGCCCAGCTCGTCGAGCGCCTGGCGCACGTCGAGATAGGACTTGCCGACGGTGACGATGCCGAAGCGCGCATCGGGGCGCCCCAGCATCAGCCGGTCGAGCTTGTTGGCGCGCCAGTAGGCCAGCGCCGCCGGCTGCTTCACCGTGACGACGCGGCGCTCCTGGCCCAGCCAGTCGTCGGGCCAGCGGATGTGCACGCCGTCGGGCGGCAGCACGAAATCGGTGGGGGTGTGGATCTCGACCCGGTGCGGGTCGACGTAGACCGAGGCCGAGCTGTCGACCGTCTCGCTCAGGACCTTGAAGGCGACCCAGAGGCCGGAATAGCGCGACATCGCGAAGGCGTGCAGGCCCCAGTCGAGATATTCCTGGACGCCGGCGGGGTGGATGACCGGCATGCCGGCCGACATGAAGGCAGGCTCGCTCTGGTGGGCGACGGTGGAGGATTTCGCCATGTGGTCGTCGCCCGCGAGGGCCACGACGCCGCCGTGCTTCGAGGTGCCGGCATAGTTGGCGTGCTTGAAGACGTCGCCCGAGCGATCCACGCCGGGGCCCTTGCCGTACCACATCCCGAACACGCCGTCGTAGCGCGCGCCGGGGTAGAGATGGATCTGCTGGGTCCCCCACAGGGCGGTGGCGGCCAGGTCCTCGTTGGTTCCGGGCTGGAACTCGATATGGCTCTTCTTGATGAATTTCTTGGCCTGCCAGAGGGCCTGGTCGAAGCCCCCGAGAGGAGAGCCGCGATAGCCGGAAATGTAGCCGCCGGTGTTCAGTCCGGCCGCCACGTCGCGCTGGCGTTGCATCATCGGGAGGCGCACCAGCGCCTGCGTCCCGGTGAGGTAAACGCGTCCGCGTTCGAGAACGTACTTGTCGTCCAGGGTCACCGCGAGGGACATGGCAACCTCCCTGACATTTCAATATGGGGACGGTAGCGACGTTTGCACGCGTCGGGCAATGCGGAAGGCGATCGGGTCTGAAAAACGACGGTTTAGGTCAGGGCGACCGGGGCGGCACCCCCTCGCCGTTTCACGGTGTCACCTTCGAATGAAATGTTGTAAGCGTCCGCCGCCATGTCTTCGATTCTCGTTACAGGTGTCGCCGGGTTCGTCGGCTCGCACGTCGCCCGCGCCCTGCTGGCGCGGGGCGAGTCGGTCGTCGGGATCGACAATTTCAGCGACTATTACGATCCGGTCCTGAAGTTCGCCCGGCTGAAGCCGCTGCGCGAGACGGCCGGATTCACCTTCGTCGAGGGCGACATCTCCGACCGTAAAACGATGATGGGGCTGGCCGACCGCCACGGCGATCTCGACCGGATCGTCCACCTGGCGGCCCAGCCGGGCATCCGGCACTCCAAGATCGACCCCTATATCTATGTGCAGACCAACGTGATGGGGCATCTCGTCCTGCTGGAGCTGGCGCGCCGGCTGGGGCAGCAGATCCGGCACCTGGTCTATGCCTCGTCGTCGTCGGTCTATGGCGGCAACGACAAGATCCCCTTCGCCGTCGGCGACCGGGTCGACCATCCGGTGTCCCTGTACGCCGCCACCAAGCGCTCCGGCGAGCTGATGACCGAGACCTACGTGCACCAGTACGGGCTCAAGGCGACCGGCCTGCGCTACTTCACGGTCTACGGGCCGTGGGGGCGGCCCGACATGTCGCCGTACATCTTTGCCCGGGCGATCCACGAGGGCCGCACCATCCCGCTCTATCACCACGGCAAGCTGAAGCGCGACTTCACCTATGTCGACGACATCGTGGCCGGAACCCTGGCGGCGCTCGACCGGCCGCCGGAGACGGCCGGGCATCGGCTCTACAATCTCGGCGGGTCGCGCAGCGAGGAGATCCTCGACGTCATCGCCCTGTTCGAGAAGGCGCTGGGCCGGAAGGCCGTCATCGAGCTGAAGCCCGGCGAGCCCGGCGACATGCAGGAAACCGCCGCCGACATCGACGCCACGACCCGCGACTTCGGCTGGACCCCCAAGGTCACCGTCGCCCAGGGCATCCCGCTCTTCGTCGACTGGTTCAAGGCCTACAATCGTCTCTGAGCCGAGCGAAGCTCGGCGGCTGAAGAAGGCGAAAGGTCTCTCGCTTACGCTCCAGGGGGGTACCCCGCCCGCGATGCCAATTTTGATGGGATTTGCGCAGTGCGCCGATCAAGCAAACGGTGTCATCCCGAGCGTAGGCGAGGGACCTTTACCTCACGCGATCAGGGAAGACAGGATGAGGAAGCGGCGGTTCATCCTCACCGGGGCGCCGGGGGCGGGGAAGACGGCGGTGGTGCGGCAACTCGAGATCGACGGTTTCTCCGTGGTCGAGGAGGCGGCGACTGACGTCATTGCCCTCGACCAGGCCAGGGGCGTCGCCGAACCCTGGACCGACCCGGGCTTCACCGACCGGATCGTGGCGCTGCAGCGGCAGAGGCGCCTGGCGGCGACCGGAGAGGTCCAGTTTCACGACCGGTCCGCCTTCTGCACCGAGGCGCTGGCGACGTTCCTCGGGCATCCGCTTCCCGCCCTGCTGCGTACTGAAATAGAGGAGTTGAAGCGTTCGGACTTCTACGAGCGCCGCGTCTTTTTTCTCCGCTTGATGGGCTTCATCGCTCCCACGGCGGCGCGGCGCATCGGGCTGGAGGACGCAAGGCGGTTCGAGGCGGTGCATGAACGCACCTATCGTGCGCACGGCTTCGAGCCGGTCTTTCTCGAACCGGCAAGCGTGGTAGATCGGGTGGCCGCGATCCGCCGCCATCTCGAGGCCCGATCCCTCTAGCCACGTAGCAGGTCGCGCCCCATATCAGGGACGACGCAGGGAGTTTGTGGATGAACGTTGTGCTGGGCGATCTGCCGACCTGGAATCTGGCCGACCTCTATTCGAGCCCGGGCGGGACGGATCTCGACGCCGACCTGAAGCGTGCCGCCGCCGAGGCGGATGCCTTCGCCAAGGATTACGAGGGCAGGATCGTCGGCCTCGACGGCAAGGCGCTGGGCGGCGCGATCGTCCGCCTCGAGGCGATGAGCGACCTGCTGGGCCGGATCGGCTCCTACGCCCAGCTCTATTCCGCCCAGGACCTGTCCGACCCCGAGCGCAGTCGCTTCGCGCAGGACATTTCCGAGAAGCTGAACGATATCGGCTCGAAGCTCCTGTTCTTCCGGCTCGAAATCAACAAGATCGAGGATGCCGATCTTGCCGAGAAGCTGAAGGCGCCGGAACTTGCCAAGTACGGGCCATGGCTGCGCGACGCGCGCCTGTTCCGGCCGCACCAGCTTTCCGACGAGCTGGAGAAGTTCCAGCATGACCAGTCGGTGGTCGGCAGCAGCGCCTGGTCGCGCCTGTTCGACGAGACGATCGCGCGGCTGCGCTACCCGTTCGGCAACGAGATGCTGACCGAGCCGCAGATCCTCGACAAGCTGTCGAACAAGGACGCCGCGGTGCGCAAGGAAGCCGCCAAGTCGTTCGGCAAGGTGCAGGGCGACAATATCGCGGTCTTCTCGCTGGTCACCAACACGCTGATCAAGGACAAGGAGATCGACGATCGCTGGCGCAAGTATGCCCGCCCGCAATCGTTCCGCAACCTGGCCAACGTGGTCGAGGACGAGGTCGTCGACGCGCTCGCGGCCTCGGTGAAGGCGGCCTACCCGAAGCTTTCGCACCGCTATTACAGGCTCAAGGCCAGGTGGTTCGGCGTCGAGACGATGCCCTACTGGGACCGCAACGCGCCGCTGCCCGAGCATGACGACCGCACGATCCCGTGGCCCGAGGCCGAGAAGATAGTTCTCGACGCCTACAATGCCTTCTCGCCCGAGCTGGCCGACGTCGGCCGCAAGTTCTTCGGCACCGGCTGGATCGACGCGCCGGCCCGGCCGGGAAAGTCGCCGGGCGCCTTCGCCCATCCCACGGTGCCGTCGGCGCACCCCTATCTGCTGCTGAACTACCAGGGCAAGGTGCGGGACGTGATGACGCTCGCGCACGAGCTGGGCCATGGCGTTCACCAGGTGCTGGCGGCCAGGCAGGGCCCACTGATGGCCGACACGCCGCTCACCCTGGCCGAGACCGCCTCGGTGTTCGGCGAGATGCTGACCTTCCAATCGCTGCTCAGGACCGCGCCCGACAAGGCGACGCGCAAGGCGATGCTGGCCGGCAAGGTCGAGGACATGCTGAACACCGTGGTGCGCCAGATCGCGTTCTACGACTTCGAGTCCCGTATCCACATGGCGCGCCGCGAGGGCGAACTCACGCCGGACGCGATCGGCGAGATCTGGATGGCGGTGCAGAAGGAGAGCCTCGGCCCGGCCTTCACCTTCGACGACGAGTACAGGCACTACTGGTCCTATATCGGCCACTTCATCCACTCGCCGTTCTACGTCTACGCCTATGCGTTCGGCGATTGCCTGGTGAACTCGCTCTATGCCGCCTATCAGGCCCAGCCCGACGGCTTCCAGGAGAAGTATCTCGACATGCTGCGATCGGGCGGCGTGAAGCGTCACAAGGAGCTGCTGGCGCCGTTCGGCCTCGACGCCTCCGACCCCGCCTTCTGGGACAAGGGTCTCGACGTGATCTCGGGCTTCATCGACGAGCTGGAGAAACTGTAGGCCGCGATGGCAGACGAAGGCGATTCCTTCGGCGGGCGGCTCGGGCGCTATGCGCGGGTCGGCACGTCGGTCGGCGGGCTGGCGGTCAAGCTGGCGGGGCAGCGCTATCTCGGCTTCAACCTCGACCGTGACAAGCATGCCGGCGAGCTGAAGGCGGCGCTGGGCGGGCTGAAGGGCCCGCTGATGAAGGCGGCGCAGTTGCTCGCGACCATTCCCGACGCGCTGCCGCCGGAATATGCCCGCGAGCTGGCGCAACTACAGGCCAACGCGCCGGCCATGGGCTGGGCGTTCGTGCGCCGCCGCATGGCTTCGGAACTGGGGCCCGACTGGCAGGCGAAGTTCGCCCGCTTCAACAAGGAGGCGTCGTTCGCCGCCTCGCTGGGCCAGGTCCATCGCGCGACCTTGCTCGACGGGCGCGAAGTGGCGGCGAAGCTCCAGTATCCCGACATGTCCTCGGCGCTGGAAGCCGACCTCAACCAGCTCAAGCTCGTGTTCGCGATCGGTCAGCGCGTCGATCCGGCGATCCGAACCGACGAGATCCACGCCGAGATCACCAACCGACTGCGCGAGGAACTCGACTATCGCCGCGAGGCAAAGCACGCGGCGCTCTATCGCCACATGCTGCGCGACGAGAGCCAGGTGCATGTGCCCGGCGTCGTCGCCTCCCATTCCACCGAGCGGCTGCTCACGATGGACTGGCTGAACGGTGTGCCGCTGCTCGACTGGAAGACCCGCTCGCAGGAAGAGCGCGACGCGCTGGCCATCGCCATGTTCCGCGCCTGGTACGTGCCGTTCTATTTCTACGGCGCCATCCACGGCGATCCGCATCTCGGCAACTACTCGGTGCGGCCCGACGGTTCGGTGAACCTGATGGACTTCGGCTGCATCCGCATCTTTCCGCCGCGCTTCGTGCGCGGCTCGATCGAGCTCTATCGTGCCCTGATGACCGACGACGAGGCGCGCGCCGTCGCCGCCTACGAGGATTGGGGTTTCACCGGCCTCAGCCGCGAGATGATCGCGATCCTCAACCGCTGGGCCGCGTTCCTCTATGGACCGCTGATGGACGATCGCCCGCGCCGTCTCACCGAGGGCATGGCCGAGGGCTATGGGCGTGAGATGGCGCAGAACGTGTTCGGCGAGCTGCGCAGGATGGGCGGGGTGCGGCCGCCGCGCGAGTTCGTGTTCATGGACCGCGCCGCGATCGGCCTCGGCTCGGTGTTCATCCATCTCCGCGCCTCGATCAACTGGCACCAGCTTTTCGAAAGCATGATCGACGGCTTCGACGTGGACGCACTCGCCGAGCGACAGGACCTCGCGCTGAAAGAGGCCGGGCTCGAGGACGCGAGCCAGCCGTGAACGTCCTGGTGACAGGGTCCTCAGGCTGGCTCGGCCAGACCCTGGTGCTGAGGCTTGCGCGCGACGGGCACAAGGTGGTGGGCCTCGATCCCGAGCCGGGCGCCACGACAAGCGTGGTGGGCTCGGTCGTCGATCGGGCACTGGTTCGCCGCGTCATCCGCGACGAGGGCATCACGGCGATCGTTCATGCCGCGGCGCGCCACAAGCCGCATATCGAGACCCATGACAATTCCGAATTCGTCGCCGTCAACGTGCAGGGCACGCTGAATCTGCTGGAGGAGGCGGTGACGCCGGGCTCGCCCGTCGACCGGTTAGTCTTCACCTCCACGACTTCGCTCATGATCTCGCAGGAGATCCGCGACGGGAAGGCGGGCGGGGCGAAGGCGGCGGTCTGGATCGACGAGACCATGGCGCCGCTCCGGCCGCGCAACATCTACGGCGTCACCAAGCTTGCGGCCGAGGAGCTGTGCCGCCTGTTCAATCTCCTGCACCGGCTGCCGGTCCTCGTCCTGCGCACCTCGCGGTTCTTCCCCGAGGAGGACGACATGGCGCATGCCATCGCCCAGTCGGGCGAGAACACCAAGGCCAACGAATTCCTGTTCCGCCGCCTCAGCGTCGAGGATGCGGCCGAAGCCCATGTCGTGGCGCTGGCCCGGGCGAAGGAGATCGGCTTCGACACCTTCATCGTCTCGGCACCGACGCCGTTCCGGCGCGAGGATTGCCACGACCTGATCACGGATGCCCCCGCGGTGGTCGCCCGCCTGTTCCCCGAGTATCGCACGCTCTATGAACGGCGCGGCTGGACGATGTTCGACACGATCGACCGCGTCTACGACGCGGGAAAGGCGGAGCGTATCCTGGGCTTCCGGTGCCGCACGGACTTCCGGGCGATCCTCGCCGGGTTGAGCTAGCGGCAACCGGAACCGCGCCTCGGCGTTAAGTTGCCATGCGCACCAACATTTTTCCTAGGCTTGTGTCGGCCGCGGTGCTCGTCGGCGTCGCGGCCGCTTTGTCCGGATGCGGCGCCGTCGCGTTTCCCGTCAGGGTCACCAGCGCGACAGCCAAGGTCGTTCCCGTGGCCGGCGACGTGGTCGCCTATCCGCTCGACAAGACTGCCGATGCTATCGACTGACGACTTGGCGAACGGCGTGCAGATCGGGCACGACCAGAGCGCATAGGTTCGCGATTTCGTCGGTTGCCTCGAGCAGGTCCGGTACCATGACGGTGATCATGCCGGCTGCGGCGGCCGATCTGACGCCATTATGGGAGTCTTCCAAAGCAAGGCACATCATCGGATCGATGCCCAGCATCGCGGCCGCTCTCAGATACGGATCCGGAGCCGGCTTGCCCTTCTCATAGTCCCCACGGGCGACGACGTGGTCGAAGCGTTGTCCGAGGCCGTGGAGGGCAAGGTGGTGACGGACCGTCTCGTGTGATGACGACGTGGCGATGGCGCGCGGCAAACCAAGTTCGTCCAGCAGGTCAAGAAGCTCAGGCACCCCCGGCTTCAGATCCAGACGTGTATCAGCCATGACATGGAAGTGCGTACGCCATCCATCGAAGAACGCGTCGAGTGGAAAATCCGGACCGAAATGGTGACGAACACGAGCCCGACCGTCGGGTCCCGTGAGACCGATCAGGCTGCGGAACAACTCGCGTGTCATCGCATGCGAGAGATCGCGGGCAGCCATAATCGACGCTTCTTCATGAAGGGCCTCGGTATCGAAGATGAGGCCATCCATGTCGAACACGACGGCCTGCGGGCAGCGTGGAAGCTTCGTCATCCTCGTACTTTCGGCATCATGATCAGATCCCAGGGGCTGGGGACGTCGCCGTGCGGGACCCAGACGAGGGCGGGTGCATCGAGGGCGAAGGCCTTGTGCAGGGCATCTTCCAGCTGCCTGGCGTCGAGCGCCTTGAACGAGGCGATGCCGAAGGAATCGGCCAGCTTGCCGAAATCCGGGTTCTGCAGGTCCGAGGCGATCAGCCGGTTGCCGTAACGCTCCTGCTGGATGCGCTTCACGTTGCCGAAGGCACCGTTGTCGAACACCACGACGACCACCGCGAGATTGTGCCGGGCGGCGGTCGCCAGCTCGCCGACCTGGTACATGAAGCCGCCGTCGCCGGCGATCGCCAGCACCTTGCGGTCGGGCATCGCAGCCTTCGCGCCCAGCGCGGTGCCGAACCCCCAGCCGAGATTGTCCTGGTAACCGGGCGACAGGAACGTGCGCGGCTTCTCGATGGGCAGCGCCACCCGCGAGGCGAAGCCCATCTGCGAGACCTCGTCGACGAAGATGCCGTCCTCGGGCAGGGCGTTGCGGATGGCCTTGAGGAACGAGACCTGCGGCTCGTGCTTCGACAGGCGCCCGGCCAACCAGGCGCGATGGCCGTCCAGCTCCTCGGCGCGCGAGGCCCGCTTGCGATTGTGGCGCGCGAGGGCCGCGATCAGCGCGCGAAGCTGCGGCGCGGCATCACCGACCAGGGCTACGTCGGGCTTGCGGAAGCGCTCCGGTTCGTCGGGATCGACGTCGACCCGCACGACTTTCAGCTTTTCGTCGATCCCCCAATTGCCGTTCTGGATGAAGAAGCGCGTGCCGACGGCGAGAACCGCGTCGGCGTCCTTCCACAGGCGATGGCCGACCGGCATGTCGACGGCCAGCCGGTGCGAGGAGGGAATGATACCGCGCCCGCGGCGGTAGGAACTCACCGGCGCTTCGAGCATCTCGGCGAGCCTGATGATCTCCGTAGACGCGTCCATCGCGCCACCGCCCAGCACGATGATCGGCCGCTCGGCCTGGCCCAGGATCTTCGCCGCCGTCTCGACCGCCTCGTCGTCGATCGACTCCGGCGGCAGGGGCAAGGGAGCGTCGGGTATCACCACCTCGCTGCGCTTCGCCCAGGTGTCGAGCGCGCATTCCAGGGCGACGGGACGAGGCCGGCCCGACGTGGCGTGCCAGATCGCCTGGCTGACCAGGGTCGGCGCTTCCTGCGGGCTGCGGATGCGCTCGGCCCATTTCGTGATATGGCGCATGAGGCCCAGCTGGTCGTGGATCTCGTGCAGGTGGCCGTGACCCTTGTCGATGTCGGCCTGCGGGATCTGGCCGATCAGGCCGATCACCGGCGCGTTCATGCCGTAGGCGGTGAGGAGGGCGGCGCCGGCATTGAGAAGGCCGGGACCGGGCACGACCGCGAAGGCCTGCGGCTTGCCGGTCGCGAGCGCCGCGCCCAGCGCCATGTAGGCCGCCGTCTGCTCATGGCGCGGATGGATCACCCGCAGCCGGTCTGAAGCGTGATAGAAGGCGTCGAACAACGGATCCTGATGCAGGCCGGGCAGGGCATAGACCGTGTCGAGCCCGTGCAGCAGGAGGGTTTCGACCGTGGCTTCGGCGGTGCTGAGGCGGGGCATGCTGGGCTCTCTTCAGGTGACGGCGGGGCGATGACGGGAGGGCGATCAGGGCGATGACATGCGGTTGATGTTGTACGCGGTGCTCGCGCTGGGCGCGATGGCCCTTCTGGTGTCGCTGCTGTCGTGGCTTGCCGAGCGTCGGCTCGAGACCCTGGCCGCGGCCTACATCACCGATGATCCGGCGAGGCTGCCCGACGTACCGGTGGCGCTCGTCCTGGGAGCGGCACCGATCGGCCCCGAGGGCGGGCCCAACCGCTACTTCGTCTACAGGCTCGATGCCGCGGCCGCGCTCTACAAGGCCGGCAAGGTGAAGTACCTGCTGGTGAGCGGCGACAACAGACGTCCCGACTATGACGAGCCGACGGCGATGCGCGAAGGCCTGATCCAGCGCGGTGTGCCGCCCGAGGCGATCTATCGAGACTTCGCCGGTCTTCGCACATTGGACTCCGTCCTGCGGGCGGAATCGGTCTTCGGCCAGACACACATGATCATCGTCTCCCAGCGCTTCCACCTCTCCCGCGCGATCTTCCTCGCCCGCGAGCAGGGCCTCGAAGCCTGGGGCTTCGAGGCCCAGGACGTGAAACGCGCCTACAGCCTCATGACCGAGCTGCGGCGATATCCGTCAGCGTTGCGCGCCTACTTTGACGTCTGGTTCGACACGCCGGCGAAACATACTGGGGCCAGTATCGTTATCGGAAAAGATCCGCCGAATTGATGTCTTACGACAGTGAAGCAACCATGCTTGAGGTCCAAGAAATGACCTCCCCCTGAGGAGCATCGCGCAGCGATGCGTCTCGAAGGGAGGGAACGCGCACCTTGCCTGTTGCCGATCCTTCGAGACGGCCCTTCGGGCCTCCTCAGGATGAGGCTGTAGGGCAACGGCACCCAGAAGCGCTAACGAGGCTTCGGCGCGTCCTTCGAGTGAGCCCACTCGCGCAGCTCGGGCACCGGGGAGACGACCGGCTTGCCGGCGAAATGATTGTCGAGGTTGCGGCAGACGAGGTCGGTCATGCGGCGCTGGGCGTGCTGCGTGCCGCCGCCGAAATGCGGCGTCATCACCAGCTTGTCGAGTTCCAGAAGCTCGGTGCCGGTGTAGGGCTCCTCGTCGAACACGTCGAGCGCCGCGCCTTCGATTATGTCGTTGCGCAGGGCGTCGGCCAGCGCCGCCTCGTCGACCGCCCAGCCGCGCGAAATGTTGACCACGTGGCCGCGCGGCCCCAGCGCCTTCAGCACGTCGGTGTTGATGATGTGCCGGTTGGAGGCATCCGAGCGCAGGCAGACGATCAGGTAGTCGCACCAGGTGGCGAGCGCCATTACGTCCGGAAAGTACTGGAAATCGACGTCGCTGCGCCGGTTGCGGTTGCAGTAGCCGATCTCGACGTCGAACCCCTTGAGACGCCGGGCGACCTCCAGGCCGATGGCGCCCAGCCCCAGGATGCCGACCCTGCCGCCGGTCAGGCCGGCGATCGGGCCGAAGCGGTTGGGGATGCGTTGTTTCCACTCGCCGCGGCGGATCATCTTGTCGGCGCGCACCAGGCGGCGCGTCGAAGCGAGCAGGATGCCGACCGCGAGCTCGGCGACATCCGGTGCATTGGCGTCGGCGCCGTGCGTGACCATGATGTTGCGCCGCCGCGCCGCTTCGAGATCGACGCGCTCGTAACCCGTGCCATAGCAGCAGAACAGGGAGAGTCTCGGCAGGGCCGCCATCATCGCGTCCGAGATGCCGACACTGCCGGTGCTGACGATCGCCTGCACCGTGGCGGCGGTGCCGGGCGGGATGTCGGCCACGGTGGGCGTTGGACTGTCCATGTGCCCGATGATCCTGCAGCGCTCGCTAAAGGAAGCGAGCGTCGCTTTTGTGAAATGGAAGCCGGTCAGGATGTTTGGTTGGTCAGCCATGGTCGAGCCGTAGCATGGGACATGGGAGCGGGTAAGCCGAAGGCGTCCGCGCGGCGAAAAACCGGCTTGGCAAAGAACGGGTCGCTGTGCAAGGTGCAGCGCACGAAGCGTCCCGCCGCGGTCAAACGGATCTGAAGCGCCCCATGAAAATCGCTATCGTCAAAGAACGCAGGCCCCACGAAACCCGTGTGGCCGCCACTCCCGAGACGGTCAAGAAGCTGAAGGCGCTGGGCGCGGAGATCACGATCGAGGCAGGCGCCGGAACGGTGGCCGCCTATACGGACCAGGCCTACAGCGAAGCCGGCGCGACGATCGTGCCGGACGCTGCCTCGGCCCTCGCCGTGGGCGACATCGTCTTCAAGATCCAGCGGCCGATGACGGCGGAGGAAGGCCTCGACGAACTCGGCCTGCTGCGCCAGGGCCAGACCCTGATGGCGCCGCTCGGGGCGCTGACCAACAAGGACCTGGTGCAGGCACTCGCTTCGCGCGGCGTCACCTCGTTCGCGCTGGAGCTGATCCCGCGCATCACGCGTGCGCAGTCGATGGACATTCTGTCCTCGCAGGCCAATCTCGCGGGCTACAAGGCCGTGCTGGTGGCGGCGAACAACTACGGCCGCATCTTCCCGCAGATGATGACGCCCGGCGGCACCCTGGCGCCGTCGCGCAGCTTCATCATGGGCGTGGGCGTGGCCGGCCTGCAGGCGATCGCCACGGCGCGGCGCCTCGGTTCCGTCGTCACCGCGACCGACGTGCGCCCGGCCACCAAGGAGCAGGTCCAGTCGCTCGGCGCCAAGTTCGTGGCGGTCGAGGACGAGGAGTTCAAGGCGGCCGAGACCGCGGGCGGCTATGCCAAGCAGATGAGCCCGGAATACCAGGCCAAGCAGGCGGCGCTGGTCGCCGACCACATCAAGTCGCAGGACATCGTGATCACGACGGCGCTGATCCCCGGCCGCAAGGCGCCGGTGCTGGTCAGCGAGGAGATGGTCAGGACCATGAAGCCCGGCTCGGTGATCGTCGACATGGCCGTCGAGCAGGGCGGCAACTGCCCGCTGTCGGAGTTCGGCAAGGTGGTCGAGAAGTACGGTGTGAAGATCGTCGGTCCGGCCAACCTGCCCGGCGAGCTGCCGACCGACGCCTCGGCGCTGTTCTCGCGCAACCTGCTCAACTTCATCACGCCGATGGTCGACAAGGAGACCAGGGCGCTCACGATCAACCTCGAGGACGAGGTCGTGAAGGGAACGCTGGTGACCCGCGACGGTCAGATCGTGCATCCCTCGCTGACCCAGGCTTAGGAGCGGCCCATGGACGACAAGATCGCAGGCGAGGCCTCCAAGCTCGCGACCCAGGCGCAGGACGTCGCCAGCCAGTTGAAGGCCCTGGCGCAGCAGATCACAGATGCCGCGGCGGCCAGCCCGGTGGCGGTGCCCGACGGCCACATGCCGTTCGTGGCGCTGCTGACGATCTTCGCGCTCTCGTGCTTCGTGGGCTACTACGTGGTCTGGCGGGTGACACCGGCGCTGCATTCGCCGCTGATGGCCGTCACCAACGCGGTTTCCTCGGTGATCATCGTCGGTGCGCTGCTGGCGGCCGGCCTCAAGGGGCTGGGGGCGGCGCAGCTGTTCGGCTTCATCGCCGTGGCGCTCGCTGCGGTGAACATCTTCGGCGGGTTCATCGTCACGCACCGCATGCTGTCGATGTTCAAGAAGAAGCCGGTCAAGAAGTAGCGGGCGGGAGCAGCAGGGATGTTCACCCAGGAACTGGCCGCCTACGGCTATCTGATCGCCGCCATCTGCTTCATCATGGCGCTGCGGGGACTTTCCTCGCCGACGACCTCGCGCGGCGGCAACCTCTACGGCATCGTCGGCATGGTGGTTGCCATCGGCGTCACCGTGCTCTCGCCGGGCGTCCTGTCGCCCTGGCTGATCCTGGCCGGCCTGGTGATCGGCGGTGCGATCGGCACCTTCGTTGCCCTGCGCATCCAGATGACGGCCCTGCCGCAGCTCGTGGCAGCCTTCCATTCGCTTGTCGGCCTCGCCGCGGTCTTCGTGGCCGCCGCCGCGTTCCTCTCCCCCGAGGCCTTCGGGATCGGCCTGCCCGGCAAGATCAAGGCCCAGAGCCTGATCGAGATGGGACTGGGCACCGCCATCGGCGCCATCACCTTCACCGGCTCGGTCGTGGCCTTCGCCAAGTTGCAGGGCCTGGTCTCGGGCTCGCCGCTGGTCTTCAAGGGCCAGCATCCGCTGAACGCGCTGCTGGGCATCGCGCTGGTCGTCCTGCTGGTCTGGTTCGCGATGCGAGGCCACACCTCGACCTTCGTGCTGCTGGTGGTGCTGTCGCTGGCGCTGGGCTTCCTGCTGATCCTGCCGATCGGCGGCGCCGACATGCCGGTCGTGGTCTCGATGCTCAATTCCTATTCGGGCTGGGCGGCGGCCGGTATCGGCTTCACCCTGGGCAACACCGCGCTGATCGTGACCGGCGCGCTGGTCGGCTCCTCGGGCGCGATCCTGAGCTACATCATGTGCAAGGGCATGAACCGCTCGATCTTCAACGTGATCCTGGGCGGCTTCGGCACCGACAGCGCGGCGGCCGGCGGCCCGGCGGCGAAGAACGACAAGCCGGTCAAGGCCGGCTCCGCCGAGGATGCGGCCTTCCTGATGAAGAATGCCCAGTCGGTCATCATCGTCCCGGGCTACGGCATGGCGGTGGCGCAGGCCCAGCACGCGCTGCGTGAGATGGCCGACCTCCTGAAGAAGGAGGGCGTGCAGGTGCGCTACGCCATCCATCCGGTGGCCGGCCGCATGCCCGGCCACATGAACGTGCTGCTGGCCGAGGCCAACGTGCCCTACGACGAGGTCTTCGAGCTCGACGACATCAATCGCGACTTCGCCTCGACCGACGTCGCCTTCGTGATCGGCGCCAACGACGTCACCAATCCGGCCGCCAAGACCGACCCGAAGAGCGCGATCTACGGCATGCCGATCCTCGACGTCGAGAAGGCGCAGACCGTGCTGTTCGTGAAGCGCGGCATGGCCTCGGGCTATGCCGGCGTCGACAACGAATTGTTCTTCCGCGACAACACGATGATGCTCTTCGCCGACGCCAAGGTGATGTGCGAGAACATCGTGAAGTCGCTCGAGGGCTCCGCACACTGAGCCGGACGGCGCTCCTTGGCATCGTGGCGACGCTACTGGCATCGCCGGTCCTCGGCCAAACGCAGGACAGACCGAGTCCGCCCTGTAGCGGTTCAGGTCGTCCACCCGCCGTCATCGCTGCATGCAGCGCCTTTCTCGCTGACAAGTCACGGAGTGCTGCAGCTATCGCCGAGGCGTTGCGCTGGCGCGGCAAAGCCCTTTACGAGAGCAAGAATCCGGACGGAGCAATTGCTGACTTGAGTCTGGCCATCGGCTTCGATCCCCAAGACCGTATGGCACTCGTCACTCGGGGAAGCTCGTATGCAATGCTGGGCGCTTTCGACATGGCCGGCTCGGATTTCAGGGCCGCGTTGTCGATGGACCGGGACGATTTCCATTCGTGGATGGGTCTGTTCGGTGTCTATGGACAGCAGAAGCGCTACGATCGTGCAGTAGAAGCGATCAACGAGGCCATCCGGATACAGCCGCAGAATGGCGCGCTTTACCTGACACGGGGCTATTTCCACCGGAACATGGGTGATCTCGATCACGCAATCGCCGATTTCGACAAGGCAATCTCGGTGTTGCCGGAGTACAGCTACATGCTGACGGATCGATGCGTTCTGCTGTCGATGGTGGGACGGCATACCGAGGGACTTGCGTCATGCGAGGCGGCCATTGCCAAATGGCCCGATCAGGCAGGCGGCTACTTCGCCAGGGGAATCGTCAATCTGCACATGAAGCGCGCCGACGATGCGATTGCCGATTTCGACAAGGCCATCGCCATCGGATCGCCGGCTGCTACGACGCCGGCTTCGCCACTCTATGGCCGAGGCGTCGCCAAGCGTCTCAAAGGCGACTTTGCGGGCGGCGATGCGGACATGGCTACCGCGCAGGCGGTCGACCCGCTTGTCGTCGAGAGAATGCAGAAGTCGGGAGTAAGACCCTGACCACTGGCTGTCGCGCTGTCATCTTCTATATCGCCTTCGAAGGACTGTGGCGTGACGGTCGGCCCGTCGATCCCGAAGTGGCCCGACTCCAGGATCAGGAAAGATGGGTTTGCCTGTGGAATAGCGCCTCAAGGCCATTCGGAGACCGCTCTAGCGGTGTCGGAACGGCGAGATGTCGAAACCGGTGATCGCCGCAACACCGGGAGAGGCACCTCGGACCGACCTGACCGAACCGATCGCTGTTCGCCAAAAGGCGATGATCGGTTGGAAGGGAATTGCCACAGCTTTCGTGATTGCAGGATTCGGCGCCCTCGTGTGGTGGTCTACCGTCTCGACGGATCCGCTCGGCGCGTATGCCTACGGTGCGATTTTCATCGGCGGCGCGGCACTGGGACTTTGGAATGGGATAAAGGATGCGATTTGGCGTCCGATCGCCCTTCTGATTTCCAGCGACGGGATCACGGTTTTGGGGAGGGATTCCACGGACCTCGTTCGGTGGTCCGATATAAGGGGCGCGCATACCGCCACCATCGGAAGCGGCCGGGTAAGCTTCGAGATCGTGGCATTGCAACTCGTCGATCCAAGATCCTTCTATGCTCGCCTCGAGAGCAGTAAGCGTCGGTGGCTCAGGCGCGATGCTGGGACACACCCCACTTATTATCCGATCTTTTCCGGCGAGCTGGACATCGTGCGACTGAATCTGGTCGCGCTTATCGATGACGGGATTCGTAGATGGGGGATGGCGAATCCCGATCCGCGGCCAGAGAGGAGCTACTGGCTCGTCTTCAACCGGCTGCCTTTCCGGGTGCCCTCCGCCGTGGGAGTGATCCTGATCGTCGCCCTGTTGACGGCGCCCTTTATCCTCCTGGCGGCGCCACGCTGGGTCAACGCGGGCAATCATTGCGACGTGCGCAATCCGTACAGCGGCAAGCAATGGAGGAGAGCCAAGCTGACCGCCACTTGGTCGGGTCCTTGCGTCGACGGTCGCGCTCAAGGTTCGGGTGTCCTGGAATGGTTCAGCGAGGGCAGGTTGAGCGTGCGCTACTCGGGGCAGATGGAGAATGGCCGGGTAACCGGACGCGGAGAGTGGATCGAGAACGGGGCCCGCTACGACGGCGTGTGGAACGATGGCGAACTGCGGGAAGGTGTTGCGACCTATCCCGATGGTCGCCGATACAGCGGCAGATGGGGCAGGGGACGCTGGATAAGGGGCGTGCTGACGGCGCCGGGCGGGTACAGTCTGGAAGAGCGCTGGTACGAAGGGCAACTCACGGGCAAAGGCATCGCGCGGGGACCGCAGGGCCAGTACGAGGGTAACTGGACCGAGGGGGTGCCTGAAGGGAGCGGTGTGTTCGTAACTCACGATGGCCGCCGTTTCGAGGGAAAGTGGCGCCACGGCAAACCCGTCGATCCCGAAGTGGCCCAACTCCAGGCTCAGGAAAAGTGGGATTGCCTGTGGGATGCGGCATCGAGGCGATTCGGCGACGGGTTCGCGTATGTCGGAACGGCGAGATGTCGGAACCAGTGATCGCCAGACCCCCCGGAGAGGGACCCCGGCGTGATCCGAGCGAGCCGATCGTCATTCGCCGCAAGGCGAGTGTCGGATGGAAGGTCGCCGGTGCCGGCGTCTTCTTTGGAGGCCTTGGCTGCATCATCTGGTCGATCTCGGTGTCGACCCATCCGATCGCGGCTTACGTCTATGGCGCGATGCTCATCGCCATCGCGATATTCGGGCTCTGGCATGGGATGGAAGAGGCGATTTGGCGACCGGGTGCCGTCGTGGTGTCCAGGGAAGGGGTCAAGGTCCTTCGCGGGCGCGCGCTGCACATTATCCAATGGTCCGACATCAAGGGCGCTCATGCCGCTACCATCGGGGGTGACGAGATCGTCGCTTTGCAGCTTGTCGATCCGCAAGCGTTTCATGCCCGCTTCTATGGCAATAAGGGGCTCAGGCTTTGGCCCGGTTCCAGCAAGCGCCCCAACTGCTATCCGATCTCCTCCGGCGATCTGGATGTCTCGCGGCCTGAGTTGATCGAGCTTCTCGACGACGGGATTCGACGGTGGGGGACCTACGATCCGGAACTGCGACCGCAAACGAGCTATGGGGTCTTCTCCGATTGGTCGCCGTTCCCCGTGCTTCTGATCGTCGTTGGATTGATCCTGTTCGTTGCTGTTTTCACGATGCCTTTATTCCTGGGGCCGCCGCGCTGGGTCGAGGCCGCGGATCAGTGCGACGTGAGCAATCCGTATGCGGGCAATTGGTGGCCGAGAAGAAATTCCGGCAATCCGTGGAGACGGATGCATGCCGTCTGGACGGGACCGTGTGCCGACGGGCGCGCCGAAGGCGAGGGCACTCTCGAGTGGTTCCGCGATGGAAAGAGGGTTGTTCGCTATTCGGGGCGAATGGAGGGTGGGCGAATCACGGGACACGGCGAGCGTACGGAATACGGGACCACATGGGGACTGGGGCAGCTCATAAAATTCGAGATCCGATACGACGGCCTTTGGAAGGACGGCGTCTTGCTGGAGGGGGCGGTGACATTCCCTGACGAGCGGCAGTACCAAGGAACGTGGAAGCTGGGGGAGTGGGCCACCGGGATGCTGACGATGCCGGGTGGTTGGCAGTGGGAGGGGCAGTGGCACGCAGGCAGGCTGACGGGCAAGGGAAGAGCAAAGGGTCGGCAGGGTGAGTTCAAGGGCAACTGGTTTGACGGAGTTCCGCAGGGTTCGGGTGTGTTCGTGACGCGTGATGGGCGGCGCTTCGAAGGTACGTGGAAGGACGGCATACCTGTCGACGCGGAGATGGCACACCTGCAGGAGCAAGAGAGGTGGGATTGTCTTTGGACGGTTCTCCCCGGGCGCTACGATACCCCTATCAGGAGCGAGCCGTGGGGATGTCCGATCCGATGAGCCCCAGCAAGTCGACCTATCGCGCGGTCATCTTCGACATCGGCGGCGCGGTTGATCTCGAGTTCGCCTGGGAGATAGCGGTCGACGGCGCCATCGCGTCGGCCTGCGGGATGGAAGGTATCCGCGTCGATCCCGGGATGGTCGAGGAGGCGTCCGAGCAGGCGGTGGCCGCCTTCGCACCCGATGTCACGCTTCACATGATCGAGACGCTCTGTGGCGGCGAGCCCACGACGGTGGCGCGCGTGGCGCGACGTGTGGAGGCGATGACGGGGCAACTCGATGCCTTCCAACTGCGGCCCGGTATCGAGGACCTGCTGAAGCGCCTCAAGGACCAAGGCCTGGTGGTGGGCGCGCGCGAGCCGCGCTGGGAGCGGCTGGAGCGGGCTGGGATCGCGCCCCTGTTCGTCCGGCATCTCGCGATGGCCCCCGCCGAATGCATCCTGGTCGGCGACCGCATCGATCTGGACATCGCGCCGGCCAAGACTGCCGGCATGGCGACCATCCAGTTCCGCTCAGGCCGCTGGCGTCGGCAGCGCCCGCGCTCCGCTGCCGAGACTCCCGACGCCGTCGTGACCGATGTGGCCGAACTGGAAGCGGCTCTTAGGGAGTTACTTGGAGGATGATGCGTCGGGCCATCGCCCTCGTCGCCAGCGTTACGTGGTGCTCGCAAGCTGCAGCCGAGCCCGCGGCTCAGGAGATGATGGGCACCTGGGCCAAGGACGGGAAAAGTTCGTTCCCGTCGGAGCGGCTGGTCGTGACGCCGACGACGGTGAGGATGGGCGAAGGCCGACCCGCCGAGATCGCCTTCTACACTCACGAAGTGAGTGGCCGGCAGTCGCTGCGGTGGAAGGCCCAGGGTGAAGCGGCGCACCTCCAGTATATCGAGCCGCCACAGGACACACTGGCCTTCTATGGACTGGGCTGGGGCATGGGCGGGCCGACGGCAATCTATCGTCGCTGCCCGTAGCGACTGCCCAAACAAAAACCCCCGGGGATGCCGGGGGTTGTCGTCTCGTGCGAGGAGGGGAGGACTAGTAGCCCTCGCGCTCCATGCGCTTGCGCATCAGCTTGCGGGTGCGGCGGATGGCCTCGGCGCGCTCACGGGCGCGGCGCTCGGACGGCTTCTCGTAGTTGCGGCGGAGCTTCATCTCGCGGAAGATGCCCTCGCGCTGCATCTTCTTCTTCAGGACGCGCAGCGCCTGATCGACGTTGTTTTCACGAACGAGAACCTGCACTTCGATCGCTTCCTTCCAATGCGGCTTTGGCCCGCGGAACGTCCGGGGCCCGAATTCAGAGGCCCGGTAGGTATCACAGGCGGATACCCTTGGGAACCCCCCGATTGGGGCCTATATTCCACGGATGACCGAGCAAAATACCCTGAATCTACCGGAAATGGACCCCGACACAGCCTTGCGGGATCGGCTGGCTGACGAGTTCATGGCCGAAGCGGCCTTCGATGGCTGGACGCGGGCCGCCCTGGCCGCCAGTGGCCGGGCGCTCGACCTGCCGGCGGGCGAGGCCGACCGGCTGTTCCCGGGCGGGCCCCTCCAGGCGCTGACCTATGTCAGCGAGCGCGCCGACCAGCGCACCGTCGAGGACATGGAGAAGGAAGGAATCACGACCCTCAAGATCCGCGATCGGATCAAGGGCGCCGTCCGCCTCCGGCTGGAGCGGCATGCCGGTCCGCGCGAGGCGGCGCGGCGGGCACTGTCGACGCTGTCGATGCCGCTCAATGCCGGGCTGGCGCTGAAGCTGCTCTACAAGACGGTCGACGCCATGTGGTACGCGGCCGGCGACACCAGCACGGACTTCAATTTCTACACCAAGCGCGCGACCTTGGCGGGGGTCTATTCCTCGACGCTGCTCTACTGGCTGAACGACCGGTCGCCGGGCGCCGAGGCGACCTGGGCCTTCCTCGACCGCCGCATCGACGACGTGATGAAGTTCGAGAAGCTGAAGGGGCAGGTCAGGTCGTGGACGGGCCCGAAGCGGCCGGGGGCGCGGCCGGCAGCACGTAGGTGACGTGGCCCATCTTGCGGCCGGGGCGGGCTTCCGCCTTGCCGTAGAGATGCAGCCGCGCCGTCGGCTCCGCCAGATAGCGCTGCCAACCGTCGGCCTCGCTGCCGATCAGATTTTCCATCCGCGAGGGCGCCAGCACCTCGACCGAGCCCAGCGGCAGGCCGCAGATGGCCCGCACCAGCTGCTCGAACTGGCTGGTGGCGCAGGCGTCGATCGTCCAGTGACCCGAATTGTGCGGCCGCGGCGCCATTTCGTTGGCCAGCACGCGCCCGTCCTTCGTGACGAACATCTCCAGCGCGACCAGCCCCACCAGATCGAGGCCCTGGCCGAGTTCGACGCCGAAGCGCTCCGCGGTCGCCAGGATCGTCGCCGGCAGGCCAGAGGGGACCTTCGTCGTACGCAGGATGCCGTCGCGATGCCCGTTGATGCCGATGGGGAAGCAGCGCGTGGCGCCGTCGAGCCCGCGGGCGACGATCGCCGAGACCTCACACTCGAAATCGACCATCGCCTCGAGGATGCATTCGCGCCGGCCGAGCCTGGCCCAGGCGGCTGAGAGTTCGGCTTGGTCCGCGACGCGGGCTTGGCCCTTGCCGTCATATCCCTCGGTGCAGGTCTTCAGGATGCCGGGCAGGGCGGTGGCCGCCGCGATATCGGCCTCGGAGCGGATGGGCTGATAGTCGGCGGTGCCGATGCCGAGCGCGCGCAGGAAGTCCTTCTCGCGGAGCCGGTGCTGGGCAAAGTGAATGGGCTTCACCCCCGGGCGTACCGGTTTCAGCTTCCCGCATTCTAGGACCGCCACTTCGGGCACGTTCTCGAATTCGTAGGTGACCACATCGACCCGGGCGGCGAAGCTGGCGAGGGCCACGGCATCCTCGTAGGCCCCGCGGACGTGGCCGGCGCAGACCTGGGCAGCGACAGGATCCTCGTCCGGCGCGTAGACGATGCAGGGGTAGCCCAGCCGTGCCGCCGCCATCGCCGTCATGCGGCCCAGCTGGCCGCCGCCCAGGATGCCGATGGTCGATCCCGGCGGGAGAGGGGAGGCCGGCATCAGCGATGGGCCGGAGCGTCGTCGGTCGGGATCTTGGCGACGGCCAGCGATTGCCGGGCCCGCCAGGCTTCCAATGCGGCCATGATCCTGGCGTCGCCAAGACCTACGATCGAGGCCGCCAGAAGCGCGGCATTGACCGATCCGGCGCGTCCGATCGCCAGGGTGCCGACCGGAACACCGGCCGGCATCTGGACAATGGAAAGAAGGCTGTCCTGCCCCTTGAGGGCGGCACTTTCGACCGGGACGCCGAGAACGGGCAGCGGGGTCATGGCGGCGGTCATGCCCGGCAGGTGGGCGGCCCCGCCCGCGCCGGCAATGATGACCTTCAGGCCGCGTCCTTTCGCGCCCGAGGCGTAGTCCATCATGCGTTTGGGCGTGCGGTGCGCGGAAATGATGCGCGCCTCGAAGGGGACGCCCAACGCTTCCAAAGTCTCCGCGGCGTGTCGCATGGTCGACCAGTCGGACTGGCTGCCCATGATGACGCCGACCACCGGCTTGGCGGCCGGGCGCTTGCTGGTTTTCTTGGCCATGACTCTTCTCAGGCGATGATATCGGGGATGAGCTGACTTTCCAGCCGCAGGATCTGGTCCTTGAGTCCGAGCTTGCGTTTCTTGAGGCGCTGGAGCTGGAGCTGGTCGAAGGGCGGCTTCTCGATCAGGCGATCGATCACCTCGTCGAGGTCGCGATGCTCGCTCTTCAGGGCCTCGAGCCTGGCCTTGATGGTCGGTGAATCAGGAGGGTCAGACGACGTCAGGTCATTCATGCGGGGCGCACTCGTCCAGGCAGGCTAGCCACGTCGCTCCCGGCCGTGTACCCCGGAGCCCGCCCAAAGGGAAGCACGCAAAAGCCCCCAGCAAGTCATAGGCCACCGTGTCGGATTTTCTCCCCCACCCGTTCTGGAACTTCTCGCTCGAACTCTATGCCGGCGAAGGCGTCGCGGAGGCTTGCCTCGACCTCCAGGAGCGTCGCGGCTGCGACGTCAACATCCTGCTTTTCTGCTGCTGGCTGGGAGCCTCGGGGCGCCCGACCCTGACGGCCGAGCGGCTGCGCACCATCCTGGCTGCGAGCGAGGCGTGGCAGGCGGACGTCGTGAAGCCGCTGCGCGAGATGCGGCGGCGATTGAAGGACAAGGTCTGGCCCGGTGCGCTGCCCGAGACCGTCGATGCGGTCCGTCGACGGGTCGCCGATGCCGAACTGGCGGCCGAGCACGCCGAGCAGCTCAAGCTGGCGAGCCTGCATTCACCGCCCGCCGATCGCGAACGTTCGCTCGAGAAGCGGCTGCGGGCAGCGGTCGGCAATCTCGGCGTCTATGCGGTGTGCATCGGCGTCGTGCCGGACGAGGCCGATCGCCGGTCCGTTGCGGCCCTGATGCTTGCCACGTTTCCCGCCTTCGCGGCCGTCGAAGTCGCAGAGGCCGTCGGACTCGCCGCTTGAGCGAATGGTTCAATACTGCTGACGGGTTATTCACAAACTTCGCGTGACGGTTGGTTTACGGGTTGATTCGACGTGACTCGACCCAATGTCGGAGTCAGACTTCCATCGTCCCGCTAACAAACTCGGAGGCATCCGACTATGAGCACCGTGGACCACATCGAAGCTCTCAAGAACAAGCATGCGACTCTTGAGCACGCGATCCGTCAGGAGACGACGCGGCCGCATCCCGACGACGATGCGCTCTGCAGTCTCAAGAAGCGAAAGCTCATGATCAAGGACCAGATCGTCCGGCTCAGCGAGCCAACCTCCCACTGATCCTCAGGTGAGGCCCGCCCAGCGGGCCAGCGCCACGGCGCCGACAGCGCCGAACAGGCCGGCGGTGAATCCTC
Organism: Rhodospirillaceae bacterium; assembly: GCA_009772935.1. Classification (GTDB taxonomy): domain Bacteria; phylum Pseudomonadota; class Alphaproteobacteria; order Reyranellales; family Reyranellaceae; genus Reyranella. The sequence continues at coordinate 83,869 of WOUR01000002.1, forward strand.
CGACCGTTCTCGTGAGCGCGGCGCCGACCACGGCTCCCACGACGAAGGCGCCGCCGCCTTGCGTAAGCGGAACGACGGCGGCCGACACGAGCACCGCGCCCGGCGCGTGATCGAGGAGCGCGTTCACGAAGCGATGGCGGCCCAGCCATCGCATGGCGATGAAGCCGCCGCCTTTGGCGGCCATCGCGGCGAGTGCCATCACGAGAATGGCGACGAGATTCTCAGGACTGGCGGACATGGCCGCTCCTGAGGTCTCGCAGTGCGCCGAAGAGGCCGCCGACCAGGCCACCGATGACGATGTACCAGTTGCCGCCGATCATCCACTTGGCCGCGAGCGCCGCGGCGATCGCCACCATCCAGGGCGCGATGTCGCGCTTGCCACGGAACAGGATGGTGGCCACCACGACGAACACGGCGACGCCCACAAAATCGAGCCCGAGACGCCGCGCCATCGACGGATCGGAGAGGATGCCGCCGGCGGCGAGGTGTCCGGCCAGGGTCGAGCCCGACCAGATGCACGCCATGACGAAGCCGCCGCCCAGGAACTTGCCGAGATCGCCCTGGCCGCGGCGATACTCCGCGATGTTCACCGCCCAGTTCTGGTCGACCGTCACGTACCAGACCGGCGGCTGCAGCCACCAGGGCAGGTGGGGCATATGTGGCTGCAGGGCCGCGCCCATCACGAAGTAGCGCAGGTTGGCCACGAACACCGATACGGCCAGCGCCACCAGCGGCAGCGGCTGGGCCCAGATGTCGAGCGCGACCATCTGGCTGGTGCCGGCCATCACGGTGAAGCTCATCATGGTCGTCTCGAAGGCGCTCAGTCCCTTCTGCGCGGCGGCGACGCCGAAGCCGATGCCGAAGGGAAGGGAAGCCAGGCCGGGCAGGATCATGCGCCAGGCGCCGGCCTGGAAACTGCGCCACGTCACGCGCGCGGAAAGGGACACGGAAGGTACCGGATGGGGAACGGGGCGGGCACTCTATGAGAGCCGTCGCAGCGCTGGAACCGAGTTTAGCTCAGCCGCGCATTAGGCGGGTCAGTTCAGCTTGTGCAGATTGACCGACCAGCGGACGGGTGCGCCGTAGGCATTGCGCGACTGGCCGCTGCAGATCGCCACGTTGTCGGCACCGCGCTGACAGACGAGCTGGTCGGCGAACCAGCGCGAGCCGTCGTTGCAGGTCGAATCGGCATCGCGCAGGCGCAGGACCGCGCCTTCGAACCGTGCCTGGGCGCGCGTCCGGCAGGCGGTGCGGCCCCGCCGCCACTCGAGCTGGCCCGCCCCGCTCGCATCGAAACAATAGGACGAGACACCCGGCTGCAGCTGGACGGTCTCATGACGGAACGGGTCGGTCCGCCAGCAGCCCTGCATGAAGGAGTAATCGTTGGTCGGCGCGGGAGGCAGGCGCAGGCGGTTGTCGGCCGGGTTGCGCGGCTGCGGCGCCGGCGGTGGCGCAGGTTTCGGTGGCGCGACTTTGGGAGGCGCGGGGGCGGGCGGCGGCGGCGCGACCGCGACCTGCGGCGGCTTCGGCGGTTCGGGTGGTTTGCAGGCGGCGATCCGCCGCTTCAGCTCGGCCTCGGCCAGGGCCAGCTCGACCTTCAGCACGCGCTCGCGCGACTGCTCGGCAGAAAGGGAAGCCTTCAGCGCCGGCAGCGGGTCGGGCGGAGCTTCCGGCGCCGGCGGGGCGTCCGGTCCCTCGCGCGTGGCAATGGCGACGTCGGGCGGGACGGGCAGCAGGCCGCGCAGGGCCCATGCGCCCGCGAGCAGCAGGAAGAGTAGCGGCAGGGCAGCGGCCAGCGTGCGCCACCAGGGAATGCCGGCTGCGGGAATGACAGCCGGCAATGACGCTACCGGGGCTCGTTGCGCGGCCTCGAGCACGGGACGTCGTCCCGATACGTCCGGGGCCGGCGCGCGCGCATCGGGCACGCGGGGGAGGGTGAGCGGCAGCAGCGCGTTGGCGGCTTCCGTCTCGTAGCCCCAGGCGACGATGACGGGGCGGTCACCGACCAGGAAGACGAAGGCGGGAGAGGGCGCGCGCGCCGCGAGCTTCAGCGACAGGCCGACGACGCCGGTCTCTTCCTTGGGGCCATGGCCTGCGAGCAGGTCGCCCAGCCGGCGGATTTCCGCCAGCGTTCGCTCGACGCGGGCCAGCACCGCGTCCCGCTCTGCCGGCGGCAGGTCGGTGACGGCGCGAACCGGGCCCGACCAGCCGGCGTACCAGTCGATGCCCTGGTCGTTCTCATGGAGTTGCGGATCTGCCAGCAGGTCGGCGGCTTCGTTACCCAGGCGGCGGCGTACCACGCGACGAAGCTGCGGCGCGGCATTGTGCAACGGCTCGCCCCGTACGCCGAGCGGCCGCAGGCCGCTGCGGGTCGTCACGATGAGCGTTGTTTCGCCGGGCATGGGAGTCCGAACCTAGCCCGGCGATTATGGCGGCGCGATGGTTTGCGGTTGATACCAGAGTGGCCGCGTCAGTTTGGTCACTCGATGGCCACGCGTCGCCTCTACGCCGCTTTTGCCCATTCGCGCAGGACGAACTTCTGTACCTTGCCGGTCGAGGTCATGGGCAGGTCGCGGAACACCACGTAGCGCGGGCACTTGTAACCGGCGAGGTTGGCGCGGCAGTGGGCGATGATCTCCTCTGCGGATGCCGTGGCGCCGGGCTTCAGCATCACGAAGGCGCAGGGCGTCTCGCCCCATTTCTCGTCGGGCTTGGCGACCACGGCGGCGTTGGCGACGGCGGGATGGGCGATGATCACGCCCTCGACCTCGATGGTCGAGATGTTCTCGCCGCCCGAGATGATGATGTCCTTGGACCGGTCGCGCAGCTCGATGTAGCCGTCCTCGTGCATCACGCCGAGATCGCCCGAATGGAACCAGCCGTGGGCGAAGGCGTCGCGCGTGGCGGCGGGGTTCTTGAGATAGCCCTTCATGGTGATGTTGCCGCGGAACATGACCTCACCCATGGTCGTGCCGTCGCGCGGCACCTCCTTCATGGTCGTGGGATCCATCACGGTCACGCCGTCCTGGGCCGCGTAGCGCACGCCCTGGCGGGCCTTCAGCCGCGCGCGGTCATGGGCCGGCAAGGCATCCCATTCCTGGTGCCACGAGCAGATCGTGGCCGGGCCGTAGACCTCGGTGAGGCCGTAGACGTGGGTCACCCGGAAGTTCTGCTTCTCCAGCGCCTCGAGCACGGCCGCGGGCGGCGGCGAGGCTGCCGTCATGAACTCGACCTTGCGGCCGAGCGGCCGGCGTTCGGCGTCGCTCGCGCCGATGATGAGCTGCATGATGATCGGGGCGCCGCACATGTGGCTCACGTCATTGTCGGCCAGCGCGTCGAAGATCGGCCTGGCCGCGGGGCGGCGCAGGCAGACCGAGGTGCCGGCGACCAGCGCCAGCGTCCAGGGGAAGCACCAGCCGTTACAGTGGAACATCGGCAGGGTCCAGAGATAGACCGGGTGCAGGCCGATCGGCCATTGCGTGGCGTTGCCGTAGGACGAAAGAGTTGCGCCGCGATGGCTGTAGACGACACCCTTGGGATTGCCGGTCGTGCCCGACGTGTAGTTGAGCGTGATCGCGTTCCATTCGTCCGACGGATAGGACCAGGCGAAGTCGGGATCGCCGTCGGCGATGAACTCCTCCCAGGTCGTGTCACCGATCTGCGCGCGGTCCTCGCATTCAGGATCGTCGATGTCGACGACCAGCGGCTGGGTCTTGGCGATCGCCAGCGCCTCGGTGACGACGCGATGGAACTCGCGGTCGACCAGCAGCACCTTGGTCTCGCTATGGTCGATGATGAAGGCGACCATCGCCGCGTCGAGGCGGGTGTTCAGCGAGTTCAGTACGCCGCCGGTCATCGGCACGCCGAAATGCGCCTCGTACATCTCGGGAATGTTGGGCGCCATGATCGCCACCGTGTCGCCGACGCCGATGCCGACCTTGACCAGCGCCGAGGCAAGCCGCCGGCAACGCGCGTAGGTCTCGGCCCAGGTCTGGCGGCGCTGGCCGTGGATCAGTGCGACATGATCGGGATAGACGCTGGCGGTGCGCTCTATGAACTGCAGCGGGGTGAGCGCCGCGTAGTTCGCAGGCGTCCTGTCGAGGTCGCGCTCGTAGATGTTCTGCGCGGCGAGGGCGGTCTTGTGCGACACCGGACGCGGCGCGGCCAGGCGGGTCACCGAGGTACGGCTCTTGACCGGGCGACGCAGGCCCGGCCGGGCGATCGGCTTGGGCGCGAGCTTCTTGGGGGCAGGAACCTTCTTCGGAACAGGAGCCTTCTTCGGAGATGAGGCCTTCTTGGGCGCCGCCTTCCGCACGGCCCGCCGGACGACCGTCTTCTTCCTGGCGGCGACCTTGCGCTTGGCCGGAGCCTTCGACTTGCTGCTGCCTTTTCCCGTCTTGCGCTTGGCCATGATCTTTTCCGTTCGACTCCCTGTGCGGCGGCACTCTCTCACAGGGCGGCTCGCCTATTCCAGCTTGATATCCAGGTCTTTCAGCAGCTGCGCGAAATAGACCTGGTCGTCGCGGACCTGCCGCGCGAACTCGACGTTCGACTGGTATTCGACGTTCTGCGCCACCAGCAGCAGCTTCTCCTTCATCTCGGGCAGGGCAGCCGCCTGCGCGACCGCCTTGGACAGGCGCGCGAGGACGGACTCCGGCGTTCCCCGGGGCGCGAACAATCCGAACCAGCTGCGGGCGCGGAAGCCTTTTAGATCGAGGCCGACCTCCGTCGCGGTCGGCGTGTTCGGCAGATCGGGCAGGCGTGCCGGCTGGTCGACCAGGGCGGCGAACACCTTGCCGGCCTTGGCGTAGGGCACGAAGGAGGGATCGAACACCATCTGGATGCGGCCATCGAATACGTCGCCGGTGGCATCCACGATGGTCTTGTAGGGCGAGTGCTGCATCTGGATGCCGGCGGCGCGCGTCAGCACCTCTCCGGTGAGGTGGGTGATGGTGCCGAGGCCGGAGGAGCCGAACCAGTATTTGCCCGGGTTGGCCTTCGCCAGCGCCACGAACTCCGCCCAGTTCCGGGCGCCCAGCGCATTGGTGAGGGTGACGACCAGGATCGGCGTCGAGAGTCGCGCGACGGCCACGAGGTCGTTGGGGTTGTACGGCACCTTCCGCGCGGCCGGCGTGATGGCCATGATCGCGGTCGGCGAGAGGAGGAGCGTGTAGCCATCGGCGGGCGCCGTCGCGACCATCTGCGCGCCGACGCCGCCCGAGGCCCCGGGCTTGTCCTCCACGATGATCTGCTGGCCGAGCGAGGCGCTCATCTTCTCGGCGTAGAGGCGGGCCACCTGGTCGGCCGAACCGCCGGGCCCGTAGGGCACGATCAGGCGGATCGGCTTGGTGGGCCAGTTCGTGGATTGCGCCTGCACACGCGTCGACACCAGCGCGGCAAGCCCGCCCAGCGTCACCTCACGGCGACCGACCATCGTTCCCTCCCGGGACCATTCTTGTTCCTGGAAGGATAGCCGCAATCGCACTGAAACGCTCGCGCGCGAATCTTCGCCGCAGGAACACGTCGACAAGATGCGAGGGGACGGGCCATTTTAGGTCGAGTCACGATGTCGGCCGCTGGTCCTCGGGAACTCGAACTCTGTGTGAAGGCATCGCATCATGTCGCTGAACGAACCGGTTCCCCAGCCGCCCCTGAAACCCATCGTCGGCAATCTCACGGAGCTGCAGGGCGGCTGCCCGGTGCAGAGCCTGATGGCGCTTGCCCGCACCTACGGGCCGTTCTTCAAGCTCACCATCATGGACCACGACGTCCATGTCGCGAGCTCGCAGGAGCTGGTCAACGAACTGTGCGACGAGACCCGGTTTGGCAAGCGCATCCAGGGAGCCCTGAAGGAAATCCGGGCGGTTGCCGGCGACGGTCTGTTCACGGCCTATAACCATGAGCCCAACTGGGCCAAGGCCCATCGCATCCTGGTCCCCGCGTTCGGGCCGATCGCGATCCGCGGCATGTTCGACCGGATGCTCGACATCGCCGACCAGATGTTCGTGCGCTGGGAGCGGTTCGGGCCGAGCGCGGTCATCGACGTCGCCGACAACATGACGCGGCTCACGCTCGACACGATCGCCCTCTGTGCGTTCGACTACCGCTTCAACAGCTTCTACCAGGACGACATGCATCCCTTCGTTTCCGCCATGGTGGGAACGCTGCAGGAGGCCTCGAACCGGTCGCGCCGGCCGAAGCTGCTCAGCAACCTCATGTTGTCCAAGGCGCGTCAGTTCCAGGCGGACAAGGAGCTGATGGACAAGGTGGCGCGCGAGCTGATTGCCGAGCGCCGCCGCGACCCGAAGGGCAACGAGAAGAACGACCTGCTCAACCTGATGCTGAACGGGGTCGATCCTGTCACCGGCGAGAAGCTGAGCGACGAGAACATCGGCTATCAGATGATCACCTTCCTGATCGCCGGCCACGAGACCACGAGCGGGCTCCTGTCCTTCGCGACCTATCTGCTGCTGAAGAACCCCGACGTGCTTCAGAAGGCGCGGGGACTCGTCGACGAGGCGCTGGGCGAGGAGGTGCCACGGGTCGAGCATCTGGCGCAGCTCCGCTACATCGAGCAGATCTTGATGGAGGCGCTGCGTATCTGGCCGACCGCCTCGGTCTTCTCCGTCAGCCCGCACAAGGACACGGTGTTGGCGGGAAAGTACCCGCTCACCACCCGCGACGTCGTGATGGTGCTCGAGCCGATGCTGCATCGCGACCCCAAGGTCTGGGGCGACGACGTCGAGGCCTTCAGGCCCGAGCGCTTTGCCCCCGAGAATGCCAGCCAGTTGCCGCCGAATGCCTGGAAGCCGTTCGGCAACGGCGCGCGGGCCTGTATCGGCCGACCCTTCGCCATGCAGGAAGCCCAGCTCGTCCTCATCCTGATGCTGCAACGCTTCGACTTCGTGCTCGACGACCCGTCCTACACGCTGAAGATCCACGAGACGCTGACGCTCAAGCCAGAAGGGCTGCGCATCCGCGCCCGGTCGCGCCGCACGGGAACGTCGCTGCGGCGCAGCGCCGTGCCTGCGACGCCGCAGAAGCCGCTGACGCCGCAGCCCGCCCGGCGGCCCAGCTCGGATACCGGTACGACGCCGCTGCTCATTCTCTATGGCAGCAATACCGGTTCGTCGGAGGCCTTCGCCAACCGCATCGCCGACGAGGCGCCGGCCAACGGCTTCGCGCCGACCGTGGCGGCCATGGACGATTACGCGGGCAATCTGCCGCGCGAGGGCGCAATCGTCGTGGTCACCGCCTCCTACGAAGGCCAGCCGCCGGACAATGCCCGCCAGTTCGTCTCCTCTGTCGAATCGCTGCAGGAGGGCGCGCTCGCCGGCGCGCGCTTCGCGGTGTTCGGCTGCGGCAACCGGCAATGGGCGCGCACCTACCAGGCGATCCCCAAGCGGGTCGATGCCGCGCTCGCAAGGGCCGGCGCCACGCGGCTCGCCGAGCGGGGCGAGACCGACTCGGGCGGCGACTTCTTCGGCGCGTTCGACGAATGGTGGGCGGGCTTCCTGCCGCGCCTGCGCGAGGCGCTGGGCAAGGACGCCGCCGCGGCCCCGGCGGCGGCCGGCCTGCAGGTCGAGTACGTCAAGGACGGGCGCGAGGGCGCGCTGCGGCTGGGCGACCTGCAGCGCGGCACCGTGGTCGAGAACCGCGAGCTGGTCGACATGAGCGCGCCCAATGCGCGCTCCAAGCGGCACCTCGAATTCTCGCTGCCCGACGGGATGACGTATCGGGCGGGCGACTATCTCGCCGTCCTGGCGACCAACCCGCAGGAGCTGGTCGACCGCGTGTTGCGGCGCTTCGGCCTGGCGCGCGACACGCTCGTGGTGCTTCGCCGCGAGGGAGCGGCCAGCCTGCCGATCGGCCGACCGGTCAGCTGCGGCGAGCTGCTGTCGAACTACGTGGAACTGGCGCAGCCCGCGACCCGCGCCCAGGTCGCCGCGCTTGCCGCGGCGACACCCTGTCCGCCCGAGCAGGCGGAGTTGGAAGCCATGGCGGGCGAGGCCTACGCCACATCGGTGCTCGAGCCGCGCTGCAGCGTCCTCGACCTGCTCGACCGCTTCCAGTCCTGTGCTCTGGGCTTCGGCGCCTATCTCGACATGCTGCCGCCGATGCGGGCGCGGCAATACTCGATCTCCTCGTCGCCGCTGTGGAAGCCCGACCATGTCACCTTGACCGTCGCCGTCGTCGACTCACCGGCCTATTCGGGCAATGGCACCTTCCGCGGCGTCGCCTCATCCTATCTGGCGAATCTGCAACCCGGCGACCGCATCTCGCTGGCGGTCCGGCCGTCGAACGCGCGCTTCCATCCGCCGGCCGATCCCCGGACGCCGATCATCCTGATCTGTGCCGGCTCCGGCATCGCGCCGTTCCGCGGCTTCCTGCAGGAGCGGGCCACGCAGAAGGCGGGCGGCCAGGACGTCGGACCGGCCTTGCTGTTCTTCGGCACCAACCATGCCGACGTCGACTATCTCTATCGCGACGAGCTCGCGCGCTGGGAGGCGGCGGGCGTCGTCACGGTGCTGCCGGCCTTCTCGCTGCAGCCGCGGGCCGAGGTCTCGTTCGTCCAGCATCGCGTATGGGAAGAGCGTGCCCGCATCGTGGAACTGTTCCGGAGGGGCGGCAGCGTCTTCGTCTGCGGCGACGGCCAGTACATGGCGCCGGCCGTGCGCGAGACGCTGATGCGAATCTATCGCGAGGCCTCGGGCGCCAGCGAGGCCGACGCCCAGAAATGGGCCGAGAACGTCGAACACGAGCACGGACGCTTCGTTTCCGACGTCTTCGCCTGAGCGCCTGCGAGTCGGTTTCACATAACCACATTGCGACGGACCGGGGGCGGAGCTAAGCCAAGGGCGGAAACGCAGAGGATGCCGGTCATGGCTGTTGGCGACACATATCGTGCGCTGCATGCGCGGTCGCTCCAGGATCCCGAGGGATTCTGGGCGGAGCAGGCGGCGGCGATCGACTGGACGAAGCGCTGGGACAAGGTGCTCGACGGGACGAACCCGCCTTTCTATCGCTGGTTCGAGGGCGGGGAACTCAACGCCTGCCACAACGCGCTGGACCGGCACGTGGAGGGTGGCCGCGCGGAGCAAGCCGCGCTGATCTACGATTCGCCGCTCACCGACACCAAGAAGACCTTCACCTACCGCGAGCTGCGCGACCAGGTGGCGCGCATCGCCGGGATGATCGCGGCCGAGGGCGTCGGCAAGGGCGATCGCGTCATCCTCTACATGCCGATGATCCCCGAAGCGGTGATGGCGATGCTCGCCTGCGCGCGGCTGGGCGCCATCCATTCGGTGGTGTTCGGCGGCTTCGCTGCCAAGGAACTGTCGAGCCGCATCGACGATTGCGCGCCCAAGCTGATCCTCACCGCCTCGTGCGGCATCGAGCCGTCGCGCCTCGTGCAGTACAAGCCGCTGGTCGACCAGGCGATCGAGCAGGCGAAGCACAAGGTGCCGCGGGTCATCCTGCTGCAGCGCCCGCAATGCGCGGCGACGATGGTGCCGGGCCGCGACCTCGACTGGAACGAGGCGATCGCCAAGGCGCAGCCCGCGGCCTGCGTGCCGGTCAAGGCCACCGATCCGCTCTACATCCTCTACACGTCGGGTACGACCGGCCAGCCCAAGGGCGTCGTGCGCGACACCGGCGGCTACTGCGTGGCGCTCGCCTGGTCGATGAAGAACCTCTACGGCGTGCAGCCGGGCGAGGTCTACTGGTGCGCCTCGGACGTGGGCTGGGTGGTGGGCCACAGCTACATCGTCTACGGGCCGTTGATTCACGGCGCGACCTCGGTCCTCTACGAGGGCAAGCCGGTCGGCACGCCCGACGCCGGCGCCTTCTGGCGCGTGATCTCCGAGCACAAGGCGATGGCGCTGTTCACCGCGCCGACCGCGTTCCGCGCGATCAAGCGCGAGGACCCGGACGGCAAACTGCTGAAGAACTACGATCTCTCGCACTTCCGCACCCTGTTCCTCGCGGGCGAACGCGGCGATCCCCCGACCGTCGAATGGGCGCAGAAGCTTTTGGGCGTGCCGGTGGTCGATCACTGGTGGCAGACCGAAACCGGCTGGGCGATCTGTGGCAACTTCCAGGGCCTCGATCCGATGCCGGTGAAGCTCGGCTCGACCTCGGTGCCGTCGCCGGGCTGGCAGCTCGACGTGCTCGACGAGAACGGCCATGCGATGAAGCCGGGCGAGGTCGGCGCGCTGGCCGGCAAGCTGCCGCTGCCGCCGGGAACCTTCCCGACCCTGTGGAACGCCGACGAGCGTTACAGGCAGAGCTACATGAGCGAGTTCCCCGGCTACTACAAAACCGGCGATGCGGGCTTCATCGATCCGGACGGCTACGTGTCGGTGATGACGCGCGTCGACGACGTCATCAACGTCGCCGGCCATCGCCTCTCGACCGGACAGATCGAGGAGGTGCTGGGCGCGCATGCGGATGTCGCCGAATGCGCGGTGATCGGCATCGCCGACGATCTGAAAGGACAGGTGCCGCTCGGCTTCCTGGTGTTGAAGGCCGGCGTCAACCGGCCGCCGCAGGAGATCACCGCCGAGGTCGTGCAGATGGTGCGGGACCGCATCGGTCCCGTCGCCTTCTTCAAGAGCGCGCTTGTCGTGCAGCGGCTGCCCAAGACGCGCTCGGGCAAGATCCTGCGCGGGACGATGCAGAAGATGGCCGACAGCCAGCCTTGGACCCTGCCGGCCACGATCGAAGATCCAGTGGTGCTGGATGAAATCAAGGACGGTCTGAAGACCGCCGGCTTCGCAAACAAGTAGGAGTAGATATGAGTCTCGACATCAACCGCCCCGACCTCACCGTCGGCGTCGTGGGAACCGGCGCCATGGGCCGCGGCATCGCCCAGGTCACCGCACAGGGCGGCATTAAAGCCATCATGTTCGATGCAGCGCCCGGCGGTGCGGCAAAGGCCAAGGCGGCGATCCTCGACACGTTGAAGGGTCTGGTCGCCAAGGGCCGGCTCAGCGAGGCCGACCTCGCCAAGGCGGAGTCCAATCTCGGCGTCGCCGAGAAGATCGAGGACCTCAAGGGCTGCCACGTCGTCGTCGAGGCGGTGTTCGAGAATCTCGAGGTGAAGCAGAAGCTGTTCGGCGAGCTCGAGGCGGTGATCGCCCCCGACGCCATCCTGGCCTCCAACACCTCGTCGATCCGCATCGCCTCGATCGCGCGCGCGCTGAAGCATCGCGACCGCGTCTGCGGCATGCACTATTTCAATCCCGTGCCGCTGATGAAGCTGGTCGAGGTCATCCGCGCCGCCGATACCGCGCAGTGGGTGGTCGACGCCATGGTGGCGCTGGGCAAGCGCCAGACCCGCGTGCCCGTGGTCGTGGGCGACACGCCGGGCTTCCTGGTCAATCTCGGAGGTACCGCGATCGGCACCGAAGGCTTGCGCATCATGCAGGAGGGCAGGGCGACGCCGTCGCAGGTCGACGCCGTGATGCGCGACACCTGTGGGTTCCGCATGGGCCCGTTCGAGCTGATGGACCTCACCGGCATCGACGTGAACTTCCCGGCGCGCAAGATCATCTACGAAGGCTTCTTCCACGATCGGCGGATGACGCCGAGCCCCTATCACGAGAGCCTCTATGCGGCGGGCAAGCTCGGCCGCAAGACCGGCGGCGGCTGGTACGCCTATGACGAGAAAGGCGCCAAGATCGACGCCGGCGCCGACCATCCTACCTCGCACGTGCCGGCGTCGAGCGTGGTCATCATGGACACCCACAACACCAAGCTGATGGGCCTGGTGAATGCCGACGGCGCCAAGATGCTGGCGGCCGACGACGGCAAGAGCCCGATCCTGGTGGCGCCGATCGGCAAGGACTGCACCACGACGGCGATCGAACTCGGGCTCGACCCGAAGCGGACCGTCGCGGTCGACCTGACGGGCGATGTCTCCAAGCGCATCACCATCATGATGGCGCCAGGCTTCGATCCGGTGATCCGCGACGCCACCGTGGCGCTGCTCGCCAAGTCGGGCACCAAGGTGACGGTGATCAAGGATTCGCCCGGCTTCATCGCCCAGCGCATGTGTTCGATGATCGCCAACCTCGGCTGCGAGATGGCGATGATCGGCATTGCCTCGGCTGCCGACGTCGACACGGCGATGACGCTCGGCCTCAACTATCCGCGCGGGCCGCTGGCGCTGGCCGACTGGCTGGGCGTCAAGGAGTGCCACGAGATCCTGGTGCAGATCCAGGCGATCACCGGCGACGACCGCTACCGCCCCAGCCAGTGGCTGCGCCGCCGCGCGATGCTGGGCCTGAGCGCGACGACGGTCGAATAACGATCGCCAGGGAACAGAGGGTGCTCAACCGCCGTTCACTTCCCTGCAGCCTTTGCAGGGGAACCCAATGACGAAGCGGAGAAAGTGGACGGCGGTTGGTGTCGCCCTGATAGCCTTCATGGCCGGCGGGGCGGGGCAAGCACAGCAGCTCAAAAACGAGAACCTGCTCGTGGGCATGCCGCAGGGCTTCAAGCTCGGCTTCAAGGACTCGAAGAACGGCATGAACATGCAGGAGTTCGTGCCGGCCTCGGAGACGGTGGAGAACTGGACCGAGATGGTTACCGTCCAGGTGTTCCTCGGCCGCAAGGATCTGGAACCGTTGCAGTTTCTGTCGCTGATGCAAAAGCAGTGGGCCGAAGCCTGCAAGGGCAGCACGGCGACGCCGGTCGCAACCGGCAAGGTGAACGGCTACGACGCCACCTCGATCCTGTTGCGCTGCCCGTTTCTGGCCTCCACGGGCAAGCCCGAGACCACGATGCTGAAGGCGATCAAGGGTAACGACAGCTTCTATGTCGTGCAGCGCGCCGTGCGGTCGGTCCCGACGCCGGAGCGTCTGGAGACGATGAAGAAGTACATCGAGAGTGTCAGCGTCTGCGATTCGCGGCTGCCGTCGCGGCCCTGCCCGACGGTCAAATAATCAGGCCAAGGTCAGGATCAGCGGCCCGCGTCGCGTCGCGACCAGCGTGTGCTCGTACTGCACCGTCGCCTCGTGCCCGGGCGGGCGCAGCGTCCAGCCATCGTCCATCTCCTCGACGTGATCCGCGCCGAGCGACAGGAAGGGCTCGATCGTGAAGACGAGGCCTTCCGTGATGCGCCGGCGGTCGTGCTTCTCGTACCAGGTCGGGATTTCCGACGGCTCGTCGTGCAGCGAGCGGCCGACGCCGTGGCTGGCCAGATTGCGCACGAGGCTGTAGCCCTTCCTCTTCGCAAAGTTCTCGATCGACCGGCCGACCTCGTTCAGCCGGACGCCGGGCCTCACGGCGCGGATGCCGGCCCACATGGCACGCCGCCCGTCCTCACAGAGGCGTTCGATGCGCGGGCTGGTGGGCGGTACGGCGAAGCTCGCGCCGGTGTCGCCGAAGAAGCCATCCAGCTCGGCCGAGACGTCGATGTTGACCAGATCGCCGGCCTTGATGACCGTTTCGTCGGGGATGCCGTGGGCGCAGTCGGGCCCTACCGAGATGCAGGTTGCGCCCGGAAAGCCGTAGGTGACTTCGGGGGCCGAGCGGGCGCCTTCCTTCTCCAGCAGGGCTCGGCCGAGATCGTCCAGTTCCTTGGTCGTCATGCCGGGCTCCAGCGCCTCGCCCATGGCGGCGAGGGTGCGGGCCACCAGCTGGCCGACGGCGCGCAGCTTCTCCAGCTGGTCTTCATTTTCGATGGTCATGGTCAGCCTCCTAACCGCCGTTGACGTTTACGTAAAGGTAAACTACCTACCTTGGGCTGGCGGACCAACCGCCGGCGGCCCACAGTCCCTTCAAGAAGACTGACCCTACCGATCGTTGGAGGACGATGCTCGTGACTGCCGCTCTGGCCGCGCATTACACGCAAGAACACCAGATGTTCCGTAAGACCTGCCGGCGCTTCTTCGAAAAGGAAGTGACCCCGTTCCACATGAAGTGGGAGGAAGAGGGAATCGTGCCGCGCGACCTGTGGCGCAAGGCGGGCGAGCAGGGGCTTCTGGGCATGACCATGCCTGAGGCCTATGGCGGCGCGGGCGCGGATTTCCTCTACAGCGCGATCATGATCGAGGAGCAGGGACGGGCGCTGGCGTCCGGGCCGGCCTTCTCGCTGCACAACGACATCGTGGTTCCCTACCTGCTCCACTACGGCACGGAAGAGCAGAAGAAGAAGTGGATTCCCAAGGCCTGCTCCGGCGAGCTGGTGACGGCCATCGCCATGACCGAGCCGGGCACAGGCTCCGACCTTCAGGCGGTGAAGACGACGGCCGTCATGGATGGCAACGAGTGGGTCATCAACGGCTCCAAGACCTTCATTTCCAACGGCCAGCTCGCCGACCTGGTGATCGTGGTCGCCAAGACCGATCCCAAGCTCGGCGCCAAGGGAACATCCTTGATTGCCGTCGAGACGAAGACCGAAGGCTTCAAGCGCGGCCGCAATCTCGAGAAGATCGGCATGAAGGCGCAGGACACGTCGGAGCTGTTCTTCCAGGACGTGCGCGTGCCGGCGGATCACCTGCTGGGCGGGCCGGGCATGGGCTTCGTCCAGCTGATGCAGCAGCTGCCGCAGGAGCGGCTGGTCATCGCCATCCAGGCGGTGGCGGCCATCGAGGCGGCGCTGGAGCATACGCTCGCCTACGTGAAGGAGCGCAAGGCGTTCGGGAAGCAGATCATCGATTTCCAGAACACGCGCTTCAAGCTGGCCGAACTCAAGACCAAGGCCCATATCGCGCGTGTCTTCGTCGACGACTGCGTGGCCAAGCACCTCAAGGGCGAGCTCGACGTCGCGACCGCGGCGATGGCCAAGTACTGGACGACCGAGCTGCAGTGCGAACTGATCGACGAGTGCCTGCAGTTCCACGGCGGCTACGGCTACATGTGGGAATACCCGATCGCCCGCCTCTACGCCGACGCCCGCGTGCAGAAGATCTACGGCGGCACCAACGAGATCATGAAGGAACTGATCGGGCGGACGCTCTGACCTTTCATCCTCATCCTGGGGAGCCGCGCTCTGCGCGGCGTCTCGAAGGATGGGCAACATCAAGACTGGTTCCCACCCTTCGAAACGCGGTCCCCGGGACCGCTCCTCAGGGTGAGGTCAAAGGGTAATCTGGACATCGAATAGGAGATCGACATGACCGACGCATACATCTACGACGCCGTCCGCACCCCGCGTGGCAAGGGCCGCAAGGATGGCTCGCTGCACGAAGTGACGCCGGTGCGTCTGGCCGTCACCGCGCTGCAGGCCGTGCGGGACCGCAACCATCTCGACACGCACCTGGTCGACGACATCGTGCTGGGCTGCGTCATGCCGATCGGCGAGCAGGGCGCCGACATCGCGCGCACCGCGTCGGTGATGGCGGGCTATGCCGAGACCGTCTCGGGCGTGCAGGTCAACCGCTTCTGCGCCTCGGGCCTCGAAGCCACCAACATGGCGGCGGCGCAGGTCATGTCGGGCCAGAGCCAGGCCGCGATCGGCGGCGGCGTCGAGAGCATGAGCCGCGTGCCGATGGGCTCGGACGGCGGCGCCTGGGCGGTCGACCCGGCCGTGGCGATCCCGATGTACTTCGTGCCGCAGGGCGTTTCGGCCGACCTGATCGCCACCAAGTACGGCATGAGCCGCGACGACGTCGACAGCTACGCCGTCGAATCGCAGAGGCGCGCCAAGGCCGCCTGGGACGCCGGCTACTTCAAGAAGTCGATCGTGCCGGTGCGCGACCAGAACGGCATCGAGCTGCTGGCCCACGACGAGTTCCTGCGTCCGACCACGACCATGCAGACGCTGGCCGCGCTGGAGCCCAGCTTCAAGATGCAGGGCGAGATGATGCCGGGCTTCAACGCGGTGGCGCAGCAGCGCTATCCCGAGGTCGAGAAGATCAATCACGTGCACCATGCCGGCAACTCGTCGGGCATCGTCGACGGCGCCGCGGCCATCCTGGTCGGCAGCAAGGAGTTCGGCGAGAAGGCCGGCCTCAAGCCGCGCGCGCGGATCCGTTCGTTCGCCTCGATCGGCTCGGAGCCGGCGATCATGCTGACCGGCCCGGCGCCGGCCTCGGAGAAGGCGCTGAAGCGCGCCGGCATGTCGGTGGGCGACATCGACCTGTTCGAATTGAACGAGGCCTTCGCCGCCGTCGTGCTGCGCTACATGCAGATCCTCAAGATGCCGCACGACAAGATCAACGTGAACGGCGGCGCGATCGCCATGGGCCATCCGCTGGGCGCCACCGGGGCGATGATCCTCGGCACGCTGCTCGACGAGCTCGAGCGCCGCAACCTCTCGACCGGCCTCGCCACGCTCTGCGTCGGCGGCGGCATGGGCACCGCCACCATCATCGAGCGCGTCTGAGAAACCTCGACCCATTGCCGACCCTTCGAGACGGCCGCTGCGCGGCCTCCTCAGGGTGAGGCAGTGGCTCTAGGAAAATCCTCACCCTGAGGAGCGAGCAGAGCGAGCGTCTCGAAGGGTGGCCACGGGAAGAAATCGGAGACCAACCATGATCAACTACAACGTCGATTCGGACGGCATCGCGACCATCACCTGGGACATGCCCAACCGCGCGATGAACGTGCTGAACGAGGCCTCGATGACGGCCTATGCCGGCGCGCTCGAGACCGCGCTGAAGGACGAGAAGGTCAAGGGCATCATCATCACGTCGGGCAAGGACAGCTTCATCGCCGGTGCCGACCTCGAGATGATCCTGGGCCTCGACACGTCCGACGCGTCGAAGCTGATGGAGCAGTTCAGCCAGCTGCAGAAGATGTTCCGCCGCCAGGAGACCGGCGGCAAGCCGATCGTGGCCGCGATCAACGGCACGGCGCTGGGCGGCGGCTTCGAGATCTGCCTCGCCACCCACTATCGCATCGCCGCGGCCAACCCGAAGACCAAGGTCGGCCAGCCCGAGGTCAAGATCGGCCTGCTGCCGGGCGGCGGCGGTACGCAGCGCATTCCGCGCCTGATCGGCGTGCAGAACGCGGCGCCTATCCTGCTCGAAGGCAAGGACCTCACGGTCGACGCCGCCAAGGGCCTGGGTCTCATTCACGAGGTCGTGCCGGCGGACGAGCTGCTGGTCCGCGCCAAGGCCTGGCTGACGGCGCCGGCGACCGAGCAGGTCGTGCCGGAATATGCCGGCAAGGGCGCCAAGGCGATCGACGGCCGCGCCGTGCAGCCGTGGGACCGCAAGGGCTTCAAGGTGCCGGGCTTCCCCGGCGGCCAGGTCTGGAGCCCGCCGGGCGTCATGACCTTCATCGGCGGCAGCGCCATGGTGCGCGGCAAGACCAACGGCGTCTATCCGGCGCCGAAGGCGATCATGAGCTGCGTGTACGAGGGCCTTCAGCTGCCGTTCGATGCCGGCCTCAAGGTCGAGACCCGCTACTTCGTCTCGCTGCTGCGCGACCCCGTCGCCAAGAGCATGATCCGCACCCTGTTCTTCGGGCTGCAGGAAGCCAACAAGCTGGTGCGCCGGCCGAAGGGCGTTCCGAAGCAGGAGTACAAGAAGATCGGCGTGCTGGGCGCCGGCCTGATGGGCGCCGGCATCGCCACCGTCTCGGTGCAGGCCGGGCTCGACATCGTGCTGATCGATCGCGACCAGGCGGCGGCCGACAAGGGCAAGGCGCACATCGCCGACGAGCTGGGCAAGCTGGTGAAGCGCAAGCGCCTCGACCAGGCGAAGGCCGACGCCATGCTGGCCAAGGTCACGGCGACGCCGGACTTCGGCGCGCTCAAGGACTGCGACCTCGTGATCGAGGCGGTGTTCGAGAACCGCGAAGTGAAGGCCGAGGCCACGAAGAAGGCCGAGGCTGCGCTGCCGAAGACCGCGGTGTTCGCGTCGAACACCTCGACCCTGCCGATCACCGGCCTCGCCGAAGCCTCGGCGCGGCCCGACCAGTTCATCGGCCTGCACTTCTTCTCGCCGGTCGAGAAGATGCCGCTGGTCGAGATCATCGTCGGGCAGAAGACCTCGCAGGAGACGCTCGCGCGGGCTCTCGATTACGTCCAGAAGATCCGCAAGACGCCGATTGTCGTGAACGACAGCCGCGGCTTCTTCACCTCCCGCGTCTGCGGCGCCTTCATCAGCGAAGGCCATCGCATGCTGAAGGAGGGCGTCCCGGCCGCCATGATCGAGAACTGCGCGCGCTATGCCGGCATGCCGGTCGGCCCGCTGTCGCTCAACGACGAGGTCGCCATCGACCTGTCGTGGAAGATCATGGACCAGACCCGGCGCGACGCCGAGGCCGCGGGCCAGAAGTTCGAGGGCGGGGGCACCGAGGACATCCTCGAGCTGATGGTCAAGAAGCTGGAGCGCTTCGGCCGCAAGAACGGCAAGGGCTTCTACGAGTATCCGGCCGACGGCAAGAAGCGCCTGTGGCCGGAGCTGCAGAAGTACTTCCCGGCCGATCCGGCGCTGCTCTACGGCGAGGGCGAGGAGAAGCGCGCCAAGGAGGACGAGATCAAGAAGCGCCTGCTCTACGTGCAGGCGGTCGACACCGCGCGCTGCCTCGAGAGCAACGTGCTGACCAACCCGCAGGACGGCGACGTCGGCTCGATCATGGGCCTGGGCTTCGCGCCGCAGACCGGCGGCGCCATCAGCCTGATCGACCAGGTCGGCATCAAGACGTTCGTCGCCGAGTGCGACGAGTTCGCGAAAAAGTACGGCCCTCAGTTCGAGGTGCCGAAGCTGCTGCGCGACATGGCCGCCAAGGGCGCAAGCTTCTACGGCAAGTACCAGCCCGCCAAGGCAGCCTGAACGGACTGCATCGCTTGCACTGACGCGGCGTCCACGGCAATTATCCCTTCCTCAAATCTGGAGGGAATTGCCGTGGACGCCAAGGAAATCGCCGCACTCGCCGACCGTATCGTCGAAGGCCGCTGCTCGAAGACGACGATGGACTGGCTTGCGGATGCCACGGCGAGCCTCTCCGAGGCCGATGCCTACAAGGTCCAGTTCGCGGTTCACGACAAGCTCGAGGGCGCTGGCTGGAAGCTCGCCGGCTGGAAGGTCGCCTTCGCCGTTCCGGCCCAGTACGAGCCGCTGAAGCTCTCGGGTCCGGCCTTCGCCGGCATCTACACGAGCGGCATCCGCCAGAGTGGCGCGGTGTTCGAGAAGGGCTGGCCGCTCAAGGCCGGCGTCGAGTGCGAGATGGTGGCGCGCATGGCCAAGGACGTGCCGGTCGGCACGGAATACACCGCCCAGTCGATCCAGGACTTCGTCGCCAACCTCTATTGCGGCATGGAAGTCGTCGAGAACCGCTACGGCGACGCCTCCAAGCTGGGCGGCCCGGGCCGGATTGCCGACGACGTGCTGCAGGCCGCCTGCATCGTCGGCACCGAGATCAAGGACTGGCAGAAGACCGACTTTGCCAACGTGAAGGGCCGCTCCGAGTTCGAGGGCAAGGAGATCGGCGCCGGTCCCGGCAGCAACGTGATGGGCGGCGCGATGATCTCGCTCGCGTGGCTGGCCAACAGGCTGATCGCCAACGGCAAGCAGTTGAAGGCCGGCGACATGATCCTGACCGGCTCGGTGCACCCGCCGCAGTTCCTGCCGGGCGCCGGCGTTGCGAAGACCGAGTTCGTCGGGCTGGGCGGGGCGGAGATCACCGTCAAGTAAGACATCCTTCGATCAGGAGGCTGGCATGGCAAAGCCGATCGCGAACCTCGACGACGTGGCCTTCGACGACGTCGAGGAGGACGGCCTCTACACCTCCCGCCGCGCCCGCTTCAGCGACGCGATCGGCGCTCGCAACCTAGGCTACAACCTCACGCTCCTGCCGCCCGGCAAGGCGCAGTGCCCGTTCCACAGCCATCACGGTGAGGAGGAGATGTTCCTCATCCTGGAGGGCGAGGGCGAACTGCGGTTCGGCGAGGAGCGGCATCCGATCCGCAAGCACGACGTCATCGCCTGTCCGCCGGGCGGGCCTGAGGTGGCGCACCAGATCATCAACACCGGCACCGAGACGATGCGCTATCTCGCCGTCTCGACCCGCGTCCCGCTCGATTCCTGCGAGTATCCGGACTCCGGCAAGATCTCGATCGTCGCCGGCAACGGCAATGCCACGACGCTCTGGAAGATGTTCCGCGCGGAGACCACGGTCGACTACTACGACCGCGAGAAGAAGTAGCCGCGGTCGGCAATCAGCAGACGATCGAGATGCGCTGTCTCCTCTGACCAGCCGCCCGGCGGCCAGGGCGCCGACGGATCGATCGGCTCGCGCAGAGGGTAGGACGGCACCTCGTTGCCCTCCAGCATCTCGACGTCGATCCTGAAATCCTCGTCCTGCTCGAAGCCGTGCCAGTGCAGGAACTCGCCGTAGGCCCGGCGGCCGTCGCGCAGGCAGAGGACGAAGCCCGCCGCGCTGTCGTGCATGTCGCCATAGGCCCAGAAGCGCTCGACCTTCTGGATGTCGGTCGGCGCGAAGCCATGGCTCTCGACGTCGATGACCTCGAGCGCATGGCCCAACTCGTAGAAGCCGCGAATCTGCATCCTACCATCGTATCAAATGTTTCAGCTCAGCCCTGAGCACTTGCCTCGAATTCAGAGGGAACATATCATGAACAAAGACATGAGGAGGAAGCCTTGGGCGTATCTTTCGCAAGGACGGGCGCGACATTCGCAGCAGGCCGGACCGTGCCGCACTGGCCGCAGCCGGGCCTGTCGCGACTGGCGGTCGACCGGCTCGGTCGCCACCATGCCGGGATGCGCCGGACGGCGCCGAGGCTCACCGACCGGCTGTTCTTTGCCGTTCTTCCGGACGCCGAGACGGCGGACAGGATCGCCGAGCGCGCCGCCGCCTGGCGGGCGCGGCACGGGCTGACGGGACGGCTGCTCAAGGCGGCGCACTTCCACGTCAATCTGGCGCCGGTGCACGAGGGCATCGGCCTGCCCGAGGCCTCGGAGATCGAGGACTGGGTGGCGCGGGCGCGCGAGATTCCGATGCCGTCGTTCCGCGTCGGCTTTGACCGGCTGACGAGCTTCGCCAACGGCGCCCTGGTCCTGACGGGAGAGGAGGCGACCATCGGCCTCGAGGTGCTGCAGCAGCGCCTGAGCGATGCGCTCGACGATACGCCGCGGCCGGCACGACGCTACACGCCGCACGTGACCCTGCTTCACGACGGCCGCCACGTCGAAACCGAGCCAGTCGAGCCGATCGCCTGGACGGTCCGCGACGTCGCGCTGGTGCACGGTCGGGCCGGCCGGACGGCGCATCGCTGCCTGGTGCGGCTGCCGCTGGGCTGAGCCTTCCCCGGAAGACGTTCTCGACGCGCCATGATTTCGGTGAGGCCGACCGACCGGCTGTTCTTCGCCGTGCTGCCCGACGCAGAGGCTGTGGAGGCGATCTGCAGCCTTCGGCGCAAGCTCAGCGAGAGGGCGGGCCTGTCAGGATCGGAAGTCCCGCCCGAGCATCTTCACGTCACGCTGTGGCGGGTCGGCGACTATGTGGTGCCCCCGACGGCGGAGGACGTCGACGCCATCGTGCGGCAGGCCGGCACCGTCGAGAGGCCGCCGTTCCGTCTCTCGTTCGGAGGGGCGAAGTCGCTCAGCCGAGGCGCACTCGTGCTCTGTCCCGGCAGGGGCAGCGCCGAACTGGAAGGCCTTTCGACCGAGCTGCGCGATGCCCTGACCGAGCCTGGCACGGAAGTTAAGCACGCCCTCCGACCTCACATGACGCTGATGAGGAGCGAGAAACTCCTGCCCGAGCGCCGCATCGGCGCGATCGGCTGGACGGTGCGCGAGATCGTCCTCGTCCACAGCCTGCTGGGCAAGGCGACACACCGTGTCGTGGGACGCTTGCCGCTGCGGGGACGGCAGTTGTCGCTGCCGGGACTGGATTTCTGATCGACCGGCTTGGGTTATGATGCGCGCATGAAGCCCTATATCCTCTGCCACATGGTCTGCAGCGTCGACGGTCGCATCTGGGGCAGCCGCTGGCGGCCGAAGGCCAATGTCGTGCCCAACCTGTTCGAGCGGCTGCACGATCAGATGGGTGGCGGGTCTTGGCTGTGCGGGCGGGTGACGGCGCAGGAATTCGCCAAGGGCACGGAACCGCACTATCCGCCGACCGACCAGGCGTTCCCGCGCGAGAACTGGTTCGCGCAGCGCGAGGCCAAGGCGTGGGGGATATTCCTCGACGGGCATGGCAAGGCGGTCTGGGCGCGACGCGACATAGGTGGCGATCCGATCCTCGTGATCCTGACGGAGGCCGTGCCGGACCGGCACCTCGCGGGTCTGCGCGCCGACGGTGTCTCCTACATCTTCGCCGGCAAGGCCGAGGTCGATCTGGCGGCGGCGCTGCAGACACTCAACCGCGAGCTGGGCATCGAACGGATCATGCTGGAGGGCGGGGGTGGCGCGAACGGCGCCTTCCTGCGGGCGGGGCTGATCGACGAGTTGAGCCTTGTCATCTGCCCGGTGATCGACGGCAGCACCGGCGGCCCGATCGTATTCAACTCGGGCGACGTGGATCTGGGACCGGCGCCGATCGAGAGCATGACGCTCGTGAGCCACGACGTACTCGAAGGCGGCACGATGTGGCTGCGCTACCGGTTGCGCTCGACGGCCGTCGGATGATCAGTCCGCGGCCTTCCGGTCGAGGAACTCGAGCGTGCCGTCGCTGCGCTCGCCCTTGAGATAGCGGAATGTGCCGGCGCCGGTGGCGAGCAGCTCATTGGCCTGGTTGTAGATCTCGGTCTCGGCGGCAAAGGTGCTCTGGCTGGTCGAAGGCCGCCAGGCGCCCAGGATCGTGAGTACGTCGCCCTCGCGGCCGGCCTTGATGAACTGCGTGGTGAAGGCCAGCGTCACGGAAAGACGCCGCGCCGTCGCCGTCTCGTTGAAGGTGCAGGCAAAGCCACTGGCCGAGTCGAGCAAGGTCATCAGCACGCCGCCATGCAGCAGGCCGTTGGCGTTGCACAGTTCCGGCCGCACCTCGAGGCGCATCTCGACGAAGCCGGGACGCCACGCCACGACCTGATGGCCGATCACGCCATTGAAGCCGCGGAACACATAAGGAGCGACCGGCCGAGCGTCGGCCGGTCGTTGGATCGCCATGTCTCAAATGCCTCGGAAGGAGGGGCGCGCCTAGCGGCGCGCCATCGCCGACATCGGCGGCCGATGACCGTTGCTCATCATTGGACGCATGGCCGGGCCGGCCGAGGCCGTGATGGCCGGCTGGGCCGCCATGCCGGTACGGATATCCCGCGCAACCTTGACCAGGCGCGGGCCCCAGTCGGCTTCGAGACGGTCGCGGCTGATCTGGTAGATCGGCGCCGAGGCATTGACGGCATAGGCCGCCGTACCATCGGAATTGCGCAGGGGAGCGCCGACGCCGCAGAGCTCGGGCAGCCACTCGCCCCAGGTGACGCAGAAGCCGCGGTCGGCCAGTTCCTTGAACGAGCGCTCGAGGCCGGTCTTGACCTTGGTCCAGTCGTCGCGCCAGCGGCGGCGGATCGCGTCGATCTGCTTGTTGCGGTCGACGTCCGGCAGCGTGAACAGGTAGGCGCGGCCCATCGCCGTGCTGGCCATCGGGACGCGGGTGCCGACATCGTGGGTGATCGCCACCACGGACGGGCCGCGGCAGGCTTCGAGGTAGATCATCGAGTGACGGTCGCGCCCACCCAGCGCGGTCGAGGCGTTGAGGGCATGCGCGAGCTGCTCCAGCGGCTGACGCGAGGCACGGCGGACGTCCATGCTCGAGATCGCAGCATAGCCCAGCGCCAGGACCGAGGCGCCCAGCTCGTACTTCCGGAAGCGGCGGATGTAGTTGAGGTAACCCAGCTCGGTCAGCGTGTGGGTGAGGCGGGCGACGGTCGGCTTCGGCAAGCCGGTGCGGTGGGCGATTTCCTGATTGCCCAGCATGCCCTCGCCGGCGTGGAAGGCGCGCAGGATGTCGAGGCCGCGGGCCAGCGCCGTGACGAACTGGCGATCCTTGCTGCTCGAACCCTCGGCGAGGCCGTTTTCGACCGAGCTCTGGAAAGCCGCGGTTCGCGTTACGAGATGACTGACGTTGCCCATCGGCGTCTGCTCCTTTTGGTAAATGGCCGTTTATTTCTTTGCGGGGCGGAACGTGCCATCGCCTCACTTGTACCGCAATGCGCCAGAGCGGGTTTTGACCTGCGAACGTGCAAAGCCGCCATGTCAGAGATGCGTGAATTGTGTATCGACAGTTGCACTTGCGAAGCTCCGCTCTCTGAATCGGGAATTTTCGGCCTATTTACGTGACGCGGCCGGCATTTTTCGACATGTTCGCCGCCGCCGGTTACCATTCAGACCAACCCCTTCGAGAGGCAAGAATTGGCCAAAGAACCCACACTGCCAAAGGACATTGCGGCGCTCTCCTTCGAGGATGCGCTCAAGGAACTGGAAGGCATCGTCCAGCAGCTGGAACGCGGCCAGGTGAAGCTCGACGAGGCGATTTCGGCCTATGAACGCGGCGCCCTGCTGAAGCGCCACTGCGAGCAGCGACTTTCCGAGGCGAAGATGAAGGTCGAGAAGATCGTCTTCTCGGCCGACGGTTCGGTCGCGACCCAGCCCGCAGATCTCGGCTGATTCCCACCCCCATGCCGTTGTCGTCGCACACCCGGTTTGGCGCTGCGCTGTCGTATGCCGCCGAATCGGTGGAACGCACCATGGAGCGGCTGCTGCCGAGCGGCGCCTCCGGCGAGGCGCGCGTCTTCGAGGCGATGCGCTATTCGAGCCTGGGCGGCGGCAAGCGGCTGCGGGCCTTCTTCGTGCTGGCCGGCGCCACCCTGTTCAAGGTCGGAACCGTGCCCGCCCTGCGGACCGCCAGCGCCATCGAATTCGTGCATGCCTATTCGCTGATCCACGACGACCTGCCGGCGATGGACGACGACGACCTGCGGCGCGGCAAACCTTCCTGCCATCGACAGTTCGACGAGGCGACGGCCATCCTGGCCGGCGATGCGCTGCAGGCGCTGGCCTTCGAGGTGCTCGCCCACGAGGATACCCATGGCGATCCCGCCGTTCGTGTGGCGCTGGTTGCCGAATTGGCGAAGGCCGCCGGCGCTCGCGGCATGGTCGGCGGGCAGATGCTCGACCTGTTGGCGGAGGAAGAGGGTTCCGACCAGTCGATCGGCGCCATCACCCATCTGCAACGATTGAAGACCGGCGCGTTGATCTCGTTCTCGTGCACTGCCGGGGCCATCCTCGGCAAGGCGAGCGACCACGCTCGGTCGGCGCTTTCGATGTATGCTCACGATCTTGGCCTCGCCTTCCAGATCGTCGACGATCTGCTCGACATCGAGGGCGACGCGGCCGAACTCGGCAAGGCGACGGGCAAGGACGAGGCGGCGGGGAAGGCGACGTTCGTGTCCATCCTGGGCGTCGAACGCGCCCGGGCTCAGGCGGCGATTCTGGCGCGACAGGCGGCCGCGCATCTGGAGTCGTTCGGCGAGGCGGCGGATTTGCTAAGGCAAGCCACAGAATTCGTCGTGGCGCGTCGCAGCTGAAGTTGGGGCACGGACCGCCGTGCGGGAGTATGATAGTTCAATGACTGGCCAGAGTACGACGCCGCTGCTCGATACCGTCGACGTTCCCGCCGACATCCGTCGCCTGCGCGCCGACCAGTTGCGCCAACTCGCCGACGAACTGCGCCAGGAGACGATTTCGGCCGTTTCGGTCACTGGCGGCCATCTTGGCGCGGGTCTCGGTGTCGTCGAGCTGACCGTGGCGCTGCACTACGTCTTCGAGACGCCCAAGGACCGGCTGATCTGGGACGTCGGCCACCAGGCCTATCCGCACAAGATCGTCACAGGGCGCCGCAGCCGAATCCGCACGCTGCGCCAGGAGGGTGGTCTTTCCGGTTTCACACGCCGGTCCGAAAGCGAGTACGACCCGTTTGGCGCTGCCCATTCCTCGACCTCGATCTCGGCCGGCCTCGGCATGGCGGTCGCGCGCGACCTGGCGGGTGGCTCCAACAACGTAATCGCCGTGATCGGCGACGGCGCGCTCAGCGCCGGCATGGCCTACGAGGCGATGAACAATGCGGGCGCGCTGCGCTCGCGGCTGATCGTGGTGCTGAACGACAACGACATGTCGATCGCGCCGCCGGTCGGTGCCCTCTCGGGCCATCTCTCGCGCCTCCTGTCGGGCAGGCCCTACGTCACCTTGCGCAATCTCGGCCGCACCTTCGCCGAGAGCCTGCCCAAGCCGCTGGAACTCGCGGCCAAGCGCGCCGAGGAATTTGCCCGCGGCTTCGTCGCTGGCGGAACCTTGTTCGACGAACTGGGCTTCTACTATGTCGGCCCGGTCGACGGTCACAATCTCGACCATCTGCTGCCCGTCCTGAAGAACGCCCGCGACAGCGATCTCGACAAGCCGATCCTGGTTCATGTCGTCACCAAGAAGGGCAAGGGCTATGCCCCGGCCGAAGCGAGCGCGGACAAGTACCACGGTGTCGTGAAGTTCGACGTCATCACCGGCAAGCAGTCCAAGCCGATCGCCAACGCGCCGCAATACACGGCAGTTTTCGCCAAGGCGCTGATGGCAGAGGCCGAGGCGGACAAAAAGATCGTGGCCATCACCGCGGCGATGCCGTCGGGTACCGGCCTCGACAAGTTCGCCGAGCGCTTCCCCGAACGCACCTTCGACGTGGCGATCGCCGAGCAGCACGGCGTCACCTTCGCCGCCGGTCTGGCGACCGAGGGAATCAAGCCGTTCACCGCGATCTATTCCACCTTCCTGCAGCGCGCCTTCGACCAGGTCGTCCATGACGTCGCCCTCCAGAAGCTGCCGGTGCGCTTCGCCATCGACCGCGCCGGGCTGGTCGGCGCCGACGGCGCGACGCATGCCGGCTCGTTCGACGTGGCGTATCTCGGCTGCCTGCCTGATTTCGTCATCATGGCGGCCGGCGACGAGCTCGAGTTGATGCACATGGTGGCGACGGCGGCCGCGATCGACGACCGGCCCTCCGCCTTCCGCTATCCGCGCGGCGAGGGCGTCGGCATCGAGCTGCCGGCCAGGGGCACCCCGCTGGAGATCGGCAAAGGGCGGATCGTGCGCGAGGGCACCAAGATCGCGATCCTGAACTTCGGCGCGCGCCTGCAGGAGTGCCTGGTGGCGGCCGAGGATCTCGGCGCCAAGGGGCTGAGCACCACGGTGGCTGACGCGCGCTTTGCCAAGCCGCTGGACACCGACCTGATCCGCCGCCTGGCGCGCGAGCACGAAGTGCTGATCACGATCGAGGAGGGTTCGGTCGGCGGCTTCGCGAGCTTCGTGCTGCAGTATCTCGCAACGTCCGGCCTGCTCGACGCCGGACTCAAGGTGCGGCCGCTGGTCCTGCCCGACCGCTTCCTCGATCACGGGGCACCGGCCCGGCAGTACGAATGGGCCGGCCTCAACGCGCCGCAGATCGTGGCGACCGCGCTGGCCGCGCTGGGCCAGCAGTCGGAGCGAGCGCGCGGTTAATCGCGCGGGTCGATGGGCGTGAGACGCGGGGCGTGGGCCTCGACGATCTCCGCGGCATCGAGGCAGAGATCTTCCCGGAAGCGGGCCGCGATCACCTGCACGCCGACCGGCGTGCCGTTGGCGAGGCCCGTGGGCACCGAAACCGAAGGATAGCCCAGCACGGGCGTCGCGAGCAGGCTGTGCTGAGCGGCCATCATGCGATCGACCACCGGCTGGTCCTGCAGATCGAGCCCGTCCGGAAAGGGCAGGACGTGCGACACCGGCACGACTGCCACCGCATATTCCGCGAAGAACAGCGACCAGGCCCGCATGAGGGCGAGGCGGGGACCGAAGGCGTCGAGCAGGCCACCGGCATCGACCTCCGGCACGTAGCGCAGATGGCCCTCGACGTTACGTCGCGCCGCGGCGTCGCCCAGCGCCTGCACCATGGCGACGAAGCCCCGTCGCTCGTCGTTGACGACCATGCGGTGCCAGAGTTCGGCGGCTTCGGCGAGGTGGGGCGGGGCGGTCTCCACGACTTCGTAGCCCGCAGCTTCGAGCGCCTTGCCGGCCGCGACGATCGCGGCGCTCACCTCGGGCACGACGTCCCCGAACGGGGCCGGTGCGATCGCGGCGCGCAAAGGCCTTGGGGGCGCGGGACCGGTGAGCGGGGCCGGCACCCAGTTGGGATCACGCGCGTCGCCCATCGCCATGGCGGCGAAAGCGAGACGCAGGTCGGCGATGGAACGCGCCAGCGGTCCCTGCACGGACATGAGCTGCGCCGTGATGGGCCGCTCGGCGCTGGCAGACGGATTGAACGCCGGCACGCGGCCGGGCGTCGGCCGCAGGCCCGCGACGCCGCAGGCATAGGCGGGATAGCGGATCGAGCCGCCATAGTCGTTGCCATGCGCGATGGTGCCCATGCCGGAGGCAAGGGCTGCTGCCGCGCCGCCGCTCGATCCGCCGGGCGTCAGGCCCTTGCCCCACGGGTTGCGCGTCGGCCCATGCAGCTCGTTGTCGGTGAACCAGCGATGCGAGAACGCCGGCGTGTTGGTGCGGCCGACGATAATCGCACCAGCCTTGCGCAGGTTGGCCACGACCGGGCTGTCTTCGGTCGCTACCAGACCGCGAAAGGCTACGACGCCGTTGGTGGTGGCGCGGCCCTTGGTGTCGACGTTGACCTTCACCGTCACCGGCACGCCGTGCAGCGGGCCGCAGGCCGAGCCGTTGCGGCGCGCGGCGTCGGCCTCGCGCGCGGCCTGCAGCGCTTCGTCGGCCAGAACGTCGACAACGGCGTTGACCTTAGGATTGACGGCCTCGATGCGTGCCAGCACGGAGCGCGTCGCCTCCTCGCTCGAAACCGCGCCCTGTGTGATGGCCCGTGCCAAGTCGACTGCCGACCGGCGCCAGAGTTCGTCCGTCATAGCCGCATCTCCCCGAGGACCGTGAGAGATCGAGAATAAGGTGAGATGATTTGAGGTTCGACGCCCAAATCTTTCGCCTCCCCCGTCTTACGGGGGAGGCCGGGAGGGGGAAAGCAACGCGATGAATTCTTGATGAGGAGAGAGGTTGGGATTTGTAGCATTCCCCCTCCGGCCAAAGGCGCTGTAAACAGCGCCGGGGCCACCTCCCCCGTATGCCGGAGGAGGAGACTAATCTTTTTCAGTCCTTGGGCTGGGGAACGATGCGGAGGTAGGGCTTGGGCGCCTTCCAGCCGTTCGGGTACTTGGCCTTGGCGGCTTCGTCGGAGACGGCCGGCACGATGATCACGTCCTCTCCCTTCTTCCAGTTCACCGGCGTCGCGACCTGGTGCTTCGCGGTGAGCTGGCAGGATTCGAGCAGGCGCAGCACCTCGTCGAAGTTGCGGCCGCTGCTCATGGGATAGGTGAGCATCGCCTTGATCTTCTTGTCCGGGCCGATGATGAACACCGAACGCACCGTGGCGTTGTCGGCGGCGGTGCGGCCATCGGACGACGTGCCCGCGCCTTCGGGCAGCATGTCATAGGCGGTCGCGACCTTCAGTTCGGGATCGCCGATCATCGGGAAGGTGACGGCATGGCCCTGGGTCTCCTCGATGTCCTTCGCCCACTTGGAGTGGTTGGTCACCGGATCGACCGAGAGGCCGATGATCTTGGTGTTGAGCTTGTCGAACTGGGGCTTGAGACCGGCCATGTAGCCCAGTTCGGTCGTGCAGACCGGCGTGAAGTCCTTGGGGTGGGAGAACAGGATCGCCCAGCTGTCGCCGATCCACTTGTGGAACTCGATCGGACCCTGGGTCGTCTCGGCCTTGAAATCGGGCGCGGTCGAATTGATGCGAAGCGTCATGGTGAAGTCCTCCAGTTTGCGGCCCGCACCTCAACCCTTCCGTCGAGCGAGGTCAAGCCTTGGCAGGAATCCAGCTCGCGAGGCCCAATCCACCATCAACTTCTACTGTCGTACCCACCAAATAGCGGCCAAATCTTTCCGAGAGAATCGCGACGGCGACCTGGGCGATGTCGTCGGGGGTGCCGGCGCGGCCGAGCGGGATCTGCGCGACAAGCTCGGCGAGATTGTCCGCCACGAAGCCACCGCCCGGGATCGCGCCTGGCGCGATCGCGTTCACGCGGATGCCGTCCGGTGCGAGCACGCGCGCGAGTTCCTTCATCACCATGGTCATGCCGGCCTTCGAGGCACTGTAGTGCGGGAGGTTGCGCGGCGTCTCGCGGTGCTGCGAGGTGACCAGGATCATGCGGCCCTTGATCCCGTTGTCGCGCATGTGGCGCCCGACCTCGCGGGAAAGGAAGAACCCCGACCGCAGGTTGATGCCGGTCATCAGGTCCCACGTCTCCTCGCTGACCGACAGCGGCGTATCGACTTCGAGGCGGCGCGGGCTGGCGGCATGGACGAACAGCGAGATCGTGCCGAGCTTCTTCACCGCACCATCGAGGAGAGTCCTCCAGCCGTCGCGCTTCGAGAGGTCGGCGGCAAGGAAGTCGATGCCGTCCTCGGCGGGCGGGGCGGCGATGTCGCTGCCGAGCACGATCGCGCCCTCGGCCTTCAGTGCCCTGGCGATGCCGCGGCCGATGCCGCCGGCGCAGCCGGTGATCAGGGCGTGCTCGCCCTCCAGAAGTTTCATGCTCATGCCCGTCATGCTAGCAGGACGCTCGAAGGGAGACAGTATTGGCGAAAACACGGCTGGACGTGGCGCTGGTCGAGCGCGGGCTGGTGGAAACACGGGCGGCGGCGCAACGGCTGGTCATGGCCGGGCTGGTCTTCTCGAACGACCGGCGCCTGGACAAGGCGGGGCAGGCCGTCGCCGCCGACACGCCACTGGAAGTGCGTGGCCAACTGCATCCCTATGTCTCGCGCGGCGGGCTGAAGCTCGAGAAGGCGCTGGATCATTTCGCCATTCCCGTGACGGGTCGCATCGCCCTCGACGTCGGCTCCTCGACAGGAGGGTTCACCGACTGCCTGCTGCAGCGCGGTGCGGCGAAGGTCTATGCCGTCGATGTCGGCACCAACCAGCTCGCCTGGAAACTGCGCACCGACCCGCGCGTCGTGTCGATGGAGAAGACCAACATCCGGGACGTCACGCGGGCGGAGATTCCCGACCCGATCGATCTCGTCGTCTGTGACGCCTCGTTCGTCGGCCTGCGGCTCATCCTGCCGGCCGCGCTCGCGCTCGCCGCCCCGGGGGCGCATCTCGCGGCGCTGATCAAGCCTCAGTTCGAGGTGGGCAAGGGCCGCGTCGGCAAAGGCGGTATCGTGCGCGAGCCCGACCTGCACGCCGAAGTCGTCGAGACGATTTCGTCCTGGCTGACCGAACAGGAGGGCTGGCACGTGCTCGGTGTGACGGAAAGCCCGATCACAGGTGCGGAAGGGAACAGGGAGTTTCTGATCGCCGCCAAATTTTTATCGACCACCCCAACCTCATCCTGAGGAGGTCGCGCAGCGACCGTCTCGAAGGATGGGCAACTGACGCTGTGCTCGTGCCCACCCTTCGAGACGCGCACCTTCGGCGCGCTCCTCAGGGTGAGGTCGTTCTTGAATGCTGCAATTGCCTTGGTCGCGCCGGCAATGACCTTAGCGGACCGCGTGTGTCACTCTGAACTTGTTGTTGTCGGCCAACGTCTCGAACGACGCGAAGTTCGCCTTCAACAGCGGCTCGTAGGGCAGGCCGCGGTTGGCGACCATGTAGAAGCGGCCGCCGGGTTTGAGGGCGCGGGCCGCGACGGCGATGAAGCCCTGGCCGAGCGCCGGTTCGGCGGCGCGGCCGGCGTGGAAGGGCGGGTTGCAGACGATCGCGTCGTAGGTCGCGGGCGCAGCCTCGTTGATCAGATCGAGCCAGTGGAACGTCGCGCGCGGGTCCGTGACGTTCGCCCGGCTCGCTTCGACCGCACGATGCTCGGCGTCGATACCGTCGACCTTCGTGACGGCAGGACCGGTGGCGAGGACGTGCCGCGTCAGGAAGCCCCAGCCGCAGCCGAAATCGGCCACATGGCCTGAGAGGTCGTGCGGAAGATGGGTCGCCAGGAGAGCGGACCCGTCGTCGACGTGATCCCAAGAGAAGATCCCAGGCTGGCTCAGCCAGGAGCCATCGCCGACCGGCTGCAAGGTCGCAAGCTTCTGCCAGTAATCGGGTGGTGTGCGGTCGCCCTTCGCGAACCAGAAAACGCGGCTATGGAACTTCGAGAGCGTGTCGACGCCGCCGAAAGCCTTGCCGACATGCTTCTCGAGGCTCGCCGCCCCGTCGTCGTTGGCGCCGGCACAGACCAGCGTGCCGCCCGGCGCGAGCAGTGCCCAGCCGCGCGCGATGTTGGCGAAGTTCTCTTCCTTGTGCTTGGTCAGCAGCACGAGACCCAGTTCGTGCCCACCGCCCTCCAGCCGGGGCACGGCGTGCTTCAGGCGCAGATAGGCCGGCCGGAACGACTGCTCCGCGTCGATTTCCGCGAACGGCGGATCCTCGGCGCGCAGGAAGAACGCCCGCCTCTCGGTGAGCGCTCCGGTATCGAAGGCGTGGGCGAGGGCGCGTGTCGCCTGGCTCACGGTACGAGGACGGCCCGCCCCATGATCAGGCCCTTGCGCAGTTCCTGTAGCGTCGAGTCGGCCTCGTCGAGCGCGCGCTTGACGACCGGCACCGGCGTCACCTTGCCGGCGGTGACGAGGTCCATCATCTCCTTCATCTCACCCGGGCTGCCGGTGACGGAACCCACGATCTGGCAGCCGGTGAAGGCGAACATCGGCATGGGCAGCGAAAAGGTGCCGCCGAACAGGCCGACGACGATCAGCCGGCCGCCGCGGGCCAGCGCCTTGACGCCGAACTGCGCAGTGCTCTCGGCGCCGACGAAGTCGATCGCCGCGCCCACGCCGGTGCCCCCAGTCAGCTCGAAGACCTTCTTGCGGGCGTCCTTGTCGCGCGGATCGATCGCGGCGACCGCGCCGTTGTCGAGCGCCAGCTTGCGCTTGTTCTCGTCGATGTCCGCCACGATCGGCGCACGGCCCAGCACCGATTGGGCGAACTTCACCCCCATCAGGCCGACGCCGCCGGCGCCGATCACCAGGATGGGCTTGCCGGCATCCTCGCCGACGGCCTTCTTCACCGCGCTGAAGGCGGTGATGCCGGAGCAGGCATAGAGGCAGGCCAGCTCGGTCGGGATGTCGCCGTAGGGATAGAGATACCTGGCGTCCGGCACGAGGACATGGTCGGCATAGCCGCCATCCTTGTTGACGCCCAGCGCCCGCGGGGCGGGGCAGAGATGCTCACGGCCGTTGGTGCAGTACCAGCAGGTACCGCAGCCGATCCACGGATAGACCACGGCCTTGTCGCCGACCTTGGCGCCCTTGGCGTCGGGGCCCAGCGCCACGACCTCGCCCACGATCTCGTGGCCCATGGTGCGCGGCGGATTCATCGTCTTCTGCGTCGACACCTTGTTGCCGCCGCCCATGTCGAAGAAGCCTTCCCACAGGTGCACGTCG
This sequence comes from Rhodospirillaceae bacterium, assembly GCA_009772935.1. GTDB lineage: Bacteria > Pseudomonadota > Alphaproteobacteria > Reyranellales > Reyranellaceae > Reyranella. The sequence goes on from WOUR01000002.1 coordinate 117,204, forward strand.
CTGTGGCAGACGCCGGCGGCCGTGACCTTGACCAGAACTTCGGCACCCTGCGGCGCCGGATTGCTCTCTTCGACCTTCTGCAGGGGCTGGCCGAACTCGACGACCTTGTAGCTCTTCATTGGGACTTCTCCGTTGCGAACCCGGGCGGAGAATAGGCCGAAAGACGCGCCGCGTCTGCGTGGACCATGAGGCCTCGAATCCCGCAGAACGAGACGGTTCAATAGTTTCGAAAGTTTCGAAAATCCAATTTACTTACGAGGATCGATGCGCCACGATCCGTTTCAACGACGCCAGAACAAACAAGCGTCGAAGGAGGAAACAGATGCGCGAGCGGATGGGCTCATGGCCTCGTCGCCATGTCTTGGCTGGATTGATGGGCGCGACGGCAATGCTTGCGGCCCCGGCGATCGTCCGGGCGGCGCCCTCGGGCAAGCCGGTGAGGGTGGGCGGCACGCTCTCGCTGACGGGGTTCCTTGCGCAGACCGCGGTCATCCACAAGATCGCCTCCGAGATCATGGTGGAGGAGATCAACAGCCGCGACGGCTTCCTCGGCCGGCCCGTCGAGTACGTGCTGCTCGACGACCAGTCGAAGCCCGACGTGGCGCGCAGCCTCTACGAGAAGCTGATCACCGTCGACAAGGTCGACCTCATCCAGGGCCCCTATGCGACGGCGCCGATCCTGGCGGCAATGGGCGTGGCCCAGCGCTACGGCAAGGTCATCATCCAGAGCAGCATGGGCATCCCCAAGCTGCAGACCTACGACATGGCCTTTCCGGCGACGCCGTTCGGGCCGGAGCCCGACAAGAGCTATCCCAACGTGATCCTGGATGCGATGGCGAGCCTCCCGGCACCGCCCAAGACCATGGTGGTCCTGACCAGCAAATTCCCGTCGGCGCAGTTCATGGCGCAGGGCATGAAGACCGAGGCCGAGAAGCGTGGCGTGAAGGTGCCCCTCTATCTCGAATATGAGGCCGGCAACCGCGACTTCGGCGCCATCGCCGCGCGCGTGAAGGAGGCCAACGCCGACTTCCTGTGGGTCGGATCGCTGGGTCTGGAGAGCAACCAGATCCTCGAGGCGCTGCGCAAGCTCGACTACACGCCCAAGGGCAGCTTCCATCTCTATCCTGCGCCGGGGCCGCTGGCATTGTCGCCCGACGGCAATCTCGCCTGGTCGTCGACCTTTCTCGAACCGGACGAGCCGTTCATGAGCCGGCCGGGTGTCGCCAGGATCGCGGCGGCCTACAAAGAGCGCGCCACCAAGGCGAACCTGCCCTATCCGCACATCGATGCGCAGGCTGCCGGCATGGTCTCGGAGTGGCAGATCCTCGAGCAGGGCGTGAACGGCGCCAAGAGCCTCGAGGACAAGCAGATCGCGGCGTTCCTGAAGAAGAACGTGGTCACCACGATCTACGGGCCGCTCAAGTTCGACGGACTCTACAATCACGGCGCGCCGGCGCAGCTCATCCGGCAGGTGCAGAACAAGCAATGGAAGGTCGTCTGGCCCAGGGAGTTCGCGGCGCCCGGCGTGAAGCTGCTGCCGTAGCGACTGATGCCAAGTGCCACGCTTCTCGGCCAGGCGCTGATCTCGGGCGTGCTGGCGGGCGGTATGTATGGATTGCTGGCGCTGGGCCTCAGCCTGAGCTGGGGCCTGCTGCGGCTGGTCAATCTCAGCCATTTCGCGCTGGCCTTCCTCGCGGCCTACCTGACCTACGAGCTGGGCACGACCTATCACGTGGCCCCATGGTGGTCGGTGCTGCTCATCGTGCCGGCGATGTTCGCCATCGGCCTGGCGCAGCACTGGGTGTTCGTCCGCTTCAAGGTGAACGAGCTGGGCTCGCTGCTGATCACCTTCAGCTTCGCCGTCATGCTCGAGGTCGGCATCCAGCTCTACTGGACGGCGGACTACCGCCGTTTCGAGACTCATTATGCGACCTGGTCGATCAAGGCCGGGCCGTTCTACATCCCGGTGCTGGAGCTGATCCTGTGCCTGGTGGCGGGCGTGCTGGCCTGGGGCACCTGGCTGTGGTTGCGCAGGACCTATGTCGGCAAGGCGTTGCGGGCTAGCGCGGAGGATGCCGACATCGCCGCCGCCTACGGCGTCGATCATCGCAGGCTCGCCTATCTGCTCTCGGGTATCGGAGCGGCTTATGCCGGGGTCGCCGGCACCTTCATCGCGCTGATCGCGACCCTCGCACCAGCCCAGATCTGGGCGTGGCTCGGAGTCGTCTTCGCGGTGGTGATCATCGGCCGGCTCGGCAATCCGCTGGGCGCACTGCTCGCCGGCCTGCTGATCGGTGCCAGCGAGTCGATCGCCATGGCGGTCCTCAGCCCCGCCTGGGCGCCGGTCGTCTCCTTCTCCGTGCTGATCGCCATCCTGCTGTGGGATCCGGAATGGTCATGACGGCCGGGCAGACCCTTCCCAAGGCCGCCGCGGCGCTGGGCATCGTGGCCTTCGCGATCCTGCCGACAGCGGGGCTGCCGGCCTTCTACGATTCGTTCTTCTATCTCGTCTTCTTCTGGATCTCGCTGTCGACGAGCTGGGCATTGCTCTCGGGCTTCGCCGGCTATTTCAGCCTGGGCCATGCCGCCTTCTTCGGCGTCGGCATGTATACGACCGCGACGCTGACGACCAAGGCGGACGTGCCGTTCCTCATGACGGTGCCGATCGCCGCGGCGATGGCGGCCCTGCTGGGCGTCGGCATCGGCGCGGTGGTGTTCCGCATGAAGCGGCTGCGGGGCGAACTGTTCGCGCTGCTCACGCTCGCGGTCACCTTCGTGATCGCCACTATTACCCTCAACACGCCGATCGACGGCGGCGCCGGCGTGTTCATGAGCGCCGTGCCGATGCCGCACCTGATGCCAACCCAGACCAGCACGATCTACGTGCTGGGCTTCGCGATGTGCGTGCTCACGCTCGGCATCGCCTGGTGGGTGGCTCACTCACGTCTCGGGCTCGGCCTCTTCGCGATCCATGACGACGAGGACGTCGCCGAGGCCAAGGGCGTGCCGACGTTTCGCTACAAGCTGATCGCCTTTGCCCTGTCGGCCGGCATTGCCGGTGCGGTGGGCGGCATCCACGCGATGTATGTCGGCTTCCTCACGGTTGCCGGCACGTTCGAACTCACGGTGCCGCTCTATGTCGTGCTGATGAGCGTGCTGGGCGGCTCGCGCAGCTGGTTCGGTCCGGCGATCGGCGCCACGGTCATCACGGCGCTGCTTTATGCCTTCATCAGCGGCGGCGAGGCGATGGTTGGTCGCGCCGTGGTCGGCCTGATCCTGATTCTCGCCATCCTGTGGCTGCCCGACGGCGTCGTGCCGGCGATCCAGGCGTGGCTGAAGCGCCGACGGCCCGTCGAGGAGAAGGTGCATGCCGCCGTGGTGCCCGTCGTGCCGGCCACGCTACCGCAGATCGGCACGCGCAACATCCTCGAGGCGAGGGGAGCGGCCAAGCGGTTCGGCGGCCTGCAGGCGCTGGCGGGCGTCGATCTCGACGTGCGCGAGGGGGAAATCCTCGGGTTGGTTGGACCGAATGGTTCCGGCAAGACGACCCTGATCAACGTCATCTCGGGCTTCTATCCGCTGACCGGCGGCACGATCACGGTCGACGGGGCGGAGATCGGCCATCTGCCGGCACACGAGATCGCCCGCCGCGGCGTGGCGCGCACCTACCAGATCCCGCGACCGTTCGCGAACATGACCGTGCTCGACAACGTGTCGATGGCCGCGACCTTCGGCGGGCCGCCGCGCATGGCGGCCGAGATCAGCGACGAGGCGCTGCACTGGATCGGCTTCACCGGCCTCGCCGGCAAGGAAGAGGCGCTGCCGGCCGAGCTGAACCTGCACGAGCGCAAGTTTCTCGAACTGGCCCGCGCGCTGGCGGCCAAGCCCAAGCTGCTGCTGCTCGACGAGGTCCTGTCGGGGCTCAATCCCGCCGAGGTCGACAATGCCATCCGGCTGGTACGCGCGATCCGGGCACAGGGCGCCACGATCGTGTTCGTCGAGCACCTCATGCGGGCCGTGGTCGAGCTTTCGGACCGGGTTGCCGTCCTGAACGAGGGCAAGCTCTTCGCCCTGGGCGCCCCGCGCGAGGTCATGCGAGATCCAAGGGTTGTCAGCATCTATCTCGGCAAAGCCTATGCTGCTTGAGGTCCGCAACCTCCATGTCGGATACGGCGACGCATCTGCCGTCTGGGACGTCTCGCTCGACGTCGATGCCGGCGAGATCGTCTCGGTGATCGGGCCCAACGGCGCCGGCAAGACGACCCTGATCAATGCCATCGCCGGCATGCTGCGCTGCCGGCAGGGCGAGCTGCGCTTCGACGGCGCCGACATGAAGCGCGTGCGCGCCCACGGCTATTGCGGCCACGGCATCGCCCTCGTGCCCGAGGGCCGACGGCTGTTCACCAAGATGACGGTCGAGGAGAATCTCGAACTGGGCTGCTATTTGCCCGGGCCGCGGGCGGCGCGGGCGCAGTCGCTGGAACGTGTCTACGATCTTTTCCCGATCCTGCGCCAGAAGCGCAGCCAGCCGGCCGGTGAGCTGTCCGGCGGGCAGCAGCAGATGGTGGCGATCGGGCGGGCCCTCATGGCGCAGCCCCGCATCGTCCTGTTCGACGAGCCGTCACTGGGCCTCGCGCCGACCATCGTCGACGACATGTTCGACATCATCGTCCGTGTGCGCGACGAGGGCGCCGCCGTGCTGCTGGTCGAGCAGAACGTGGTGAAGGCCCTGAGCGTCGCCGACCGCGCCTATGTGCTGGAGCAGGGGCGTATCGTGGCCACTGGGCTGCCCGATGAGCTACTGAAGCAGCCGCACATCCGCGAAGCCTACCTGGGAGTTTGAGGAGCCTTCATGCCCAAAGTTCTGCCCGCCACCCCGTTCGAAGGCGCCAACGAGAACCTGGCGGCGACCACTGCGCCGCAGGATGTCAGCCGCGAGGATGCCGCGACCTTCGATGTCCTGCGCAAGATGCGCGAGGACATCCTGTGCTGCGTGCTGAAACCCGACCAGAAGCTGAAATTCGGCGAGCTGCGCCAGCGCTACGACACCAGCGTCGGCACGCTGCGCGAGGCCCTGTCGCATCTCGTGTCGGAAGGCCTTGCCCGCACCGAGGCGGGGCGCGGGTTTCAGGTTTCGCCGATCTCGCTGGCCGACTTCCTCGATCTCTCCGAACTTCGGGTCTACCTCGAGACCAAGACCCTGGCCGACGCCATCCGCCATGGCACCGATGCCTGGGAGGCGGAGATCGTCAGCTCGCACTTCCTGCTGAGCAAGCTCGCCGCGCCCAGGCCAGACGATCCTCTCTCGGTGAAGCAGGAGTGGGGCAAGCGCCACAAGCGCTATCACGACGCGCTGGTGGCGACCTGCCGTTCGCCCTGGTCGCTCCATTACCGCAGCGAGCTGTTCGACCAGGCCCGCCGCTACCACTGGCTGACCATGATCCACAGCCGGCTGCATCGCCGGAACGAGCATCTCGAGATCCGCGATGCCGTGCTGGCGCGCGATTCCGATCTCGCCTGCTCCCTGCTGGCGCAACACATCCGCACCACCGTCGAGCAGGCGGTGGCCGACGTCCCCGGATTGATCCGCGGCAATGCAAGGGTGCTCAAGCCCGGAAAACGCCGCAAGAGCTAGGAGGAAAAGCCATGGACACGATTCAGAAGGCAGCGAGCTACGACGTCGGCGGCGTGCGCTATCCGCGACCGTTCAAGATCCGCCGTCTCGGCCATTTCGGCTTCAACGTCGGCGACCTCGGGAAGGGGCTCGATTTCTATTCGCGGCTGCTCGGGTTCCGAGTCACCGACACACGCGATTTCTCCAAGGTGCCGGGGCGCGAGGAGATGGCGAAGCGAATGGCCGACCCGCGCATCGTCTTCATGAGCCACAACTCCGACCATCACGCCTTCCTGCTGGCGCACAAGTCGCTGGGGGCGATCTTCGGCGACGACGCGGTCTCGCGAGACGTTACGGTCAACCAGATCACCTGGCAGGTCGGCACGATGGACGAGGTCTTCGCGGCCGCCGACTATTTCCGCGAGCGCGACGTCGAGATCCGCCGGGTCGGCCGCGACATGCCGGGCAGCAACTGGCACACCTACATCCGCGACCCCGATGGCCATACGGTCGAACTCTACTATGGCATGGAGCAGATCGGCTGGGACGGCCGGTCCAAGCCGGAGTCGATGTACTACCGCGCCTTTCGCGAAACGCCCGAGCTGCCGCAGATCTCCGAAGAGCAGGAGGTGCGCGACGCCATCGCCAAGGGCATCGACATCAATGCCGGCAACGTCATCCAGGACCGGACCGGGGAAGAGTACATCGTCGCCGGTACGCGGCTGCCGCGACCGTTCAAGATCACCAGCATCGGCCCGATGAGCCTGTTCGTGGCCGATGTCGGCGCATCGGAGGCCTTCTACACGCAGACGATGGGCTTCATCCGCACGGAGACCGTGACGTGGAAGGGCCATCGCTGCGTCTTCCTGCGCAACGGCAGCGAGCACCATTCGCTCTCGCTCTTCCCCAAGGCGCTCCGCGGCGAGCTGGGGCTGAACCCGGAGACGAGCTGCGCCTCGATGGGCGTCGAGGTCGGAAGCTACCAGCAGCTTCGCGACGCCGTTTCCTTCCTGAAGAAGCACGGCGTGCAATTCACCGATTCCATCCCGCCCGAGCTCTATCCCGGCGTCGATTACGCCGCCCACATCCTCGATCCGGCCGGCCATTGCATCATGCTGCATTACTACATGGAGCGCATCGGTTGGGACGGGAAACCGCGCCCGGCCGAACTGCGCCGCAAGGTCGGCAAGGAGTGGCCCGAGGCGATCGAGCCGATGAGCGATACCTACGCCGATCAGACGTTCATGGGACCGCTGGGATAACGACGGCCCAAAAGAAGGAAAGCAGGAGGAGGAAACATGAAACGCAGGACTTTGCTGATGTCTGCCGCGGCGGCGGCGGTTGGTGCACCCGCGATTGCGCGTGCGCAGGCCTACCCGTCGCAGACCATTCGCCTGATGCACGGTTACGACGCCGGCTCCAACCCTGACACGATCGCCCGTCACCTCAGCGTGCCGCTGACCGAGATCCTGGGCCAGCAGATCGTCATCGAGCCGCGGCCCGGAGCGGCGGAGCGGCTGGCGGCCAGCCAGATCGCGCGCATGAAGCCGGACGGCTACACGCTCTACCTGATGACGGGCGGGCAGGCCGTGGTGTCGGCCACCGACCGGAGCCTCAGCTACGATCTCCTGAAGGATTTCGACTTCATCTCGATCGTCACACGCTTTCCCTTCGTGCTCTGCGTGGCGCCGGACTCGCGCTTCAAGACGGTGCAAGCCTACTTCGCGGAGGCGAAGAAGGAGCCGGGCAAGATCACCTACGGGACATCGGGTGTCGGCTCGACGCTGCACATGGCGATGGAGCTCATCCTGGAGAAGACGGGGACCAAGATGGTCCACGTTCCGTACAAGGGTGGCATGGGAGCGCCGTACAACGACCTGGTCGGCGGCCGGCTCGACATGCATGTCGCGACTTTCTCGAGTGCGCAGCCGCTGATGAAGACCGACAAGATGCGCGCGCTCGCGGTCACCTCCAAGGAGCGGCATCCAGGCTTCAAGGATGTCCCGACGATCGCCGAAACCCTCGTGCCGGACTACGACGTCGTGTCCTGGCTGGGCTTCACCTCGCCAGCCGGCCTGCCGCCCGCCATCCGGGATCGTCTCTACGAGGCGTTCAAGCAGGCGATGGCACGGCCCGAGGTGAAGGCCAAGCTGGAAGAGCTGGGCAACGACACGCGCGTCACCAGTCCGGCCGAGTTCCGGGCGCGGGTGGAAGCCGACATGGCGCGGTGGCGCCCGCTCGCCCACGTCGTCAGCCAGTCCTAGAGTCAGTTCGAGCGTTCGCGGGAGAGAGCTTCATGAGCAAGTATGGAATCGGCCAGCCGGTGTTGCGTTTCGAGGACCCGCGCTTGCTGCGCGGGCAGGGCCGCTTCGTCAACGACGTGAACCTGCATGGACAGACCTACGCCGTGTTCGTTCGCTCTCCGCACGCCCATGCGAAGATCCGGTCGATAGACACCGAGGCCGCGAAAGCGGCGCCCGGTGTTCTCGCCGTCTACACAGGCCACGATGTGATGGCCGACGGGCTCGGCATGCCGAAGGCCAACATGCCGAGGAAGCGGCCCGACGGTAAGCCGATGTTCGCGCCGCAGCGGCCGGCGTTGGTCTCCGATCGCGTGCGCTACGTCGGCGATCCGGTGGCGATGGTGGTCGCCGATACGCTGGCCCAGGCCAAGGACGCGGCCGAGCTGGTCGAGATCGACTATGAGCCCATTCCCTCGGTGACGCTCACCGAGGACACGGTGAAGCCTGGCGCGCCGGCGGTCTGGGACGATTGTCCCGACAACATCTCAAATTTCATCGAGCGCGGGAACAAGGCAGCGACCGACGAAGCGATCAAGGGCGCCGCGAAGGTCATCAAGCGCCGCTACGTCATCACGCGCGTGCATGCCCAGTACATGGAGCCGCGCGGCACCTTGGGCGTCTACGACCAGGGCGAGGATCGCATGACGCTCTATGCGGACGTGCAGTATCCCCACCGCGTGCGCAACATGCTGGCGCAGAACGTGTTCAAGGTGCCCGAGAGCAAGATGCGGGTGATCACCGGCGATGTCGGCGGCGGTTTCGGCACCAAGGGCTGGCAGTATGTCGAGCATCGGCTGACCCTGTGGGCCGCCCGCAAGCTGCTGCGGCCGGTGAAGTGGTGCTGCGAACGCTCGGAAGCGGTGATGGCCGACGAGCATGGCCGCGACAATGTCGGCGAGTTGGAGCTGGCGCTCGACGCGGACAACAGGTTCGTGGCGCTGCGCCTCAACATGCTGGCGAACATCGGCGCCTATGTCGGCTCCGACCGCAACCTGCTGTCGCCCTTCGGCATGATCGGCACGGTGCTGGGCGTCTACCTGATCCCCAAGGCCTACATCAACGTGGTGGGCGTGCTCTCGAACACCAATCCGACGGCCCCCTATCGCGGCGCCGGGCGGCCGGAGGCGATCTACCTGATCGAGCGGCTGATCGACGACGCGGCGCGCGAGCTGGGCGTCGACCGGGTCGAGCTGCGGCGCAAGAACATGCTGGCTGAATCGGCCCTGCCGTATCAGAGCCCGGTCGGGCCGTACTACGACTGCGGCGAGTTCGAGAAGAACATGGACATGGCGCTGAAGCTCGCCGACGTGGCGGGTTACGCGGCGCGCGCCGAGGAGTCGAAGAAGCGCGGCAAGCTGCGCGGGCTCGGCATAATCAATGCCATCGAGCAGGCGGCCGGCACGGCCCAGCCCGAATATGCCGAAATCCGCTTCAATCCGGCCGGCACGGCGGCGCTGCTGATGGGTACCAAGGCCCAGGGGCAGGGCCACGAGACCATGTTCAAGCAGATCCTGAACGAGCGGCTGGGCATCGATCCCCACGATGTGCAGTTCATCGACGGTGACACCGATCGCGTCGCCTTCGGCATGGGCACCAACGGCTCGCGCTCGACGGTGCTGGGCGGATCGGCGCTGTTCATGGCGGCCGAGAAGGTGATCGCCAAGGGAAAGCGGCTGGCCGGCCATCTTCTCGAGGCGGGCGAGCAGGACATCGATTTCGCCGACGGCATCTTCAAGGTGAAGGGCACGGACAAGACGGTGTCGCTGAAGGCGGTTGCGATGGCGGCGTTCAACCCGACCAAGTGGCCGAAGAGCGGCTTCGAGGGCGGTCTCTACGAGAACGCCACCTATCTCGGGGAGAAGGACACCTATCCCAACGGCTGCCATATCTGCGAGGTCGAGGTCGATCCGGAGACCGGCGAAGTGAAGCTGGAGCGCTACGCCGTGGTCGACGATGTCGGCACGGTGATGAACCCGATCGGCCTCAAGGGCCAGATCCATGGCGGCGTGGCGCAGGGCGTGGGCCAGATCCTGGGCGAGCAGGTGGTTTGGGACCGCGAGAGCGGCCAGCTGCTGACGGCGAGCTTCCTCGACTACACGATGCCGCGTGCGGACATGATGTGCAGCGTGGAGGTGAAGTCGAACCCGGTGCCGACCAAGTACAATCCGCTGGGCGCCAAGGGCGCGGGCGAGGCGGGCACGGTAGGCGCCATGCCCGTCGTCATGAATGCCGTGATCGACGCGCTGGCCCCGCTGGGCGTTCGCGACATGGTCATGCCGGCCACGGCGCAGAATGTCTGGCGCGCCATCCAGGCGGCGAAGGGAGCTTGAAGCCATGGGACAGATCGTCGGCGCGGCCATCGTCTCGCACCATCCCGGCCTGGTGCAGCCGAAGGAGGTCAGGGTCCAGCGCGGCAACGGCCGCGACTCGGACCTGGTCGAGGGCTTCGAGCGCGTGCGGGTGAAGATCGACGAAGTGAAGCCCGACACGTTCGTGCTGTTCGACACGCACTGGCTCACAACCTCGCTGCACCTCGTGGCGGGCGCGGCCCACTATAAGGGCTCCTACACGTCCGATGAGCTGCCCTTCTCGATGACGCGCTTCCCGTACGATCATGCCGGTGCGCCGGCGCTCGCCGCCGAAGTCGAGAAGGTGGCGCAGGAGAAGAAGGTCGCAGCGCGCAACGTCGTCGAGGAGACGCTGCCGATGCACTACCCGACCCTGAACGTGATCCATTATCTCGGGCGCGGCGAAAAGGTGTTGAGCGTCGGCACCTGCCAGACCGCCAGGCTAAAGCACTTCCTGCAGATGGGCGAGGTCGTCGGCGAGGCGATCCGGCGCTCGGATGCGCGGGTCGTGCTGCTGGCCTCGGGCGCAATGAGCCACAAGTTCTACGATCTCGACCATGTGCCGCCCAATCCGCGCGTCTGGCATCCCGACAACGTGTCGGAGCCGGAGAACCGCGCGCTGGACATGGAGGTGCTGGAGCTGTGGAAGCAAGGGCGGCACGACATCGTGCTCGACCGGTTCCCGGAGCTGGAGGCGGCCAAGTACGAAGGTCGCGGCGCGCACTACGCGCAGATGATGGGGGCGCTGGGCGGCAGGGATTGCCGTGCCCGCGGCACGCAGCTCTCGGAGTACGAGAACGCGGCCGGTACCGGCAATGTCCATGTCTGGTTCGATGTTCAGTGAGGGGAGCGAAGTGAGATGAGCGTACTCGAGGGACCGCGCAAGGAAATCCGCCACGTCATCAAGGACGGCAGCGCCTACTGGGTCGAATTCAAGGACGGCAGGATCGTCTTCGCCGACGGCCGCACCGCCGATGAGAAAGACGTCGTCCACCTGCCGCCGTGCAATCCGACCAAGATTCTGTGCGTCCATGTGAACTACATCTCGCGCTACTACGAGTTCAACAACACGCACGTGCCTCCCAAGACGCCGACCTACTTCCAGAAGCCGCTGACCGCGCTCAACGCCCACAAGGGCGAGCTGGTGAAGCCCAAGGGCTATAAGTATGTGAACTACGAGGGCGAGATGGCCGTCGTCTTCTCCAAGGTCACCAAGAACGTGAGCCGCGAGGAGGCCTGGGACTGTATCGCGGGCTTCGCGCCGGCAAACGATTTCGGTTGCCACGATTTCCGCGATACCGATGCGGGCTCGATGCTGCGCGTTAAGGGCATGGACGGTTTTTGCCCGATCGGGCCGGGCCTGGTGTCGGGCGTCGACGTGCGCCAGTCGACCCTGCGCAGCTACAAGAACGGCAAGATGGTCCAGGAAGGCGCGGTCAGCGAGCAGATCTTCGACTGCGGCTACCTGATCGCCGATCTTGCCCGCCACATCACCTTCCTACCGGGCGACATCCTGCTCACGGGCACGCCCGCCAACTCCCGTCCGCTGGAGGCCGGGGACACGATCGACATCGAGGTCACCGGCGTCGGCCGCCTGTCGAACACGGTCGTCGAGACGCCGGCGCCGCGCGCCTCCGAGGGCTTTCCGCCCAGCCCCGACAGCGAGGGCGTGCGCAGGGTGGCGCTCGGCAACGAGGAGCGCCTGCCCGACAAGTTTAAGACGAAGTAGGGCGCGGCGTCAGGGGCTGGCGTGACCCAGGAAACGGTCCGGCGGCCGGTCGCCCCATTGCGACTGGAAGCCTTCCTCGGCGCTGAGCAGGTTGCCGCCATTGGCCGCGTTGAGGCGGTCGGTGTCGGCCCAGCGCTCGTGCACGCGGCCCCAGGGATCGCACCAGTAGTCGAACACCTGGCTTCCGAGCAGGTGGCGGCCGATGCCCCACATATGGTCGTACTTGCCCAGCCGCTTGATGTACTCGTGGTCCTGGAAGACGCAGTCGATGTCCTGGACCTCGTAGGAAACGTGGTTCAGGCCGGCCTTCGGATTGTGATTGCAGAAGAAGACATGGTGATCGACATAGGCGTCGCCGCGATCGAGACGGTTGAACGAGCCGATGATGTTTTGCTTTTCGCCGACATAGACGTCGTCGGAGCGGATCATGCCCAGCGTCTCGCGGAACCAGGCCACGGTCTCCGTCACCTTCGGCGAAGAGAGAACGCCATGTCCGATGCGCTGGATCGATGTGGGCGACTTGCCGAGCCGCATCACCCGTCCGACGCGGCGGCCAGGCTCACGGGCCGTGTTGTGCTCGTCGCGCGCGACCTTGATCGGTTCCACTCGCTGCTGGCCGGCGACGACTTCGATCTGGTAGCCGTTGGGTTCGGTGAGGCGCACGCGCTTGCCGCCGCCCGGCTCGTCCAGCGTTTCGATGCCCGACGCTCCCGGCAGCCCGGCGAGCCGTTCGAGATCACCTTCGTCGGCCGCATGGTAGGCGAGGCCGATGAACTTCGTGCCGCCCTTGTGCACGACATGCAGATGATGGTGATCGTCGGTGCCGCGCATGTAGAGCGCAGTCGGTGTGCGTTCGGCCCGGATCAATCCGAAATGGGTGAGAAACTCCTCCATTTCGTCGAGGTCCGGTGCCTCCATCCGGGGCCAGGCAAATTCCGCAGCCTTGATCACGGCCATTGTTTCCTCCGTTCTTTGGAGGAACGCTAGACCCGCCATTGGATCCTGAAAAGGAGGAAACGATGTTTGAAGAGGGAGAGATGAAGTGAAGATCTGCTATTTCAATGACTACCGCCTGGGCGTCATCAAGGGCGACCAGGTCGTCGACGTGACAGACGCCGTGAAGGACATCCCTCATCTCGATGCGCGGGACCTGATCATCGGCCTGATCGCGAAGTGGGATTCCTACAAGGCCAAGGTTGAGAAGGCCGCCGCCGAGGGCAAAGGCGTGCCGGTGTCCGGCGTGAAGCTGCGTCCGCCGGTGCCGAAGCCCGGCAACATCGTCTGCATGGCGGTGAACTACATGGAAGACGGCACGCTGCCGGAGAAGCCGGCCATCAACGCCTTCCACAAGGCCGCGACCGCAGTGATCGGCGACGGTGACACGATGGTGCTGCCCGACGCGCCGGCCACGATCTTCGAGGGTGAGGCGGAGATGGCGCTGGTCATCGGCAAGCGCGCGACGCGCGTGGCGCAGGCCGACGCCTTCAAGCATATCTTTGGCTACACCTGCTTCATCGATGGGTCGGCGCGCGGCCTGCCGCCACCGGGCAACGTCTTCTTCCAGATGAAGTCGCGCGACACCTTCGCGCCGATCGGACCATGCATCGTCACCGCCGACGAGATCGCCGATCCGCAGAACCTCAACATCACGCTGACCAACAACGGCACGGTGATGCAGAAGTTCAATACCTCGGACATGGCGCATCACATCCCGCGTATCATCGAGTGGGTGAGCTCCATCCACACGCTGGAGCCCGGCGACATCGTCGCCACCGGCACCAATCATCGCGGTCTCCACTCCTTCATGGATGGAGACAGGATCGAGCTCACGGTCGAGAAGATCGGCACGCTGAAGTTCAGCGTGAAGGACGAGCTGAAGCGCACCTGGGCTCGCACCACGCGGCTCCAGCACAAGGAAAAGGGCGGCGAGGGCCCGCACACGCCGCAGCTCACGGGCAAGTACACGAAGTAGCCTTACTCTTTCACCTCCGCCGTTTTGCGGGGGAGGCCGGGAGGGGGAAAGCAACGAGAAACGAAGGATCCCTCACTTCGTTCGGGATGACACCATTGCTCGGATTTGCGCAGTGCGCCGATGTAAGAAGCGGTGTCATCCCGAACGAGTGAGGGATCCTATTTCGTGTGCGGCTGGCCCGAGGGCACAAAGCTAGGGCGTCGCGGTCTCCCGCGACGCCCCTTCGGAGACGGCAGGCTGCTGCCTGCTTAGTGGGTGAGGGCCGCCTGGCCGTTGCCGGCCTGCACGGGGATCGCGCGGGGCTTCTTCTCCTCCGGGATCTCACGCTGCAGCTCGATCGTGAGGAGGCCGTTGGCGAGCTTCGCGCCCGTGACCTTCACATGGTCGGCGAGCTGGAAGCGGCGCTCGAAGTTGCGGCCCGCGATGCCACGATAGAGATACTGCTTCTCGTCCTGACCCTGGCTCGGTGCGGCCTGGCCGGTCACCAGGAGCTCGTTCTCCTTCTGGGTGACGTTCAGCTCGGCTTCGGCGAAGCCCGCGACCGCCATCACGATCCGGTAGGCGTTGTCGCCGGCCTTCTCGATATTGTACGGGGGGTAGCCGTTGGCGCCGGACTGGCTGGCCACCGAGTCGAGCAGGTCGAAGACCCGGTCGAAGCCGACGGTGGCGCGATAGAACGGGGAATAGTCGACAGTACGCATTTTGATCATCCTCTCTTGAGCGATGTTGGACGTTCCCGCCCCGAATGGGCACGGGGAACAATGAGGATTTGGGGGCGGAAAGGGCCGCTTCAAGGGCGGTAAAAATTTCCTTCGCGGGGCCTTGAACGGCAGGAAATGCTTCCTTTCGGAGAACCTTCGGAAAACCAACCCATGGCTAATGTGCGAGATATCGCCAGATCAAAGGCGGTAAGCGCATGTCCAAGTTCATTCCCCGTTCCGAGGCTGCTTTGTGGGTCCTGTCGGTCTCCCAGGCCGCAAGCTTGCTCGCCCTCAACGTCATCCTGCGCATGGCCGTGTCGTGAGGCATCTGCCGCTCTTCTTCGATCTCACCGGCCGCAAGGTCGCGGTCGTCGGCGACGGGCCGAAGGCGGACCTGCGGGCCGATCTGGCGCGCTCCGCCGGCGCCGAGGTCCTCAGGCTCGAGGCGCGCTCCGCCACCGTCCAGGAGCTGCGGCGTGCTGTGGCGGTCTTCGTCGCCACGGAAGATGAAGCCAGCGATGTCGCCGCGCATCGGCTGGCGAAGGCAGCCGGGGTCCCGGTGAACGTGGCTGACCGGCCTGCCCTCTGTGACTTCATCATGCCGGCCATCGTCGATCGCGACGGCGTGGTCGTCGCGATATCAACCGGTGGCGCTTCGCCCACCCTGGCGACGGTATTGCGTGGCCGGATCGAGGCGGCGCTGCCCGAGCGGCTGGGCGAGCTGGCGCGGCTGGTCACCACGTTCCGGGCGCAGGTCAATGCGCTGATCGCCGACCCGGCCCGGCGGCGCGCCCTCTTTCGGCGCCTGGTCGAGGGGCCGGCGGCACGCCTGCTGCTGGCCGGTGATGCGGCGGGTGCACGCCGCGTGGCGCTGGGCGACCTCGATGCGGCGCGTCGCCAGATGGTGCCGTCCGGCATCGCCCACATTGTGGGGGCGGGGCCGGGCGATCCCGATCTCCTGACCCTGAGGGCCGCCCAGCTCCTTCAGGAGGCCGATGCCGTCCTGCACGACGATCTGGTACCGCCGGCCGTGCTGGCGCGGGCGCGCCGCGATGCCGAGATCGTTTCCGTGGGCAAGCGCAAGGGCCGTCCGAGCTGGGCGCAGGCCGACATCGATGCCGAGCTGGTCCGCCGGGTGCACGCCGGCCAGACGGTGGTGCGCCTGAAGGCGGGCGACCCGTTCGTGTTCGGTCGCGGCGGAGAGGAGGTCGATGCGCTGCGCCTGGCCGGCCTCGCCTACACGATCGTGCCGGGCATCACCGCCGCGCTGGGATGCGCGGCCTCGGCCGGCATTCCCCTCACGCATCGGCATCACGCCTCGGCCGTGACCTTCGTCAGCGGGCACGGCGCCAAGGATGGCAGGCCGCCCGCCTGGGCATCGCTCGCCGTGGATGGACACACGCTGGCGATCTACATGGGCGCCACGGAAGCGGCAGCCGTGCGCGACCGGCTGCTCGCCGCCGGCGCCGCGCCGTCCACGCCGGTCGCCATCGTCGAGAACGGCACGCGGCCCGACCAGCGGGTCTCGACCGGCCGGCTCGGCGATCTTGCGCGACTCGCCGCCACCCATGCCCAGAGCGGTGTGGCTGGTCCCAGCCTCATCATCGTGGGCGACGTCGCGGCCTATGCCGCCGTCTCCGAAAGCCCAGCGCTTTCAAAGGTGTCCTGATGGCCAAGAACCTCAGCGGCGACCTGCAGGTCGCATCGGCGAACCGTCTGGTCGACGGCTTGGTGGTCTGGCTCGACGAGGCCGGGCAATGGACCGATCGCCTGGAGCATGCGGCGGTCGCGCGCGACAAGCGCAACGCCGAGATCCTGCTGGAGCGGGCACGCGTCGAGGCCTTCAGCGTGATCGATCCATTCCTGGTCGCTGTGACTGAGGACGAGGACGGCACGCTCGAACCACTGTCCTTGCGCGAGAAGATCCGCGCCTCGGGCCTCACCTTCGATGCCATCGCGGCCGACGCGGTGCGTTATGCCTGACACCCATTTCTACCGGTACGACGACTACGACCGCACGCTGGTCTCCGAGCGGGTTGAGCAGTTCCGCGACCAGGTGCGGCGGCGGCTGGCGGGAGAGTTGACGGAGGAGCAGTTCAAGCCGCTGCGCCTGCACAACGGCCTCTACCTGCAGCTCCACGCCTACATGCTGCGGATCGCCATCCCCTACGGCACCCTGTCGTCGCGCCAGCTGCGCAAGCTCGCCGACATCGCGCGCCGTTACGATCGCGGCTACGGGCACTTCACGACGCGCCAGAATCTGCAGCTCAACTGGATCAAGCTGGAAGATGCGCCGGACGCGCTAGCGGCGCTGGCCGAGGTCGACATGCATGCGATGCAGACGTCGGGCAACTGCATCCGCAACGTGACCGCCGACCACTATGCCGGCGCGGCGATCGACGAGATCGAGGATCCGCGCATCTGGGCCGAGATAGTGCGCCAGTGGTCGACGCTGCACCCCGAGTTCACCTTCCTGCCGCGCAAGTTCAAGATCGCCATCACGGGCTCGCCGAACGATCGCGCTGCCGTGCGCGTGCACGACATCGGGCTGCGCCTGTGGCGCAACGAGCAGGGCGAGGTCGGCTTCGAGGTCATCGTGGGCGGCGGCCTGGGACGCACGCCGATGATCGGCAAGACGCTGCGCGAGTTCCTGCCGAAGGACGAGCTGCTCGCCTATCTCGAATCGACGTTGCGCGTCTACAATCGCTATGGCCGCCGCGACAATCTCTACAAGGCCCGCATCAAGATCCTGGTGCACGAGGTCGGCGTCGAGAAGGTGCGCGAGGAGGTCGAGGCCGAGTATGACGCGACCCGCGACGGCGCGCTCAAGCTGCCGGCTGCGACCATCGAGGCGATCGCCCGCCAGTTTGCGCCGCCGGTCTTGCCGCCGCGACCGGCCGTTTCAGCCCGGGTCGAGGCGCAACGGCTCGACGATCCGGACTTTGCGCTGTGGCTCAAGTCCAATGTCGCGCCGCACCGCGTGCCCGGCTATGCGATCGTGACGGCCTCTCTGAAGCCTGCCGGCGCGCCGCCGGGCGATGCCAGCGCCGCGCAGATGGATGGTGTCGCCGACATCGCCGAGGCCTACAGCCAGGCCGAGCTGCGGGTCAGCCACGAGCAGAACCTGATTTTTCCGCACGTCGCCGTCGAGGACCTGCCGCTGGTCTACCGGTCGTTGACAGCGCTGGGCTTTGCGGAGGCCAATGTAGGCAAGATCACCGATATCATCGCCTGCCCGGGACTCGACTACTGTGCGCTGGCCAATGCGCGTTCGATCCCGGTCGCGCAGCGCATCTCCAATCACTTCGCGAGCCTCGCGCGGCAGCACGATATCGGCGACCTGAAGATCAAGATCTCGGGCTGCATCAATGCCTGCGGCCATCACCATGTCGGCCACATCGGCATCCTCGGCGTCGATAAGAACGGTGTCGAACTCTACCAGATCAGCCTGGGCGGCGACGTCGACTTCGGCAGGACGGCGATCGGCGCGATCCTCGGACCCGCCGTGACGGCGGATAAGGTCGTCGAGGCGGTTGATGCCCTGGTCGCCACCTATCTCGAGACCCGCCAGACGGGCGAGCGCTTCGTCGATACCTACCGGCGCATCGGCGCCCGGCCCTTCAAGGAGAGAGTCTATGGCGCTGTTTAGCGAAGCGGGGCTGCCCGCATCCTACGTTGCTCTGCCGTTCAGCGAGTGGCAGGTGCGCCCCGAGTGGCCGGCAGTGTCGCTGGCCAACACCGATCCGGTCGAGGATCTGGCGCCGCATCTCGGGCGGCTGCGCCTGATCGTGCTCGAATTTCCCAAGTTCAGCGACGGTCGCGCCTACAGTCAGGCGCGCCTCCTGCGCGGGCGCCTGGGCTATCGCGGGGAACTGCGCGCCACCGGCGGCGTCCTGCAGGACCAGGTGGCATTCATGCTGCGCTGCGGATTCGATTCCTTCGAGAGTGAGCAGCAGGGCTTCGGTGAAGCGCTTGCCAAGGCGCGGACGCTGTTCAGCGTGGTCTATCAACCAGCCGAGGACGATCAGGTACCGGCGGCGCTTCGCCGGCTCGAGCAGAGGAGCGTCGCGGCTCCCTGATCAGGGCTCGCCTTCCGGCTGGGCTTCCAGCCACTTCAGGCCGTCCTCGACGGAGTCGAAAATCCGTGCCTCGCCGGAAAACTTGCCGAGGTTGATGAAGCGCCTGGCGAGGTCGGCGCCATGGTTGGGCCTGGGGATCAGCGCGAGAGGCCCGCGCTTGGCGAGGCTTGCGTAGGCCGCCGCACGAGCGGCAAGGGCCATGACGTCGTGGTCGTCATAGGTTCCGTCGCCCTGTCTGGCGTCGAACAGCTTTCGATAGGTGAGGGCGTTCTGGGCCACGACCGCGTCGGTGAAGTCCTCGATGTCCTTCAGCGAAATGACGCCCAGGACCCGGGCGTGGACGAAGCGCTTTTCGTGGTCGATCGTGTACTCGATGGGCATCGGCGGACTTTAGGCGAATGGCCCGGCGGCCGTCGAGCCGCTTGGCGGCACTGGCCGCCCGGTCTAGGCTGTTCTCCATAGCCGGGGATACACCGGCGGGAGGAAGCGACATGATCAAGGGAGCAACGGGCGCCGTGCTGGCGCTCGCGCTGGGCTGGTGTGCGCTTGCGGTGCCGGCATCTGCACAAATTTTCGTGAACATCCGCTCGCAGGACGCGCCGAAATACGATCCCCACAGCAACACGTCGAGCGGCATGGGACATCCCATGTTCATGTTGGGGGATACGCTGGTCGCGCTCGACTGGGACCTGAAGAGCGTCCATCCGCTGCTGGCCAAGTCGTGGACGGTCTCGGACGACCGGCTCACCTATACGTTCTCGTTGCGGGACGACGTCACCTTCTGCAGCGGCAAGAAGTTCACGGCGGCCGACGTGATCTACTCCTTCACGCGGCTGGCCGATCCTTCCGCCCGCTGGCCATTCTACTGGCGGCTGGGCGAGATCGACAGTCTCACGGCGCCGGATCCCTACACGCTCGTCTACAAGCTGAAGCGCCCGCACTCGGAACTGCTGGTCGATCTTGCCAACTTCGCGGCGACGATCATCAACAAGGAGAATGTAGAGACACTCGGTGCCGATTTCGGGGTCAAGGGATTCGACGGCACCGGGCCGCTCTGCTGGGAGAGCTGGCAGCCGCGCAAGGAGCTCGTGCTGAAGCGTCACGACGCCTACAAGTGGGGGCCGACCGGCGTCTACGCCAACAAGGGGCCGGTGAAGTACGAGAAGATGATCTGGCGCATCGTGCCGGAGGAAACGACCCGCATTGCCACGATGCTCTCGGGCCAGGCCGACTTCTGCCACTGGAACCCGCTCCAGGCGATCGAGAGCTTCAAGAAGGCACCGAATCTCGCCGTCTACGAGCCGACGGCCGATTTCGCGATGTACTACTGGGGCCTCAAGAGCACGCGTGAGAACCTGCAGGACAAACGGGTCCGCCAGGCGCTCGCCCATCTCGTGGACCGCGAGGAGATCAACAAGGCGATCTTCTTCGGCCAGGCGGAGACGGCACGGTCGCTGGTTCATCCGAAGGCGCTCGATTTCGAGCCGGCGACGCTCGACGTGCTGACAAAGCGCGATCCGGAGAAATCGAAGAAGCTGCTCGACGAGGCGGGCTGGAAGATGGGGCCGGACGGCTTTCGTCACAAGGACGGCAGGAAGCTCGAGTTGTTGATGTACTCGTATACGGTGGGGCAGAATCCGAAGCTGTCGGAGGTGCTGCAGGCCGCCGCGCGCCCGGTCGGGATAGACATCAAGATCCAGACCTGGGATCCGACCGTCTTCTTTCAGAAGATCGCCCAGCAGGACTACGACATCTGGACGCTGTCGGTGCCCTACACCTCGGCCGGCGACCAGATGTATCTCTACTACCACTCCAGGAACCGGCCGGTGCCCAACCGCATGATGTGGAACGACGCCGAAACCGATCGCATCCTCGAAGCCGGGCGCACGGCGCTCAACGACGCCGACCGCGAGAAGGCTTTCAAGGAGATCCAGCGCCGGATGCACGATGAGGCGCTGATGATTCCGTCGGCGCACTCCAGGCTCTTCCTGGTCGCCAAGAAGAGCATCAAGAACGTGCGCGCGCACGGCATCTACAGCGCCGCCATGTACAAGGGACTGGACGTCCAGCCCTGACTCCGGGATCGTGGAGCATGACCACGATCTACGGCATCAAGAACTGCGACACGATGAAGAAGGCGCGCGCCTGGCTGGACGGGAAGGGCGTCGCCTACGGCTTCCATGATTACAAGGCGTCCGGCATCGATCGTGCCCGCCTCGAAGGCTGGGCCCGCAAGGTCGGTTGGCAGGCACTGCTCAATCGTGCCGGCACGACCTTCCGCAAACTGCCCGACACGGAAAAGGAAGGGCTCACCGAGAGCAAGGCGATCGCGCTGATGATCGCCCAGCCCTCGATGATCAAGCGGCCGGTACTCGAAGCCGGCGACAAGCTGCTCGTCGGCTTCAGGCCCGAACAATATGAGGCGTTCGTCTAGGTGTGCTGGCGGGCGAGGGCGCTCGCGCCACCCCGCCATCGGCGCAGTTAAATCTATATATTTCATATAGATAGACGATCTAATTGACACTTCAATGGAAATCGCGAAAGATCGCGGCATAAGGCCCTGTTTGGCCGCGACAATTGATTTCCAAGACTGCTGTCGATGCTCCCCTCAGTTATTCGAGGTCTGAAATGAAAATCGCTATTTCTCTTCTCGTTCTTCCGCTCGCCCTCTCGGTTGCCGCCTGTGGCGATACATGGGGCGAACGTGCCGTGACCGGTGGCGGCATTGGTGCGGGTACGGGTCTTGCGGTCGGCGCGATCGCGGGCTGGCCGCTGGTGGCGCCGGTACTGGTCGGGACCGCGGTCGGCGCGGGCATCGGTGCGGCGACCACGCCGAAGAAGTAGCGCTATCCCAGCAGAACCCTGAGCTTGCGCTCGAAGACGCGGAGAACGTCTTCGAGCGTATCGCCGTGCGCCAGTTTGCGCGGCCCGTTATAGACCACATAGTTGCCGCCGTGGCCGCCCCCCGGCACCTTGGCGATGGCGAACAGCGGTTGCTCGGCGGTGTGGCGGAAGATCGAGAAGATCGCCATGCCCGGCCGGAAGTCGATGGCATAGTCCCGCCATTCGCCGGTTGCCACACGCATGCTGTAAAGACCCAGGAGCCGCGACAGTTCCCGCTTGTCGAACGAGACGATTCGGCGCCGGGCTCGTTGATCGGCCAAACGGTAGAGGTTGCTCATGCCACCGCGACTTCGAACATGTCAGTGATGTGAATACTTGCAGAACCGCGGGTGGGGGTAAAGCGTCCCGCAGGCCCCACTCGGTTGTTTGCCAAAGCTCGGGCAGGGGGCTATGAACCGCGCCTGAAGCTGTTGATATTCCGCGATATTCCGGGAGCACTACGTGTCCGACTCCGCCGCGTTCCACGAGATCGACGAGGCCGTCCGCAAGGACGAGATGAAGGAATGGTGGAGTCGTTACGGCACCTGGGTGGTGGCCGGAGCGGTCGTGATCGTCGTGGCCGTCACGGCATTGGTGGGCTGGCGGCAGTACGATCGGGCGCAACGTGCCGCCGCGAGCGCCGCCTATTCGGCCGCGCTGGCGCAGATCGCGACGGATCCGGCCGCGGCGCGCGCCGAGCTGGAGAAGCAGGCGGCCTACGCCCTGCAGCCCTACCGGTCCCTGGCCGCGCTTACCGCCGCGCAGCTGCGCGCCACGCTCGAGGAGCAGGTGGCAGCACTTTCCTCGGTGGCCCCCAGCCTGTCGGCGAGCGAACTCAGCGACCTCGCCCTGGTGATTGCCGCCTTCAAGAGCATCGACACGCCCAAGGCCGAGGAAATGGTCGCGAGGCTCGAGCCGCTTGCGGCTCCCGGCCGTCCGTTCGGTCTGAGCGTCCGTGAGCTCCAGGCGATGCTGGCCGTGCGCAAGGGCGATACCAAGCGCGCGAAGGAATTGTGGAACGAGATTGCCAAGGATCCGGCCGTGCCGCAGGGCACCTCGCAGCGGGTCACGGCAATGCTCAGTCTCTACGGCGGCGCGGAGGCCAAGTAGTCCGATGTCGAGTGTATTGCGCGTGGTCGATCCCCGTTTCCTTCTCGCCGCCGCCCTGCTGGTGGTCTCCCTTTCCGGCTGCGATATCTTCGACAAGAAGAAAACGCCGCTGCCCGGCGAGCGCGTTTCCGTGCTGGGCGATCGCAAGGACCTCGAGCCCGACAGCGATGTCGCGAGCATGCAGGTCGTCCTGCCGCCCCCGACGGTGAACGAGTCATGGCCGCAATCCGGCGGCTTCGCGCACAATGCCATGCACAACCTGGCGATCGGGGCCTCGCCGCAGATCATCTGGACCGCCGATGTCGGCTCGGGCAGCAGCTCGACACGCATCCTGACGACGCCGCCCGTCGTCGCCGAGGGCAAGGTGTTCGCCAAGGACGCGCAGGGCACCGTCTCGGCCTTCAATGCCGACACCGGCGCGCTGTTGTGGCGGGTCACGCTGGCGCCCGAGAAGGCGCGCGACTCCGACGAGTTCGGGGGCGGACTGGCCTATTACGGCGGGAGGCTGTTCGTGACGACCGGCTTCGCCATGGTCTATTCGCTCGATCCGAACACCGGCAAGGAGGACTGGAACTCTGGCGTCAGTGCGCCGGTCCGGGGAGCGCCGCTGGTGTTCAACGACCGGGTCTATGTCATTGCCATCGACAACAAGCTGCACGCGCTTGCCGCTTCCGACGGCTCCGACCTCTGGCAGTTCCCCGGTCTGCAGGAAGCGTCGGGATATGTCGGCGGCAACAGCCCGGCGGGCTCGGGCGATACCGTCGTCGCGCCGTTCACGTCGGGAGAGGTCGTGGCGCTGCGCGCTGACAACGGCCGGCCGATCTGGAACGAATCGCTGATCGGCGCGCGCGCCGACATCCGCGCCTTCGGCAACCTGGCTGACATTCGCGGCCGCCCGGTGATCGACCGCGGCCTCGTGATCGCGGTCGGTTCGGCGGGCCAGATCGCCGGCATCGACCTGCGTTCGGGGCAGCGCCAGTGGGATCGGAACATCGGCGGCAGCCAGACGCCGTGGACGGCGGGCCGCTTCCTTTTCGTGATGACCGGCAATGCCGACGTGGTGGCCATGGTCCGCGATACCGGCAAGGTCCGCTGGGTCACGCCGCTCACCCGGTACGAGGACGCCAAGAAGCGTGTGCCGGTCCTGTGGGGCGGACCGGTGCTGGCGGGTGACCGCCTCCTGTTGACGAGTTCGCTGGGCGATCTACTGGCTGTCTCGCCCTACACCGGCGAGATCATGGGCAAGATCGACGTGCGCGACCGCGTGCGCCTTGGTCCGGTCATTGCCAATCGGACAATTTACGTCCTCACAGACTCCGGGCGACTCATTGCCCTCCGCTGAAGAACGGCCAATCACCCAGGCGCTGCGCCGCGTCGCCATCGTCGGTCGTCCGAACGTCGGCAAGTCCACGCTGTTCAACCGGCTGGCTGGCCGGCGGCGCGCCATCGTCGACGACACACCCGGCGTCACGCGCGACGTGCGTGAGCAGCCGGCGCAGCTGGGCGACCTCGCCTTCATGCTGCTCGACACGGCGGGCTGGGAGACGGCGGGAGGCGAG
Organism: Rhodospirillaceae bacterium; assembly: GCA_009772935.1. Taxonomy (GTDB): domain Bacteria; phylum Pseudomonadota; class Alphaproteobacteria; order Reyranellales; family Reyranellaceae; genus Reyranella. The sequence continues at coordinate 141,502 of WOUR01000002.1, forward strand.
GCCCTCGAGGCCCGCATGCGACGCTTCACGGAGCGGGCGGTGGAAAGCTCGGACGTCGTCCTGTTCCTGATCGACGCGCGCTCAGGGATCCTGCCCCTCGACCAGAGCTTCGCGAACTGGCTTCGCAAGCGCTCTGCGAAGGTGATCCTGGTTGCCAACAAGTGCGAGGGCCGCGCCGGCCAGCAGGGGCTCGCGGAAGCGCATGGGCTCGGGCTCGGCGAGCCGATTCCGGTCTCGGCCGAACATGGCGAGGGATTGAGCGACCTGCACGAGGCACTTGGCCGGCACATCGAACCGATGCCGGAGGAGGATGATTCCGCCGGGGCCGAGGCGAGCGATCCCGATCTCGACGACGTGCCCGAAGGCCGGCCGCTGCTGCTGGCCATCGTCGGGCGGCCGAACGTGGGCAAGTCGACGCTGCTCAATCGGCTGGTCGGCGAGGAGCGCGTCCTGACCGGGCCCGAGGCCGGCATCACGCGCGATTCGATCCGCGTCGAATGGGAATGGCGCGGCCGCCCTGTTCGCCTGGTCGACACGGCCGGCATGCGCCGCCGCAGCCGCATCGATGCGAAGCTTGAGGCTGCCTCCGTAGCCGACTCGCTGGACACGATCCGGCTGGCCGACGTGGTGGTGGTCGTGCTGGACGCGGCCGACATGGCCGAGAAGCAGGACCTCAATATCGCCGGCTGGGTGATCGAGGAGGGCCGCGCGCTGGTGATCGCGGTCAACAAGACCGACCTGCTGGCAGACGACCAGTCAGAATCGTCGAAGCAGTGGCGCAAGCTGCGCGACCGGCTGGAGATGTCGTTCTCTCAGGTGAAGGACGTGCCGATCGTCGGATTCTCGGCTCTGACCGGACGTGGCGTCGAGCGACTGCTGCCCAAGGTCTTCGAGACCTACGAGATCTGGAACAAGCGGGTTACGACCCCGAAGCTGAACCGCTGGCTGCGCGAGATGGAGGTGCTGCATCCGCCGCCGCTCGCCCCCAATGGGCGCCGCATCCGGCTGCGCTTCATGACCCAGATCAAGCGCCGCCCGCCGACGTTCATCCTGTCGGTCAGCCAGCCGCAGGAACTGGGCAACGACTACCTGCGCTTCCTGACGAACCGCCTGCGCGACGATTTCGACATGCCGGGCGTCCCGATCCGGCTCAGCATGCGCAAGCCGAAGAATCCCTACGAGGGCCGGCGCAAGCCGCAACGATAGGGCTGAGCGAAGCTCAGCCCGCCGTAGGCCGCATTGCGGCCGACGGTTGACAGGCGCCTTGCCCCGCACCGACAAGCTGCCCTAGGCTTCATTCCAAGAAAGTCGAAATAACGAGCTGCGCCGCAGCCGCCGACGGGATGAAGGGGTAGAACGATGGATGTCCAATACGTAGCGCCGAAGACGCTCGACGAGGCGGTTCGGGCGTTTGCCGCCGCGGCGGGGGCCGGCCGGATCCTGGCGGGCGGGACCGACCTCCTGGTCCAGATGCGCAACGGGGTCGTGGCGCCCGGGACGATCGTAGACATCAAGAAGATCGCCGAGTTGACTGCTATCGAGGAGACGAAGGAGGGGGGCTTCCGGATCGGCGCCGCCGTCTCCGGCGCCGTGCTGCGCGAACATCCGAAGGTCCGCAAGGTGTGGCCGGGGGTGGTCGAGGCCACCAACCTGATCGGGTCCACCCAGGTCCAGGGGCGGGCCACGCCGGGCGGCAACCTGTGCAACGGTTCGCCGGCCGGCGACAGCGTGCCGGCAATGGTCGCGGCCGGCGCCATCGTCACCATCCAGGGGCCGAACGGGCGCCGCGAGCTTGCCGTCGAGAAAGTGCCGAAGGGGCCGGGCCGCCTCAACCTGGAGCCCGGCGAGATCGTGGTTTCCTTTACGTTGCCGCCGCGTCCGAAGGGCTCGAGCGACGCCTACCTGCGCATGATCCCGCGCACCGAGATGGACATCGCCGTCGTGGGGTGCGGCGTCAGCCTGACGATGGACAACGGGACCTGCATCGCCGCCCGCGTCGGCCTCGGCGCCGTTGCGCCGACGGTGCTTCTGGTCGAAGAGGCGGCGAAGGCGCTGATCGGCTCCAGGATCGACGACGCGGCGCTGGCCAAGGCCGCCGCCGCCTGCAGCGCCGCCTGTCGTCCGATCGACGACAAGCGCGGCACCATCGCCTATCGCACCAAGGTCGCCGGCGTCCTGCTGAAGCGCACCACCCTGATTGCCGCCGAACGCGCGGGAGGAAAGTAAGACCATGGCGAAGCTTCACGTCTCCACCACGATCAATGGCGAGCCGCAGGAGTTCCTCTGCGATGCCGACCAGAGCATGCTCGACGTCCTGCGCGGGCCGCTCGGACTGACCGGCGCCAAGGAAGGCTGCGGCACCGGCGACTGCGGCGCCTGCACAATCACCCTGAACGGCCGCATCGTCTGTTCATGCCTGATGCTGGCGGCTGAGGCCGAGGGGCAGAAGATCGGCACCATCGAAGGCATGGCCGGAGAGGAACTGCATCCGCTGCAGCAGAAATTCCTCGAATCGGCGGCGCTCCAGTGCGGCATCTGCACACCGGGCGTGCTGATGGCCGCCAAGGCGCTGCTCGAGAAGAATCCCGATCCGACCGAGCATGAAGTCCGCTTCTGGCTGGCCGGCAACCTGTGCCGCTGCACGGGCTACGACAAGATCATCCGCGCCGTGATGGACACCGCCGCCGACATGAGGGCCGCACGATGAGCACGAACGCCACCGACACCGCGAACGACAACAAGTGGATCGGCAAGCGCACGATCCGCCCCGACGGCGCCGACAAGGTAACGGGGCGCGCGGCCTATGCTGCCGACACGACCATGCCCGGCATGATCTGGGGCAAGGTGCTGCGCAGTCCGCATCCGCACGCGCGCATCAAGTCGATCGATACCAGCAAGGCCGAAGCTCATCCCGGCGTGAAGGCCGTGATGACGGCCAAGGACATCGTGAACTTCCCGATCGAGAAGTCGGTGATGCTGGGCATCCAGGACATGCGCTGGATGTGCCGCAACGTCATGGCGCGGGAGAAGGCGCTGTTTGCCGGGCATCCCGTCGCGGCGGTCGCGGCGACCACGGAGAAGATCGCGGCTGAAGCTTGCAAGCTGATCGAGGTCGAGTACGAGGTCCTGCCCTTCGTGATCGATGTCGAGGAGGCGATGAAGCCCGACGCGCCGATCCTGCACGACTTCATCAAGTACAAGGACAAGCCCTCGAACATCGCCGGGACGCTGGAGCACAAGCTCGGTGACATCGGCGAGGGCTTCGCCAAGGCCGACGTCATCATCGAGCGCAGCTTCCGAACCCAGCCGGTGCACCAGGGCTATATCGAGCCGCACGCCTGCCTGGTCAGCGTCTCCGACGGCAAGGCCACGATCTGGAGCTCCAGCCAGGGCCAGTTCATGGTCCGCGCCATGTGCGCCTACCTGACCGGATTGCCCCAGAACGATATCCGCGCCATTCCCGCCGAGATCGGCGGGGGCTTCGGCGGCAAGACCATCATCTACCTGGAGCCGCTGGCGCTGATCCTGGCGAAGAAGTCCGGCCGGCCGGTGAAGATGACCATGAGCCGGGCCGAGGTCTTCCACGCCTCGGGCCCGACCTCGGGCTCCTACAGCACCGTCAAGCTGGGCGCGACCAAGGACGGCAAGCTGGTGGCTGCGCAGGGAACCTTCTGCCTGCAGGCCGGCGCGCTGCCGGGCTCGCCCATCCGCGGTGCGGCGGGCTGCGCCTTCGCGCCCTATGACATCCCGAACGTGCATTCGTTCGGCTACGACGTGGTGTCCAACCGCTCCAAGGTCGCGGCCTATCGTGCGCCTGGCGCGCCGATCGGCGCTTATGGCGTCGAGTGCGTCATGGACGAGATGGCCGAGGCGCTGAAGATGGATCCGCTGGATTTCCGTCTGAAGAACGCAGCGAAGCAGGGCACGAAGGCCGCGCACGGGCCGGTCTATCCGCGCATCGGCTTCGTCGAAACGATCGAGGAAGCGAGGAAGCACGCGCACTACACGACGCCGCTGCCCAAGGCGAAGAAAGGCATGCTGTACGGCCGCGGCGTGGCGTCGGGCTTCTGGTTCAACGCGGGCGGCGAGTCGAGCGCGCAGGTCAACATCAATGAGGACGGCACGGTGGTGGTGATCACCGGCCATCCCGACATCGGCGGCTCGCGCGCCTCGACGGCCAACATTACCGCCGAGCTGCTGGGCATCGACTACAAGAAGGTCTCCGTGCTGATCGGCGACACCAGCGTCATCGGCTTCAGCAACCTGACCGGCGGTAGCCGCGTGACCTACGCCTCGGCCATGGTGGTGACGCACTCGACGGAACGGGTCATCACCCAGCTCCGCGAGCGCGCCGCCAAGATCTGGAAGATCGATCCCGACGCGGTCGTCTGGGAGAACGGCGAAGCCCGTCCGGCGGGCGACAATGCCGGCAAGTTCGAGCCGCTCAGCCTCGGCCAGATCGCGGCGCAGGCCAGCGCCACCGGCGGCCCGATCGGCGCCGGCCAGCAACTCAATACGACGGGCGCCGAAGGCGGCTTTGCCACCCACGTCTGCGACGTCGAGGTCGACCCCGATCTCGGCATCGTGCGCGTACTCCGCTACACGGCCTTCCAGGATGTCGGCCGCGCCATCCACCCCAGCTATGTCGAAGGCCAGATCCAGGGCGGCGCCGCCCAGGGTATCGGCTGGGCGCTCAGCGAGGAGTACATCTTCAACAAGGACGGCAAGCTCGACAATCCGAGCTTCCTCGACTACCGCATGCCGGTCAGCTCCGACCTGCCGATGCTGGATTCGGTGATCCTCGAGATCCCCAACCCGAAGCATCCGCAGGGCGTTCGCGGCGTCGGCGAGGTCCCGCTGGTGCCGCCGCTGGCCGCCATCTCGAACGCGGTCTACGACGCGCTCGGCCGGCGCTTCTACAGCCTGCCGATGTCGCCGCCCAAGGTGCTGGCGACGATGGACATGGCTGCCGAATAGGGGAGCCGGTGACGGCCCCGCGCCGTCACCTCCTCGAAACTGCCGGCGGCGCCCTCAGCTGATGTTGGGGCGCTGCTCCAAGGCCGCGTCGCCGGCCACCCATTGGCCGTTCATCGTGCAGGACGGCATTGCCAGCTGGATCAGCGACTCGCCGTGCGCCTCGGGCGGGATCTGCTGGGTTTCGTCCTCCCCCGGGAAGGCCTCGCGGCGCATGAAGGTGCGCATCGGACCCGGGTTGAAGAGATTCACCTTCACCTGGGTGTGCGCGACCTCGGCGGCATAGATGCCGACCATCATGTCCAGCGCGGCCTTGCTCGTGGCATAGGCGCCCCAGTAGGGGATGATCCGGCGCGAGGCGCCCGAGGTCACGAAGATGGCGCGGCCGGCGTCGGAGCGGCGCAGCAGCGGGTCCATCGAACGGATCAGGCGCCAGTTGGCGGTGACGTTCACCGCCAGCACCTGTTCGAACACCTTGGGCTCGAAATGGCCCATCGGCGAGAGCGTCCCCAGGATGGCGGCATTGCCCAGCAGCACGTCCAGGCGGCCGAAGCGGTCGAAGAGCGCCTGGCCCAGCCGGTCGATCCCGGGCCCGTCGGTGACATCGAGGGGGACGAGGGTGGCCGCGCCTCCGATCGCCTTGATGCGGTCGTCGACTTCCTCGAGGCCGCCCACGGTCCGGGCGACCAGTACGCAATGGGCGCCTTCGGCGGCATAGGCGAGCGCTGCCGCGGCACCAAGGCCACGCGAGGCACCGGTGATCAGCGCAACGCGCCCGGCGAGACGGCCGACGGCGGTTTCGGTCATGGTCCCGAACTCAGAGTGATTCAACGAGGAGGGAAAGCTGGCGATCCTCGACGCCGACAATGTCGTCGAGCGCGATCGGGTAGTCGCCGGTGAAGCAAGCGTCGCAGAAGGCCGGCGCGGCGGGATCGCGGCCGGCCGGCAGGCCCATCGCGCGATAGAGGCCGTCGATCGATACGAAAGCGAGCGAATCGACGCCGATGAACTTCGCCATGCCGGCGACGTCGTAGCGCGAGGCCAGCAGCTTGTCGCGCTCGGGCGTGTCGATGCCGTAGAAGCACGGGTCCGTGGTCGGCGGGGCGGCGATGCGCATATGCACTTCCTTCGCGCCGGCATTTCGCACCATCTCGACGATCTTCATCGAGGTCGTGCCGCGCACGATCGAATCGTCGACGAGGATGACCCGCTTGCCCTCGATGTGAGCGCGGTTGGCATTGTGCTTCAGCCGCACACCGAGATGGCGGATATGGTCCGCGGGCTCGATGAAGGTGCGTCCGACGTAATGGTTGCGGATGATGCCGAGTTCGAACGGCAGCCCCGACTGGGCGGCATAGCCGATCGCGGCGGGCACGCCGGAATCCGGCACCGGCACGACCACGTCGGCCGGCACGGGACTCTCCTTGGCCAGTTCCATGCCGATGCGCTTGCGGGCATCGTAGACGCCGATGCCCTCGACCTTCGAATCGGGCCGCGCGAAGTAGATATGCTCGAACACGCAGAAGCGGCGCTTCTGCTTCACGAACGGCTTGATGGACCTGAGGCCGTTGCCGTCGACGATGACGATCTCGCCCGGCTCGACGTCGCGCACGAAGCGGGCGCCGATGATGTCGAGCGCGCAGCTCTCGGAGGCCAGGATCCAGGCGTCCTCGAGTCGGCCGATCACCAGGGGGCGTACGCCCAGCGGGTCGCGCACGCCGATCAGGGCCTCGTTCGTCAGCAGCAGCAGCGAGTAGGCGCCCTTGACCCGGCCCAGCGCATCGATCAGCCGGTCGACGACCGTCGAGTAGTTGGAGCGGGCAATCAGATGGTTGATGACTTCGGTGTCGGTGGTCGACTGGAACAGGCAGCCGATCCGCACCAACTCCTTGCGCAGGAGGTGGGCGTTGGTGAGGTTGCCGTTGTGCGCCAGGGCGAGGCCGCCGAAGTCGAAATCGGCGAAGATCGGCTGGATGTTGCGGTCCGAGGAACCGCCGGTCGTGGCGTAGCGGTTGTGGCCGATCGCCGAGTAACCGACAAGCTTGTCCATGACGGCCTGGGTGCCGAAGATGTCGCCGACCAGGCCGGCGGCGCGATGATTGTGGAACACCCGGCCATCGTAGGTTACGAGTCCGGAGGCTTCCTGCCCGCGATGCTGCAGGGCGTGGAGGCCCAGCGCGGTATGAGCGGCGGCATCCGACGTCCCGTAGATGCCGAACAGCGCACACTCCTCGTGAAACTTGTCATCGAGGGTGTCGTCTGAGCGATTCGGGGTGCTATGCACGGCGGCGTTATAGCTGGGGTGTCGCCCCAAGGCTATCAAGGATCACTCACTGCGGCGGTTTGGTTTCAGACGGGGCCGCTGGAGCAGCCGATGGCGCCGCCGGGGCGGCGGAGGGCGAAGCCGGAGCCGCCTCGGACGGCGTGGGCGACGGCCTCGCAGAGGGCGTGATCGCGCCACTCTCCATGCCCGGCCGCTGCAGGCGGTTGCGGAATCCCGTGGGAAGATAGGGTTCCACGAAGGTGGCCATTTCGCGGATCATCGGAAAACTGGCGGCCCCCTCGACGGCAGGCGGCAGCTGCCGGGGCCCGAGATATCCATAGAACAGGAAGGCGGCACCCATGGCGACCCAGGCGCACAAGACGCCAAAGCCCGCTCCGAGGATCTTGTCCGGCTTGCCGAGAGGGCTGGATCGGATCGATCGGGACAGCACGCTGGTCAGCATGATCAGCACGATCAGGGCGGCCACGAAGACGACCAGCAGGGAGATGAAATAGGAAAGCTCGGCGCTGCCGACGACCTTCAGGACCTCCGGCTCGACCACTTTGGAGAAGCGCCAGGCGATCCAGCCGGAGGCGATCCAGGACGCGATGAAAAGGACGGCATGGGCAAAGCCCGTGGACAGGCCGATGGCCGCGCCGAAAACGGCGATGGCGATCACGGCGACATCGAAAACGGTAATTCCCAGCTGTTCCATCGACCCCGTTGCCCTAGTCCTGATCCTGTTCGCGGCGACGGCCCCCGGACCCTTCCGAGCCTCCCTCGCGCCGGCCACGTTTTAGTGGCCGATCGGCCGGTTGGAAACGCGCCACAAGGTCCGACAGATGCTCAATTTCGTCAATGGCGATGCCTTCCGGCGCTCGCGGGGCCGGCCCTGAGCCGCTGCGAACCTGCGGTATGAGCGCGCTTCGGAAGCCGAGTTTGGCGGCTTCCCGCAACCGGGCCTCGCGCTGCCCGACCGGTCGGACCTCGCCGCCGAGGCCGATTTCGCCGAACACCACCATGTCACCGGGAACCTGCTCGTCGGCCAGCGAGGAGATGACCGCGGCCGCCACTGCGAGGTCGGCGGCCGGCTCGCCGATCCGCAGCCCGCCCGCCACGTTCAGGTAGACGTCGTTGGCGCCGACGGTGACACCGCATCGGGCCTCCAGCACGGCCAGCACCATCGCAAGGCGGTTCGAATCCCAGCCGACCACGGCGCGCCGCGGCGTGGCGAGGGATGAGGGGCTGACCAGTGCCTGGATCTCGACCAGCAAGGGCCGGGTGCCCTCGATGCCGGCGAAGACGCAGGTGCCCGAGACGTGGCCGCGACGATCCGCCAGGAACAGGGCCGAGGGGTTGGCGACGTCGGACAGGCCGCGGTCGGACATCTCGAAGACGCCGATCTCGTCGGTCGGGCCGAAGCGGTTCTTGACCGTGCGCAGGATGCGGAACTGATGGCCGCGCTCGCCTTCGAAATAGAGCACCGTGTCGACCATGTGCTCGAGCACGCGGGGACCCGCGATGGCGCCATCCTTGGTGACGTGGCCGACCAGCAGCACGGCGATGCCGCGGCGCTTGGCCAGTTCGACCAGCGCCTGTGCCGAGGCCCGCACCTGGGTGACCGTGCCCGGCGTGGAATCCACCGTATCCAGCCACATTGTCTGGATCGAATCGATGACCGCCACTCTGGGGGCGTCCGGCTGCTCCAGTGACGCCACGATGTCGCGTACCGAGGTGGCGGCGACCAATTGGACCGGGGCGTCGGCCAGGCCCAGCCGTTCAGCCCGCAGGCGGACCTGGTCGACGGCCTCTTCGCCGGAAATATAGGCGCAGGCGGTGTGCTGTCTGGCGAGCGCCGCCGCCATCTGCAGCAGCAGGGTCGACTTGCCGATCCCCGGATCGCCGCCGATCAGCAGCGCCGAGCCGACGACCAGGCCGCCACCGCACACGCGGTCGAACTCGTTGATGCCGCTCTTGAGGCGCGGCGGCTGCGGTGTCGAACCGGTGAGGCCCGTGAAGTCGAGGAGGCGCCCTTTTCCGCGACGGGCCATCCCGCCGCCGGCCGGGCCGGGCGCGGGAGCCGCCTCTTCGACGATGGTGTTCCACTCACCACAGGATTCGCAACGGCCGCTCCATTTGGTCGTGACGGCGCCGCAGGACTGGCAGACGAAGCGCTTGAGCGGCCTCGCCACGGTCAGAGTTTCCGGACCTGCATGCGGATCGGACCCTCGGCCCGGCCGTGGATGAACTGGTCCACATAGGCGTTGCCGGAGCGGTCGATGTCCGCGACGGGCCCCTGCCAGATCAGCCTACCCTCGTGAAGCATGCCGATGCGGTGGCCGATCTTGCGGGCGCTCGCCATATCGTGGGTGATCGAGACCGCTGTCGCGCCGAGGTCGCTGACGCATTTCACGATCAGGTCGTTGATGACGTCGGCCATGATCGGATCGAGGCCGGTCGTCGGCTCGTCGAAGAAGATGATCTCGGGCTCGCGGGCGATGGCGCGGGCGAGCGCCACGCGCTTCTGCATGCCGCCGGAGAGTTCCGATGGAAAGAGGTCGCCGATTTCGGGGCCGAGGCCGACGGCGCCCAACTTGGCGACGGCGACTTCACGGGCTCGGGCGGGGGCCATGCCGTCGCTCTGGATGGGGCCGAAGGCCACGTTCTCCCAGACGCGCAGCGAATCGAACAGCGCCCCGCCCTGGAACAGCATGCCGAACTTGCGCATGACGCGGGCCCGACTGCGGTCGCTGAGGTCTCGTGTCTCCTCGCCGTCGATCCTGATCGAGCCGTTTTCCGGTCGCAGCAGACCGAGGATGCATTTCAGCAACACCGATTTGCCGGTTCCGGAGCCGCCGATGACGACCATCGATTCGCCCGGGGCCACGTCGAGTTCGATGCCCTGCAGCACCTTTTTCGGCCCGAAAGCCTTGGTGACGCCACGCAGCGAGATCTTGGGGGAGGCCATGAGGCGGGAGCCGATCAGCGCGCGAAGAAGGCTTCGGTGATGAAGTAGTTGAACGTCAGGATCAGGATCGAGGCCGAGACCACGGCGCTGGTAGTCGCCATGCCGACACCCTGGGCGCCTCCGCGCGACGTGTAGCCGTGGTAGCAGCCCATCAGAGTGATCAGGAATCCGAACACCGCTGCCTTCACGAGGCCCGAGAAGACGTCCTGGAATTCAAGGAAGTCCATCGTGTTGCGCAAGTAGGCCGCGTCGTTGAAATCGAGCTTGTAGACGCCGACCAGGAAGCCGCCCAGCACGCCGATGATGTCGGCGATCAACACCAGGAACGGCAGGGTGAGGATGCCCGCGATCAGTCGCGGCACGACCAGATACTTGAACGGATCGGTCGAGAGCGTGGTGAGCGCATCGATCTGCTCGGTGACCCGCATGGTGCCGATCTCGGCGGCCATCGCCGCGCCGACGCGGCCGGCGACCATCAGGCCTGCCAGCACCGGACCCAGTTCGCGGGTCAGCGAGACCACGACGACATTGGGGATCGCGCTCTCGGCGGAGAAGCGTGCGAAGCCGGTGTAGCTCTGCAGCGCCAGCACCATGCCGGTGAAGATCGCGGTGAGGCCGACCACAGGCAGCGAGTAGTAGCCGATTTCCATGATCTGCCGGAGAATCTGCCGGCGGTAGTAGGGCGGCTGCAGACCCTGCCGGATCGCCTTGAAGGCAAAAGCGGTAACGCTGCCGATCGCCTCCAGGAAGGCGAGCGTCATGCGCCCCAGCATCGTGACCAGAGGAATGCTCACGCCGCTTCTCCCGCGTCGTCGGCCGGGCCGTCGGCATAGCCGTCGACATAGGCGCGGAAATAGCGCCGGCCGAGCGCGGTCATGATCTCGTAGGCATTCGTCCTGGCGTGGTCGGCGAGATCGTCGGGCGTGAGGTGGGGGCCCAGGATCTCGACCAGGCCGCCGGGCTGGCAGTCGGCTTCCGGCACGTCGGTCACGTCGATGGTCACCAGGTCCATGGAGATACGGCCGATCACGGGCACGGTGTGCCCGGCGAGATGCACGTGGGTGCGATTGACGAGGTTACGGAAATAGCCGTCCGCATACCCCAGCGCAATCGTCCCGATCCGGCTCGGGCGCGCCGAGCGCCAGGCGCCGCCGTAGCCCACCGTCTGGAAGGCATCGATCCGGCGGGTTTGCAGGATTTGGGCGTGCAGCGTCACGACCGGCAGCATCGGGTTCTGCTGGCCGGGCAGGGGATTGATGCCGTAGAGCGCCGCGCCCGGGCGAAGCAGGTCGAAATGGAAGTCCGGCCCCAGGAAGATGCCCGAGGAGTTCGCCAGCGAGGTCGGCGCGCCCGGCATCGCACGCACGAAAGTGCGGAAACGCGAGAGCTGCTCGCCGTTGACCGGGTTCGATGTGTCCTCCGAGGCGACGAGGTGGCTCATGATCAGGGCAAGTCGCAGGCCGCGCAGCCGGCCACGCTCGTTGATCAAGACCTGCGCGTCTTCTGCAGAGAAGCCCAGCCGGTGCAGGCCGGTGTCGAGATGCACGACGGCGTCGAGCGCCTGGTTGAAGCGCTGGGCGGCGGCCCGCCAGACATTGAGCTGCCCCAGGTGATTGAGCACCGGGATGAGACGGTGCTCGACGAAGTCCGGCTCGGTGCCGGGGAGCAGTCCGTTCAGGACATAGATCGGCGGCTCGGGCAGAATGCGGCGGAGCGCAATTCCCTCGTCGATATGGGCCACGAAAAAGTGCCGGCAGCCCTCCGCCGCCAGCCGGGCACCGACCACGGCGGCACCCGTGCCGTACGCATCGGCCTTCAGGACGGCAGCGCAATCGACCGGCCGGCCGGTGGCACGGCCAGCGTCGCGCAGCCCGCGCCAGTTGGCCGCGATCGCGCCCAGGTCGATGGAAAGGATCGCGCCGGCCCGTCGCGCCGCGTCGTCGTCGCCAGTATGTGACACGTCGTGACCTTAGAACTCTGGAACGGGCCCGTCAGCACCGACATCGAGGTTGCCGAACTTCGTGTACTTCCCTTCGAATGACAGGCGCACGATGCCAGTAGGTCCGTGGCGCTGCTTGGCCACGATGACCTCGGCCTTACCGTAGGTCTCCTCGCAGCGCTGCTTCCAGGCGTCGTGGCGCTCGTTGAATTTCTGGTCGCTCTCCTCGGCGCGCCGCGCCGGCTCGGTACGGGTCAGGTAGTATTCCTCGCGATAGACGAACATGACGACGTCGGCGTCCTGCTCGATCGAGCCCGATTCGCGAAGGTCGGCGAGCTGGGGGCGCTTGTCCTCGCGCTGCTCGACGGCGCGGGAGAGCTGCGACAAGGCGACCACCGGCACGTCCAGTTCCTTGGCCAGCGTTTTCAGGCCTCGGGTGATCTCCGAAACCTCCTGGACGCGATTCTCCTGCCGGCTCTTGCCCGATGGATTGAGCAGCTGGAGGTAGTCGACGATGATCAGCCCGAGACCGTGTGTCCGCTTCAACCGGCGGGCGCGGGTCCGCAGGGCGGCGATGGACAGGGCGGGCGTATCGTCGATGAAGAAGTTCAGGTGCTCGAGTTCGTGGCTGACGTTCAGCACCGTGTCGAACTCGGTGCTGTTCATTTCGCCTTTGCGAATTTTTTCGGAGGACAGCTCGGCCTGCTCGGACAGCATTCGGGTGGCGAGCTGCTCGGCGGACATTTCCAGCGAGAAGAAGCCGACCACGGCGCCGTCCACCGCCTTCGGGTGTCCGTCGACGATCTCCTCCCGGTAGGCCTTTGCGGCGTTGAAGGCGATGTTGGTCGCCAGTGCGGTCTTTCCCATCGACGGGCGGCCGGCGAGGATCAGGAGGTCGGACCGGTGCAGGCCGCCCAGCAACTGGTCGAGGGTGGAGAGACCGGTCGCCACGCCGGTGAGCTTGCCCTCGCGGCCATAGGCCGCCTCGGCGGCGGTCATGGCTTCGGTGAGGGCCACGCGGAACGGCTTGAAGCCGCCCTCGGTCTGGCCGGTCGTCGCCAGGTCGTAGAGCTTCTTTTCGGCAACCTCGATCTGCTGCAGTGCCGTCTCGTCGACGTCGCCGGAGAAGGCGCCGTTGACGACGTTCTCGCCGAGATCGATGAGCTGGCGGCGGAGGTAGAGATCGTGCACGGCCCGACCGAAGGCCGCGGCGTCGATCACATGCACCGAGGCTGCGGCGAGCCGGGCAAGGTAGGCCGCGCCCCCGGCTTCCTTCATCGCCGGATCCTGCTCGACATAGGTCTTGAGCGTGACGGCGCTGACCACCTGGCCGCGCTCGATCAGGCGCGACAGCGAATCGTAGAGTTTTCCGTGCGACGGGTCGGCGAAATGTTCGGGGCGCAGGAACTCCGCCACGCGTTGATAGGCGGCATTGTTCACGAGGATGGAGCCGAGCAGCGCCTGCTCCGCTTCGAAATTGTGCGGCGGCTCGCGAAGGCGCACATCTTCGGCGCCGGGCAGGCGCGTGACGTTCGAGGACTCTTTCAGTGGCTCCATCAGAATGTCTTTGCCCAAGATGGGAGGGGGATCACAGCAAAGAATTTTGGGTGCCCGCTTATCCCGAGCGTAGCGAGGATACCTTTTCTATTCGGCCGCCATGGACCCCGCGACGTTCTTCAGACGTTCTTCAGCGACCATATAGTCACGAACGAGCGGGACCGCATCCTGCCGCCGCGCGATCTGAATCTGGAACACCATCTGATTCATGTACCGGAAGGCCACCTCGCAGCCTGCGAGGTAGAACTCCCACATCCGGCAAAAGCGATCGTCGTAGCCGGCCAGCGTCTTGATCTGCTCGCGGTTGGAGAGGAAGCGTTGCCGCCAGAGACGCAGCGTCTCTGCATAATGCAGGCGCAGCACCTCGATGTCGGTGACCCAAAGTCCCGCCTTCTCGATCGCCGCCAGGACTTCCGAAAGGGCAGGGCTGTACCCGCCGGGGAAAATGTACTTGCGGAGCCAGGTGTTGGTGCCGCCCGGCGGCTCCATGCGGCCGATCGAATGCAGCAGCATCACGCCGTCGTCCGCCAGCAGCTCCTTCACCTTCGTGAAGTATTCGAGATAGTGCGCCGAGCCGACATGCTCGAACATGCCGACCGAAACGATGCGGTCGTAGCGGCCCGGTTCCTCGCGATAGTCGAGAAGCTTGAAGCGGACCTTGTCCGAGACGCCCTCGTCGATGGCGCGACGGCTCGAAACGCCATGCTGCTCGCGCGAGAGGGTGACGCCGGTGACGTCGACGTCGAAGGCTCGAGCGAGGTACAGGCCCATGCCGCCCCAGCCCGATCCGATGTCGAGCACCTTCTGGCCGGGACTGAGGAGAAGCTTGGCCGCGATGTGCGCCTTCTTGTCGGCCTGTGCCGTCTCCAGGGGCTCGCTGCCGGTTCTGAAGTAGGCGCAGGAATACTGCCGGTCGGGATCAAGGAAGAAGTCGTAGAGTTCTCCCCTGAGATCGTAGTGGTGTGCCACGTTCTTCTGGGCCTTGCCGATGGGATTGTACTGCTCCAGCACGCGGAGCCACCCCTGGAGCGTGTAGGACCAGCGCATCATGGCCGTCGAATCGACGGCGGCCATATTGCGCCCCAGGAGGTCGAGCAGATCGTAGAGGTCGCCGCGTTCGACCGTAAGCCGACCATCCATGTAGGCTTCGCCCAAGGCGAGACGGGGCCGAAGGGCGAGGCGGATGCCGGTCCACCAGTCGTGGACCCGCATTGTCACAGCGGGACCTGTCTTTGCGCCCCTGATCTGATGTGACCGACCTGCCTCATCGATGATGGTCAGTTGGCCTTCGCTCACAATCCGGGCAAGGACCTGCGCCAGCAGCACGACGGATCACTCCAATTTGTCGCTGCACGGATGTTAGTCACATCCGCTTTTTCGACGCAAAGGGGTGAATGCACAAAATTTCGCCGGGGTGAATGTGAATAAATCGCATTTGGATTGCCAGCATGCACTGTGGGTGATATCCGGCCACTGATACTCACTCGCATCGGAGGAAGACGTGAAGAGACGTGCGCTCGTGAAGGCTGGCCTGGCGTTTGGCTCCGGTGTGATGATCGCCCGGCGGGCTTGGGCGCAGGGCGGAACGCTCAATCTGTACTCTGCCCGCCACTACAAGACCGACGAGGCCCTGTACGGCAATTTCGCGGACCTGACGGGCGTCAGGATCAACCGCGTCGACGCCGAGCCCGACCCACTCATCCAGCGTCTTCGCACCGAGGGCGACAAGAGCCCGTGCGACGTGTTCATCACGGTCGACGCTGGCCGCATCGAGCGTGCCCGCGAGATGGGCCTGCTGCAGCCGACCGACTCGGCGGTTCTGGCCAAGGCGATCCCCGCGCACCTGCGCGATCCCGACAACACCTGGTTCGGCTTCTCCAAGCGTGCCCGCGTCATCGTGTTCAACAAGGAGAAGATGCAGGCGGCGGGCGCTCCTCAGAACTACGAAGACCTGGCCGATCCGAAGTGGAAGGGCAAGGTTCTCATCCGCTCCTCGGGCAACATCTACAATCAGTCGCTCACCGGCTCGATCCTCGCCGCCGACGGTCCGGAGAAGACGGAGACCTGGGCCAAGGGCGTTGCCGCCAACCTGGCGCGTCCGCCGCGCGGTGGGGATACCGACCAGATCAAGGCGGCTGCAGCGGGCGAGGGCGATGTCGCCGTCGTGAACACCTACTATTTTGTGAACCTCATGCGCTCAGCAAAGCCGGAGGACCGCGAAGTCGCCGCCAAGCTCGGCGTGATCTTCCCGAACCAGGCCAACCGCGGCACCCATGTGAACCTGAGCGCAGGCGGCATCGCCAGGCACGCGCCGAACAAGCAGGCCGCGGTCAAGTTCCTCGAGTACCTGGTCTCGCCGCAGGCCCAGAAGTATTTCGCGGACGGAAATTCGGAATACCCGGTCGTGGCCTCGGTCGAGCTTTCGCCGCAGCTCAAGGCGCTCGGCACGTTCAAGGAGGATCAGCTCAACGCCCGCGTGTTCGCCCAGAACAACGCCGAGGCGCTGAAGATCATGGACCGGGCCGGCTGGAAGTAGGCCGTCCCGACGCCGCCACCGTGCGGCTGAGGAGGATCACCGGCGCAAGGGACACGGTGACGATGAGAATGGATCCGACGGCCGCCTGCGCAAGGCGCTCGTCGGATGCGAATCGGTAGACCCCGATGGCCAGCGTGTCGAAGTTGAAGGGCCGTATCAGCAGGGTTGCCGGCAGCTCCTTCAGAACCTCGACGAATGCGACGATGCCGGCGGTCAGGGCTGGCACCTGCAGCATGGGCAGATGGATTCGCCACAGGACGTCACGGGGCCGTGCCCCTAGGATCCGCGCGCTGGCGTCCATGGCCGGATCGATCGCGGCAAGTCCGGGTGCGACATTGGCCATGCCGACGGCGAGGAAACGAACCGTATAGGCGACGACCAGGGCGAAGGCGGTGCCGCTGAGCAGCAGGCCGGTCGGAATGCCGAGCACCTGCCGCGAGAGCAGGTCGAGGCCGCGATCGGCGAATGCCAGTGGCAGGAGCACGCCAACGGCAATGACGGCGCCGGGGATCGCGTAGCCGAGCGATGCGAAGGCGATGGTGCGGTGGAGCAGTCGCCAGCGGACAAGGCGGCCGGCATAGCTCAGGAACACGGCAAGACCGACGATGATCGCGGCCGCCACCGTCGCCAGGATCAGGCTGTTGAAGGCATCGCCGATGAACTGCCGATCGGTCAGCAGCACTCCCGACGACAAGGCGAGCTGCGCGAGATGGGCCGTTGGCACCACGAAGCCGAGCAGGATCGGCAGGGCGCAGGCGGCGAAGGCGGCGAGGCCCGCGGCCAGGGGAAGCTGCACCGGCTCGGCCACGTAGCGCAGGTTAGAGGCGATGGTGAAGCGCGCCCGTCCGCGCGACCGGTATTCCACCGCGACGAGGGCGATCGCGATCAGGATGAGGACCATGGAGAGCTGAGCGGCCCCCTCGCGGTTTCCCATGCCGTACCAGGTTCGGTAGATCGCCGTGGTGAAGGTGTGGATGCCGTAATACTGGACGGTGCCGAAGTCGGCCAGGGTCTCGAGCAGCGCGAGGGCGGTGCCTGCGGCGATGGCCGGTCGGGCGAGCGGCAGGCCGATGCGCAGGAAGGTGCGCCAGGGGCCGTTGCCGAGGATGCGGCTCGCCTCGAGCAGCGACTGCGACTGGGCAAGGAACGCCGCGCGCGCGGCAAGATAGACGTAGGGGTAGAGGACCAGGGTGAAGAGCAGGGCGACGCCCTGGGATGATCCGAAATTGGGGAACCAATAGTCGTCACGGCTCCACCCCATCGCGGCGCGCAAGGAAGACTGCAGCGGGCCGGCGAAGGTCAGCAGATCGGCGTAGGCATAGCCGATGATGTAGGTCGGCATGACGAGCGGCAGCAGCAACGCCCATTGCAGCAGCCGGCTTCCGGGAAATCGGCACATCGTCACGAGCCATGCCGTGCCGGTGCCGATCACGACGGTACCGAGGCCAACGCCGATCAGCAGGACCATCGTGTTGGCGAGAATGTCGCGAAGCTGGGTCTCGGCGAGATGACGCCAGAGTTCCCCCTGATCGCTGAAGAGGCTGGAGGCGATCCCGAGCAGAGGGAGCGCGACGAGGGCGGCCACGGCGACGGCGCCCAGGCGCCAGATCATGGATGCACCAAAATAAAACGCATGCCACCGCGGCGCGATGGCATGCGTTCGAAGAGCTGCGCAGTGCCTGTCGGCACGCGTGTTACTTCTGGTCGGCCGGCGTTTCCTCGGCCTCAGCCTCGGCGGTCTCGCCTTCGCCCTCGGCAGCCTCGGCCGACTTGGCCTCGAACAGCGCGGCAGCCTGATCGGCCGCGCGCTGGGCCGCTTCGGCGGCTTCCATGGCCGCGCGCTCGGTCTCCGCGACCAGCCTGCCGCCCTTGGCGAGGAATTCCGCTTCCTCGGCAGAACGGGCGACCAACACGGAGATCTCGACCACGACTTCCGGATGGAGGTGGATCTTGATCTTGTGTTCGCCCAGGGCCTTGATCGGCTTGTCGAGTTCGACCTGGCTGCGCTCGATCTTCACGCCCTGCGCGCCAGCGCCGTCGGCGATGTCGCGCGAGGTGACCGAACCGTAGAGCTGGAGCGCCTCGGAGGCCTGGCGGATGATGGTGACCTTGAGGTCGCTCATCTTGGCGCCAACCGCTTCGGCTTCCTGGCGGCGCTCGAGATTCTGCGCCTCCAGGACCTTACGCTGCGATTCGAAGTAGGTGATGTTGTCCTTGGTCGCGCGCAGCGCCTTCTTCTGCGGCAGGAGGAAGTTGCGGGCGAAGCCGGGCTTCACCTTCACAACATCGCCCATCTGGCCGAGCTTCGGCACGCGTTCGAGCAGGATGACGTTCATCGGCATGATTGCGTCTCCCGACTAAGCGATGAGGTAGGGCAGGAGCGCCAGGAAGCGCGCGCGCTTGATCGCCTGGGCGAGTTCGCGCTGCTTCTTGGACGAGACCGCGGAAATGCGGCTCGGAACGATCTTGCCGCGCTCGGAAATGAAGCGCTGCAGGAGACGAACGTCCTTGTAGTCGATCTTCGGTGCATTCGCGCCGGAGAACGGGCAGCTCTTGCGGCGGCGGGTGAACGGACGACGCTGGGCGCTCATGCTTCTTCTCCCGTGTCAGCAATCGACGGGGCGGCAACGCCCTCGTCGCCGAAGCGCGGACGCTCGCGACGCGGCGGGCGATCGCCCCAGCGGTCGCCACGATCGCCGCCCGGACGGTCGGACTTCTCGGCGCTGCGCACCATGATGGCCGACGGGGCTTCCTCGAGCTCGTCGACGCGGACGGTCATGTAGCGGATGATGTCTTCGTTGATCGACATCGTCCGCTCCAGCTCCTTCACCGCCGCTGCAGGGGCGTCGATGTTGAGCAGGGTGTAATGACCCTTGCGGTTCTTCTTGATGCGGTAGGTCAGCGAGCGCAGGCCCCAGTACTCCTTCTTGGAGACGGTGCCGCCCAGGCTGGCGACCAGTTCGGAGAACTGGGTGGTCAGAGCCTCCACCTGCGTCGTCGCAACGTCCTGACGCGCAATGAAGACATTCTCGTAGAGTGCCATGTAGATTCGGCTCCTTATGGCTGTTTGCGACCCGGAGTTCCGAGGAACCGGCCGGATCTAGCCGCCCCATCGCGGAATGCATCGGGGCGGCAAGGAGATCGGGGCCGACTGAGGCCCCGAAGAGGGGCGGTTATACAGGCAAGCGGCCTGAAAGCAAGTATTCCCCACGCGGCTTGACTGCGTTGGTTACCCCGGTATGACTGCCGCAATTCGAGCCGAAAACAGGGGAAAACGCGCATGAGTCGGGCTTTTGTCTTTCCGGGCCAAGGATCGCAGGCCGTCGGCATGGGAGCCGACCTCGCCGGCGCCTTTGCCACCGCCCGGGAGGTCTTCGGCGAAGTCGACGAGGCGCTGAAGCAGAATCTGTCGAAATTGATGCGGGAGGGCCCGGAAAGCGACCTCGTCCTGACCGAGAATGCCCAGCCCGCCCTCATGGCAGTCAGCGTCGCCGTCGCCCGGATTCTGGAAAAGGACGGAGGCAAGCCGCTCCCGTCGCTCGCCGCCTATGTGGCAGGTCATTCGCTCGGCGAGTATTCGGCCTTGGCCGCGGCCGGCGCCCTCAGGCTCCCGGATGCCGCGCGCCTCCTGAAACTGCGTGGTCAGTCGATGCAGAAAGCGGTGCCGGTCGGGATCGGTGCCATGGCGGCCCTGCTCGGGATCGAGTTGGAGCCCGCGCAGGAAGCCTGCAAGGAAGCGGCGCAGGGCGAGGTGGTCGCGGTCGCCAACGACAATGGCGGTGGCCAGATCGTGGTGAGCGGTCACAAGGAGGCCGTTGAGCGTGCGATCGAGGCCGCCAAGTCGCGGGGCTGCAAGCGCGGCATGATGCTGCCGGTGAGCGCCCCCTTCCATTGCCCGCTGATGCAGCCGGCTGCCGATGCAATGAAGGTCGCACTTGAGGACGTTGTGCTGATGCCGCCGCGCGTGCCGCTTGTTTCCAACGTGCTGGCCTCGGAGCTCAGCGACCCGGCTGCCATCAAGCTGAGGCTCGTGGAACAGGTCACCGGCCTCGTACGCTGGCGCGAGAGCGTGCAGTATATGAAGATCAAAGGCGTCGATTCGCTGGTCGAGTGCGGCACCGGGAAAGTCCTGTCGGGTCTCGTCAAGCGCATCGACAAGGACATGACCGGCCTGGCGCTCAACACTCCGTCCGATATCGAAGCCTTCCTGAAGACGGCATAAGGAGAGTGCCATGTTCGATCTGACCGGCAAGGCAGCTCTCGTCACCGGTGCGTCCGGTGGCATCGGCGGCGCCATCGCCCGCGCGCTCCACAAGCAGGGCGCGACTGTCACCCTGTCGGGAACGCGCGCCGAGGCCCTGGAAGCGCTCAAGGCCTCCCTCGGGGAACGCGCGCACGTCGTGGCGGCCAGGATGGACGATCCGGCAGACATCGACCGCCTCGCCAAGGAGGCGGAAGCCGCGATGGGCGGCAGGCTCGACATCCTGGTGAACAATGCCGGGATCACGCGCGACAATATCTCGATGCGCATGAAGGACGAGGAATGGGAGAAGGTCCTTCAGGTGAACCTGACCGGGACTTTCCGCCTGACCCGTGCGGCGATGCGCGGGATGATGAAGCGACGCTTCGGACGGGTCGTCAACATCACCTCTATCGTCGGCGTCACCGGCAATCCGGGGCAGGCGAACTATGCGGCGGCCAAGGCCGGCCTGATCGGCATGTCGAAGTCGCTGGCGCAGGAGCTGGCGTCGCGGGGCATAACTGTTAACTGTCTGGCGCCCGGCTTCATCGCCACGCCGATGACCGACGTGCTGACCGACGACCAGAAAAAAGCCATCCTGGGGCGTGTTCCTGCCGACCGGCTCGGCACGCCCGAAGAGATCGCGGCCGGGGTGGTCTATCTGGCGAGCGACGAGGCCGCCTACGTCACCGGTCAGACGCTGCACATAAACGGCGGGATGGCCATGATCTGAGGCTCTGGCCCACAAGTGCCTGATTCTGTGGGCTTTTCGGACCTAGCCAATGGCACGGGAGCTATGTTAATAGCCCGGCATTCGCCAACCCTCTGGCGACCGGAATTTGTTGGATACACGGGAAGGACAAGACAATGAGCGATATTGCCGAGCGCGTTAAGAAGATCGTCGTAGAGCATCTCGGCGTCGAGGCCGCGCAGGTCAAGGAAGAGGCCAAGTTCATCGACGATCTGGGCGCGGACAGCCTCGATACGGTCGAACTGGTGATGGCGTTCGAGGAAGAGTTCGGCATCGAGATTCCCGACGATGCCGCGGAGAAGATCCAGACCGTCGGCGACGCCATCGGCTTCATCAAGGGCACCGCGAAGTCCTGACCCTCACCGGTTCCTGGACGAGGAAGGGCGCGCGATGAGGCGTGTTGTCGTAACCGGCATGGGCATGGTGACGCCGTTGGGTGACGGCGTCGACACGAACTGGCGGCGCCTGATGGCGGCAGAGTCCGGCATCCGGTCGATCCAGGCTTTCGACACTTCGGACCTCGCGACAAAGATCGCGGGCGAGGTTCCCCAGGGCGACAAGGCAAACGGCCACTTCAACGTGGACGATTACCTTGCGCCGAAGGAACAGCGGAAGCTCGACAAGTTCATCATTTTCGGAATCGCGGCCGCCCAGCAGGCGGTCGAGGATTCCGGCTGGCTGCCGCAGGACGAGGAAGGTCTCAACCGGACCGGCGTCATGATCGGCTCCGGCATCGGCGGCCTCCAGACGATCTACGAAACGTCGCTGACATTGAAGGAGCGGGGGCCGCGCCGCGTCAGTCCCTTCTTCATTCCGTCGGCCCTGATCAACCTCGTCTCGGGGCAGGTCTCGATCAAGTACGGCTTCAGGGGGCCGAATCACGCCGTCGTGACCGCTTGCGCCACCGGCGCCCATGCGATCGGGGACGCGGCGCGGCTGATCCAGTTCGAGGACGCCGACGTGATGGTGGCGGGCGGGGCTGAAGCCGCGATCTGCCGCATCGGAATCGCGGGCTTCAATGCCTGCAAGGCGCTGTCGACCGATTTCAACGACACCCCGACACAGGCATCGCGTCCGTGGGACAAGCGGCGTGACGGCTTCGTGATGGGCGAGGGCGCTGGTTGCCTTGTGCTCGAGGAGTACGAGCACGCCAAGAAGCGCGGCGCCAAGATTTATGCCGAGATCCTGGGCTACGGCCTGTCGGGTGACGCCTATCACATAACGGCACCATCCGAAGACGGCGACGGCGCGGTGCGCGCCATGAAGGCGGCGCTGAAGCGGGCCAGTCTCGGCACCGACCAGATCGACTATGTGAACGCGCACGGCACGTCGACGATGGCCGATGTGATCGAACTGGGTGCCGTGAAGCGCACTTTCGGGCAGGATGTCCACAACCTGTCGATGTCGTCGACCAAGTCGGCGACCGGTCATCTGCTCGGTGCCGCCGGTGCGATCGAGGCGATCTACTCCATCAAGTCGCTGATCGAGCAGGCGGTTCCGCCGACGCTCAATCTCGACGAGCCCGACGAAGGGTGCGACATCGATCTCGTTCCGAAGCAGGCCAAGCAGCGCAAGGTCCGCCATGCGCTGAGCAACTCGTTCGGATTTGGCGGCACGAACGCATCTCTGATCCTCGGCCCCGTCTGACAATTATCCTGAGGAGCTGAGTCATGCTCAGCTACTTCCGCTGGGTTCTCTTCTTCATTGCGCTGTTCGTCACCCTGATGGGCGGCTCGGTCTATGTGGGCCATGCGATCCTCACGGCGCAGGGACCGCTCGAGCAGACCAAGAACATCGTGATCCCGCGCGGCGCGGGGCCCGCCACCATGTCCAAGCTGCTGCAGGAGGAAGGCGTCATCGCCCATCCGCGCCTGTTCCGCGTGGCGCTGATGATCGATCCTTCGCCCAAGCCGATCAAGGCGGGCGAGTACGAAGTGCCGGCCCATACCTCGATGCAATCGCTCGTCGAACTGCTTCAGTCGGGCAAGGTCGTGCAGCGTCGCCTCACGATTCCCGAGGGCATGACGACACCTGAGGTGCTGGAACTGGTCCGCAAGACCGAAGCGCTGACCGGTGACATCACGATGGACGTCAAGGAAGGCGATCTCCTGCCCGAGACCTACTTCTATTCGCGCGATGACACCCGCGATGGGCTGCTGCTGCGCATGAAGGAGGCGATGGAGAAGACGCTCGACGAGGCGTGGCGCAAGCGCGCCGCCGGCCTGCCGCTCGCCAACAAGCGCGAGGCATTGATCCTGGCATCGATGATAGAGAAGGAAACGGCGGTGCCGGCCGAGCGGACGAAGGTGGCCGCGGTGTTCATCAACCGTCTGCGGCGTCGCATGAAGCTCGAGAGCGATCCCACCACCATCTACGGTCTGACCGAGGGCAAGGCGCCGCTCGGCCGTGATCTCACTCGTGCCGACCTTCAGTCGAACACGCCCTTCAACACCTATGTGATCGCCGCCCTGCCACGCGGGCCGATCTGCAATCCCGGTCGCGCCTCGATCGTGGCCGCTACCAACCCGGCGCGCGACCGCTCGCTCTTCTTCGTGGCGGACGGGCAGGGCGGGCACGTGTTCGCCACCACGCTTCCCGAACACAATCGCAACGTCGAACGCTGGCGCCAGATCCAGCGCGAGCGGGCGGAATCCCAATCTCAGACGCAGCCGCAAACACCGGCGCCCCAGGCGCCGCCGGCCAGCCGGCAGTAGGGCATGCCGGCGCTTCTGCTGGCGCTTCTGGTCCTGGCGGCGATCGCTCTCGTCATCGCCTGGTTCCTGCGGGCCAACCCGTCCTCGATGGCGGGTGTGCTCCGGGTCGTCATGGTGGTGCTGGGCGGCATCGGCGTGGGCGGACTGCTGATTTTCGGCCTGCGCTTTCTGCCCGGTCTCCTGCCGGAGTTACTGGGACTGGCGGGCGTCGCCATCACCGCGCTGATCGCGCGGGCCATCAGGAATCGCCCGTCGGGTGGTTTCAGCTCTCCGGGAGCCGGGCAGCGCACCGAGGCCAATACAGCATTCCTGAAAGCCTGGATCGATCATGCGAGCGGCGATGTCGGCGGTACCGTGCTGGCCGGCCGATTTTCCGGGCGCACACTCGATCAACTGATGGACGCCGAGCTCCTCGATCTGCGTGTGGAATGTGCGGCGGATGCCGATTCGCTGCGTGTCCTCGAAGCCTATCTCGACCGGCGCCTGGGGGCCGACTGGCGCAAGACCCAGCACACGCCTCCGCCTCGCGGCTCGCGCACCGACATGACACGGGAAGAGGCGTTGGCAGTGCTGGGCCTGGCTGAAGGCGCCAGCGTCGATGACATCCGGTCGGCGCATCGGCGGCTGATCCAGCGGATGCATCCCGATGTTGGCGGAACGGCGGACCTCGCCGCGCGTATCAACCGCGCCAAGGACGTGCTGCTCGGTGGATGACCTTGCCAGAGCGCGCGCTGACATGGCATCAAACGCAGCCCGTGGGCTTTCCCGCCACGATGCTGTCAAATCATTGATTTTAATGTGCATTCCCGCCGTTGAATGAGGTCGAAAAGCATGGCCCTGCCTGTCCGTAAAGCCGTCCTGCCAGTCGCCGGTCTGGGCACCAGGTTCCTTCCCGCCACGAAGGCCATGCCGAAGGAGATGCTGACCGTCGTCGATCGACCTCTCATCCAATACGCTGTCGAGGAATGCCTCGCCGCCGGCATCGAGGAGTTCGTGTTTGTGTCCGGTCGCAACAAGGGCGCGCTCGAGGATCACTTCGATCACGCCTACGAGCTCGAGGCGACGCTCGAGCAGCGCAAGAAGGCGGCGGAGCTGAAGCAGACGCAGGACGCAACGATCAAGCCGGGCAACGCCATTTTTACGCGGCAGCAGAAGCCGCTCGGCCTCGGCCATGCCGTATGGTGCGCCAGGCACTGGATCGGCAAAGAGCCGTTCGCCGTCCTGCTGCCGGACGAACTGACGATCGACACGCCGAGCTGCGTCGGCCAGCTTGTCCAGGCCCACGAGAAGACCGGCGGCAGCGTGGTCGCGGTGATGGACGTACCGCGCGAGCAGACGAAGAGCTACGGCATCGCTGCCGTGAAGAACGAGCAGGGCAACCTGTCGGAGATCACCGGCATGGTGGAGAAGCCCAAGCCCGAGGAAGCGCCTTCCACTCTGGCGCTGATCGGCCGTTACGTTCTGCTGCCGGAAGTCTTCGATCACTTGGGGCGGCACGAAACCGGCGCCGGCGGCGAGATCCAGCTCACCGACGCCATGGCCAGGATGATCGGCCAGAGCCCTTTCCATGCGCTGCGCTATGCCGGGCAGCGGTATGACTGTGGCAGCCGCCTCGGCTTTCTCGAGGCCAACGTCGCCGTGGCCCTGCATCGTGCCGATACCAGCGCGGACACGCGGGCTCTTCTAACCCGTATGCTGAAGGGCTGAGTCCATGCGTATAGCGATGATCGGGTCTGGTTACGTCGGGTTGGTGTCTGGGGCCTGCTTCGCTCATTTCGGTCACGACGTTTTCTGCGTCGACAAGGATGCGGGGAAGATCGAGCGTCTGCTGAAGGGCGTGATGCCGATCTACGAGCCCGGGCTGGACAAGCTTGTGGCGGACAATGTCGAGGCGGGTCGGCTGCGGTTCGGGACGGACCTGGCGGCGGCGGTGGGCGACGCGGATGCGGTGTTCATCGCGGTGGGGACGCCGACGCGTCGGGGCGACGGGCATGCGGACCTGACGTATGTCTATGCGGCGGCGGCGGAGATCGCGCGGGCGATCCGGGGCTACACGGTGGTGGTGACGAAGTCGACGGTGCCGGTGGGGACGGGTCGGGAGATCGCGCGGATCATCCGGGAGGCGCATCCGTCCGGGGAGTTCGACGTGGCGTCGAACCCGGAGTTCCTGCGCGAGGGCGCGGCGATCGAGGACTTCATGAAGCCCGACCGCGTGGTGATCGGGGTGGAGAGCGATCGGGCGCGGGACGTGATGTCGGGGATCTACCGTCCGCTGAACCTGATCCAGACGCCGATGGTGTTCACCAACATCGAGACGGCGGAGGTGACGAAGTACGCGGGCAACGCGTTCCTGGCGACGAAGATCACGTTCATCAACGAGATCGCGGACCTGTGCGAGAAGGTGGGCGCGGACGTGCACGACGTGGCGCGGGGGATCGGGCTGGACGGGCGCATCGGGCGGAAGTTCCTGCACCCGGGTCCGGGGTTCGGCGGCTCGTGCTTCCCCAAGGACACGCTGGCGCTGGCCTACACGGCGCGCGAGGCGAATGCGCCGCAGACGCTCGTGGAGCAGGTGATCGAGGTGAACAACAGCCGCAAGAAGAAGATGGCGCAGAAGGTCGTCGATTTCTGCGGCGGGTCGGTGGCGGGGCTGACGATCGGGGTGCTGGGACTGACGTTCAAGGCGAACACCGACGACATGCGCGATGCGCCGTCGCTGGACATCGTGCCGGCGCTGCAGGCGGCGGGCGGGCGGATCGTGGCGTTCGATCCCGAGGGGATGACCGAGGCGGGGCATCTGCTGAAGGACGTGACCTTCGCCAAGACGGCGCACGAGGCGGCGGCCGGGGCGGACGTGCTGGTGGTGATCACCGAATGGCACGAGTTCCGCGGCCTCGACCCGCGCCGTCTCAAGGAGGCGATGCGCCAGCCGCGCATCGTCGACCTGCGCAACATCTTCGATCCCGAGGAAATGCGATCCCTCGGTTTTGCCTATGAAAGCGTCGGCCGCCCCGGTCCGCGCTCCTGATCTTTCCCGACGATCCTCTTCCGGAGTTCATTGCATGAGCCAGACGGCGCACAAGTTCGATCCGAGCATCCTGCGTGAGTACGACATCCGCGGCATCGTGGGCGGGACGGTACACGCCGCGGATGCGCGGGCCATCGGCCGCACGCTGGGCACGCTCGTCCGGCGCAAGGGCGGCAAGCGCGTGGCGCTGGGTTACGATGGCCGGCTGAGCTCTCCGGAACTCGCGGCCGCCTGCATCGAGGGGCTGACCGCGGCCGGGATCGACGTGGTCGATATCGGCCTCGCGGCAACCCCGATGCTCTACTTCGCGGTCTATCACCTCGAGGCCGACGGCGGCATCCAGATCACCGGATCGCACAATCCGCCGGATTACAACGGTTTCAAGATGATGATGGGCAAGAAGTCGTTCTTCGGCGCCGACATCCAGACGCTGGGGGCGATGGCCGGCAAGGGCGACTGGGAGACGGGGCAGGGCAGGGTCGAGAAACGCTCCATCCTCGCTGACTATGCGACCCGGCTGCTGCGCGACGTGAAGCCCGGTAAGAAACTCAAGGTCGCCTGGGACACCGGCAATGGCGCCGTCGGCGTGTCGATCCGCGCCGTCGTCGACAGGCTCGAGGGCGAGCATTTCGTACTCAACGAGAAGGTCGACGGGACCTTCCCGTCGCATCATCCCGACCCGACCGTGCCGAAGAATCTCGAGCAGCTGATTGCCGAGGTGAAGAAGCAGGGATGCGACCTCGGCATCGCCTTCGATGGCGACGGCGATCGCATCGGCGCCGTCGACGGCAAGGGGCGCATCCTGTGGGGCGACCAGCTTCTCGTCCTGTGGTCACGCGACGTACTGAAGAACCATCCCGGCGCCACCATCATCGCCGACGTCAAGGCAAGCCAGGTCCTGTTCGACGAGATCGCGAAGGCCGGCGGCCAGCCGATGATGTTCAAGACCGGCCATTCGCTGATCAAGAGCAAGATGGCCGAGATCGGCGCGCCGCTCGCCGGCGAGATGAGCGGCCACGTATTTTTCGCCGACACCTTCTACGGCTTCGACGACGCTCTCTATTGCGGCCTTCGCCTGCTCAACATCGTGGCCAACGCGAAGGAGAGCCTGGCGGAGATGCGCGACGGGCTGCCCCAGCCGGTCAACACGCCGGAACTGCGTTTCGACTGCCCCGACGATGAGAAGTTCGGCGTCGTCGAGAAAGTCAAGGTACGGCTGCAGAAGGATGGCTCCAAGTTCTCCGACATCGACGGCGTGAGGGTCAGCACCATGGACGGGTGGTGGCTCCTGCGGGCTTCCAATACCCAGCCCGTCCTGGTGGCGCGCTGCGAGGCGGCCGACGATGCCGGTCTTGAGCGCCTGATGGCGGACCTCAAGGCCGCCCTGGCGGCGTGCGGCGTGGAGCTCCCGGACGACGCCTCGTCCGGCCACCACTGATGCGCTTCTTCTTCTACGGGACGTTGCTCGATCGCGACGTGACGGCACTGGTCCTGGGGCGGCGACTGCCACCTCAGGCCTACACGGAGGCACGCCTGCCGGGACATGCGCGGCGGCGGGTGCAGGGCGCGACTTATCCCATCGTCATCGCCGATCGGTGCGGCGAGGTGCCGGGCGCGATCGTGGGCGGTCTCAGCGCCCGTGACGTCGCCCACCTCGCAGCCTACGAGGGACCGGGCTATCGGGTCGTGCCGCTCAGGGTGAAGGTTCAGGGCAGGATGACCGAGGTGTCGGTTTTCGAGCCCATCCAGTCGCGGCTGAAGCCCAGCCGGGAATTGTGGGACCTGACGCTGTGGCAGCGTCGTCACAAACGATCGTTCGTGGACCGGCTCAGGCGAGCCCTCAGCGTGCACCCGGCGTATTCCAGGCCGTAACCTGGAGCGCCGAACAGTAGACTTTCCGCTTTTCCAGGCGCTTGCAGCCTTCGACAGCCTGTTCCTGCGACAGGTTGATCAATCGTGCGCGATGGAAGATCCGGTTGGCCATCTGTACCTCGTCGACGATCGCCGAAGCGGAGCGCGCGTTGGGAAGGGCCGCGGTCGCGCGCTCGAGGGCGGCCTGGGCGGCCTGCGGTTCGCTGAACGAGCCGACCTGGATGACCCAGCTTCCGAGAGCGGGCATGTCCGAAGCAACGGGAGGTGCGGCCGCGGGAGCCGCGGCAAATGCCGCCGTGGTCGCGGGCTTCGCCGGAGCGGGCGCCACGAAGCCCGCGTATTTCGGGCTCACCTGCTGCTGCTGTCCCTGCTGCGCCTGTACCGCCGCCGGCGGCCTATAGGCTTCGGCGAAGCTGGCACCGGGATCGAACTGGGCTGCGGTGTAACGCGCCGACGCGGGCTTGCGCACCGACGTCCAGGGCGAGAGCTGCATGGCCGACGCAAGCGTGAAGCCGCGATCCATCAGGGCGGCCATCGTGCGGTCGCGCTGGGCGGCGCTGGTGCCCCCCATGACGACGCCGATCAGGCGGCGGTTGTCGCGCACCGCCGACATAACGAGGTTGAAGCCGGAGGCGTTCGTGTAGCCGGTCTTCAATCCGTCGGCGCCGTCGTAGCTGCCGAGCATGCGATTGTGGTTCTGGAGGGTGCGCCCGCGGTAGGTGTAGCTCTGCACCGAGAAGATCGCGTAGTAGTGCGGGTAGTCGCGCATCAGCGCGTTGGCGAGTTTCGCCAGGTCGCGTGCCGTTGTGACCTGCTCGCTGTTCGGCAGCCCCGATGCATTCCGGAACACCGTCGAGCTCATGCCGAGCTGGCGGGCCTTCTGCGTCATCAGGCGGGCGAAGGCCTCCTCGCTGCCGGCAAGACTCTCGGCCAGCAGCACGGCCGCGTCGTTGGCCGAGCGCGTGACCAGCGCCATCGTGGCGTCGCGCACATTGACGGTGCCGCCGGGCGTCATGCCCATCTTCGTGGGCGGCGCGTTCAGGGCATTCACGGACACGGTCAGGCTGTCGCCGAGGGACAGGCGGCCCGAATCCAGTGCCGAGAAAGTGAGGTAGATCGTCATCAACTTGGTGAGTGACGCCGGATGACGTAGTTCGTCTGCGCGATCGGCCGCGAGTTCCCGGCCGCTGTTCGCGTCCACGATCAGGTAGGAATCCTTCGCCGTGACTGCCGGGTTGCCCACCCAGGAAGAGGACGTAGTGCGCACGGCCGTCTTGGCACGGGCCTTCGCGGGCGGAGCGGCACGCTTGACCGACTTCGCGTTGGTCTGGGCGTCAGCAGGGGACGGTGCGAGCGAGGCACCGAGAAAAAGAATGCTGACGGCGAGCCAAGAAATGCCGACCGCAATTCGCCTGAGGGGAAAAGTCATTGCGAATACGCCACACGCGAAATCAGATTCTTGTGCTCATCCAATAGGTTATGAGCTGTTGCTTGGACTTTACTAAAGTTTGTGGGCGCGCGCAACGCTGGTTATGCCGCTCTGCTGCCCAAGTTGGTTCGGATTATGCAGGCATGGCATCGGGAGGTTTGATGAAGGCTTTTTTGCTGGCGTTGGCCGCATTGGGGGCCGTCACGGCGGCGCCCGCGATGGCGCAGCGGGCGGACCGCAACGTCGAACTCCCGGTCGTGCGCAGCTTCCACTGGTTCGACTTCGTCGCCGCCAACGACATCCGGGCGGCCTGTGTGCCGGGCGGACGGAGTCGTCTGAGGCTCATCTACAACGCCCTGTGGGAGGAGCAGGTCCGTGCCTATGACATCTACCTTCAGCCCGATGGCGTGGCCGGCTTGAACATTGGCGTGCTCGAGGGGCAGGGTTATGCCACGTCTGGCATCACGAACATGCTGATCTCGAATCCAAGGGACATATTCGCACCCTGGAGCATGAAAGGCGGCCAACGCATCCTGACCGTGGACGAAACCCGGGAATTGCTCGGACTGCTGGAGGAGAGCCGCGCCTTCGGTCCGCCGCGGGACGGAATGCGCCTGCCCGACAACGACTTCTGGTGGACTGTCGCCTCGTGCCGAAACGGCGTGTGGGGCTTCCAGGCCTATCACTATCCGACCGATGGCTTCGCGAACGTGAAGTTTTCGGCCAGGCTGTTCTCGTGGGACAAGGTGCCGATACCCGTCAATCCGCCCCGCAAGCTGGAGCCCGCGGAACTGCGCCGCGACTGGAATGCTCCCATTGAGCGCGCCCGCGCCGACCGATGGATGCTGGTCGTGGGAAAGGATGGTCTCCGGCCGAGGTAGCGGAACCCGTAACGCTACCTATATAATTCACGGGTGGCTTGTTCTTGGAGTGTGACGGCAACGATGGACTTTCTGCGCAACGCAGGTGAATGGCGGCTCGGCGGAGCGGGCGAGCCGCCCCAACAGCCGCCGGGTGGTCCGCCGCAGCAGCCGCCGCGGCGTGATGACGGCGAAGGTGGGGGCGATGATGGCCGCACCGGCGCGCTGACTCTCACGCGTACCCGCACCAAGAAGCCGTCGATGTACAAGGTCCTGATGCTGAACGACGACTACACCCCGATGGAGTTCGTGGTCGACGTTCTGCAGAACATCTTCCAGAAGAACCGCGAAGAGGCGACCGAGGTCATGCTCCACGTCCATCAGAAGGGCGTGGGAGTCTGCGGCGTCTACACCTACGAGATTGCCGAGACCAAGGTGACGCAAACTGTGGATTACGCCCGCAAGAACCAGCACCCTCTCCAGTGCACGTTGGAGAAAGAGTAACGGCGACCGAGAGTAACTCGTTTTTCCTGTCGAGGTGTTTCGATGTCCATGTTGTCCAAGAACCTCGAAAAGTCCCTGCATCGCGCTTTCGGACTTGCTGGTGAACGTCGTCACGAATACGCGACGCTGGAGCACCTGCTGCTGGCGATGACGGAGGACGAGGACGCAGTACCCGTCCTCAAGGCCTGCGGCGTAGACATCGATCGACTGCGTCACGACCTCGAAACCTTCGTCGACAACCGCCTCAAGGGCATCATCACGCAGAACCCGGGCGAACCGCTGCCGACCGCGGGCTTCCAGCGTGTCGTCCAGCGCGCCGCGGTGCATGTGCAGTCGTCGGGGCGCAACGAGGTGACCGGCGCCAACGTGCTGGTGGCGCTCTTTTCCGAGCGCGACAGCCACGCCGTCTCGTTCCTCGAGAACCAGGGCATGACGCGCCTCGACGCGGTCGACTACATCAGCCATGGCAAGGCAAAGGTGCCGGGCCGATCCCGCACGCGCCGCGTCACCGGCTCCGAGGAAGAGGCCGGCGGTGAAAATCCGGCCAAGCAGGGCAACGAGGCGTTGGCGGCCTACTGCGTCGATCTCAACCAGAAAGCTCGAGAGGGTCGCGTCGATCCGCTGATCGGCCGCGAACATGAGGTCGAGCGCACCATCCAGGTCCTGTGCCGACGCACCAAGAACAATCCGCTCTATGTCGGCGAGCCCGGCGTCGGCAAGACGGCGATCGCCGAGGGTCTTGCCCGCAAGATCGTCGACGGCGAGGTTCCTGAAGTCCTGAAGGAAGCGATCATCTACTCGCTCGACATGGGCGCGCTGCTGGCCGGCACGCGCTACCGCGGCGACTTCGAGGAGCGCCTCAAGGCCGTCCTGGGAGAGCTCAAGAAGAAGCCGAACTCGGTGCTCTTCATCGACGAGATCCACACGATCATCGGTGCCGGCGCGACGTCGGGCGGCTCGATGGACGCGTCCAACCTGCTGAAGCCCTCGCTTCAGTCGGGCGAACTGCGCTGCATCGGCTCGACGACCTACAAGGAGTACCGCAACTACTTCGAGAAGGACCGCGCGCTGGTCCGTCGCTTCCAGAAGATCGACGTACCGGAGCCCACGATCAGTGACGCCGTCGAGATCATGCGCGGCCTCAAGCCGGTCTATGAGAAGCACCATCACGTGAGCTTCACCGACGACGCCATAAAGGCGGCAGTCGAGTTGTCGGCGCGCTACATCCACGACCGCAAGCTGCCGGACAAGGCGATCGACGTGATCGACGAGGTCGGCGCGGCCCAGATGCTGCGGGCGCCCGACAAGCGCAAGACCACGATAGAGGTGTCCGACATCGAGGACATTGTGGCCAAGATCGCCCGCATTCCGCCGAAGGCCGTCTCCAAGGACGACACCGCGCTGCTGCGTACCATCGACCGCGATCTCAAGACCGTCGTGTTCGGCCAGGATCACGCGATCGATCAGCTCGCCGCCTCGATCAAGCTCGCCCGTGCGGGCCTGCGTTCGCCGGAGAAGCCGATCGGCAGCTACCTGCTGGCGGGTCCGACCGGCGTCGGCAAGACCGAGGTGACGCGCCAGCTCGCACGCCTGCTCGGTCTCGAGGTCATCCGATTCGACATGTCGGAATACATGGAGCGGCACAGCGTCTCGCGCCTGATCGGTGCTCCGCCGGGCTATGTCGGCTTCGATCAGGGCGGCCTGCTCACCGACAAGGTAAACCAGCATCCGCATTGCGTGGTGCTGTTCGACGAGATCGAGAAAGCGCATCCGGACGTCTTCAACGTCCTGCTGCAGGTGATGGATTACGGCAAGCTGACCGACCATAACGGCCGAACGGTGGATTTCCGCAACGTCATCCTGTGCATGACGACCAATGCCGGCGCGGCCGACATCGCCAAGCCCGCGCTGGGGTTCGGCCGCGAGCAGCGGCACGACGAGGACAACGAGGCGATCAACCGCATGTTCGCCCCGGAGTTCCGGAACCGCCTGGACGCGGTCATCAAGTTCGCCAATCTCGGACCGGAGTCGATGGGCAAGGTTGTCGACAAGTTCGTGGCCGAACTCGAGGTCCAGCTTGCCGACCGCAAGGTCTTCATCGAGCTGACCGACGGGGCGCGCCGCTGGCTGGCGGAGAAGGGCTACGACAAGCTGTTCGGCGCCCGGCCGCTCGCCCGCGTCATCCAGGAATACGTGAAGAAGCCGCTGGCCGAGGAGGTGCTGTTCGGCAAGCTCTCCGACGGCGGCACGGTGCGCGTCGACGTCGATGCGCCGGGCGAGGCCGGCAAGCTCGTGTTCACCTTCCTGCCGCCTGAGCGCGGTGCGCTGCCGCCGGCCAGCCAGGAACCGGTGCTCGCCGAATAGTGAGCGCCTTCAAGCCTCTCTGGATCGCCTTTCGCGCCGCGGTGCTTGCCACCGCGGTGTTCTGGGTGGTCCTGTTCATCGTCGACAAGATCGGCTGGCAGGCGCCACTCGGGCTTACCGAGCAGCTCGTCTTCTTTGTCGTGTTCTTCTTCGGCGTCCTGATGGCCAGGTAGGCCGTCAGGCCTCGTTCTCTTTCCGGAACGGCGAGTACTGCATCAGCCCTTCGATCTCCTGCCGCACGGCGGGCCGCTCGCGCCTGAGGTAATCGTCGACGGCGCGCCGGAAGTTCGGATCGACGATCCAGTGGGCGGAGTAGGTCAGCACCGGCAGATAGCCGCGCTGGATCTTATGGTCGCCCTGCGCTCCCGCCTCGACCCGCGACAGCCCGTGGGCGATCGCATAGTCGATGGCCTGATAGTAGCAGGCCTCGAAATGCAGGAAGCCGTGGCTTTCCAGGCAGCCCCAGTAGCGTCCGTAGAGCGTATCGTCGCCCTTGAGATTGAGCGCGCCGCCGACCGGACGGCCATCGGCCTCGGCCAGGACGAGCACGACCTTGTCGGCCATGGTCGAGCCCAGAATGTCGAAGAAGGACCGCGTCAGGTAGGGCGTGCCCCACTTGCGGCCGCCGGTATCCATGTAGAAGGCAAAGAAGGCGTCCCAGTGCTCGGGCCGGATATCGTCCCCGCTCAGCGTATGGATGACGAGGCCTTCGCGCCGCACGGCCTCGCGCTCCTTGCGGATTGCCTTGCGCTTGCGCGAGGAGAGAGCGCCCAGGAAATCGTCGAAGGTCCGGTAGCCGTCATTGCTCCAGTGATATTGCTGCCCGAGCCGCAGCAGCCAGCCGCGTTCGCCGAAGCGCTTCCACTCCTCTTCGGTGCAGAAGGTGGCGTGGACCGAGCTGATGTTGTTGTCGTCGGCGATCTTGGCCAGCATATCGATCAAGGCGTCGCGCACGGCGTCGGCCATCGGCCCGGGGCGGGCGAACAGGCGCGGACCGGGGACCGGCGTGAAGGGCACGGCGACCTGGAGCTTGGGATAGTAGCGGCCGCCCGCGCGCTCCAGCGCCTGCGCCCAGCCATGGTCGAACACATACTCGCCCTGGGAATGGCTCTTCATGTAGAGCGGTGCGGCGCCCTGGAGCGTCCCGTCGTCTGACTCCGCGATCAGATACTGCGGCTGCCAGCCGGTACGCCGGCCGACTGATTTAGAGTCTTCCAGCGCCTTCAGGAAGCGGTAGCTCAGGAACGGGTTGCCGGCAGAACCAGGGGCGAGCGCGCAGGCATCCCACTGGGTACCGTCGACCGCTGCAAGCGTATCGACGATGCGCAGGCCGACCGTCGGGGCATCATCCGGCATGGCCACAGCATAGCGCGAATCGTGCCAGTACGATGGCCAATCGGTGCCGCTGATTCTACTCGGCAGGCTTGTGCTCGCGGGCCACCTCGTCGGCCGAGCGGCTGAATCGGTGGTTCGCCCACAGGCTCAGGCGGTCGATATAGATCAGCATCACCGGCACCACGACGAGGGTCAGCAGTGTCGAGCTGATCAGGCCGCCGATCACGGCGTGTGCCATCGGCGCGCGCTGGGTGGCGCCCTCGCCGAGGCCCAGGGCCAGCGGCAGCATGCCGAACACCATGGCGAGCGTGGTCATCAGGATGGGCCGCAGCCGGATCGAGCCGGCCTCGAGCAGGGCCTCGTGGACCGGCGTTCCGCGCTCACGGGCCTGGTTGAAGAAATCGACCAGCAGGATGGCGTTCTTGGTGACGAGGCCCATCAGCATGATGAAGCCGATCGCCGAGAAGATGTTGAGCGTCGTGCCGGCGATCAGGAGGCCGAGGAACACGCCGATCAGCGACATCGGCAACGACATCATGATGGCAATGGGCTGCAGGAAGCTGCCGAACTGCGAGGCCAGGATCAGGTAGATGAGGATGACTGCCATCAGGAGCGCTTGGCCGGCATAGGCGGCGCTCTCTGCCATGTCCTTGGTCGAGCCGCCGAACACAAAGCGGTAGCCGGGGGGCAGCTTGATCTCGGTCAGGACCTGCTGCAGGTCGCTCGAAACCTCGCCGGCCGAGCGGCCGAACACGTTGGCGGTGATCTGGACCTCGCGGTTGAGGTCTCGGCGGTTGATCTGGGAGGCGCCGACGTCGGTCACTACATCGGCGATCTGCGCGATGTGGACCATGCGCGGCAGGCCGTTGGGCTCGGTGCCGGCAGTGAACCAGACGCGGTGCAGGTCGGCGATGCCGGTGCGGTCGTCGGTCGGCAGACGGACCATGACCATGTAGTTCTCGCCGTCGGGCGCCCGCCAGAGGCTGGTCTCGTCGCCGGCGAAAAGGGGACGCAGCGACTGGGCGACCGCGGCGGTGCCCAGCCCGAGATCCGAAGCCGCATCGCGGCGCAGGCGGACCGACAGGATCGGCTTGGCGGCCTTGAGGTTGCGGTCGAGATCGACCAGGCCGCGAATGCCGGCGGCCCGCTTCATCACGTCCTGCGAGATCGTGTCGAGCACGTTGGTGTCGGGGCCCTGCAGCGAAAGCTGGAGCTGCTTCTGGACACCGCCGCCCGGTCCGCCCGGGATGTTGATGGAGACCAGGATGCCGGGGATGCTGGCCAGCCGCTCACGAATCGGCTGGGCGAGCTGCTCCGGCGAACGCTTGCGATCCTTCAACGGCTTCAGCTTGAGATAGAGGCTCGCCTGGTTCTTGCCGTTGGCATAGCCGGTGTTGACCGTGCCGTAGGTGTACTCGATCTCGGGAAATTCGCGCAGCGCGGCGTCGACCTGCCGCAGCTTGGCCTCGGTGTATTCGAGAGAGGAGCCGACCGGCGTCTCGATGCTGACGACCTGCTCACCTAGATCGGCCTGGGGGACGAACTCGAAGCCGATGTACTTGGGCAGCGCGAAGCTGCCGACGAAGGTCGCGAGCGCGATCAGCAGGGTGGTCTTGGGCCAGCGCAGCGCCCAGGCGAGCACGACGCGATAGACGGCGTTGGCCTTCTCCTGCGCCCCGTTGACGATGCGGGCGAAGCGGCCGTTGCCGTGGGCCTGCGGATCGTACCAGACCGACGACAGCATCGGATCGAGCGTGAACGACACGAACAGGGAGATCAGCACGGCGGCCGAGACCATGACGCCGAACTGGAAGAAGAAGCGGCCGATGATGCCGCCCATGAAGGCGACGGGCAGGAACACCGCCACGATGCAGAAGGTGGTGGCGAGCACGGCCAGGCCGATTTCGTTGGTGCCATCGATCGCGGCCTGGCGGTGGGTCTTGCCGAAGCCGATATGGCGCATGATGTTCTCGCGCACCACGATCGCATCGTCGATCAGGATGCCGATCGCGAGGCTGAGCGCCATCAGGGTCAGCACGTTCAGGGTGAAGCCGAAGGCTGCCATCACCATGAACGCGCCGAACACCGAGATCGGCAGCGCGAGGCCGGTGATGACGGTGCTGCGCCAAGAATGCAGGAACAGGAAGACGATGGCGATCGTCAGGAGACCGCCCTCGACCATGGTCTGCTGGACGTTGTCGACCGAGTTCTGGATGCCGCGCGAGCTGTCGCGCACGATCTCCAGCTTCACGTCCGAAGGCAGGGAGGCCTGCAACTCAGCCACGGCGCGCCGGACGCCGCGGGCCACTTCGATTGTATTGGCGCCCTGGGTCTTCACAACGTCGATGGCGAGCGCCCGTTCGCCGTTCAAGGTAGCGACGTTCTCCAGCTCCTGCTGGCCGTCGACCACGGTGGCGACCTGGCGGAGATAGACCGGCGCCTGGCCGCGGCGGGCCACGATCAGGTCGGCGAAGTCGCCCGGTTCGACGACGCGCCCGGTGACCTCGATCACGCGGTCGTCGTTGCCGCGCTGGACGTTGCCGGCGGGAAAATTCTGATTCTCGTCCTTGATGGCCCGCATGATGTCGTTCACGCCGACGCGGAGCGCGTGCATGCGACCGGGATCCAGCTCGATGTTGATCTGCCGCTTCAGCCCGCCGGCGATGGTGGCGCGGCCGACGTCGCGGACGGTCTGCAGGCGCTTGATGATGATCTGGTCGGCCAGCGTCGTGAGGTCGCGCACCGAGCGGACATCGGAGCGCACCGCGATCGAGACGATGGGCTGGTCGTCGGGATTGAAGCGCTGGATCAGCGGCTCCTTGATTTCGGGCCGGAAGGAGGCCCGGACCATCTGGACCTTCTCGCGGACGTCCTGCATGGCGACGGCCGATGGCACCGACAGTTCGAACTCGGCGATGACGATCGACTTGCCCTCGAGCGAGCGCGAGGTGAGCGTCTTGAGGCCGGCGATGGCGTTGACCGATTCCTCGATCTTGCGGCTGATCTCGCTTTCGACCGTCTCCGGGGAGGCGCCGGGGTAGTCGGTGGTGACCACGACGATGGGAAAGTCGACGTTCGGGAACTGGTCGATGCCGAGCTGGCGGTAGGAGAACAGGCCCATCACCAGCAACGCCACCATCATCATGGTGGCGAAGACCGGATTGTCGACCGCGATCTGGGTGAGCTTCACGGCCTTGTCTCCTAGCGGGTCTCGACGATCTTGACCTTCTGTCCGGCATGCAGGCCGGGCAGGGGGGCGGACACCACCGTCATGCCCGATTCCAGGCCTTTGACCTCGACCAGCTCGCCGCGCGACCAGGTGCGGACGGCACCCACCGGCTTGCGCACCAGTGTGCCGTTCTCGACGATCAGGACATAGTCGCCCTGGTCGTCCTTGCGCATTGCCGAGGCCGGCACGGCCAGGGCATGACCCTTCTCCTGCACGGTGACGGTGCCGGTGCCGAACAGGCCGCCGCGCAGCGCCTCGTGGCGGTCGACGATCTCGACGTAGACCGGGATCGAGCGCGAGCCCGGCTGCGTGGTCGGGCTGATCCGGGTGATCTTGCCGCTGAAGACGCGATCGCCGAAGCCTTCCAGGTTGACCTGGGCGGTCTGGCCCACCTTCATGCGGATGACGTCGGCGGCCGGCATCTGGGCCGCGATCTCGACGTGGCTGGTGTCGAGCAGGGCCAGGATCTTGCCGTCGATCGGCAGCGACTCGCCCTGGTTGGCGATGCGCTCGCCCACAACGCCATCGAAGGGTGCCCTGACCTCGGCATCGGCCAGGTTCTTGCGCGCGACATCGAGCTGGGCTTCGGCAACGGCCACCATGGAAGCCCGATTCTCGGCCGTCGCGCGCGCCTGGTCGGCCGCCGACTGCGAAACGATGTTGCGGTTCGCCAGGGTCTCCTTGTCCGAGCGGTCGCGGGCGGTCCAGCGCGCGTCGGCCCGGGCGGCCTCGAGGGCCGACAGCCGCTCGTTCATCTTGGCCTGCAACTCGGTCGTCTCGAAGCGTGCCAGCACCTGGCCCTCGGTGACACGGTCGCCTTCGCGCACCAGTACGTCGGCCAGGCGGCCCGATACCCGGCTCTTCACGATGGTCTGGTCGATCGGCTGGGTGGTGCCGGTGAATCGGACGACATCGACCAGGCCGCGCGGCTTGATCGTGTGGACCTCTGCCGGGATCAGTTCCAGGGGACGGTCGGCAGTTTTGGTGGCGACCGGGCCGTTGCCGGCCACTGCCGTGCCCTTGCCGTTCTTCAAGGCAACTGCGCCGCCTCCCAGCACGACAGCGGCGCCGACGATGGCGATGACGATCTTGGTACTGGTCTTCATGGCCGTAGCCCTTTGAGAACGAAGTCGAAGTAGGCGGTGTAGAACCGGTCGCCGTCGACCTTGCCGGGGTCGAATGGAGCAAGGGACCGCTTCCAGACCGAGAACATCGCGAGTGGCTGCAGGATGACGATGGCAGTGGCTTCGAGGTCTGGGAGGGGGCGGAATTCGCCGTTGTCTACGCCGCGGCGCAAGGTGCGGATGAAGAGGTCGCGGCCGCGCACGTCAAAGTGTGTGCAATAGAACTTGGCGACGTCGGGGAAGTTGCCGGCCTCGGCCAGGATCAGCTTCACCACGCCACCGGCCGGCGTCTCCTCGAAGGCGCGGAAGCCGTCGACCAGCGCGCGCAGCAGGTCTTCGCTGCTGCCCTCGAAGTGGTCGATCACGTCATTGGCCGCCGCCAGCGGGCCGGCAATGGCCTCGGAGATCACCGCCTTGAAGAGTTCTTCCTTGTTCTTGAAATAGAGGTAGGGGAGGCCCTTGCTGACTGACGCCTCTTTGGCGACGTCATCGAGTTTGGTTGCGGCGAATCCACGGGTGACGAAGAGCTCGAGGGCGGCGCGGGCAATCTCGGAGGCGCGATTCTCCGGCCGCCGAACGCGGGTCGGGGTCGCACTCCCGTTATTGACTGACCGGTCAGTATCCATGTTTCGGCATGTAATGCGAAAGGAGACCGGGTTCAAGGCAGAAAGAAAAAAGTCCGGCAGACCGAAGTCGCCGGACGCTTTGACTAGTTTCGCCTTCCCACTTCCGTAAACGAAAGCGCCGGATCGGCGTCAGGCTCGTCTTCTATTTAGGGGGCTTCCGGTGGGGCCCCGAAAGAGGGCACCCACACGGAAGCCGAAAGGCGTTGTTAGAGGGGCCAAAGTCGCCTTTGACCTCCGCCCTTTCCTAATTACTGCTTCTTCTTCTTAACAGCCTTCTTCTTCGCAACTTTCTTCTTAGCAGCCATAACTGTCTCCTATGGTTAGCTATAGGGTCCCCAACCGCGAGGCCCCCGGGGTACGCCGGTACGCTACGCCACGCATGCTCAACTGCAGCCCGTGGTACCACCGCAGGTCGTGCATTTGAGGCACGTCCCGTTGCGGACCATGGTGAAGTTGCCGCATTCCGGACACGCATCCCCTTCGAAGCCCTTCAGCCTGGCCTCGAGGGCCAGTCCCAAGGATGACGAGGGTGCTTCTCCGAGCGCGACGCTGACGACGGCCGCCTTGGCGATGGGCGCCGAAGCGACGGCTGGTCCGTCCGTCAGTCCGTTGGGCAGGGCGGCACCGGCAATCGCCTGATCGGCGATCGCGGCATTGCCGGCAGTCCTGCCATTCAATACGTAAGGGTTGCTGCGCACATAGCCCACGCTGGCGATGCGGCTCACCGCGGCGGCCGCCGCTTCGGCGGCATTCGTGCCCGGCGACGGCAGCTCACCCTGGATCTCGCCGCGGCCCACTCCGTCGGGGCGCAGGTCAGCCTGCTCGACGTGGCTGAGGTCGTTGCGTCCCAGATAGGAGATCGCGAGCTCGCGGAAGATGTAGTCGAGCACCGATGTCGACATCTTGATCGCGTCGTTGCCTTCGACCAGCCCCGATGGCTCGAAGCGCGTGAAGGTGTAGGCCTCGACGAATTCCTCGAGCGGCACTCCATATTGCAGCCCGATCGAGATCGCGATGGCGAAGTTGTTCATGAGGCTGCGAAACGCCGCGCCTTCCTTATGCATGTCGACGAAGATCTCGCCGACACGACCATCCTCGTATTCGCCGGTCCTCAGATAGACCTTGTGGCCGCCAACGATCGCCTTTTGCGTATAGCCCTTGCGGCGCTGCGGCAGACGTTCGCGCCCCGCCCGGACTTCGCGCTCGACGATGCGTTCCACGATCCGTTCGGCAATGACCGGCACACGCGCGGCAGGCGACAGGTCGGCGAGGTCGTCGTTGGCGGCGACGTCGTCGCCCAGCGCCATCGCAGAGAGCGGCTGCGAAAGCTTGGAACCGTCACGATAGAGAGC
This sequence comes from Rhodospirillaceae bacterium, assembly GCA_009772935.1. Taxonomy (GTDB): domain Bacteria; phylum Pseudomonadota; class Alphaproteobacteria; order Reyranellales; family Reyranellaceae; genus Reyranella. The sequence goes on from WOUR01000002.1 coordinate 183,167, forward strand.
GTTCGCTTTCAATCCGAGCTTCCAGGAGGTCTCATAGGCCTTGCGGCAATCCTCGACCGTCGCCGCGTTGGGCATGTTGATGGTCTTGGAGATGGCGCCCGATACGAAGGGTTGTGCTGCAGCCATCATGCGTATGTGACTCTCTGCAGACAAGAAGCGTGTGCCATCTCGTCCACAGGGATTCGCACAATCGAACACGGAAAGATGTTCCCTCCTGAGATCGCGTGCACCTTCGACGCTCATCGCACCGCATGCGTGGACGTTTGCGGCCGCAACGTCGCTTCGCGAGAAGCCAAGGTGCGAGAGGATGTCTAGCTTTGGATCGGACAGCGTTTCGTCGTCGAGGCCGAGCACGTCGCGGCAGAAGGCGTCGCCGAGCGTGTAGCGCGAGAAGGCAAAGCGGATGTCGAAGGCCGTGGCGATCGCCTGGTCGATCCGCTTCAGTGTGGCCGCATCGAAGCCACGCGCCGACAGGCTCTCGTGGTTGATGGCGGGTGCGGCTGAGAGCGAGCCGTGACCCACGGCATGGTCGACGATGCGTGCGGCCGTGGCGTCGTCGTAGCCCAGCGTCCGCAGCGCCAACGGGACAGTCTGGTTGATGATTTTGAAGTAGCCGCCGCCGGCCAGTTTCTTGAACTTCACCAGGGCGAAATCGGGTTCGATGCCGGTCGTATCGCAATCCATCACCAGCCCGATCGTGCCGGTCGGGGCGATGACGGAGACCTGAGCGTTGCGGTAGCCGTGGCGTTCGCCCAGTTCAAGCGCGCGGTCCCAGGCACGGCGGGCGGCGGCGACGAGCCGGCTGTCCATACAATTGGCGGCGTCGAGAGGCTGCGGGGCGATGGACAGGCCCTCATAGGCCTGCGTCGCGCCGTGGGCGGCCCGGCGGTGGTTCCGGATGACCTGCAGCATGGGCTCGCGGTTGGCCGCGAAGCCGGGGAAGGGCCCCATCAAGCCGGCCATCTCTGCCGAGGTGGCGTAGGCGGTGCCGGTCATGATCGCCGTGAGGGCGCCGGCGATGGCCCGGCCCTGGTCGCTGTCATATCCCAGGCCAGACGCCATCAGCAGGGCCCCGAGATTGGCGTAGCCCAGCCCCAATGTGCGGTACCGGTACGAAAGCTCTGCTATGCGGCGCGACGGGTACTGCGCCATCATCACGGAGATTTCGAGGACCATCGTCCACAGGCGGCTGGCATGCTCCAGCGCCTCGACATCGATCGAGCCGTCCTCGCGCCGGAACCGCATGAGGTTCAACGAAGCGAGGTTGCACGCCGTGTCGTCGAGGAACATGTACTCGGAGCACGGGTTGGAGGCGTTGATGCGTCCCGACTCCGGGCAGGTGTGCCAGTCGTTGATCGTAGTGTCGAACTGGACGCCGGGATCGGCCGAATGCCAGGCCGCTTCGGCGATCCGATCCCACAAGAGGCGGGCGCCGATCGTACGGGTGACCTTGCCGGTCGTGCGCGCGGTCAGCGCCCATGGCCGGTCGTCCTCGACCGCGCGCAGGAACGCATCGCTGACGCGCACCGAGTTGTTGGCGTTCTGGCCGGAGACCGAGGCGTACGCCCCCGATTCCCAATCCGTATCGAACGCCGGGAAGTCGATGTGGCGATAACCCTGCCGCGCGAACTGGATGACACGCTGGATGTAGTTCTCCGGCAACTCGGCTTGCCGGGCCGCGACGATCTCGCGCCGCAGCTTCGGATTGTGTCGCGGATCGAACGCAGCTTCGCCCTCGCCACCCTCGAGGCAGGCCTGCATGATGGCATTCAGATGGCGATTGGCGAGGCGGGAGCCGGCGACCAGGGCGGCCACCTTCTGCTCCTCGAGCATCTTCCAGGAGATGAAGTCCTCGATGTCGGGGTGGTCTATGTCGACCGTCACCATCTTTGCCGCGCGTCGCGTCGTGCCTCCCGACTTGATGGCGCCGGCCGCTCGGTCACCAATCTTGAGGAACGACATCAGGCCCGATGATGCGCCGCCACCGGAGAGCTTTTCGTTCTCGCCGCGCACGCGCGAGAAGTTGGAGCCGGTGCCGGAGCCGTACTTGAAGAGGCGGGCCTCTCGGATCCAGAGATCCATGATGCCGCCTTCATTCACCAGATCGTCGGAGACGCTCTGGATGAAGCAGGCATGCGGCTGTGGTCGCTCATAGGCGGAGGCAGACGGATAGGCCTGGCCATTCTGGTGATCGACGAACCAGTGCCCCTGACCGGGGCCGTCGATTCCGTACGCCCAGTGCAGTCCGGTATTGAACCATTGCGGCGAGTTCGGCGCGCAGATCTGCGTCGCGAGCATGAAGCACTGCTCATCGTAGAAGGAGCGGGCGTCCTCCTCGCTGTCGAAGTAGCCGCCCTTCCAGCCCCAATAGGTCCAGGCGCCGGCCATGCGATGGAAGACCTGGCGCGCGCTGGACTCACCGCCGAAGCGATCGGCTTCGGGCATCGCGGCGAGGCCGGCCTCGTCGGGGATCGACCGCCACAGCCACTCGGGCATGTCGGCTTCGGCCACGCGGACGATGCGCGCAGGCACGCCTGCACGACGGAAATACTTCTGGGCAAGAACGTCTGATGCGACTTGAGACCACTCGGCCGGCACGTCGATGTTCTTCGACTGGAAGACGATCGAGCCGTCCGGGTTGCGGATTTCCGAATTGACAGCACGAAACGCCACTCCGGTGAATGGCGATTTTCCTGCTTGCGTATACCGACGCTCGACGCGCATCGACGATCCCCCGTGCCCGATCCCGTCAATTTCGTCCCTGTCTCGGGGGGTGTTCGATGCAAGATCGAACACGCACATATGGGCACGAAGGGATAGTAAATTACAAAATCTTGTGCGTGCAACTATATTTTGTAGACCCGGGTGTTGATGATACTAGATGATGCAAGTACGCAACAGTCTGCCGATGCACTGCTTTGGCGGGGTCGCTGATGGGCAAGACTCCCCTGTCCTTCGCGCCGCGTTGCACGCGTCGAAGCGCCCGCGTACAAGCGCGCATCACCTACGAAGCGGTTGGCTCATGATCCTCGGCACCTGGCTCTTCACGAAGATGCGCGGCGAACTCGTCGGAACGGATGCGCAAGGCAACCGCTACTTTCAGGACAAGCGCGTCGTCCCTGGAATGCGACGCAAGCGTTGGGTCATGTACAACGGCGTCGCCGAGGCATCGCGAGTTCCTCCTGAATGGCATGGCTGGCTGCATCACACGCTCGCCGAACCGCCGCCCGTCGGCGGCACGCCGCGCAAGCCGTGGCAGAAGGAACATCTTCCCAATCTGACGGGAACCGATCATGCCTACCGGCCTCCGGGACATTCGCTCTCGGACGGCGAGAAGCCGAAGCCTGTCTACGAGGCCTGGCGGCCGGGCTGACGCTGCAGGCAGCGAGCAGAGGGCAAGAGCGTGGGCCGTAACATTGTCGAGACGATCGTGGGCGCGCTGGTGCTGGTGGTGGCCGGTGCCTTCGTCTTCTATGCCTTTTCCAAATCCGACCGGGCGGGGCCGGATGGCTATGAACTCGTCGCCCGTTTTGGCCGCATCGATGGGTTGAAGCGTGGCGCGGACGTGACGTTGAGCGGCGTGAAGGTCGGCAGCGTCACCGGTTTCAGTCTCGATCCCAAGACCTATCAGGCAGTCGTGCGCTTCAGCGTCGCGTCGAACGTCAACCTGCCGGTCGATACCCACGCCAAGATCGTGAGCGAGTCGCTGCTCGGCGGCATGGTGGTCGTGCTCGAGCCGGGCGGCGACAAGACGATGCTGAAGAGCGGGGGCGAGATCGAGCAGACCCAGGATTCGATCCCGCTCACGGAGCTGATTGCCAAGTTCATGTTCGGCAGCACGGGAAGCAAGTGATGGGCAGCCACTCCTCGAAGGAGCCGCCGGTCTGGCGGCAACCCGACGGCAAGCCGGTGTCGTGCCTCGAAAAGATCAAAGTCCTGAACCAGAACATCCAGGAAATCGAAACCCTCTGCGCCGATGCGCTGGAGGACGGAGTTCTGATGGGATGCGATGCTGCGCAGATCAAGCAGGCGCTTCACGAGCTGATCGACGGATTGAAGCCGCCCCGCGCCAGGGATTGAGCATGCGAGGGTTGATCGCGTTTGCCGTCCTGGCAGCCGGTATCGGCGCGGCGACGGCGCAAACACCACTTCCGCCTCCGCAGCAACCTGCACAACGCCCGGGCAACGCCAATCTGCGTCCGGTGCCGGACGGTCCCGGCATCCGGTCGGCCGAGTTGCAGGGGCTGGACAAGGTGACTGCCCGCACCCAGCGTTTCTACGCGCCGGTCGGGAAGTCGACGCGCTTCGGTACGCTCGAGATAACGGTCGGCGATTGCCTGGTGAACGTGCCCGAGGCGCCCCCTGAATCCGTGGCCTATCTCACGATCATCGATCACAAGCCCGGCCAGGCGGAAGAGAAGCTGTTCGCCGGCTGGATGTTCGCCTCGACACCGTCGCTGTCGGCGCTCGATCACGGTGTCTACGATCTGCGCGTGCTTTCCTGCACGATGGCGCAGGGATCCTCGCCGCCCAACTCACGTTGAAAGGTCGCCGGCCGGTCGATCGCCTCGGCCAGCCGCGCCTTGAAGTCATCGCGCGGAATCTCGATCGCTCCGAAGCTGCGCAGGTGCTCGGTCATGAACTGGCAGTCGAGCAGGGCAAAGCCGCCCCTGATGAGCCGCGCCACCAGATGGACGAGTGCCACCTTCGAGGCATCGCGTTCGCGGCTGAACATGCTCTCGCCGAAGAAGGTGGCTCCGACCGAGACGCCGTAGAGGCCACCCACCAGCCGGCCGTCCCTGCGGCACTCCACGCTGTGCGCATGGCCGCGTTCGTGCAACGCCGTATAGAGTTCGACGATCGGTTCGTTGATCCAGCTCTCCGGATGCCCGGGGCGCGGCTCGGCGCAGGCCCGTACCGTCTCTGCGAAGGCGGTATCGGCTCTGACGTCGAAGTGGCCGCTGCGGACCGTGCGCGCCAGCCGATGCGAGAGATGGAATCCGTCGAGCGGCAGGACCGCGCGCAGGCGCGGATCGAGCCAGTAGAGCTTGGGATCGTCGCGACTCTCTCCCATGGGAAAGACGCCGATGCGATAGGCCTGCAGCAGGAGGTCGGGGGTGATCTCCAGCATGCCGGGGCTATTTCTTAAGGCCGACCAGCTTCTCCAGCCAGTGGATGTCGTAATCGCCGTCGATGAAGGCCTGCTCGCCGATGATGCGCCGGTGCAGCGGGATCGTGGTGTCGATTCCGCCGATCACGAATTCCTCGAGGGAGCGGCGCAGGCGCATCAAGCACTCGTTGCGGCTGCCACCGTTCACGATCAGCTTGGCGACCATCGAATCGTAGTAGGGCGGGATCGAATAGCCTGCATAGAGGCCCGAATCGACGCGCACCCCCAGTCCGCCGGGCGCGTGATACTCGGTGACGAGGCCGGGGCACGGCACGAAGGTCTCGGGATTCTCCGCGTTGATCCGGCACTCGATGGCATGGCCCTGGATCACGATGTCGTTCTGCGTGAGCCCCAGGGGGGAACCGGAGGCGATGCGAATCTGCTCGCGCACCAAGTCGATACCGGTCACCGCCTCGGTGATCGGGTGCTCGACCTGCAGGCGCGTGTTCATCTCAATGAAGTAGAATTCGCCGTCCTGGTACAGGAACTCCATCGTGCCCGCGCCACGATACTTGAGTTTGCGGACGGCATCGGCGGCGAGTTCGCCGATCCTGTTGCGCTGCTCGGCGTTGAGTGCCGGCGACGGCGCTTCCTCGAGCACCTTCTGGTGCCGGCGCTGCAGCGAGCAGTCGCGCTCGCCGAGATGGATGCCGGCCCCCAGCCCGTCGCCCAAAACCTGCATTTCGATATGGCGCGGCCGGGGAAGATACTTTTCGAGATAGACGGCGTCGTTGCTGAAGGCGGCCTTGGCTTCGGCGCGCGCCAGGGAGAAGGCCTCCGCTGCGGCTTCCGCATTCTCCACGACTTTCATGCCTCGACCGCCGCCTCCCGCGACCGCCTTGATCAGGACGGGCCAGCCGATCTTGCCGCCCAGTTCGATCACTTCCTCGAGCGACTCGACCGGCCCGGGTGAGCCCGGCACCAGCGGCAGGCCGAGTTCCTTGGCGGTCTGCTTGGCCACGATCTTGTCGCCCATCATGGAGATGTGCTGTGGCGTCGGGCCGATGAAGGTGAAACCGTGCGCCTCGACGGCTTCGGCGAAGCGGGCATTCTCCGACAGGAACCCGTAGCCGGGGTGGATCGCATCGGCGCCGGCGATGGTTGCTGCCGACAGAATCGCGGGAATGTTGAGGTAGCTGTCGCGTGCCGGCGGCGGTCCGATGCACACCGATTCATCGGCTAGCCGGACGTGCATCGCGTCGCTGTCGGCCGTCGAATGGACCGCGACCGTCTGGATGCCCATCTCGCGGCAGGCGCGGTGGATGCGGAGCGCGATCTCGCCGCGATTGGCGATCAGGACCTTGTCGAACATCGGCGCCGGGGCCCTTACTCGACGATCATCAGCGGTTCGCCGAACTCCACCGGCCGCGCATTCTCGATCAGGACCTGCATGACCGTGCCAGCCTTGGGCGCCTTGATCGGATTGAAGGTCTTCATTGCCTCGATGATCAGCAGCGTCTGGCCGGCCGTCACCTTGTCGCCCACGGAGACGAAATTCGGCTTGCCGGGCTCCGGCGCCAGATAGGCGGTGCCGACCATCGGTGACTTCACGACGCCTGGATGCTTGGAGAGGTCGCCGCCTGCAGGCGCGGCGGGGGCTGCGGGAGCGGAGGCGACGGCCGGCGGCGCGGCCATCATGACCGGTGCGGGCTGGGCAATAGGGGCGGTCGGACGGGCAACACGGATGCGCCGCTCGCCGTCGGCCAACTCGATCTCGCCCAGTTTGGTTTCCTCGAGGATCGCCGCCAGCTTGCGGACGAACTCGGTATCCAGTTCGAATTTTGCCATGGAAAAACGCTCCCGATGTTGGTCAGCGTGCGAGCAGGCGCGCCAGCGCCTGAAGGGCCAGGAGATAGCCTTGAGTGCCGAGGCCCGCGATCACACCGACCGCGGCCGGGCTGATGTAGGAATGATGGCGGAAGCTCTCACGCTTGTAGATGTTGGACAGATGAACCTCGATGGCCGGCAGCTCCGCGGCGTTCAATGCGTCGAGCAGGGCCACGGACGTATGGGTGTAGGCGCCGGCATTGATGACGATCCCGGAATTGCCCTCGCGTGCGGCCTGGATGTGGTCGACCAGCACGCCCTCGTGATTGCTTTGGGCAAACTCGACCTCGAGGCCGAGGCGCATGGCCTCGGCGCGGCACGCCGCCTCGACATCCGCCAGCGTCTCGCGGCCGTAGATTTCCGGCTGACGCTTGCCCAGCATGTTGAGGTTGGGCCCGTTGAGCACCAGCACCGGTTTTACCGGCGGGCGCTGGGCGGCCTTAGCCAATCCTGCCTCCGAGAATCACAAGAGGCGGGCGTTATAGCATGGGGAGTCGGGGCCACAAGGCGGCCTCAGGGGGGGCTTCTCAACAGCTTGGCATGGGTGAACAGGCGGTCACACAAGCCGTTGAGGATCTGCCGCTCCTCGGCGGACAGGGCTTGGTAGAGTTCGGCTTCGTATCTCAGGGCCAGCGGCACGATATCCGCATGCATCGCGCGACCTTTCGGCGTCAAGTGTAGCGAGGCACGCCGCCGGTCGTCGAGGTCGGCAGACCGCTCGACCAGGCCGCGTTTCATCAGGCCGGCTACGGCTCGGCTGACGGCCACCTTGTCCATGACGATCCGCTGACCCACATCGGAGGCGGTGAGGGGGGCGAACCGCCCCAGCGCCGCCATCACGCGCCATTGCGTAACGCTGAGGCCATAGGGTCCAGCATATAAATCGTGCAACGACTCGCTGACCAACTGAGCCAGGACGGACAGCCGGTAGGGGAGGAATTTCTCCAGTTCGAGGGCTTGCACTTCGCTCGACACAATAGTTACATTTGAAACTAATTCAGCCGGGAGGTCAAACATGGCAAGTGTCAGCGAAGCCAAGATCCTGGAGACCGACGAAGTGAACCCGATGGGTACAGACGGGTTCGAGTTCGTCGAATACACGGCCCCCGACCCCGCGGCGCTGGGCGCCCTGTTCGAGAGCATGGGCTTCACCAAGGTGGCGAAGCACCGCTCCAAGGACGTCTCGCTCTATCGCCAGGGTGACGTGAACTTCATCGTCAACGCGGAGAAGGAGAGTTTCGCCCAGGGGTTCGCGCGCGTGCACGGGCCCAGCGTGTGCGCCATCGCGCTGCGGGTGAAGAACGCCGGGGCCGCCTACAAGCGCGCCCTGTCGCTCGGCGCCTGGGGCGTCGAAGGGAAGGTGGGCCCGATGGAGCTCAACATCCCGGCCATCAAGGGCATCGGCGATTCGCTGCTCTATCTCGTGGACCGCTATGGCGAGCGCGGCTCGATCTACGATGTCGACTTCGAGTATCTGCCCGGCGTCGACCGCAATCCCAAGGGCGTCGGCCTGACCTATATCGACCACCTGACCCACAACGTGCATCGCGGCCGCATGGCCGAGTGGGCCGACTTCTACGAGCGGCTCTTCAATTTCCGCGAGATCCGCTACTTCGACATCGAGGGCAAGCTCACCGGCCTCAAGTCGAAGGCGATGACCAGCCCGTGCGGCAAGATCCGCATCCCGATCAACGAGAGCACCGACGACAAGTCGCAGATCCAGGAGTATCTCTCCGCCTATCACGGCGAGGGTATCCAGCACATCGCGCTGGGCACCGGCGACATCTACGACACCGTCGAAACGCTGAAGGCCAAGGGCGTGCCCTTCCAGACCGTGCCGGACACCTACTATGAGCAGGTTGACGAGCGGCTGCCCGGCCACGGCGAGGATCTCAAGCGTCTTGCGGCCGACCGCATCCTGATCGACGGCGCGCCGACCAAGGGCGGTGGGTTGCTGCTGCAGATCTTCACCCAGACGGTGATCGGCCCGATCTTCTTCGAGATCATCCAGCGCCGCGGCAACGAGGGATTCGGCGAGGGCAATTTCCGCGCACTGTTCGAATCGATCGAACTCGACCAGATCCGCCGCGGCGTATTGAAGGCTTAGAAGAACGAATTAAACGAAGCGAAAGAACGACGGAGGGAACCATGGCCAAAAACTGGATTCCATTGCGCCAGGTCGAGGGCACCGCCTCGCGCCAGGCCCATGTGCGCCTGCCCGAAGGCACCTACGAGCGCGAGATCAGCAAGGAGGGCTTCTTCGGGCCGTCCGCGCAGTTCCATCACAGGCACAAGCCGACCGACTGGGTCGAATTCGACGGCCCGATCCGCCCGCGCGCGCTCGATCTCAACAAGCTGGCGACGGCCCGGACCAATCCCTGGGAGTCCGAACTCGTCATGGACAACAGCCACATGCAGATGCGCTACTGGCGGCTGGAGGAGCCGATGCGGGAGCTGGTCCGCAACAGCGACGGCGATCAGCTGCTGTTCATCCACGAAGGCAACGGCGCGCTCTTCTGCGACTACGGGCATCTCGACTACCTCGAGGGCGATTATCTCGTCATCCCGCGGGGCACGATGTGGCGCCTGGAGCCTGTGAAGCCCACCGTGTCGCTGATGATCGAGGCGACGAACGATCATTTCACCCTGCCGGAGAAGGGACTGGTCGGCCACCACGCGATCTTCGATCCGGCGATGCTCGACACGCCGCGTATCGACGAGGCCTTCCGCGCCCAGCAGGACGAGCGCACCTGGAAGGTCTCGGTGAAGCGGCGCAACACGCTTTCGACTGTGACCTATCCCTTCAATCCGCTCGATGCGGTGGGCTGGCATGGGGATCTCAGCGTCGTCCGCATCAACTGGCGCGACCTGCGACCGCTGATGAGCCATCGCGTGCACCTGCCACCCTCGGCGCACACGACATGGGTCACGGGCCGGTTCGTCGTCTGCACCTTCGTGCCGAGGCCGTTCGAGAGCGACCCGGAGGCGCTGCGTCTGCCGTTCTTCCACAACAACGACGACTTCGAGGAAGTGATCTTCTATCACAAGGGCAGCTTCTTCAGCCGCGACAACATCCATCCCGGCATGATGACGGTCCATCCCACCGGCTTCACCCACGGGCCGCACCCCAAGGCCTTCAATGCCGCCACCAAGGGCGGCAAGACCGAGACCGACGAGGTCGCGGTGATGATCGATACGCGAGATGCGATCGACGTCGCGGCGATGCCGGCTGGTGTCGAGTTCGAGGGATATGTGAAGTCCTGGCGGCCGCCGGATATGAAACAGGCTGCGGAATAGGAAAGACGCCACAATGAAACTGGGATCTCTCAAGGAAGGCGGCCGTGACGGCACGCTGATCGTGGTGAATCGCGACCTGACGCGCGGTGTCCGCGCCACCACGGTGGCACCGACGATGCAGAAGGCCTTCGACGACTGGGCGACGATCGCGCCCCGGCTGCGGGCGCTGGCCGAGCAACTCGAGGACGACAAGGCCGTCGGCTCGTTCGAGCTCGACACGACGGCGCTGGCGGCGCCGCTGCCGCGCGCCTACCAGTGGGCCGACGGCTCGGCCTACGTCGTGCATGTCGAGCTGGTACGCAAGGCGCGCGGCGTGGAGATGCCGCCGTCCTTCTGGACCGATCCGCTGATGTACCAGGGCGGCTCGGATTCCTTCATCGGGCCCAACGACGAGATCGAGATGGCCGACGAGGCCTGGGGCATCGATTTCGAAGGCGAGATCGGTGTGATCGTCGACGACGTGCCGATGGGCATCTCGCCGGAGGCGGCGCGCAAGCACATCAAGCTGGTCACGATCCTGAACGACGTGTCGCTGCGCAACGTCATCGTCGGCGAACTCGCAAAGGGGTTCGGGTTCTTCCATGGCAAGCCGGCAACGGCCTTCGCACCCGTGGCCGTGACGCCGGACGAACTCGGCGACGACTGGAACGGCGCGCGGCTCGACCGGCCGCTGATCTCGACGCTGAACGGAAAGGAATTCGGGCATCCGAACGCCGCGACCGACCTCACCTTCGATTTCGGCCAGCTGATTGCGCACGCCGCGCGCACACGGCATCTCGAGGCGGGAACCATCGTCGGTTCAGGGACAGTGGCGAACCGCGATGCGGCCGCCGGCTGCTCCTGCATCGCCGAGCGGCGCGTACGCGAGACGATCGAGGGCGGCAAGCCGGTGACGCCGTTCATGAGCTTCGGCGATCACATCCGGATCGAGATGTTCGATCGCGCCGGCAAATCGATCTTCGGGGCCATCGACCAGAAGGTCGTGCGCTACACGCCGCCCGCCTGAGCCGTGCTAGAGTGGCCGCGGAGGCGGTCATGAAGCTCATCGGCTATTTTCGGTCCTCGGCGGCGTATCGCGTGCGCATTGCCCTGAACTTCAAGGGTATTGCGGTCGAGCATGCGTCGCGGCATCTGCGGAGGGGCGAGCAGTTTTCGGCGGACTACGCGGCGCTCAATCCGCAGAAGCTGGTTCCGTCGCTCGTCCTCGACGACGGGGCGGTGCTGACCCAGTCGCTGGCCATCATCGAGTATCTGGAGGAGACGCATCCCGAGCCGCCGCTGCTTCCCGGGGATCCGGTCGGACGTGCGAGGGTGCGAGCCCTGTCGCTGATCGTGAGCGCGGACATCCATCCCATCCAGAACCTGCGCGTGATGGCCTATCTCCGCCAGAAGTTCGACCAGACGGAGGAAAGCGCCTTCGCCTGGTCGCGACACTGGATCGAAGCAGGCTTCGACGCATACGAGGCGATGTTGGCGCAAGGCGGCGCCGGCGCGTTCAGTCATGGCGACCAGCCTACGATGGCCGACACGTGCCTCGTGCCGCAGGTCTTCAACGCCACGCGCTTCAAGGTCGACATGAAGCGTTATCCGATCATCCAGCGCATTTACGATACCTGTATGAAGCATCCCGCCTTCGACGCCGCCCAACCCTCGAAGCAACCGGACGCCGAACCGTGAGGAAATCCGTCGTCGCTCTCGGCGCCGTCCTGGCCCTGATCGGGATTGGGGCCGCGGCCATTCCGTTTGCCGAAGACTTCGCGGCTTCTCGCCTGAAGGCCGGCCTCGCGCAGAATGGCGTTCAGGTCGAGACGGTGACGGTGGGGCTGCTCGACCGCAGCCTTGCGTTGCGCAACGTGGCCGGGGGCCCGAATGGCGAGCTGAAGGTCGGCGAGTGGCAGGCATCCGGGCTCACCTGGCCGTTGGGCGAGCTGCTGAAGGGGCGCCTGCCGTTCCAAGGTCTGAACTGGGGCGACCCGCTTCATGTGGCGCGTCTCCACCTGCGCGATTTCCAATTGGTCCAGCCCGACGCCGGCAACTCCTGGAAGATCGGCGAGCTGACCGGCACCGATATCGATCTGCACCGCTACGAGTCGGCCTATGAAGGACCGTTTCGAAACGAGGTGATGGTCGCCCGCCTGCTGGGTGCGCTTTCGGTGGATCGTCTGGAGCAGAGCGATATTGTTTATACGTCCTTGGAACAGATGACCCAGAGCGTGGCCCGGCTCACGGTAACGGGTTACGTGCAGGGGCTGGTCGACACGCTCGCAATGAAGGACTGGCAGGTCAAGCCGGCGGGCGCGCGGATGGCGGGGGTCACCGTCGCGGAGACCACGGCACGCGGCATCGACCTCCGCCGGCCCATTGCCATGGTCTCGTCGCTCGACTGGGAGCCGGGGATGCCGATCGGCCGGGTTCCTGTGGCCGAGGGGCGCATGTCCGGATTTGGTGGCGATCTCATGACGCGGTACGGCCTGTCGCTGGGCAGCGTCTCGACCGACACCAAGCATGACAGCGGCGACGTCAGCCGCTCGCGCGTGCGCGTCGAGGAGTTCGTGCTGGCACCGTCGCTGCGCAGTGTCGAGGCGCTCGGCATGCGCATGGTCCTGCAGTCGATGAACCTGAAGGAGGTGCGGCTGGGCTTCGACTGCAGCACCGTCGAGGATCGCGCCCGTCACGCCCTGACGGTCGAGGACTGCAAACTGAGCGGTCCGGACCTGATGGAAATCTCCTTGGCTGCACGGATCATCGACACCGATGACGAGTTCTGGCGTTCGATTGACGAGGGCGACGTCTTTGGCGTGCTGGGCACAAAGGCAGCACTGGCCTCGGCCCGGCTGGTGATCGCAGACAAGAGTCTGCTTCAGCGCAGCCTACAGGCGAAGGCGCGACTCAGCGGCCAGCCGGTGGCAGCCGAGCGTGCGGCGCTGGCGACCGAGGTCCGGCGCTATCAGCCGCCTGGCGTGCTGATCACCCAGGACATGTCGAAGGTTCTCGATGCGGTCGCCCGCTTCGTCGAGCAGGGCGGCACGCTTACCGTCGACGCCGCGCCGCAACCGGCGCTGGGACTTGAAAAGCTCGACTACCTCCTCAAGCCCGGCGCCGACCTCGTGAACGCCCTCGGCCTCACCGCGACGGTGTCGCGCTAGCTCTTGCGGGCGTCGGCAATCAGCGCCTTCAACGCCTCGGCGTCGACCGCGCCCGGCACGAACTGCTTACCGACGACGAAGGCCGGCGTGCCGCGCACACCCAGCGCGGCCGCAAGCGCCATGTTGCGGTCGATGATCTGCTTCAGCTTGGGATCTTCCATGTCCTTCTCAAGCTGGGCGACGTCGATGCCGACCGAGGCGGCGGTCTGCAGGATCTTCTCGCGGTCGAGCTTGCCGTTGAACTCCATCAGCGCGTTGTGCAGTGCCTGGTGCTTGCCCTGTTTCATCGAGGCGAGGGCGGCCAAGGCGGCGATTCGCGACGGCTCGCCGAGGATCGGCAGGTCCTTGTAGATGATCTTCACCTTGCCGTCGGCGCCGGTGACCGACTTCACCGCCTGGTGGGCCCGCTTGCAGTAGGGGCATTGGTAGTCGTTGAACTCGACGATGGTGACGTCGCCCGCGGGATTGCCGCCGATGGGGCTGTCGGCGTCGCGGAACAGCTCGGCCTCGTTCTGGCCGATCGCCTTCATCGCCACCGCATCGCGCTGCGAGTCCTGCTTGCGCTCGAGTTCCTGCATGGCCTCGACCAGGACTTCCGGATTGGCCATCAGATAGGTCCGGATGGCGTTGCCGAGATCGGCCGGAACGGGGGCGGTGGAAGTGACGGCCGGGGTGCCTGACACAGCCGGGGCGGTCGCGATCCGGGACAGGCTCGTGCGGGTTGCGACGACCGCGCCGACGACGATCAGGCCTGCCATGAGAGCCAGTAGAATTGAACGCATATCGTATGTTCTCCAGAGTCGGCTATTTGCGGGGCCGGCTGTTGATATAGGCCTTGAGATCCTGCGCTCGCTGCCAGGACGGCGTCCCGGCAGTGAGTTGGCGCGAGGCCGCCTCGGCATGGGCCTGGGCTTCGGCACGCTGGCCACGAAGCGCCGCCATCTCGGCACGGGCGAGGGAGGTCATACCCGGGTCGTTGAGCTGGGAATAGCCGGACGCCATGAGGCGCCAGAGCTCGAAGCTTCCGGACTCTTGCTGCGAAGCCAGATTGAGGTTGCGAATCGCCTCGCGGATGTTGTCGGGATTGTTGACGTCGAGCAGGGCACGCGCGAGGTCGATCTTCAGGATCGCCGCCCCGGGCGCGAGCTGCACCGCTCGGCGGTATGACGGGATGGATTCGGCGGCACGACCGTTCTCGTAGAGCATCTGGGCTCGCACTTCATGGAAGTACGGATCGTTGGGATACTCCTTCAGCAATCCGTCGATCGTCAGCAGGGCGGAGCCGAGCGCGCCCTTGCGATAGAGGGCGATGGCGCGGGCGTAGCGCGCCGGCAGTGACCGATCGGCTTCACCATAGCGCTGCAGGGCCATATCGGGGGCGACGAAGCCATACAGCTTGGCCACCATGCGCTGGTGCAGCATGAGGAACTGCGGCGAGTCTGGAGTATTGGCATAGGGCGAGTTCGCCGCAGCCTGCTCGAAGGCGGCTATGCGCTCGGGGGTCAGTGGGTGGGTGGTGAGGTAGGGGTCACGGCGGCTGATCGCGAGCTTCTCCTCGCGCTGCAGGTAGCGCAGGAACTCGATCGTGCCCTTGGGCGACTGGCCGGTACGCTGCAGGTAGGTGATCGCCGCCTGGTCGGCCGCGCTTTCCTGAGTCTGCGTGTACTTGAGAAAAGACATCAGCGACCCCGGCGCCATCGGGCGTCCGGTACCGCCGCCATGGCCGCCACCGCTGCCGCCGGCGCCGGCGCCACCCGCCACTCCGCCCGCCATAGCCCCGCCGGCCAGGATCGTCTCCAGGATCTGGAGGGTGGACAGGCTGCGCAGCTCCTCCTGCATGCGGGCGAGATGGCCGCCAGCGATATGGCCGCTTTCATGGGCCATGACGCCGATCAGCTGGTTAGGCCGTTCGGTCCGCATGATCAGGCCGGTGTTGATGAAGATGCGCTGGCCGCCAGCGACGAAGGCGTTGAGCGAGCCATCCTGGACGAGCATGATCTCGACGCCGTTGGGGTCGAGACCGGCCGCCTTCCAGATCGGGATCGTGAAGGTGCGGATCGTGCTCTCGATCTCGGCGTCGCGGATCAGATTGAGGCGTTGACCTTGCTGAGCCGTCGCGGCACGAAACGGTGCCAGCGCGAAGAGCGTCAGACATAAGAGGGTGGTGATGCGTTTGAACAAGGTCGGCACGGGGCTCAGGCAAGCTAGAAACGGGCGGCGACCGCGTCAATTGTGCAACGCAGCCCTGATCGGCGTTTTCTTGCTAGCCGGTTGTGGCTTTAGTGAGACGGACCGGGCCCGTGATCGCGCCGAGAATGCCGCCAATCCCGGCAACCTGCCGGATAACAGAAGAGGCTTGTCACGGGTCACCAAGGGCAGCAGCTTTGCTGCGACCACGGCCGAGGAAGGCCGGGCGGCCGAAGTCGGGCGCGAAATTCTGGAAGCGGGCGGAAATGCCACCGATGCCGCCGTCGCCATGTATTTTGCACTCTCTGTGACGTTGCCGTCGGCCGCATCGCTCGGCGCTTCCGGTGCCTGCGTCGTCCACAACGACAAGACGAAGAAATCCGAAGCCTTCGTGTTTCCACCCGTGGCGGCACCCGGTGCCGTCAAGGGCGCGCCGTTTTCCGTGCCGACCGGCGTGCGGGCCATCACCCTGATGCACGTTCGCCACGGCCAGTTGCGCTGGGAGCAGACGGTTTCGCCGGCCGAGCGGCTCGCGCGTTTCGGCTTCCAGGTGTCGCGTGCGCTGGCGCGCGATCTGCAGGCGGGAGGGGCTCTACTCGGCGCAGACGCCGAGGCGAGGCGGATCTTTGGCAACGTCTCGGAGGGCGTGCTTCTCACCCAGCCGGACCTCGCCGCGGTGCTAGGCGGCATTCGTCAGCGGGGCGGGGCGGAATTCTTCCAGGGTGCCCTGGCGCGCACTTTCTCGGAACAGGTCTCGCAGGCCGGTGGCAGTCTGCCCGTCGATACGTTGCGGACGGCGGTGCCCATCTCGTCGGCGCCGATGTCGGTCAGTCACTATCGCAGCCGTGTCTATGTCGCGCCGTCGCCGGCGGCCGGTTCTTCGGTTCTCGCAGGCTGGAACGGGCAGCAGCCGGCCGGTGGGGCCGCGGTCGATTCCGGCGGCTTCGCGGGCTTCGCCGCCGTCGACAGCAAGGGCGGGGCGGCCGCCTGTGCGGTCTCCATGGGGCAACTCTTCGGCGCCCGCGTCGTGGTCCCGGGTAGCGGCATCATGCTTGGCTCGCCCAATCCCGAGGCGGCTGCCGTCAGTCCGATGATCATCGCCAATCCCGGCAATGGCGAGTTCACTTTTGCCGGGGCCGGCGGTGGCGGACCGACGGCCGCCCAGGCCGTCGGCTACGTGGCGCGTGAGGTCATCGACAATGGCCGCAACCTGGCGACGGTTCTGGCAAATCGCCGGGCGCAGGGCGGCTTCGTGAACGCCATCGCCTGCCCCTCGGGGCTGCGCGGGGGCGCCGAGGCCTGCCGCACGGGCGCGGATCCGGCCGGTGCCGGCCTCTCGACAATCGCCCAGTAGACGGCGCGATGTCGGGCAAGCTTTCACGCCGCTCGGCCGGCGTCGATGCTTTCATTGTCATGGACGTGATGGCTGCCGCCGCCGAGAAGGAAGCGGCGGGCGAGACCGTCATTCATCTCGAAGTCGGACAGCCGAGCACCCCGGCCCCCAAGGGGGCGCTGGAAGCCGCGCATGCGGCGCTCGACGCGGACAGGATCGGCTACGTGGCGGCGCTCGGCATGCCGGCGCTGCGGGGGCGCATTGCCCGACATTATACTGAGACCTACGGCGCCGAGGTTTCGCCCGAGCGCGTCATCGTCACGACCGGCTCCTCGGGTGGTTTTCCGCTGGCCTTTCTTTCGAGCTTCGACGCCGGAGACCGGGTGGCGCTGGCAGCGCCCGGCTATCCGGCGTATCGCAATATCCTGGCGGCTCTCAATCTCGAGGCGGTCGACCTGCCGACCTCGGCGGCCGACCGTTTCCAGCCCACCGTCGCGGCCCTGGAGAAGGCCGGCCCGCTCGATGGGCTGATCGTGGCGAGTCCCTCTAATCCCACTGGCACGATGGTGACGCGGCCGGAACTGAAGGCGCTGGCCGACTGGTGCAGTTCCAACGGCGTTCGGCTGATCTCGGACGAGATCTATCACGGCATCGTCTACGAGGGCGAGACCCACTCGGCGGTCGAGGTGTCCGACACGGCGATCGTGGTGAACAGCTTCTCCAAGTATTTCTCCATGACCGGCTGGCGCGTGGGGTGGCTGGTCGTGCCGCCCGACATGGTTCGGCCGATCGAGCGGCTGGCGCAGAACTTCTTCATTTCAGTGCCGACGCTCAGCCAGCACGCGGCTCTGGCCGCCTTCGACTGCCGCGAGGAACTCGACGGGCATGTGAAGCGCTATCGCACCAACCGTGATCTGCTGATGGCCGGCTTGCCGGCGGCCGGCTTGGACCGACTGACGCCGGCGCAGGGCGCTTTCTACATCTACGCTGACGTCTCGCACCTCACCAACGACAGCCGCGACTTCTGCAGTCGCATGCTTCGGGAGGCCGGCGTGGCAACGACGCCGGGTGTCGACTTCGACCGTGCACGGGGAGCCGGTACCTTGCGCATCTCCTTCGCGGGCTCGACCGCGGAGATGGAGGAGGCGGTGCGCCGCCTGAAGCAATGGAGGCCGATGTGAGGGCGTTTGCGGTCGCAGCCCTGTTTGCTCTCGCGCCGCTCGGCGCCTTCGCGCAAAGCGGCCCGAGCTTCGATTGTGCGAAGGCATCGAACGGCGCGGAGCGGGCTATCTGCAAGGACGCCACGCTCGCAAAGGCGGATCGAGAATTGTCGGGCCTCTACGCCGCTCTCCTGGCCAAGCTGAGCGGGCCGGCGAAGGAGAGCCTGGAGAAGAGCCAGGTTCGCTGGATCGTCGGCCGCAACCGTGCCTGCGCGCCAAACGACGATCCGGACGTCATCGGGTGCTGCCTGAAGACCCGCTATGCCGATCGCATTGCCGACCTGAGAGCGGCGGCCGCGGGACCCTATCCCTTCGTCGAGGACCAGTCGATCGAGCGGCGCGGGAAGGTCGGCAAGGTAAGCTATGCGATCGACCTGCGTTACCCGCGCTTCGCCGGCACGACGGCCGACTTTGCGGCAATCAACCGGTCGTATGCCGACGCGGCGGCGAAGGCCGCACGCGAAACGACGCCGACAGCCGATGCCGGCCTCGATCGTGAGCAGGAATGGCAGGCCGAGCAGAGCTATTCGCTGTTTCGGCCGGATCCCAATGTCATCACCGTGGCGCTGACCTTCTGGGCGTTCACCGGCGGTGCGCATGGGTACGGCAGCACGAGCTGCACGCTGGTCGATCTGCGCACCGGCAAGACCGTCGCGCCCGACGGGGTATTCGCGCCCGGGGCGCCGTGGCTGCAAGAAGTGGTCGCGATCGTTGGCGCGGACCTCAAGAAGCAGTTCATCGACAATCCCGGCTTCGAGGATGCGCTGCAGCCCACCAAACTGACCAAGACCGTCAACACGAGCGGGCATTTCTGCTGGCAGGCGGACAAGCTGCAGATTTATTTCAACCAGTACGAAGTTGGTCCTTACTCGTCCGGGCCCTATACGGTCGACATTCCCTATGCCCGGCTGAAGCCTCTCCTGCGAGCGGGCGGTCCCATCGCGCGCTAATGCAGCTTGCGCCGGTCTCGGGCCGGTGCCGGAGAAGCGGCGGGCGCCGTGCGCTCGGTCGCGATCGACGGCACGGGGCCGGAATGATGGCTCGCAATATGCCAGCCGTCGGGCAGGCGCACATAGAGGTTGCTCGCCATGAGCTGGCCATTGGGCAAAATCTCGCGGCAGATGACGAGCGCGAGGCCCGGCCGGCCGACGATCCATTCCTCGGTGCAGCGTACGCGCGGTGCCTCGGGGTGCTTCATGATGGCACGCCAGCTCGCCATGATCTCGGCGCGTTCGTGGAGCGCGGTCTGGCCTGGATGCAGGCAGATCACCGAGCCCGTGGGAGCCCAGATCTGGTCCATGGCCGCGGCGTCGCGATCGTTGAAGGCCTTGTAGAAGGCGCGGTTCGCGGCCAGGACGGCGTCGCGTTCGTCATCGTCGAATTCCGCCAAGAGCGGCGGCAGGCGTGGTGGACGGCGGGGCATTCGACCCTCGAAACTCCCGGGTTGCGCGGCACAGGATTAGCCGACAGAGATGAGGCATCCAACCGTCGAGATGATGATGTCCATTCCCAAGCTCGAATTTCCGCCATTCCATCTCCCCGCCGAGGCCGAGGCTCTGCGCGGGGAGGTTCGCGCGTTTCTCAAGGAGACGCTGCCCAAGATCCGCTCCGAGGATCGCTTCGCGAGCTGGAACACGCCCTCGCCGGAGTTCAGCCGGGCACTGGGCGCCAAGGGCTGGCTCGGCATCACATGGCCCAAGCAATATGGCGGCGCCGAGCGCTCGTTCCTCGACCGCCTGGTCGTGACCGAGGAGCTTCTCGGCAACAGCGCGCCGGCGGGCTCGCACTGGGTCGCCGACCGCCAGTCGGGGCCGCTGCTGCTGAAGTTCGGCACGGAGCAGCAGCGCCAGGCCATTCTGCCGCGCATCGCGCGCGGCGAATGTTACTTCAGCATCGGCATGAGCGAGCCCGACTCCGGCTCCGACCTGGCTTCGGTGCGCACGCGCGCCGAACCGGTGCCGGGCGGCTTCCGCGTCAACGGTACCAAGGTCTGGACGTCGGGCGCCCATCGCAACCACTACTGCATCACGCTGGTGCGCACCTCGGGACAGCATGGCGATCGCCACAAGGGGCTGAGCCAGCTCCTGGTCGACCTCAAGACACCGGGCGTCACCATCCGCCCGATCATCAACCTTGCCGGCCGTCACGACTGGAACGAGGTGACTTTCTCCGACGCCTTCATCCCCGAGGATTGCCTGATCGGTAACGAGGGCGACGGCTGGATTCAGGTTACCAGCGAGCTGGCTTTCGAGCGCTCGGGTCCCGAACGCTTCATGCAGAACGTCTACGTGCTGCGCGAACTGGTGCGAGTGCTCGGCCGCCAGCCCGCCAAGCGCGCCAGCGCCATCCTGGGCCGTCTGATTGCGCGACTGTGGACCCTGCGGCAGATGTCGACCGCCGTCGCCGGCATGATGCAGGGCGGCAAGTCGCCGGCCATTGAGGCGTCGCTCGTAAAGGATCTCGGCACGATCTACCAGCAGGACCTGCCGGAGATCGCGCGGACCCTGGCGGAGTCCGATGCCACCACCGAGGAGGATCTCGCTGATTTCCTCGATGTCGCGCAATACGCTTCGATGATGGCGCCGAGCTACACCATCCAGGGCGGCACCACCCAGGTCCTGCGCGGCATCGTCGCCCGCGGCCTCGGTCTGCGCTGAAGGAGGACGATCATGGACCGCGATACCCGTGACATGCTGCTGGAGACCGCCAGCCGCTTCTTCACCGAGCGCGCCGGCAAGGACATCGTGAACGGCGTCGAGAAGGGCGTGTGGCCCGCCGATCTCTGGAAGGAGATTGAGGAGATGGGCCTGCCGCTGATCGCCGTGCCTGAGGAACAGGACGGGGTTGGCGGAACGTTGGCCGACCTGATGGCGCTGCTGCGCGTTGCAGGCGAGCATGCCGTGCCCGTGCCGGTCGCCGAGACGGCGCTCGCCAACCTGCTGGTTGCATCCGCGGGCGGCAAGCCTGCAAGCGGCCCGTCGACGGTCGCTCTGGGCGGGTTGTCGCTGCAGGGCGGCCGTGTCTCCGGCAAGGTCGCGCGCGTGCCCTTCGCGGGTGTCGCCGAGCGCTTCGTCTCGATCATCATGGCGGGAGGCAAGCCGACGCTCGTCGTCGTGCCGCGCGATGCCGTCTCGATCGAGGACACGCCGAGCCATGCCGGGGAACCCTACGGGACCGTGACGTTCGACGGCGCGACGCCCGAATTCTCCGCGGTCTCACCGGTCAGCGCAGATCGTGCGTTCGAACTCGCCGCGCTCGCCCGCACCATGCAGATGGCGGGTGCCGCCGACAAGGTGCTGGTGACGGCGACCGAGTATTGCAAGCAACGCGTCCAGTTCGGTCGGCCGATCTCGACGTTTCAGGCGATCCAGCACATGCTGGCGGAGCTGGCGAGCTACGTGGCCGCAACCATCGCCTCGGCAGATTCTGCGGCGCGCGACGCCGACGAGGGCGGGCTGGAGAAGGGGGGCAGCTTCTCGATCGCCGCCGCCAAGACCCAGACCTCCGACTTCGCGCACCGGATCGCCGCCCTCTCGCACCAGTCGATGGGCGCGATGGGCTTCACCCACGAGCACATCCTGCATCACTACACGCGCAGGCTCTGGGTGTGGCGCCGCGACTTCGGCAGCGAGAGCTTCTGGGGTGAGAAGATCGGCGAATCCTTCGCCAGGGCCGGCAAGGACGAACTGTGGCCGGCGCTCAGCGAAAGCCGCTACGCCGCCTGACGTGGCCCCACGGCCGCCGCATGGCGGCACGAGGCCGGTCTGGCTGCCAGGGAACCATGGCCGTTGTGAGCCATGCTTCCCGAGGTCGCAGATCGCTTCAGAGGTTAGACAGGTAGCGGACCGGGCGAATTGTCGATATATCCAAATGGATATATCGTGCAAATCTCGTGACAGGAGGCTTCCATGCTGGGGCGTCGTCGGGTCTTCGCCTGCGGTATCCACGCGGCCGCTTTCGTTCTTTCAGCAGGCGGGCTCGCGCAGCCGGCCGCCGCGCAGGGCAAGGACGTCGTCATCCTCGCCGCCGCCAGCCTCAAGAATGCGCTCGACGAGGCGTCGGCCGCCTGGGCCAAGCAGACGGGGAAGAGCATCAAGATCTCCTATGCGGCCAGTTCGGCGCTGGCCAAGCAGATCGAGGGCGGCATCCCGGCCGACATCTTCATCTCGGCCGACGTGCCGTGGATGGACTATGTCGCGGAGCGCAAGCTCATCAAGCCGACCAGCCGCACGGATTATCTCGGCAACCAGATCGTCCTGATCGCCGGCAAGGACTCCAGGATCGATCTCAAGATCGACAAGGGCTTCAACCTGCGCGGCGCGCTCGGCAATGGCGGCCGCCTTGCCATGGGCAGCGTCGAGGCGGTGCCGGCCGGCAAGTACGGCAAGGCGGCGCTGGAATATCTCGGCGTCTGGCCGTCGGTTTCCGACCGCGTGGCGCAGGCCGAGAACGTCCGCATGGCGCTGACTCTGGTCTCGCGCGGCGAGGCGCCGCTCGGCATCGTTTACAAGACCGACGCCGCTTCCGATCCGGCCGTGCGCATCGTGGGTGCCTTCCCGTCGGATTCGCACCCAGCGATCATCTATCCAATGGCGCTGCTTTCGACCTCGATCAATCCGGATGCGCAGGCCTTCGTCGACTACCTGAAGATGCCGGCCGCCAAGCTGTTCTTCGAGAAGCAGGGCTTCACTGTACTGAAGTAGGCTCTGTCGCGTCGCGGGCGGCGAGCAACAGGGACCGTCCCAGCTTTTCGGCGGCGGAGGCCGGTATCGAGAAGCCGACTGTGGCGGGGCCGACCGCCACGGCGAGCAACGTTTCGCCTCTCGGCAGGCCGCCGACGCTCAGTGAATCGGTCGGCACGAGGGAGAGCCGGGCGGCATCGGCCGGCTCGGTTTGCGGCAGGGCGCGGCCCAGCAGAAGCAGGAGCGGAACGAGCCGCTGCAGATCAGCGACCGGAATGGTCAGGGTGGACCGCCGGCCATCATGGCCGACAAGCGTGATCAGGACGGCGTTCTCGTTCGGCAGCAGTTCGCCGCGGACCTCCGCGGCCTCGCTGAAATCGACCCTCCGCTCGTAATCCGGCATCAATTGATCGGGGCGTGCGGCTGGCTCCCGTCGATGCCGACAAGCGACGTCGCGAGACCACCGGCATCCTCGGGGGTGAGGGCGAATGAGACCTTGAAGCCGTCGGGCGTGTTCATCGTCAGGATGGTGCTGCTGCTGCCGGCCGCTGCCTCGAGCGTAAAGCCGCCCATCGGGTAAACGATCTTCAGAGTGTCGTCCTTGTAGCGGGCCTTCAGCGCTTTCTCGATCACGTGGGGCAGGGTCATGAGCAGAGACCGCAGGCAATCGACCGGCAGGACCACCGACGCCGGCTGGCCATCGACGCTTTCGAAACCGAGGCGGAACGAAATGCCTGTCGGATCGACCTGACAGTCCGTCAAACCCTTGCCGACGATCTCCATGACCGGCACCTTCCTGCGGTGAAGCGACGTTATATCTCATAAGATATAACGAAGGTCGTTGCAAGTCGCCTGCCCGGCTGGCGGGTGAGGGTCTAGTGGAGTTTGGCGTCCGGCGGGGTGAGAAGGCGGGCCAGCGAGCGGATTTCCGGTGACGAGGCCCCGTAGGCCCGCCGCTCCATCTCGCGATAGAGGCGCACGATGTCGTTGCCGGTTTCCGTGACCGACGTGCCGCCGCCGCCGCCGCCTCCAGTTTGGGCGGTCACCACGGGCTCGCGGAACATCTGGTTCATCTCGTCGACCAGCAGCCAGGCCTGGCGGTAGGACATGGCCAGCGCACGGCCCGCAGCGGAAATCGATCCGGTCTCGTTGATCAGCTCGAGCAGCCGGACCTTTCCGGGACCGATCGAGCGGTCGCCGCCGAAATCGATCCGCAGGTGCAGTGAAGGCTTGTCGGCCGGTTTGGCTGCGGCTTTGGCTGGTCGGCGTCCCATTCCGGAATTATGCGGCGGGACTGGCAGCAAGACCAGACGGCTCGCGCAGCTGTGCGACGAGCTGGTCGGCGATCTCTGCCGCCTGGATCCGGATGTCGGGAATGGCCACGATCTCGGTGTAGCGCCCGCGCGTCGGGGGGCCGAGAACGAAGAGGTGCTTCGAGGGGATGCCTGCCTGCGAGATCAGCGCTTCGTCCTCGGCAACGTCGAGACCCTGGTTGAGTGGATCGGGTCGCAGCAGACCGTCCTTCACCAGCTGAGCGTGGAGGGGCAGGCGGACGTCGACCTCGTTGCGTGGGCCGCGGCAGTCGACGACCCGGTCGAAGCTGCGCTGCTCCCGCTCGGTCGAGCCGCGACGGATGATGGAGACGTCGACCTTGTCGTCCGTCGTGCGCCCGATCTCGATCCGCCCCGAGACGATCGCGAGCTGGCCGCGCGCCAGGGCGGCATCAATCTGTTCGCCGATGTGCGGTGCCACGCGATGGCGGTGGATGTCCCACCAGGGACGCAGATGGCGCAGGAACCGCCGACGCTGGTCGAGGTCGAGTCCGTGCCAGAGTTCGTTATTGTGCGGCCGCAGAAGCTGCATGAGGCCTGGCCAGCCCAAACCGGCCCGCAGCTTGGCGCGGAAACGGGCGGTGCGCTGCGACAGGCTGCCGGAAAAGAGATCGATGGCATCGGCCTCGGGCGTGGGGATCGGCGCCGGTGGATGGCGATGCGGCACCAGCCCGCGCCGGGAGAGGGCGACGATCGGCCCCCTATGGCCATGTTCCATCAGCGAGATCAGTACGTCGATCATCGTCAGGCTGGTCCCGATCAGCAGGACGGACGCATCGAGGGCAAGGCCCGCGACGACCTCTTCGCGCCAGGGATTGCCGTGATAGGCGCCGGAATCCTCCGAGGGCGGTCGATGCCCGGTCGCCAGGACGGCCTTGCGGGCGAACAACGGGACGTCCTGCCCGGAAATGTCGAGCGAGACACCCTCGGGCCTCTCGCGAACGGCGATGACCTCCCCGGTCAAGATCTGCAGCCGGCCTTGGGCGCGTTCCAGCGACTCCTTCAACAAGTCCTGGAGGTAACGACCGTAGTCGGCGCGGGGTACGAAGTCCGTGGGGCCGAGCGCGCCGCCGTCCCGCGCCAGCCACGTCACGAAATGATCGGGCTCATCGACGAGCGCCGTCATGTCGCTCGCGCGCACGTTCAGGAGGTGACCCCGACATCGGGTTGAATAGGCCACCCCGAGGCCCGGATGGTCGTTGCGATCGATCAGCGCGACGCGGAGGTTGCTCTTGCGGACGAGCTGGGCGGCCAGCAATACGCCGCTGGCGCCGCCGCCGACGATTGCGATGTCGACGGACGGAGGCTGGCGTTCGGTATGCTGCATGAGCGAAGTATGGCGGTGTCGCGTCCGGGATGCCAGCGAGAGGCGGTGCGACCGCTGGGCGCTGGCCAAGCAGGCGGCGCATGCACCCGCGCCGGCCGCTCGATCGAGATCGAAGCGTCAGGCCGCCTTGTAGCCGATGACCGCCTTGGTCTCGAGGAACTCCTCGAGACCCCACTTGCCGTACTCGCGGCCGTTGCCCGACTGCTTGTACCCGCCGAACGGCGCGGCGGTGTCGCCCATCGGGTAATTCACATGGACGTTGCCGGCGCGCATCTGCGAGGCGACCTTGCGGGCGTGTTCGAGATCGCTGCCCTGCACATAGGCAGCGAGGCCGTAGATCGTGTCGTTGGCGAGACGGATGACCTCTTCCTCGTCCTTGTAGGGGAGGATGCAGATGACCGGCCCGAAGATCTCCTCGCGTGCGATCGTCATATCGTTGGTTACGCTCGCGAACACGGTCGGCCGCACGTAGAAACCGCGGTTCAGATTCTCCGGACGGCCGGGACCGCCCGTCACCAGTTCCGCGCCCTCCGCAATGCCCTTCTGGATCAGGCCCTGGATCTTGTTGAACTGGGCCTCGTTCACGACGGGACCGAGCCTCGTGGCCGGATCCTGCGGGTTGCCGACAATGAACTTCTCCGCGGCGACCTTGGCGATCTGCTTCGCCTCGTCGTGACGGTCCTGCGGCACGAACATGCGGCTGGGCGCGGTGCAGGACTGGCCCGAGTTGACCATCATGCTATTGATGCCCTTGGTGACGGCCATCTGGAAGTCGACGTCGGGCAGTAGGATGTTGGCTGACTTGCCGCCCAGCTCCTGGGCAACGCGCTTGACGGTGACGGCGGCTGCCTGGGCCACGCGGATGCCGGCGCGGGTCGAGCCGGTGAACGACATCATGTCGATGTCGGGATGGCTCGACATGGCCTCGCCGACCACGGAGCCGGCGCCCTGCACCATGTTGTAGACGCCCTTGGGCGTGCCGGCGGCGTGCATGATCTCGGTCCAGACGATCGCGTCGATCGGCGCCTCTTCCGACGGCTTCAGCACCATGGTGCAGCCGGCGGCGATGGCGGGCAGGACCTTGCAGGCGATCTGGTTGGTCGGCCAGTTCCACGGCGTGATGAGGCCGCACACGCCGATCGGCTCGCGCACGATCAGGGTGCTGCCTTCCACGGTCTCGAAGGGATAGGTCTCGAGCACCGAGATCATGCGTTCCAGATGGGCCGTGCCGCGGCCGGCCTGGACGGTGCGGGCGAATTCCAGCGGCGCGCCCATCTCGCGCGAGATGGCGTCGCCCACATCGTTCCGACGCTTGTTGTACTCGGCCAGGATGGCGCGCAGCAATTCGAGCCGCTCGTTGCGGCTGGTGCGGGCGAAGGACGGAAAGGCGGCCTTGGCGGCGGCCACGGCGCGGTCCACGTCGGCGGCGCTGCCGACGGAGATCTGGATATAGGCCTCCTCGGTCGACGGATCGATGACGTCGAGCAGGGCGGGCGTGATCGGGTCGATCCACTGGCCGTCGATGTAGAAATGCTTCGCGTGCTGCATGGTGCGACCCTCGTGGGCTGTTGGGAAAGTGCTCGCCGACTTGCGGTATACGATATATATAAAAGAATATAACGAAAGTGAAGAGACCGCTGAACGGGACAGGGGAATGCCCGCTCAGCCGGCTACCGCGTCGTGGTCGAGCCGGCCGCCCGCCGTCATGCCTCGTGGCCAGCCTGCGAGAATATCTGGGACAACCTGAGCCGCGCCGGATGGGCGAGAGCCTGAAGGCGACCTGCGGCCGTGGCGGTGTCTAGCGGAGGTCCAGCCGTTGCGATATCCCCAAACGGATACAACGAAATATCGCCTGAAACGCTTTTGGCTGAAGCTTTCCGACAGACGATCGAACAGAGAGCGTCTTGCGAACTGCAGCGGAGGAAAGTCTTGTTGTAGATATATGCGCGTGACAGGCAAATACAACCCATTTAGGTTGTTGTCATGCGAGATGCGGCAATCTGGGGGTGTCGAAATGTTCGGGGACCGCGGACCATCGCTTCCGGCGGCAGGGATGGCCGTTGTGGCGCTTTTTGCGTCGACGACATATTTCGGGCAGCGCGCGTTTGAATCACTGCGGCAGCCGGAGCTCGAGGCCACCCAACAATTTCAGTGGTTGGAACCTCCTGTCGAAGCCAGGCTTTGGGAGGATCCTCTCGCCGCGTTGCGCCGGCATCGAGAGACGTTGAGGAAAACGTGTCATTCCGGCGGTGAGAAGTCTGAAGGCCAGAGAAATGTCAATGATGTGCGATGCAAGGATGCCCAGCCACTGAATGATCAGCGATTCAAGGAAACCTTCCAGGGGCAGAACAAGCTTTCGGCACTCGTAGTTGCCTTGTTGCCCGGGGCGGCCTTTGCCAGGGAGGAGGAGGCGCGCCGGCGCGCGCGCTACGCGCTGCTTACCGGCATGAATGCGGCCGGGTTCGAACCGGATGTAAGCGAACGAATGGGTTGGCTGCGAGTTCGGCGCTGCGAGTCCTTCGGTGCGTGCGTCGAGGGCGATCCGGGCATGCATCTGTTCAGGAAGTACACAAAGAGGGTAGCCGCAACCCTGCGCACGCCTCACAAACCAGATGCGGCTTCTGAGAAACTCAAATTGCCTGCGATTCTGAAGGAGAGCCTTTCGGTCGTTCTGGAAAAGCTGACACCAAACGTACCCGCTCCTCCCACGATGGAGATCGTGTACGAGACACTGAGTACAACGTCAGCGACAGAGCCGAAACGGCGCATCGCCGTGCTTTGGGTTGATGATACCAACTTGGGCGGACGATGGCTCGCACAATCCGCGATGCTTCTCCGCGACGTAAGCCCCAATGAAGACCTTCAGTTGCGCATTGTCGGCCCGACCAGTTCCAACGGTTTGGCCAAAGCGCTGGAAGATCTGACGCAACTCGCCAAAGAGGCCGGGAATATCGACAAGCATAGGCGTCGGGAAGATTTCGAGCAGAACTGGCGAGTACTGAACAGACTGCAACTGGTTAGCCATATCTCGACGGCTCCGGCAGTCGAATTACTTGGCGCCCTTCCGGATGAATCTCCTGCAAAAAAGGCAGGATCGATGGCCGATGGCTTCCGTCTGCTGCTCCAGGAAATCCAGAAGAATCTGGACGATTCACGACCGAAATCACGAAATCGCGTAAGCCCAATGGACCCGCCGCCGCGACCGAGCGACAAGGCCAAGCCTCCATTCTTTGTTCCAACGGTAGGCACAGACGATCTCTTGATCAAAGCCCTGGTTAGGGAACTTTGTGAGCGCGGCCTCGATGAACGAGCCAACGGCGTCGATCGGACCGTAGCCCTGATAAGAGAGTGGGATTCTGTGTATGCGCGCTCCTTCGAGGGGGAGCTGGATCGCGAGCTCCAACACGGATCTGCTTGCGGCAACTCCAAAAAACCCGACGTCAAGCTGGTATCCTATCAATACATGCGAGGCTTGGACGGGCTGACGATCGAAGGATTGGCGAAGCAATCGCAACGGCATGGCGACAAGCCCCGCGACCAAAAAGCGTCGATCGAGTGGGCAGAAGGTCGTCAACAACGTGACTATCTACGTCGGCTTGTGACAGAAAAACTGGGGCGGACGGGAGTCAGTATAGACCTGCAGGCAATCGGAATTATCGGCAGTGATGTGCACGATAAACTCATACTGGCTCAAGCGCTGCGCGACGAATTCCCGGACCGGATGATCTTTACGACGGATCTTGATGCGCGACTCGTCCATCCGAGCATGCTTCCATACACTCGAAATTTGATCGTTGCTTCAAGTCTGCCGCTGGCGCTCGGTGACGACCTTCAATGCGGAGTATCACCGTTTCGGGATATTTATCAGACAGCGATGTTTCTTGCCGCGCGTTACGCGGCGCTGGATGAAAGCGAAAAGAAGCGCGGCGAAAGCGGACGGTCGTGCGGAAGTGTATCGTCTCGTTCGGTGAAGGAGCGCATTTCGGCGGAAATCGGAAAGCCTCACCTTTTCGAGATAGGCCGGGAGGGCGCGAAGGAATTGACGGGTCCGCGTTCTCCGCCACCTCCGGTCTCGGATGTCGTGTGGGAAGCGCAACAGGCAACGCGCTCTCTCTATGCAAAGCTTGCGGCTGCCGTGCTTCTGGTCGTGGGTTGGATGATTGCGTTCGTTCGGCCCGGGCCGGCAATGAGAACTATGAGCCGATTTCTTCTCGGTCGGCCGGCGGAATCATATCCTGAGGCCGCTTCTCGTTCTGCCTGGTCAACGATCATGATCGCAGGCGCCCAGTTTGCTGCCTTTGGGTTCGTCGCAGGGGTCGTAGTCGAACTCGCATGTCCAGGTCGAGTCGGGCTTAAAGGGGCAGTCCTACTTGCAATGGCCCTCGGGGCAATTGCATCGGCGTTTTTTGCGCTGGCCACGTGGTGGAGCAATGGAGATCCGGCCGGTCCGGTTGTCAGAAAGCGGGCACTGGCACTTTGTGTGTCAGCTTGTGCTGCCGCCGCCGTTTGGTGGGTCTGGGCACCAGAGGGGCACGATGAGCAACTGTATGAGCCTTTCGCCCTTTTGAGCGGGATCAGTGCATGGCCATCGGAACTACTGCGTGCGTTGGCAATCCTGCTGTTCGCCTGGTTTCTCGACTACGCCTGGTGCAAGACGTTCCTGCAAGCCGAGCGTATAGAAGAAGAGTATTTTCCCAATACCGGGGCGCCGCCGGACGGAGCGTCGACATCGTGGCTCCGTCGGCACCTTCGCTATTACTCCATTTTTTTGTTCGCCTGGCAGGACAAGGTCTCAAGTGATGATCCGGTAGACGGTTCTGCGCTTTGGCATGAATACAGAATGCGCTTGCGCGGGCGACAGCGCCTGGTGCGTGTCGTCGTGGGCAGCGTCCTCCTGACACTGTTCCTGATACTCATGGGGCGGGTGATCGGAGGGATTGCGCCGGAGACTCCCGCGCGTGGCATTGGCGACCGAATGCTTTTTGAATGGACGCTTATAGTCTCCGGAACTGCGACTATGGTCCTGATGGTCGTCGTGGCAGACTCAACGATGCTGACATGGCGGTTCATTACCCTGCTGAAGAGCGGTCGAACCTTTTACCCGCAGGCTACAGTGCAGCGGTTTGCCGCCGAACTAGGTACAGAGTTGCGCGACCGTGCGGGACGACCAGTTCCGGCCCAGCCGATCGACCGCGGTCACAAGTTTGGCAGCAATTCATTGCTGGACGATTGGATCGACGCTCGACTGTTCGCCCGGCACACTGCGGTTGTCGGGCCGTTGATAATTTTCCCGTTCGTTCTCTTGGCCGTGCTGATCATTGCGCGCAGCCGATTGTTCGATAATTGGCAGGTTGGCGGGTTCATTCTTGCCGCGTTCGTTTTCCTCGTACTTTGGTCCGTGGCGATGGCCGCGTTACTCAATCATGGCGCCGAGGTGGCCCGGCGGGTCAGCCTCGAGCGCATGGAACAAGATCTGCTCTGGCTGAAGGGGGCGGGAAAAAAATATGCGGGTCTTGCAGAGCAGTTTCCGCGGCTGATCGAGCAAGTTCGCAATTTGAGGCAGGGGGCGTTCGCACCGTTCTTCGAGCAACCTGTCGTACAGGCGGTTCTCGTACCTCTAGGTGGCGCCGGCGGCACTCAATTGCTTGAACTGATTCTGTTAGCCCGCTCCACATGATGCGGGATGGTCGAATACAATGTCACTCCGGCTCGATGCCGGCGACTTTCATCATCTCGCGGTAGAGCTCGATCTCGGCGACCATGATCCGGCGCATCTCGTCGGGCGAGCAGGGCGCGATTTCCGAGCCGCCCTGGGCCTGGCGCTCGACATAGGCGGGATCGGTGATGGCCTTGAGCATGGCCTCGCGCAGCTTCGCCATGACCGCTGGCGGCACGCCGCGCGGCATCAGGATGCCGGTCCAGGTCATCAGCTCGAAATCGGGGATGCCCTGTTCGATGAGCGTGGGAATGTCGGGCGTGAGCTTGTAGCGGCCGCGGCTGCCGACGCCCAGGCATCGAACGGTGCCCGCCTTGACCTGGGGAAGGCTAGTCACCGGATCGGCGAAGCACATCTGCACGTGCCCGGCCATCGTGTCCTGCAGCGCCGCCGGCGTGCTCTTGTAGGGCACGTGCAGCATGTCGATTCCGGTCTTGGCCTTGAGCAACTCTCCCGAGATGCGGGTCGAGGCGCTGCCGGAGCCGAAGTTGATCCGGCCTGGCTGCCGCTTGCACAGCGCCACGAACTCCTGCGCCGTCTTGGCCTCGACCTTGGGGTTCACGATCATGAAAACCGGCGCGCGGCCGATGATCGTGACCGGCTCGAAATCCTTCAGCGGGTCGTAGGGCAGGGATTTCATCAGCGCGACGTTGGAGGCCGCCGCCGTGTTGGAGCAGACGAAGATGGTCTGGCCGTCCGGCTTCGCCTTGGCGGCGACGTCGGCCGCGATCGCGCCGCTGGCGCCAGGCTTGTTCTCGACGACGGCCGGTACGCCGAAGGCCTTGGTCAGTCCCTCGGCGACGTTGCGCGCGCTCTGGTCGGTGGCCGATCCCGGTCCGAACGGCACGATGATACGAAACGGGCCGTTCGGGAAAGTGTTCGCCTTCGCCGCGCCGCTGAGCGGCGACGCGAGGGCGCCGGCGATCAGGGAGCGGCGACGCATGCTTCGGGTCCCGCTTAGCGGCGCCACCAGCCGCGCTTGGGCTTCTCCGGCGGCGCATCGATCACGGGGACCGGCGGCGGCGGAGGGGGGGGGACCGGTGCCGGCTCGGGGGCGGCGATCGGCTGCGGCGCCGAGGCGACCACAGGCTCGGGTTCGGGGGCCGGCG